>NZ_JBIVTR010000007.1:39343-298585 GCF_044756785.1 Streptomyces sp. NPDC091649 | reverse complement strand
CTCCGCGATCGTGCACGCGTCGAAGATCCTGCCGATCGCCCGGCTGGAGGAGGAGCAGGTCAAGGTCGCCCTCGACCTGATCCACGACCGCCGGGTCGAGGGCTACGACCCCCTCCAGAGGCTCATGGAGCTGTTCGAGGGGGTCAACATGAAGTCGATGAAGGCGGGCAAGGCCGAGGAGCTGATGGCCCTCCCGCTGGACGAGCGCCTCAAGCGGCGCATCGTCGACGGCGAGAAGAACGGCCTGGAGGCCGACCTCGACGAAGCCCTCCAGGGGACCCCGGCGCTCGACATCGTGAACAACACGCTGCTGGAGGGCATGAAGGTCGTCGGCGAGCTGTTCGGCTCCGGCCAGATGCAGTTGCCGTTCGTCCTCCAGTCCGCCGAGGTCATGAAGGGCGCGGTGGCCCAGCTGGAGCCGCACATGGAGAAGACCGACGACGAGGGCAAGGGCACCATCGTGCTGGCCACCGTCCGCGGCGACGTCCACGACATCGGCAAGAACCTCGTCGACATCATCCTCTCCAACAACGGCTACACCGTCGTCAACCTCGGCATCAAGCAGCCCGTCTCCGCGATCCTGGAAGCAGCCGAGGAGCACCGCGCCGACGTGATCGGCATGTCCGGACTCCTGGTCAAGTCGACCGTGATCATGAAGGAGAACCTCCAGGAACTCAATCAGCGCAAGATGGCCGCCGACTTCCCCGTCATCCTCGGCGGAGCGGCCCTGACGCGGGCGTACGTCGAGCAGGACCTGCACGAGATCTACGAGGGAGAGGTCCGCTACGCCCGCGACGCCTTCGAGGGCCTGCGCCTCATGGACGCCCTCATCGGCGTCAAGCGCGGCGTCCCCGGCGCGGTGCTGCCCGAGCTCAAGCAGCGCAGGGTGCCCAAGAAGAACATCGACACTGCCGTACTGGAGGTCGAGGAGCCCGAGGGCTCGGTGCGCTCGGACGTCTCCACCACCAACCCGGTCCCCACCCCGCCGTTCCTCGGCACCCGCGTCATCAAGGGCATCCCGCTCAAGGACTACGCCTCCTGGCTCGACGAGGGCGCCCTGTTCAAGGGGCAGTGGGGCCTCAAGCAGGCCCGCACCGGCGACGGACCGACGTACGAGGAACTCGTCGAGACGGAGGGGCGTCCGCACCTGCGCGGCTGGCTCGACCACCTCCAGTCGAACAACCTCCTGGAAGCGGCCGTCGTCTACGGCTACTTCCCCTGTGTCTCCAAGGGCGAGGACGTGATCCTCCTCCACGAGGACGGCTCCGAGCGCACCCGCTTCACCTTCCCGCGCCAGCGCCGCGGCCGCCGCCTCTGCCTCGCCGACTTCTTCCGCCCGGAGGAGTCCGGCGAGAGGGACGTCATCGGCCTCCAGGTCGTCACCGTCGGCTCCAGGATCGGCGAGGCCACGGCCGAACTGTTCGCCGCCAACTCCTACCGCGACTACCTGGAGCTGCACGGGCTCTCCGTCCAGCTCGCCGAGGCGCTCGCCGAGTACTGGCACGCCCGGGTCCGCAGCGAGCTGGGCTTCGCGGGGGAGGACCCGGCGGACGTCGAGGACATGTTCGCGCTCAAGTACCGCGGCGCGCGGTTCTCGCTCGGTTACGGCGCGTGCCCGGACCTGGAGGACCGGGCGAAGATCGCCGACCTCCTGCGGCCGGAGCGGATCGGCGTCCACCTCTCCGAGGAGTTCCAGCTCCACCCGGAGCAGTCCACCGACGCCATCGTCATCCACCACCCCGAGGCGAAGTACTTCAACGCCCGGTAACCCCGTGTTCCCGCAGCGGCCTCGCGCCTTTCGCGCACCGTGGACGGACACGTCGTACACTGGTCGGTCCAGTGCAGGCCGGTCGCCCTCCCGCTTTCGGGGGAATGGCGGCCGGCCTTCTCCTCCCTTACGGAAGGTGTGCCGGATGACCAGTACGGTCCCCGCGTCCTTGACCCGCACGGCCGAAGACGCCGCCCTGCAAGCGGTCCTTCTCGACATGGACGGAACCCTGGTCGATACCGAGGGTTTCTGGTGGGACGTCGAGAAGGAGGTCTTCGCCGGCCTCGGGCACCGGCTGGACGAGTCCTGGCGGGACGTGGTCGTCGGCGGTCCGATGACCCGCAGCGCCGGTTACCTCATCGACGCCACCGGCGCCGACATCCGGCTGGACGAGCTGACCGTGCTGCTCAACGACGGCTTCGAGAGCCGTATCGACCGCGGCGTGCCCCTGATGCCGGGGGCGGAGCGGCTGCTCGCCGAGTTGGGCGCCTACGAGGTCCCCACGGCGCTCGTATCGGCCTCCCACCGCCGGATCATCGACCGCGTGATGGGCTCGGTGGGACACCACCACTTCGCTCTCACGGTCGCCGGGGACGAGGTCGTCCGGACCAAGCCCCACCCCGAGCCCTACCTCACCGCCGCCGCGGGCTTCGGCGCCGACCCCTGGCGCTGCGCCGTCATCGAGGACACCGCGACCGGTGTGGCCGCCGCCGAGGCAGCCGGCTGCCGCGTCGTCGCCGTGCCGTCCGTCGCCCCCATCGCCCCCGCGGCCGGGCGCGTGGTCGTCGGCTCCCTCGAAGAGGTCGACCTCGCCTTCCTGCGCAAGCTCATCACGGGAGCGGGCGGGACGGGCTGACCCCGTACGGGACGCACCCGCGCATCGGACGCACACCCGCACCGGGCCGACGTGTGTGAAGGAACGGCGGATTTCCTGTTCCCCTCCGTGTGCGTTCCGGCAACGTTCCGTGGATGTGGATCATTGATCGAGTGCATCTGTGAAGAGGGCGGACGGGTGATCTTCCTCACCGAAAAACCTCCGGTAGGCCGCCGGAATCGGGCGAGTTGTCCGCAATAGTGATCATATGTCGCCACCTCCGGTCGTCCGGCGAGCGTGAGCCGCTCTCCGGACGGTCGGAGAGGTCACGCGCGGCTACTAACTTGGATTCCTCACCTGCCGGGATGAGGGAGAACGTCCAGATGAACCGCAAGACCCTGGTGCTGCCGGCCGTCGTCGGCCTGCTCGCCCCCGTGCTCGCCGCCTGCGGCAGCACGGACAGCGGCGCCGGTGGCGAGGGAGCCATCGTCGTCGGCACCACGGACCAGCTCGTGGCATCCAAGGAGAATCCCGCGCCGCTCGACCCGGCCGTCGGCTACGAAGCGGGCGTCTGGAACGTCCTGCGGCAGACCGTGCAGACCCTGACCACGGTGCCTGGCGGCGGCGGCGAGCCGGTGCCCGAGGCCGCCCGCAGCTGCACCTTCACCGACACCGAGAACGAGAGCTACCGCTGCACCCTGCGGGCGGGCCTCACGTTCGCCGACGGAACCCCCGTCACCGCCGAGGACGTCAAGCATTCCATCCAGCGCGTCATCGACATCGACGCGGACAGCGGGCCGGTCGGCCTGCTCGCCAACATCGACATGATCGAGACCAAGGGCGAGGACCAGGTGATCTTCCACCTGAACACGCCCGACGCGACCTTCCCGTACAAGCTCGCCACCCCCGCCGCCGGCATCGTCCCGAAGGCCCAGTACCCGGCGAAGGAGGCGCGCAAGGGCTTCCAGGTGAACGGCTCCGGCCCGTACACCATGAAGCCGCGGTCCGAGGACGGCCGGGTCGTCGAGATCGCCTTCACCAGGAACCCCTCGTACAAGGGCGAGCTGAAGGTCCTCAACGAAAAGGTCGAGATGGACCTCTTCCCCGACGCAGGGGCCATGGCCCGCGCGCTCGACGAGAAGAAGATCCACATGATGACCCGGGCGATGTCGCCCGAGCAGGCCCACGACATGCTCGTGGACCCGAAGGAGGGCATCGAGCTCACCGAGCTGCCCGGCCTGGCCATCAGCTACCTCGGGTTCGACACCGAGGACCCGGTGGTCGACAAGCCCGTCCGGCAGGCCATGGCGCAGATCATCGACCGGGGCGAGATCGCGGGCAAGGTGTACGGCACCACCGCCGAACCGCTCTACTCACTGATCCCGACCAGCATCGCCGGGCACACCAACGCCTTCTTCAACAAGTACGGCGAGCCCAGCACGGCCAAGGCCGCGAAGATCCTCCGCGACGCCGGCGTCGAGACGCCGGTGAAGTTCACCCTGCACTACACCGACGACCACTACGGCCCGGCCACCGCCGAGGAGTTCAAGGCGATCCAGCAGCAGCTGAACAGCTCCGGTCTCTTCGAGGTCTCCCTCCAGGGCAAGGAATGGTCGAAGTACCGCCCCGAGCAGAAGCGCGGCGACTACGCCGTCTACGGCATGGGCTGGTTCCCCGACTTCCCGGACCCGGACAACTACACCGCGCCCTTCCTGGACGAGAACAACTTCCTCAACTCGCCCTACCGCTCCCGCGAGGCGCGAACCCTCATCCCGCAGTCCCGCCGGGAGACCGACCGCAGCGCTGCCGCCGCCACCTACGAGAAGCTCCAGGACATCGTCGCCACCGACGTGCCCGTGCTCCCGATCTGGCAGGGCAAGCAGTACGTGGCCTCCCGGGACGGGATCGCCGGCGTCGAACGCTCCGTCAGCGCCACCTCCGAACTCCAGCTCTGGGAGCTCAACCGGCCCGGCGCCTGACCACCGGACCACCGAAGCCGTCCGGCCCGTCCCCACCTGCCGACAGATGGGGACGGGCCGGACGGCTTCGCCGCGACCGGAGGAGGCGCCCGCTACTGTGCGCCCGGGCGCACCAGCCCGCTCTCGTACGCGTACACCGCGGCCTGCACCCGGTCGCGCAGGCCCAACTTCGTGAGCACATGGCCCACATGCGTCTTGACCGTCGTCTCGCTGACGAACAGGTCCGCCGCGATCTCCGCGTTCGACAGGCCACGCGCCACCAGCTTCAGCACCTCGACCTCACGGTCCGTCAGCGTGTGCAGGGCGTCCGGCACCGGGTCCTCACCGGACGGCAGATGGTCGGCGTACTTGTCGAGCAGGCGGCGCGTGATGCTCGGCGCGAGCATCGCCTCGCCCGCCGCCACCACCCGGATCGCCTGCACCAGCTCCGCCGCCGGAGCGTCCTTCAGCAGGAAGCCGCTCGCCCCCGCACGCAGCGCCTCCACCACGTACTCGTCGAGATCGAAGGTGGTCAGCACCAGCACCTTCGCCGGGCCGTCCTTCCCGGGGCCGGAGATCTGACGGGTCGCCTCCACCCCGTCCATCCGCGGCATCCGGATGTCCATCAGCACCACATCGGGCTGCAGTGCCCGCACCTGGTCGATGGCCTGCAGACCGTCACCGGCCTCTCCGACCACCGCCAGATCGCCCTCGGCCTCCAGGATCATCCGGAAACCGGTGCGCAGCAGAGGCTGGTCGTCGACCAGAAGGACGCGGATCGCCACAGGAACTCCTTAAGGGCCCTCAAGGGCCACGGCTCGGCCGGCCTCGGCCTGGACCGGTCCCATTCTGCCCTGGCCATCCTCGCCCGAACCCGCCGGGCGGACCGACAGCGGGTATACCGGGGGAGTCCCGCCGAATTCCGGACACACCGCCTGGTGGTCGCACCAGCCGCACAGCTTCGTCGGCCGGGGCCGCCAGTCACCCGTCTCCGTCGCCAGCGAGATCGCGTCCCACAGCGCCAGCAGCTTGCGCTCCACCCGTTCCAGGTCCGCCACCACCGGGTCGTACGTCAGGACGTCCCCGCTGCCCAGATAGACCAGCTGGAGGCGGCGCGGCACGACCCCCTTCAGCCGCCAGACCACCAGCGCGTAGAACGTCATCTGGAACAGGGGCCCCTCGGCGTACTCCGGCCGGGGCGCCTTCCCCGTCTTGTAGTCGACGATCCGGACCTCGCCGCTCGGCGCGACGTCCACCCGGTCGATCACCCCGCGCAGCCGCAGCCCCGACTCCAGCTCCGTCTCGACGAACAGCTCGCGCTCCGCCGGCTCCAGCCGCGTCGGGTCCTCCAGCGAGAACCACCGGTCGACCAGGCGCTCCGCCTCACCCAGCCAGCGCGACAGGCGCTCACCCTCGGTGTCTCCGGCGAACAGGCCGGTCAGCTCCGGCTTCGCCTCCAGCAGCCGGTCCCACTGGCCGGGAATCAGCGCCCGAGCCCGCGGCGCCGTACGGTCGGCCGCCGGTGCGTCGAAGAGCCGCTCCAGCACCGCATGGACCAGCGTGCCGCGGGTAGCCGCCTCGCTGGGCTTCTCCGGCAGCTTGTCGATGACCCGGAAGCGGTAGAGCAAGGGGCACTGCATGAAATCACTCGCCCGCGACGGCGACAGGGACGAAGGCGGCTGAGGCGGCCGCGGCACGGAAGTCATGTCTGAAGACCCTACGGCCCGCCACTGACAGCGAGCGGCATACCATCGACCGCAGACCCTCGCACACTGCACGAGCGTGGCGCACGCCACTCACCGAACCGAAGGGAACCCGTGGACGACAGCGGCGACAGCGGGCGGCCGCAGCCCGGCCCAGGGGGAGCGGCCCCCGGCGCCGACCCCGACAACGGCAAGCCGAAACGCCCCGCGGAGCCGGGCGGCGGCCTGCTGATGGGCCGGCCCTTCGGCGTGCCCGTCTACGTCGCCCCCAGCTGGTTCGTCGTCGCGGCGCTGATCACCTGGGTGTTCGGCGGCCAGCTCGACCGCGTGCTGCCCGAGCTGGGCGGCGCCCGGTACCTCGTCGCCCTGTTCTTCGCCATCGCCTTCTACGCCTCCGTGCTCGTCCACGAACTGGCCCACACGGTCGCCGCCCTGCGCTACAAGCTCCCGGTCCGCCGCATCCAGCTCCAGTTCTTCGGCGGCGTCTCGGAGATCGAGAAGGAGAGCGAGACACCCGGCCGCGAGTTCGTCCTCGCCTTCGTGGGACCGCTGCTGTCCCTGGTCCTCGGCGGCGTCTTCTACGGCGCGATGCAACTGGTCGAGCCCGGCACGGTCCCCGGCGTCCTGCTCGCGGGCCTGATGATCTCCAACCTCATCGTGGCCGCCTTCAACCTGTTGCCCGGCCTCCCCCTCG
The DNA here is from genome assembly GCF_044756785.1 of Streptomyces sp. NPDC091649. Lineage (NCBI taxonomy): Bacteria > Bacillati > Actinomycetota > Actinomycetes > Kitasatosporales > Streptomycetaceae > Streptomyces > Streptomyces sp. NPDC091649. The sequence goes on along the minus strand of NZ_JBIVTR010000007.1, from coordinate 291,648 downwards.
ACGGCGGCCGGATGCTCCGCGCCGTCGTCTGGAAGATCACCGGCAAGCCCATGAGCGGCACCATCGCCGCCGCCTGGGTCGGCCGCGGCCTCGCCGTCGTCGTCCTCGTCGGACTGCCGCTGCTCACCCACACCGGCACGCTCGGCGGCTCCGCCCAGGACGTCGGCGGGGTCGAGACCGTCATGGACGCGCTGCTCGCCGCGATCCTCGCCGGCATCATCTGGACCGGTGCCGGGAACAGCCTGCGCATGGCCCGCCTCCGCGAGCACCTGCCCGACCTCCGGGCCCGCACCCTGACCCGCCGCGCCGTCCCCGTCGAGTCCGCCACCCCGCTCTCCGAAGCGCTGCGCCGGGCCAACGAGGCGGGCGCCCGCGCCCTCGTCGTCGTCGACGGGCAGGGCGACCCCAAGGCCGTCGTCCGCGAGGCCGCCATCGTCGGCGTCCCCGAACACCGCCGCCCCTGGGTCGCCGTCAGCGGCCTCGCCCAGGACCTCACCGAAGGCATGAAGATCCCCGCGGAGCTGGCCGGCGAGGCCCTCCTGGACCGGCTCAAGGCGACCCCCGCCACCGAGTACCTGGTCGTCGAGGAGACCGGCGAGATCTACGGAGTCCTCTCCACGGGCGACGTGGAGCGCGCCTTCGTCAAGGCCATGGCCCGCCCCGAATCCTGAAGCCGCCGCCCGCGGGCCCGTCGCCGCACCGGCCGGGCGGTCGGCGGCCCCGGAATCACCGGTACGCTGGTCACATGTCTGAACCGACCGGTGCCGCCCGCCGACGTGGGCCCTTCAAGGTCGGGGACCAGGTCCAGCTCACCGACCCCAAGGGACGCCACTACACCTTCACGCTCGAAGCCGGAAAGAACTTCCACACCCACAAGGGTTCTTTCCCGCACGACGAGCTGATCGGTGCTCCCGAGGGCAGTGTTGTCCGAACCACGGGAAACGTCGCCTATCTCGCGCTGCGCCCCCTGCTCCCCGACTACGTCCTGTCCATGCCCCGCGGCGCCGCCGTGGTCTACCCCAAGGACGCGGGCCAGATCCTGGCCTTCGCCGACATCTTCCCCGGCGCCCGCGTCGTGGAGGCCGGGGTCGGATCCGGCTCGCTCAGCACCTTCCTGCTGCGCGCCATCGGTGAGCAGGGCATGCTGCACTCCTACGAGCGTCGCGAGGACTTCGCCGAGATCGCCCAGCAGAACGTCGAGCGCTATTTCGGCTCCCCGCACCCCGCCTGGCAGCTGACGGTCGGCGACCTCCAGGACAACCTCTCCGACACCGACGTCGACCGTGTCGTGCTGGACATGCTCGCCCCCTGGGAGTGCCTGGAGGCCGTGTCCAAGGCCCTGGTCCCCGGCGGCATCCTCTGCGCCTACGTCGCCACCACCACCCAGCTCTCGCGCACCGTCGAGTCCATCCGCGAGATCGGCTGCTTCGCCGAACCGCAGCCCTGGGAGTCGATGATCCGCAACTGGCACGTGGAGGGCCTCGCCGTCCGTCCCGACCACCGGATGATCGGCCACACCGGCTTCCTGGTCACCGCCCGCCGCCTCGCGGACGGCGTCGAGCCGCCGCTCCGCCGCCGCCGCCCGTCCAAGGGCGCCTACGGCGACGACTACGACGGGCCCGGCAGCCAGAGCGGCTCCGCCGCCTCCCGTAGCTGACCCGTCCAACGCACCGGCGCCGCCGCGCGGTTCCCCGACCGACCGGGGAACCGCGCGGCGGCGCCTTTTCGTTGACCCCGCCGTTCCGCCCGGGTGTGAGGTGTGGCACGATGCTGGCCACCCCTCGGGGGTGTTCCCCACCCTTCACCGGGCTTCCAGGAACCATCAGGAGACATACCGCGTGCAGACCCCCGCGCTCCCGGATCTCGCCCACACCGCCGCCAAGCCGGTGCACTGGCTCGCCACGGCCGCGGCGATGGCGGGGGTCGTCGCGCTGGCCGGGCTGCTCCAGCCCCGTACGGCCACGGCGACCGCCACGGCCCCCGAGCAGCGGACCACCACGACCCACGGCGCACCCGCACCGGACCCGGCGGGCGTGGACTTCCCGCTGGAGTGCGCCGGCGCCGGGACGACCGTCGCGAAGCAGGCCCCCGGGGACCTCGACGGCGACGGGCGGCCGGAAACCGTCGCCGTGGTGCACTGCGCCGCCGGATCGGGGACCCCGCCCGGCGGCATCTACGTCCTGACACGGACGGGCGGGGCCGCACCCCGGGTCGTGGCGACCCTGGTGGACCCCGCCGACAAGAAGACGGTCGGGGACTTCGCCGTGCGCGACGGCGTCGTCTCGGCGACCCTCCTCGGCTACTCCTCGCTCGATGTGCCCCGCTGCTGCCCCGACCAGGAGGAACAGGCGTCCTGGCGGTGGAAGGGACGGGCGTTCGTCCGCGCCTCGGGGGACCTCGCCCGAAGCGCCTGAGCGCCGCCCCCCGGGGCCTCGTCCGCAAGCGCGTCCGGGGCCCCCGGCCGCCTAGTCGGCGTCCGGCCCGTACACCTCGACGCTGTCCTTGACGCGCCGCACGTGGATGCAGTCCCCGGGGCACTCCTTGGCCGAATCGACGACGTCCTGGAGGAGCGGCAGCGGCACCGGAGTGGTCGCCCCCGGGTTCTGCAGGAGCTCGTCGTCGCCGCTCTTCACGTATGCCAGGCCGTCGATGTCCAGCTCGAAGACATCGGGGGCGTACTGCACACAGATGCCGTCGCCCGTACAGAGGTCCTGGTCGATCCAGACCTCCAGGTCCTGCGTGTCACTGTCGCCCGGCGAGTCCTGCTGCACGGTCATGTGTCCTGCCGTTCCTGCGTATCTGAACCAATTGGAGCCAGCCCTGACGGGTGTTGAACGGTTCGACGATACAACCGGCGGCTTTCCGGTGCCGAAGGGTGGGTATTCCCTTGGCGTGAGGGAGAGCGCAAGAGTGAAGATCGGACACGCCCCGCAGTCTTTGTGATCTAGGGGTTTCAATCACCACCCACCCAGGTAGGGTCAGGAAGCGTCCAGCTCCCCATGGAGGAGGTGAGGACCGTGGCAGCCCACGACGACGACATCAACCGCGGCATCCGGCCCGCGCGAGGGTCAGAAGACCCAGCGGGCCAGGTTGCCTTTCTCGAGCAGGAAATCGCCGTCCTGCGACGTAAGCTCGCCGACTCTCCGCGTCATACGAGGATTCTCGAAGAGCGGATCGTCGAGTTGCAGACGAACCTGGCAGGCGTGTCCGCACAGAACGAGCGGCTCGCCAACACGCTCCGTGAGGCGCGTGACCAGATTGTGGCCCTCAAGGAGGAGGTCGACCGGCTCGCGCAGCCGCCGGCCGGCTTCGGGGTCTTCCTGCAGGCCAACGAGGACGGCACCTGCGACATCTTCACCGGGGGCCGCAAGCTCCGGGTGAACGTCAGCCCGAGTGTCGAGCTCGATGACCTCCGGCGCGGCCAGGAGGTCATGCTCAACGAAGCGCTCAACGTGGTCGAGGCCATGGAGTACGAGCGGGCCGGGGACATCGTCACCCTCAAGGAGATCCTTGAGGACGGCGAGCGCGCCCTCGTGGTCGGACACACCGACGAGGAGAGGGTGGTGCGGCTCGCCGAGCCGCTGCTGGACATGACCATCCGCGCCGGCGACGCCCTGCTTCTGGACTCCAGATCGGGTTACGTCTACGAGGTGGTCCCCAAGAGCGAGGTCGAGGAGCTCGTCCTCGAAGAGGTCCCGGACATCGACTACGACAAGATCGGCGGTCTGGGCGACCAGATCGAGCTGATCCGCGACGCGGTCGAGCTTCCGTATCTGCACCCCGACCTCTTCAAGGAGCACGAGCTGCGCCCGCCGAAGGGCATCCTGCTCTACGGGCCGCCCGGCTGCGGCAAGACGCTCATCGCCAAGGCCGTAGCCAATTCGCTCGCCAAGAAGGTCGCCGAGGTCACCGGGCAGCCCGCGGGGAAGAGCTACTTCCTCAATATCAAGGGCCCCGAGCTCCTCAACAAGTACGTCGGCGAGACCGAGCGGCACATCCGGCTGGTCTTCCAGCGGGCTAGGGAGAAGGCGAGCGAGGGCACCCCCGTCATCGTCTTCTTCGACGAGATGGAGTCCCTCTTCCGCACCCGCGGCAGCGGCGTCAGCTCGGACGTGGAGAACACCATCGTCCCGCAGCTGCTCGCCGAGATCGACGGGGTGGAGGGGCTGGAGAACGTCATCGTCATCGGCGCCTCCAACCGCGAGGACATGATCGACCCCGCCATCCTGCGGCCCGGCCGTCTCGATGTGAAGATCAAGATCGAGCGTCCGGACGCCGAGGCGGCGAAGGACATCTTCGCGAAGTACCTGACCCCGTCGCTCCCGCTGCACGCGGACGATCTGGCCGAGCACACCGGCTCCCGGACGTCCGCCGCCCACGCCATGATCCAGTCCGTCGTGGAGCGGATGTACACGGAGTCGGAGGAGAACCGCTTCCTCGAGGTCACGTACGCCAACGGCGACAAGGAAGTCCTGTACTTCAAGGACTTCAACTCCGGCGCGATGATTCAGAACATCGTCGACCGGGCAAAGAAGATGGCCATCAAGGCATTCCTGGAACAGGGCCAGAAGGGGCTGCGGGTCGCCCACCTCCTGCAGGCGTGCGTGGACGAGTTCAAGGAGAACGAGGACCTGCCGAACACCACCAACCCGGACGACTGGGCCAGGATTTCCGGCAAGAAGGGTGAGCGGATCGTCTTCATCCGCACACTCGTCACCGGAAAGCAGGGCGCGGACACCGGACGGTCCATCGATACGGTGGCCAATACCGGCCAGTACCTGTAATACGCGGACCGGCTGCGGAAGCCCCCAGGGGCGTCCGCAGCCGGTTTCATTCCCCCGTTCCGGCCGTGCCGGAGCAATGTCGTAATGGAGCTCCCCACCGGCGCAGAGGCCCTCTAGGCTCTGCGGTACCGCCGAATCGCGCAGTGCGGTGACGGGCACCGCGAACGCACCGGACACAGCAGCGGTACTTGAGCGTCGCTCCCGGAGGGGACCGACGCCGGGCAAGGAGGGCCGCATGACCGTACGGCGAGTAATGGGCATCGAGACGGAGTACGGGATCTCCGTCCCCGGCCACCCCAACGCCAATGCCATGCTCACCTCGTCCCAGATCGTCAACGCGTACGCGGCGGCGATGCACCGGGCGCGACGCGCCCGCTGGGACTTCGAGGAGGAGAATCCGCTGCGGGACGCGCGAGGCTTCGACCTCGCCCGTGAGACCGCCGACTCCAGCCAGCTCACCGACGAGGACATCGGCCTGGCCAATGTCATCCTCACCAACGGCGCCCGGCTGTACGTCGACCACGCGCACCCCGAATACAGCTCCCCGGAGATCACCAATCCGCGGGACGCGGTGCTCTGGGACAAGGCCGGCGAACGGATCATGGCGGAGGCCGCCGAGCGGGCGGCCGCCATCCCCGGGGCGCAGCCGATCCACCTCTACAAGAACAACACCGACAACAAGGGCGCCTCCTACGGCACGCACGAGAACTACCTCATGCGGCGGGAGACGCCGTTCTCGGACATCGTGCGCCATCTGACGCCGTTCTTCGTCTCGCGCCAGGTCGTCACGGGCGCGGGCCGGGTCGGCATCGGCCAGGACGGCCGGGAGCACGGCTTCCAGATCAGCCAGCGCGCCGACTACTTCGAGGTCGAGGTCGGCCTGGAAACCACGCTCAAGCGGCCCATCATCAACACCCGCGACGAGCCCCACTCCGACGCGGAGAAGTACCGCCGGCTCCATGTGATCATCGGCGACGCCAACCTCTCGGAGATCTCCACCTACCTCAAGCTGGGCACCACCTCCCTGGTGCTGGCCATGATCGAGGACGCCTTCATCAACGTCGACCTCGCGGTCGACCAGCCCGTGCGCACCCTGCACCAGGTCTCGCACGACCCCGGCCTGCGGCAGCTGATCACTCTCCGCAACGGCCGGACGCTCACCGGGGTCCAGCTCCAGATGGAGTACTTCGAGCTGGCCCGCAAGTACGTCGACGAGCGGTACGGCGCCGACGCCGACGAGCAGACCAAGGACATGTTGATCCGCTGGGAGGACACCCTCAACCGGCTGGAGACCGATCCGATGAGCCTGTCCGGCGAACTGGACTGGATCGCCAAGCGGGAGCTCATGGAGGGCTACCGCCGCCGCGACGCGCTGGACTGGGACGCCTCCCGGCTGCATCTGGTGGACCTCCAGTACGCGGACGTACGGCCCGACAAGGGCCTCTACAACCGCCTGGCGGCCCGCGGGAAGATGAAGCGCCTCCTGGACGAGGAGGAGGTCGCCAGGGCCCGTACGAAGCCCCCGGAGGACACCCGGGCCTACTTCCGGGGCCGGTGCCTCGAACAGTACGCCGACGACGTGGCGGCGGCGTCCTGGGATTCGGTGATCTTCGACCTTCCGGACCGCGACTCCCTGCAGCGGGTGCCCACCCTGGAGCCGCTGCGCGGCACGAGGGAGCACGTCGAGGGCCTGCTGGACCGTTGCCGGACGGCGGAGGAGCTGGTCCGGGCGCTCTCGGGCGGCTGAAAGGCCCCCGGGCTGGGAATCAATCATCTGGGGCGCGGGCGTTGCATCAACTACCGGGCCAAATGTCGGGCCCCGTGGGTAGGGTCTGATCAAGAGCTTCGATTGCTTCGAACCGAGCGGGGTGAGCTACATGGCGACCAAGGACACCGGCGGCGGACAGCAGAAGGCGACGCGTTCCACCGAGGAGGCCGAGGAGCAGGCACAGGACTTGCAGGCGTCCGAGGACCTCGCGGAGCGCCAGGAGAAGCTGAGCGACGACGTCGACTCGGTTCTCGACGAGATCGACGATGTCCTCGAAGAGAATGCCGAGGATTTCGTGAGGTCGTTCGTTCAGAAGGGTGGACAGTAGTTCACCGGTGTGAGCGACCGGTAGTTCCGGGCGTCCGCGCGGGCAAGCGGGGAGGACGGGGTGACGGCGCACGCCACGGCGTGGGCCGTCACCCCGCCCGCCGACCGGAGGCCGCCTCCCGGCCCCGCCGGATCGGTGCGGATAACCCTCCCCGAACATGTGGATCACTGCCACCGGGCGGGTAGGGTCCGTGACGTACGTGCTTCAACTGCAATTCGGCCATCGGCAAGTTGGGGGATGATCCTGACTCTCTTGCGCAGGGCCATCGCTTACCTGGAGGGAAACGCGTGGAAGCCAACACTCGTAGCACCGGGCGTCTACCAGCTGCCTTCCTGACGCCGGGTTCGTCCTCGTTCATGGACTTCCTGTCCGATCAGTCGCCCGAGATGCTCCCGGGCAACCGGAGCCTGCCGCCGCTCCAGGGGGCCATCGAGGCGCCGCACGGGACGACCATCGTCTCGGCGTCCTTCCCCGGTGGTGTGGTCCTGGCCGGCGACCGGCGCGCCACCATGGGCAACATGATCGCGTCGCGCGACATGCAGAAAGTCTTCCCGGCCGACGAGTACTCCGCGGTCGGCATCGCCGGCACCGCCGGACTGGCCGTGGAGATGGTCAAGCTGTTCCAGCTGGAGCTGGAGCACTTCGAGAAGGTCGAGGGCGCCCAGCTCTCCCTGGAGGGCAAGGCCAACCGCCTCTCCACCATGATCCGCAGCAACCTCGCGATGGCCATGCAGGGCCTCGCGGTGGTGCCCCTCTTCGCCGGCTACGACGTCGACCGCGAGAAGGGCCGCATCTTCTCCTACGACGTCACCGGCGGACGCACCGAGGAGAACGGCTACGCCGCCACCGGCTCCGGGTCGATCTTCGCCCGCAACGCGATGAAGAAGCTCTTCCGCGAGGACCTGACGGAGCAGCAGGCCCTCACCCTGGTCGTACAGGCGCTGTACGACGCGGCGGACGACGACTCGGCGACCGGCGGCCCGGACGTGGCCCGCCGCATCTACCCGATCGTCACCGTCATCACCGACGAAGGCTTCCGGAGGCTGACCGACCAGGAGTCCTCCGAGATCGCGCGCTCCATCCTGGAACGCCGACTCGAGCAGCCCGACGGCCCGCGCGCCGCGCTGCTCTGACCCGGACCCCGAGCCTCCCCCGACGCACTCGTCACTGACAGAAAGGGACGGATAGCCGGTGTCGACGCCGTTCTATGTCTCACCCCAGCAGGCCATGGCCGACCGGGCGGAATACGCCCGCAAGGGCATCGCCCGTGGTCGCAGCCTCGTTGTGCTGCAGTATGCCGACGGCATTGTGTTCGTCGGCGAGAACCCGTCCCGCGCACTCCACAAGTTCAGCGAGATCTACGACCGGATCGGCTTCGCGGCCGCCGGCAAGTACAACGAGTACGAGAACCTCCGCATCGGCGGGGTGCGCTACGCCGATCTGCGTGGATACACCTACGACCGGGACGACGTGACGGCCCGCGGGCTGGCCAACGTCTACGCCCAGACGCTCGGGACCATCTTCTCCAGCGCGGCCGAGAAGCCGTACGAGGTGGAGCTGGTGGTCGCCGAGGTCGGCAGCGAGGCCGAGGGCGACCAGATCTACCGGCTGCCGCACGACGGTTCGATCGTGGACGAGCACGGCTCCGTCGCGGTCGGCGGCAACTCCGAACAGATCAGCAGCTTCCTCGACCAGCGGCACCGCGACGGCATGACGCTGGCCGAGGCGCTCAAGCTGGCTGTCCAGGCGCTCTCGCGGGAACCGGGCGGCGGTGAGCGGGAGATCCCCGCGGAGCGCCTTGAGGTCGCCGTCCTGGACCGCACCCGTCCGCAGCAGCGCAAGTTCAAGCGGATCGTCGGCCGTCAGCTGGCCCGGCTGCTGGACACGGAGGCCGCCGGCAGCACGCCGACGGACGCCCCGTCCGACACCGAGGACAACGACTCCGCCGAGACCGCCACCGGCTCCACGGAGGAGACGGACACGTAGGCCCCCGGCGCCCCCGGCGCCCCCGCGCCCTCCGGCCCGGGGGCGCCGTCACGCCCGGGCGCCGGGCGGCGGCCCCGTGGAACCGCGCACGACGAGCGAGACCGGCGGACCGCCCGGCTCGACGGGGCGGCCGTCCAGCACCGCGAGCAGCGCCTCCATGCCCCGTTGCCCGACCCGCTCCGCCGGCAGCCGCACCGTGGTCAGCTCCGGCTCCAGCGCGGTGGCCAGCGCCAGGTCGTCGAATCCGGTGACCGACAGGTCGTCCGGCACCCGCAGCCCGAGCCGGCGGGCCGCCTTGCAGGCTCCGGCGGCCAGGATGTCGTCGTCGCAGACGATCGCGGTGGGCCGGCCGCCGGCGGCTGCCAGGGCCTGTTCGGCCGCCTCGCGCCCCGCCCGTACGTCCAGTGGAGCCCGTACCGTGCGCACCGTCGCGTCCCCCGCCGTGCCCAGCGCGTCGTGCAGCGCCTCGGCGCGCACCGCGAACGTCCAGGTGTCCACGGCGGAGGCCAGGTGCAGGAAGCGACGGTGGCCGAGTCCCAGCAGATGGCCCGTCACCTGCCGCATCCCGTCGGCGATGTCGAGGTTCACATGGGCGGCGGGCCCGCTGCCCGAGGGGTCGCTGTCGAGCATCACCAGCGGCAGGTCCGCGCCGTGCAGCGCCTCCAGGGCGTCGGCGGCCATCGAGGAGGCGATGACCCCGTCGAGTGCCGCGCGCGCCGAGGCGAACGGGTCCCGGGCCGGGCCCGTGCCGTCCGGCGAGGGGTAGAGCACCACACCGAAGTCGTGCTCCGCGGCGACCGCCGCCGCCCCGGCGTACACCCGGGCGAAGAACTCGTTGGTGAGCGCGGGCACCACCAGCAGCGCGGTCCTGGTGCGGCCGAGCCGCAGACTGCGGGCCGCCAGATTGGGCCGGTAGCCGATCTCCGCCGCGGTGTCCCGGACCCGCTGGGCCGTGGTCTCCGACACTCTGCCGGGCCACTTCCCGCCGAGCACCAGGGAGACCGTCGCCTGGGAGACCCCCGCCGCACGGGCCACGTCGCGGCTGGTGGGCCGGGCGGGGACGGGCTGCTGCGCGCTGGTCACTCGTGCCTCCGTGCGAGTTGTCTCCGTGCTGCCGCGAGGTGGACCCGCGAACTGCGCACATGGTACGTATGAACCTCGAAGTTATACGTAACACCTCGGTGGGCGGCACCGCCCCGGGGCGGAGAGGGGCGGGAATGGCCGCAGGATATCTGGACATCCTCCGGGCGCGGCATGCCGCCCGGCTGCTGACGGGCACCCTGGTGGGGCGGCTGCCCAACGGCACCGCGCACATCGCGATCGTGCTGTTCACCCGGGCGGAGGGCGGCAGCTACACGCTGGCCGGCGCTCTCGCCGCCGCCTACGGACTGGCCACCGCCGTGGGCCAGCCGCTGCTCGGCCGGGCGGTCGACCTGTACGGGCAGCCGCGCGTCCAGCTCCCGGCAGCCGTGCTCTCCGCGCTGGGCATGTCCCTGCTGGCCTTCGCCGGCCTCGCGTCCCTCCCGCTGGCCTGCCTCGCCGTCGTCGTCGCCGGAGTCGCCACACCGCCGCTGGAGGGCGGCCTGCGGGCCCTGTGGCCCAGCGTCCTCAAGGGCGAGGACCAGGTTCACCGGGCCTACGCCATGGACGCCGTGGCGCAGGAGATCATGTTCACCGTCGGACCGCTCCTGGTGACGCTGCTCGTCTCCCTCTGGTCCCCGGCCGCCGCCCTGCTCGTCATCAACGCCATCGGCGTCCTCGGCGCGCTGTCGGTCGTCCTGTCCGAGCCCTCGCGCGCCTGGCGCTCCGCGCCCCGCGAAGCGCACTGGCTCGGCGCCCTGCGCTCGCCCGGACTCCTCGCCCTGCTCGGCGCGTTCTTCTTCGTCGGGCTCGCCCTCGGCTCCATCACGGTGGCCGGAGTGGCGTACGCGGACGACCACGGCCGGGAGTCGGTGTACGGCTGGCTGATGGCCGCACTCGGCCTCGGCGCGCTGATCGGCGGCCTGGCCTACGGGGCGCGGCAGTGGGCGGGTCCGCCCGAGAAGCGGCTGCGGGTCATCGTCGGGCTGCTGGCACTGGGCTACCTGCCGCTGACGCTCACCCCCTCGGTGCCCGCCATGACCGCCCTCGCCGCCCTCGCCGGCGTGTTCCTCGCACCGGCCATCGCCTGCTCCTTCATCGTGGTCGACCGGCACGCCCCGCGCGGCACGGTGACCGAGGCGTTCTCCTGGCTCGTCACCACGTTCGGCGTAGGCGCGGCAGCCGGCACGGCCGTCGCGGGGCCGGCCGTCGAACTCGGCTCGACCGCCTGGAGCTTCGCCGTCGCGGGGGCCGGAGGGGTGGCGGCCCTGGCCGTCCTGCTGGCCACCGGAAGGGTCCTGGAGGGCGTCGCGGCCCCCGGCCGTACACCCGACGTAGTGGCGGGTTCGGAAAATGATCGAAACGGTGCCGTCGAACCCGGTTTCAGCTCAGGCCATAAGGCGTAATGTTCAGTCATGGACCGCCGCATTTTCGGGCTGGAGAACGAGTACGGCGTCACGTGCACGTTCAGGGGACAGCGCCGACTGTCACCTGACGAAGTGGCGCGCTACCTCTTCCGCCGTGTTGTGTCATGGGGCCGCAGCAGCAACGTCTTTCTGCGGAACGGCGCCCGCCTCTACCTCGACGTGGGATCGCATCCGGAATATGCAACCCCCGAATGCGACAACGTGACCGAACTGGTCACGCACGACAAGGCGGGCGAGCGCATTCTGGAGGGCCTGCTCGTCGACGCCGAACGCCGCCTGCACGAGGAGGGAATCGCGGGCGACGTCTATCTCTTCAAGAACAACACCGACTCGGCGGGAAACTCCTACGGCTGCCACGAGAACTACCTCGTGGCCCGGCACGGAGAATTCTCCCGGCTCGCGGACATCCTCATTCCGTTCCTCGTCACCAGGCAGCTGATCTGCGGTGCGGGCAAGGTGCTCCAGACCCCGCGCGGCGCGGTCTACTGCGTCAGCCAGCGTGCCGAGCACATCTGGGAGGGCGTCAGCTCCGCGACCACCCGCTCCCGGCCGATCATCAACACCCGCGACGAACCGCACGCCGACGCGGAGCGGTACCGCCGCCTCCACGTCATCGTCGGTGACTCGAACATGTCCGAGACGACCATGCTGCTCAAGGTCGGCGCCACCGACCTGGTGCTCCGCATGATCGAGGCGGGCACGGTGATGCGGGACCTGACCCTGGAGAACCCGATCCGGGCGATCCGCGAGGTCAGCCACGACCTCACCGGTCAGCGCAAGGTGCGCCTGGCCAGCGGCCGGGAGGCATCGGCCATAGAGATCCAGCGGGAGTACTACGAGAAGGCCGTGGACTTCGTCGAGCGCCGGGGCATCCGCACCGGGACGGTCGACCAGGTCCTGGAGCTGTGGGGCCGCACCCTCGACGCGGTCGAGGCCGAGGACCTCGACCGGATCGACACCGAGATCGACTGGGTCATGAAGTACAAGCTCATCGAGCGGTACCGGGCCAAGCACAACATGACCATGTCGAATCCGCGGGTCGCCCAGATAGACCTCGCCTACCACGACATCCACCGCCGCCGAGGTCTCTTCTACCTCCTGGAGCGCAAGGGGCAGACCGCCCGCATCTGCAACGACCTGAAGATCTTCGAGGGCAAGTCGGTGCCCCCGCAGACCACCCGGGCGCGGCTGAGGGGCGACTTCATCCGCAGAGCCCAGGAGCAGCGGAGGGACTTCACCGTCGACTGGGTCCACCTCAAGCTCAACGACCAGGCGCAGCGCACGGTGCTGTGCAAGGACCCGTTCCGCTCGGTGGACGAGCGGGTGGAGAAGCTGATCGCCGGCATGTGAGCCGACGTCACCGCACGGACGGCCCCGGCCTCCAGGACGCACCGTCCCGGACACCGGGGCCGGTCCGCGCGGGGCCCGGCCCCCCACCGGATCGAAGCGCCCAAGGGCTGTCCCGCGATTCCGGGCGGATCGGCGCGCGGCGTCGGATGCGGTGCGCCGCAAGGCGGAGGGACGTCCGCACATTGGCCGTATGCGGATGTTCCGACAACGCGGCGCGGCGCCGTAGCCGTCGTCGCGCGCCCGCCGGGAATCGCGGGACAACCCTTAGAGTGATGCGTAACTGTTTCACCGTGCCCCCTGAGATCTGAGGAACCAGTGCGCCGAACCGCCGGCCTTCTCGTCGCCCCCCTCCTGCTGCTGTCGGCAGTGGCGTGCGGCAGCGACAAGGGCTCCGACTCCGCCTCGTCCAAGAACGGCGTCCCCGCGATCACCGCAGGCGCCGAGTTCGGCGAGAAGCCCACCCTCTCCAAGGGCGAGGGTGACCCGCCCAAGGAGTTGCGGACCGAGGTCATCAGCGAGGGGGACGGCGCGACGCTCAAGAACGGCGACGCCATCCAGGTCAACTACCTCGGCCAGGCGTGGGACTCCACGGAGCCGTTCGACAACAGCTTCGACCGCAAGCAGCCCTTCGACCTGACCCTCGGCGCCGGCATGGTCATCCAGGGCTGGGACAAGGGCCTGGCCGGTCAGAAGGTCGGCAGTCGCGTCGAACTGGTCATCCCGCCGGAGCTCGGCTACGGCGAGCAGGGCCAGGGGGAGGACATCAAGCCGAACGCCACGCTCGTGTTCGTCGTCGACGTCGTCAAGGCCACCCAGATCCCGGCCTCCGCCAAGGGCACCGAGGTCGCCCAGGACAACATCGACCTGCCCAAGGTCGGCGTGAAGACCGACGGCAAGGCCCCGACGGTCACCATCCCCAAGGGCGACCCGCCGAAGAAGCTCGTCTCCACCTATGTCCTGGAGTCCGACGGCGAGGTCGTCAAGGAGTCCGACAGCGTCGTCGTGAACTACGTCGGCATGATCTGGAAGGGCGCCAAGGAGTTCGACAACACGTACAGCACGGGCAAGACCCAGACCTTCCCGCTGTCCCAGGTCACGCTGAAGGGGCTGAAGAACGGCCTGGTCGACAAGAAGGTCGGCAGCCGGGTGCTGCTCGTCATCCCGCCGGACCAGGCGTTCGGCGACCAGGAGCAGCAGACGATCCCGAAGAACTCCACCCTGGTCTTCGCCGTGGACGTCCTCGCCAAGGTGTAAGACTGTCCCGGTTGCCCAGTTCATCATTTAGAGGAGCAGTTCAGTGAGCATCGAGAAGCCCGAGGTCGACTTCCCGGGTGGCGAGCCGCCGGCCGACCTGGAGATCAAGGACATCTGGGAGGGCGACGGCGCGGTGGCCCAGGCGGGCCAGACCGTCTCCGTCCACTACGTGGGCGTGGCCTTCTCCACCGGCGAGGAGTTCGACGCCTCCTGGAACCGCGGCACCCCGCTGCAGTTCCAGCTCGGTGCCGGCCAGGTCATCTCCGGCTGGGACAAGGGCGTGCAGGGCATGAAGGTCGGCGGCCGCCGGCAGCTGACCATCCCCGCGCACCTCGCCTACGGCGACCGCGGCGCCGGCGGCGGCAAGATCGCCCCGGGCGAGACGCTGATCTTCGTCTGCGACCTCGTCGCGGTCTGATCCGTTCCCGCTGCGCGAACGAGGGCCCCCGCCGTCCGGCGGGGGCCCTCGTCGCCGTCCGACGGCTTCCCCCAGCGCCTGCCGGTCAGCGGCCCGGCTTTGGTCACCACACCCCGGGGCGGTACGGTCGACGGTCGTAGAGCAACAAGAGAAAGGGCGTCGATGGCGATTGCCAAGGCCGAGCGGTTGATGAACCTCGCACTGTGCCTGCTGGGGACCCGGCGCCCGCTCAGCAAGCGCGAACTCCGCGGCTCCATCGAGGCGTACCTCGAAGCGGGATCGGACGACTCCTTCAACCGGATGTTCGAGCGCGACAAGGACGATCTGCGCGAGCTCGGCCTCGTCATCGAGACCGTCGAGAACCTCGACGGCGACACCGGCTACCTGGCCCGCCGCGACAGCAACCGGCTGCCCCCCATCACCCTGGACGCCGAGGAGGCCGCCGCCCTCGGCCTCGCCGCCAAGGTCTGGCAGCAGGCCCGCCTCGCCGGAGCCGCCAGCGGCGCCCTCCAGAAGCTGCGGGCCGCCGGAATGCCCGAGGCCGAGGACGCCTACGAGGTCCACAGCGCCCTCGAACCCCGCATCCCCGTCCACGAGGCCGCCTTCGAGCCCCTCATGCTGGCCTGCCGCGACCGCCGGCCCGTGACCTTCGACTACCGCAAGGCCAACTCCGCCCGCCCCGAGCAGCGCCAGGTCGAACCCTGGACCCTCGAATGCTGGCGCGGCCACTGGTACCTCGCCGGCTGGGACCGCGAGCGGGGCGCCGAGCGCGTCTTCCGGCTCTCCCGCATCACCGGCCGGGTCCGGTCCCGCGCCGGGGCCTTCAGCGCCGGGGTGCCCGACGTGGTCACCGTCCGTGAGACCGTCGAGAGCTGGGCCGGCGAGACCGCGACCCGTACCGCCCGGATCAGGCTTCGCGCCGGAGCCGGCTACCCGCTGCGGTCGCGGGCGATAGCCGTGAGGGAACGCGGCGACGGCTGGGACGAGCTGGAGATCCCGTACGGACACGGCCTGGACGCCTGGCTCGTCGAGTTCGGACCGGACGTCGTCGTGGAGGAACCCGCCGATCTGCGGGCCGATGTGGTGGACCGGCTCCGCGCCGTGGCCAAGGACTAGGGGCAGGGAAACGATGGCCACGAACGCGATCGACCAGACCCGCCGGATGCTGTCCCTGGTGACGTATCTGCGCGAGCGCCCCGGCGCCCACGTCCAGGACGTGGCGCGGGCCTTCGGCATCACCGAGGACGAGCTGATCTCGGATCTCGACGTCCTGCCCATGTGCGGCACCAGCTTCCGCGGCGGCGATCTCCTCGACATCGACACCGACGGCGACCGGATCTGGTGGCACAACCCGGACGACGTCGCCGAGCCGCTCCGGCTCGCGGCCGACGAGGCGACCGCGCTGCTCGTCGCCGCCCGCGCCGTCGCCACCCTCCCCGGCCTGCGGGAGAGCGACCGGCTCGCCCTCGTCCGCGCGACCGCCAAACTGGAGACGGCCGCCGGCGAGTCCGGGGCGGCCAGCTCCCGGCTCTCGGTGACCTTCGAGGCGGAGGG
Source organism: Streptomyces sp. NPDC091649 (assembly GCF_044756785.1). Classification (NCBI taxonomy): domain Bacteria; kingdom Bacillati; phylum Actinomycetota; class Actinomycetes; order Kitasatosporales; family Streptomycetaceae; genus Streptomyces; species Streptomyces sp. NPDC091649. Next base: position 275,699 of record NZ_JBIVTR010000007.1, on the reverse strand, counting down.
CGGCGTCTTCGCCGACGTCGACCGGGCCATCTCCGAGCGCCGCCGGCTCTGGCTGCGCTACTACTCGCCCGCCCGCGACGAACTCACCGAGCGAGAGGTCGACCCGATCCGGCTCTTCGCCGTCGGCCACACCTATATGGAGGGCTGGTGCCGGCTCTCCGAGGCCCGCCGGACCTTCCGGCTGGACCGGGTCGCCGAGATCCGCCTCCTCGACGCACCCGCGGCCCCGCCCGAGCTGGAACTGCGCGACCTGTCCGCGGGGCTGGTCCAGCCCGCGGCCGAGGACCCGGAGGTCGTGATCGAGGTCGGCACCGGCGGCCGCTGGGTCGCCGAGTACTACCCGCACGACTCCGCCGAGGAACTCCCCGACGGCGGCCTGCGGATCACCCTGCGCACCCCTGATCCGGCGTCGCTGCGCCGGCTCGCCCTGCGCCTCGGCGGAGACGGCCGCATCGTCACTCCGCCGGAGCTCGCGGACAGCGCGCGCGAGGCCGCCCGTGAGGCGCTCGCCGCTTACGAGGAAGCGGTCTGAGCCCCGGGGAGGGGAGACAACGATGAACCGGACGTCCCTGTTTCCGGCCGCCGCCACCGGAAGCCGCCCACCGCCCCACCCGGGCGCCGGACCCGTCCCCGTGGCGGTGCCCGCCGCCGTACGCTTCCGGGCCGCCTGCCCCGACTGCCGGGGGCGCTTCGAACTGTCCGCGGGGGCCCTGCGCCTGGCCATCGGCGCCACCCGCCGCACCACCTTCTACACCTTCACCTGCCCCGAGTGCGGCGCCTCGGTCCGCAAGCCGGCCGGGGAGCGCATCATCGAACTGCTCACCGGCGGCGGCGTACGGACACTGCGCCTGCACACCGCCCTGTAGCGCCCCGACCACAGCGCCCTGACCGCCAGGGCCCCGCAGTTCCCGTGGAGAAGAGGCACCGCCGTATGTTCTGGCCCATGCTCGCCATCGCCCTCGGCTTCCTGGGCATCGCCGTGCTCGGTGTGCTCGGTGTCAAGGTCTTCGTCGAGGCCCGGCGTCTCGGCCGGCAGGTCACGGTCACCACCGAGCGGATCAACCGGGCGTCGGAGGACCTGGAACGGGCGGCCACCCGCCTCGCGGCCACCGGCGACGGCCTGCGATAACGGGCCCGGGGGCCTGATGCTCCCCGGGGCCGGGGGGTAGTCTGCAGGGGTCGGCCCAGGCAGGCAGGTGCGGGTCGCAAGCCGGAGTACGCACGGGCATTGCCTCGCGTTTACCCCTGCGGGTTACGATCGCTGCCAAGGGCAACGATCGGACGTATGCCCGGTCGAACGGGTAGCGAGCCCACCCTCCAGCCGCCTCAGTGAGAAGGAAGTCGCACATGATCGGCAATCTGAAGCCCCTCGAGATCGTTCTGATCATCGCTGTCATCCTGCTGCTCTTCGGTGCCAAGAAGCTCCCCGACATGGCGCGCTCGCTCGGCAAGTCGGCCCGTATCCTCAAGAGCGAGGCCAAGGCGATGAAGAAGGACGACAGCGCGACCGCGACGCCCACGACGGAGACCGTCGAGGACACGACGCCCCCGCAGTCCACCACCGCGCGCACCATCCAGGCCGCTCCGGGAGACGTCACCAGCTCCCGCCCGGTCAGCGAGGCCAAGCCCACCACCCAGAGCTGACGCGCTTCGCCGACAGCCGCCGCACGAGACGAGGGAAGTGGGTTGCTCAAGTCTGCCCGCAAGCAGGAGAAGGACGACGAGGGGCGGATGCCTCTCCTCGATCACCTGCGTGAGCTGCGTAACCGGCTGTTGAAGGCCGTGCTGGCGATCGTCGTCGCGGTGATCATTTCGGCGTTCTTCCAGAAGGAGATCTTCGAGTTCCTGATGAAGCCGATCCTCGATTCGGTCGGCTGCAAGAATGGCGCGGTCACGATGGTCAACGGCCGTCCGTGCGCGGAGATGACCACCAACGGACTGCTGTCCCCCTTCACCATCGCGTTGAAGGTCTCCTTGATGGCGGGCGTGTTGATCGCCACACCGGTGTGGCTGTACCAGTTGTGGGCCTTCGTCGCCCCGGGACTGCACAAGCAGGAGAAGCACTACTCACTCGCGTTCGTCGCCGCGGGGGTCCCGCTGTTCGTCGGCGGCGCCTACCTCGCGTACACGATCCTTCCGCAGACCGCCGAGATCATGCTCGGCTTCACGCCCGACAACGTGAAGAACCTGCTGCCGCTCGATGACTTCCTCGACCTGATCACCCGCATGGTGATCGTTTTCGGTCTGGCCTTCGAACTGCCGCTGCTGCTCATCGCCCTCAATATGACTGGCGTTCTCTCCGGCACCCGGATGCTGCGCTGGTGGCGCGGCATGATCGTCGGCCTCACGGGGTTCGCGGCGATCGCCACCCCCGGTGGTGAGCCCATCTCCATGCTGCTCCTCGCCGGCCCGCTGGCTGTCCTCTACTTCATCGCCGTCGGCTTCTCCCTGCTGAACGACAAGCGCCGCAACCGCAACAACCCCGACGCCGCGCTCGCCGACGACGAGGCATCCGATCTCGATCTGACGCCCGAGCCCGTCGGTGCTGTGGAGCACGTCTCCGGCTCCCGCCCCACGCTTCCGGGGCAGGCGAGCGGCGAGGCGGACGGCTCCGGTTCGCACCGGCTGAACGGTTACGACGACGTCACCTGACCTTGTAGGGTCCGGCGGGTGACCAGCGAGATCACCCTTTTCGTCAATCCCACCGCAGGACGCGGCCGGGGCGCGCACGCCGCGCGGCCGGCCGCTTCCGCGTTGCGGGACGCCGGATTCTCCGTTCGTACCGTGCTCGGTGAGGACGCCGACGACGCGCTGCGCCGCGCGCACGAGGCCGTCGCGGCGGGGACCGGGGCGCTGATAGCCGTGGGCGGCGACGGGCTGACGTCCCTCGCCCTCCAGGCCGTCGCGGGGACCGCCACCCCGCTCGGCGTCGTCGCCGTCGGCACCGGCAACGACTTCGCCCGTGCGCTGGGCCTGCCGATCCGCGACCCGGCCGCCGCCGGACGGCTGGCCGCGCGGGCGCTCAAGGGGGACGGCCACCGCGACATCGACCTCGGGCGGGCCGGGGGCCGGTGGTTCGGCTCCGTCCTCGCCTCCGGGTTCGACTCCCGGGTCAACGACCGGGGCAACCGGATGCGCTTCGTCGGCGGACGGTTCAGGTACGACCTCGCGATCCTCGCCGAACTGGCGGCCTTCGGGCCGATCCCGTACCGGCTCCGGCTCGACGGGGGAGAGGCCCGCGAGGTCGAGGCCACGCTCATCGCGGTGGGCAACGGAACCACTTACGGCGGGGGTATGCGGATCTGCGCCGGCGCGGAGATGGACGACGGACTCTTCGACGTGACCGTGGTGGGGAAGTGCAGCCGCACCACACTCCTCAGGGTCTTCCCGAAGGTCTACCGGGGCACGCACCTGGGCCACCCCGCCGTCACCGTGCACCGTGTCTCCTCGATCGAGCTGGCGGCGGCCGGGGTCACGGCGTACGCGGACGGCGAGCCCCTGGGCGCTCTGCCGCTCACGGCCACCTGCGTACCGGGTGCTGTGCGGGTGCTCACCGGGTGCTGAGGGGGCGCCGGCCGGGGGATGGCCAAGGGCATTTAAAGATCGCGCTGAGTGTCAGAGGTGACGGGTAGGCTCGTGAGCAAGATGACAGAGGACCTCTCACCAGCTGAGCGATACCAGGCTTCTCAGGTCCGTGCGGCCGAGATGGCGACGGCCTTCGGGCCCTTCCGCGAGATGTACGAGTTCGGGCTGGACCCGTTCCAGATCGAGGCATGCCGGGCCCTGGAGGCGGGCAAGGGGGTGCTGGTCGCCGCCCCCACCGGGTCGGGCAAGACGATCGTCGGCGAGTTCGCCGTGCATCTGGCCCTGGAGCAGGGCCGCAAGTGTTTCTACACGACGCCGATCAAGGCGCTCTCCAACCAGAAGTACGCCGACCTGGTCAAACGGTACGGCGCGGACAAGGTCGGCCTGCTGACCGGCGACAACAGCGTCAACTCCGAGGCGCCGGTGGTCGTGATGACCACCGAGGTCCTGCGGAACATGCTGTACGCGGGCTCCCAGTCGCTGTCCGGCCTCGGCTATGTGGTCATGGACGAGGTGCACTACCTCTCCGACCGCTTCCGGGGCGCGGTGTGGGAGGAAGTGATCATCCACCTCCCGGAGTCGGTGACGCTGGTCTCCCTGTCGGCGACCGTCTCCAACGCGGAAGAGTTCGGCGACTGGCTGGACACCGTGCGCGGCGACACCGAGGTGATCGTCTCCGAGCACCGCCCGGTGCCGCTGTGGCAGCACGTGATGGCCGGCCGCAAGATGTACGACCTCTTCGAGGAGGCCACCGACCACGGCGGCCGGGGCGTCGGGCGCCGCGAGGTCAATCCCGACCTGGTCCGGCTCGCCCGGCAGGAGAACCAGCAGGGGTACAACCCGCGCGACCGCCGCCGGGGCAAGATGGTGCGCGAGGCCGACCGCGAGCGCGAGAGGCGCCAGCGCGGCCGGATCTGGACCCCGGGCAGGCCCGAGGTCATCGAGCGGCTGGACAACGAGGGCCTGCTGCCCGCCATCACCTTCATCTTCAGCCGGGCCGGCTGCGAGGCCGCCGTCCAGCAGTGCCTGTACGCCGGTCTCCGGCTCAACGACGAGGACAAGCGCCGGCTGGTCCGCGAGATCGTCGAGGAGCGCACCGCCTCCATCCCCGGCGAGGACCTGAACGTCCTCGGTTACTACGAATGGCTCGAAGGTCTGGAGCGCGGTATCGCCGCGCACCACGCGGGCATGCTGCCGACCTTCAAGGAGGTCGTCGAGGAGCTGTTCGTGCGGGGCCTGGTGAAGGCCGTCTTCGCCACCGAGACGCTGGCGCTCGGGATCAACATGCCGGCTCGCTCCGTGGTGCTGGAGAAGCTCGTCAAGTGGAACGGCGAGCAGCACGCCGACATCACCCCCGGCGAGTACACCCAGCTCACCGGCCGGGCCGGACGCCGGGGCATCGACGTCGAGGGCCATGCGGTGGTCCTGTGGCAGCGCGGCATGGACCCGACGGCGCTCGCCGGGCTCGCGGGGACGCGCACGTACCCGCTGCGGTCCAGCTTCCGCCCTTCGTACAACATGGCGGTCAACCTGGTGCAGCAGTTCGGGCGGCACCGTTCGCGCGAACTGCTGGAGACCTCCTTCGCCCAGTTCCAGGCGGACAAGTCCGTCGTCGGGATCTCCCGGCAGGTCCAGCGCAACGAGGAGGGTCTGGAGGGCTACAAGGAGGGCATGACCTGCCACCTCGGCGACTTCGAGGAGTACGCGCGCCTGCGGCGCGACCTCAAGGACCGCGAGACGGAGCTGGCCAAGCAGGGGGCGGCGCAGCGGCGTGCGGCGGCCGCCGCCTCGCTGGAGAAGCTGCGGCCGGGGGACGTCATCCATGTGCCGACGGGGAAATTCGCCGGGCTCGCCCTGGTGCTCGATCCGGGTCTGCCCGCCGGGCGGGCCAACGGCCACCGAGGGTTCGACCACCATGACGGGCCGCGTCCGCTGGTGCTGACCGCCGAGCGGCAGGTCAAGCGGCTGGCCTCGATGGACTTCCCGGTGCCGGTGGAGGCGCTGGACCGGATGCGGGTCCCGAAGTCGTTCAACCCGCGTTCGCCGCAGTCCCGGCGCGACCTGGCCTCCGCGCTGCGGACCAAGGCCGGGCACGTCGCCCCCGACCGGCACCGCAAGGGGCGGGCGCCGGCCGCCGACGACCGCGAGATCAACCGGCTGCGGGCCGAGCTGCGTGCCCACCCCTGCCACGGGTGCGACGAGCGGGAGGACCACGCGCGGTGGGCCGAGCGCTACCACCGGTTGCAGCGGGACACCCGGCAGCTGGAGAAGCGGATCGAGGGGCGGACGAACACGATCGCCCGGACCTTCGACCGGATCGTGGCGCTCCTCACCGAGCTGGACTACCTCCGGGGCAACGAGGTCACCGCGAACGGCCGGCGGCTGGCCCGGCTGTACGGGGAGCTGGACTTGCTCGCCAGTGAGTGCCTGCGGGAGGGCGTGTGGGAGGGGCTCAACCCCGCCGAACTCGCCGCGTGCGTCTCGGCGCTGGTGTACGAGGCGCGGCAGGCCGATGACGCGGTCGCGCCCAAGCTGCCGTCCGGGCCGGCCAAGCTCGCCATGGGCGAGATGGTGCGGATCTGGGGGCGGCTGGACGCCCTGGAGGAGGACTTCAAGATCAACCAGGCGGAGGGGGTCGGCCAGCGCGAGCCCGATCTCGGCTTCGCCTGGGCGGTGTACACGTGGGCCTCCGGCCGGACGCTGGACGAGGTGCTGCGCGAGGCGGAGATGCCGGCGGGGGACTTCGTACGGTGGTGCAAGCAGGTCATCGACGTCCTCGGGCAGGTCGCCGCGGCGGCTCCCCGGGACGCGGGTCCGGGCGCCTCCGGCGTGGCGAAGAACGCGCGCAAGGCGGTGGACGCGGTACTGCGGGGGGTTGTGGCCTACAGCTCGGTCGGGTGACCGGGCCGGAGGCGTGGCAGCCCCGCTCCTCGAAGACCGCGGGGGTCCAGAAGACCGCGGCGGCCCAGGAGCGGGGCTGTCGGTCGCGGGGGCGGCGTCGTGGTCAGGTGCTGCGGCTCTTGGCCGCCACTCCCGCGCAGGCCATGCCCAGCAGGACGGCGAGGCCGCCGACGATGATGTTGTTGATCACGATTCCCGTGTCCGGACTGTTGCCCACTACCCAGGTCGACACGATGATCCAGGCGCCGATCGCGCAGATCGCCCAGCTCATGCCGGACATCCGCTCGGGTACCACGGTGAAGCCGAGGGCCAATACCGCGATGGCGATGCCCAGCACCAGGTTGTGCGTCACCAGGGCCGGCTGGCTGGCCGTGAAGTGGAGCACCCACGGGGAAACGGCGCAGTAGAGGCCGACGAGGAACACCGGCGCGTCCACCAGCGCCACATCGCGACCGCTCATCACGCGGTCGTGCCGCGCACGCATTTCGGAGGCATCGGGGTGGCCCGATATGTCACTCCTCGCGTGTGAGACGTTGCTCATGAGATGTCGTCTCCTTCGTTGCTGCGGGCCTTGCGGCCGTGCGGAGGGATGCGGCAAGCACCCTTGTTCCCATAGTGCTCTTATCTGTCGCTTATGTGTAGATTTCGGGCGAGATTGTCGGGAGGGATTCTCCGCACGCGGACGAGGGGCGGGGAGCCGCGGCAGACCGGGGCTCCCCGCCCCTCGTCCGAGGGGGCCGCCGAGGGCTACTTCGGCGGCATCAGGACCGTGTCGACGATGTAGACCGTCGCGTTGGCGGTCGGGACGTTGCCGCAGACGACCTTCGAGGCGTCGTTCACGGTGTACTCGACGCCCGAGCCGGCCGTCGTCAGCTCGCTCTTCGCCAGCGTGTCGAAGGAGCCCTTCTCCAGCTGCCGCGGCGTCAGCTTCTCGCCCACCACGTGGTAGGTGAGGACCTTCGTCAGCTCGGCCTTGTTCGCGAGCAGCGCGTCCAGGTCGGCCTTCGGGATCTTCGCGAAGGCGTCATTGGTCGGGGCGAACACCGTGATGTTCTCGGCGTTGTTGAGCGTGTCGACCAGGCCGGCCTGCTTCACGGCGGCCACCAGCGTCGACAGGGCCTCGTTGTTCGAGGCGGCCGTGGCGACCGGGTCCTTCGCCATGCCGCCGAACGAGCCCGCGCCTTCCTCCGGCACCGACGAACAGGCCGGACCGAACGGCTCGTCCATGGTCGTCGAGCCATCGGCCGAAGGGCTCGCCGGCGCGGAGGCGCTGGGTGTCGAGCCCGCCGCCGCGTCCTTGGAGGAGTCGTCCGACGAGCAGGCGGTCAGTGTCAGCGGCAGCACGGCCGCCGCGGACACGGTGAGGGCCGCGCGGCGGAAGAGGAGCGTGTTCATGGCGTTTCTCCTGAATCGAAGGGGTGGTGCGAAGAGCGGAGTGCGAGGGCGAGAGAAGCGGGGCCGCCGTCGGCGGGGGCGGGGCGCCCGGACGGCTCCCCGGCCGCACCGCGGACCGGAGCCCCCGACGGGCAGTGCGCCGCCCCGCACCGGACACCCCGGGCTTCGGCGCCGGCCGAATCCGTACGGCGTACCGGGGCGGAGCGACGACGGCGCACCGGGCGTCCGGCGGCCGGGCCGCCGGACGCGGTGACCACGGCACCCGCCGGGCGGGGCCGCCGGAGCAGTGGTGCTCCGTCCGTCCGCGCGTTGTTCCGTTCTGTTCTCACACCGGGGGTTCGGCGCCGGCCGGCCGGCGGATTGGTCCCGTCCTCTCCTTCACCCGTTCGGGGAAGCCTCCAGGCCGGTCAGCCCCCTCCGCTCCGGCCACGAAAGGGATGACCGACCAATCCCTCCGGGCACCGGCCACGAAGAGAGGGTGAGGAGCACTCCAGCAGCGCTCCGACCTGTGCGGAGGACCGGAGGGAGCCGGAATGGCAGCGGAACGGCAACGGACGGCCGTGGTGGGGGCCGGAGTGGCGGGACTGACCGCCGCCCACGTTCTCCGCGACGCTCACGAGGTGACGCTGTACGAGGCCGAGGACCGCGTCGGAGGCCACGCCCACACACACGATCTGGCCGCGTCCGACGGCCGTGTGCACCGCGTCGACTCCGGGTTCATCGTGCACAACCGGCGGACCTACCCCCACCTGCTGCGGCTCTTCGGCGAACTGGGCGTCGCCACCCAGGAGTCCGAGATGAGCATGTCGGTGCGGTGCGAGGGGTGCGGCCTCGAGTACGCGGGGGCGCGCGGCCCGGCCGGGCTCTTCGCGCAGCCCGGCTCCGCCGTGCGCGGCCCCTATCTGCGGATGCTCGCCGAGGTACCGCGCTTCCACCGCGCGGCCCGGGCCCTGCTGGCGCTGCCCGAGGGCACCGGGAGCGACATGTCTCTGGGGGAGTTCGCCCGGCGCAAACGCTTCTCGCCGTACTTCCACGCCCACTTCCTGACTCCCATGGTCTCCGCCGTCTGGTCCTGCGACCCGGTCACCGCCCTGCGCTACCCGGCCCGCCACCTCTTCCGGTTCCTCGCGCACCACGGCATGCTCGCCGTCGGCGGCTCCCCCGTCTGGCGCACCGTCACCGGCGGGTCGAGCGCCTACGTCGAACGGGTCGTCAAGCGGCTCGACGCCGTGCGCACCGCGACCCCGGTCCGGGCCGTCGCCCGCCACCCGGACGGTGTCGAGATCACCACCGAGGACGGCACGACCACCCCGTACGACTCCGTCGTCATCGCGGTCCACCCCGATCAGGCGCTGCGGCTGCTCGCCGACCCGACCGACGCCGAGCGCGGCACACTCGGGGCGTTCCGGTACTCCCGCAACCCGACCCTGCTGCACACGGACACCGCTCTGCTGCCGCGCGCCCGGGGCGCCAGGGCCTCCTGGAACTACCTGATGCCCTCCTGCGCCGCCGACGCCGACCGGGTCACCGTCAGCTACGACATGAACCGGCTCCAGCGGCTCGACGCCCCGGACACCTTCGTGGTCACGCTGAACGGCGCCGACCGGATCGCCCCGGACACCGTCCGCGCCCGCATGGTCTACGAGCACCCCGTCCACACCCCGGAGTCCGTCGCCGCGCAGTCCCGGCTGCCCGCGCTGTCCGGTCCCGTCACCGCCTACGCGGGGGCCTACCACGGCTGGGGGTTCCACGAGGACGGCTGCCGCTCGGGGGTCCAGGCCGCGGCCGCACTCGGAGTGACCTGGTGAGCGCCCTCTACCCGTGCGCCATCACGCACGTACGGACCCGGCCGGGGACGTACGCCTTCCGGCACCGTACGTATCTGTGGCTGATCGACCCCGACCGGCCGCCCCGGCTGCCGCGCCTCCTGCGCCCGCTGGCCCGGTTCGAGGCCCGCGACCACTTCGGCGGCACCGCCCCCACCGTCCGGGCGGGCCTGGAGCGCTTCCTGCGGTCCCGGGACGTCGAACTCGGCGACGGCACCGTCACCATGCTCACCCAGGCCCGGGTGTTCGGCCACGTCTTCAACCCGATCACCGTCTACTGGTGCCGCCGTGCCGACGGCACCCCCCTCTGCGTCGTCGCCGAGGTGCACAACACGTACGGCGAACGGCACGGCTACCTCCTGTACCCCGACGGGAGCGACCGGGCCGCGACGGACAAGGAGTTCTACGTCTCGCCGTTCTTCCCCGTGGACGGCGGCTACCGGATGAGGCTGCCCGAACCCGGGGTCCGGCTCGACCTGAGCATCCGGCTGGAGCGCGGCGGATCCCGCCCCTTCACCGCGACCGTACGGGGAGTCCGCCGCCCCGCCACCCCCCGGGAGCTGGTGCGCCTCGCGCTGCGCCACCCTCTGTCCACCGTCCTCGTCTCCGCCGCGATCCGCCTGCACGGCATCCGGCTCCTCCTGCGCGGGCTGCCCGTGCGGCCCCGCCCCCCTCATCGCCCACAGGAAGGCATGCAGTGACCGCGCCCCCCTCCGCGCCGGCGGCACACACCCCCGGGGCCCACCCGGAACGCCGGACCGGCATCGTCGCCCCGCCCCGGCTCTCCCGCGCCCGGACCGCCGTCGCCGAACACATCGTCCGCCACGCTCTCGCCCGGCTTCCGTTGCGCGTCCGGCTCACGGGCGCCGAGGACATCGGCCTCGGCGGCCCCCTCATGGACATCCGGGACCCCGGAGCCTTCTTCCGCCGGATCGGCGCGAGCGGACTCATCGGCTTCGGAGAGTCCTACATGGCCGGCGAATGGGACACACCCGACCTGGTCGGCGTACTGACCGTGCTGGCCGACCACGCGGCCGGCCTCGTCCCCCGGCCGCTGCAACGCCTGCGCGGCATCTGGGCGCCGCGCAGGCCCGCCGCCCAGCTGAACACCCCCGAAGGCTCCCGGGACAACATCAGCCACCACTACGACCTGTCCAACGACCTCTTCGCCCTCTTCCTCGACACGACGCTCTCCTACTCCTCCGCCGTCTTCCGCGGCTTCCCGGCCGAGCACGACCTGCTGCCCGCCGCCCAGCACCGCAAGATCGACCGGCTGCTGGACGCCGCCGGGGTCGGCCGGGGCACCCGCCTCCTGGAGATCGGCACCGGCTGGGGGGAGCTGGCCATCCGCGCGGCCGCCCGCGGCGCCCGGGTCGTCACCGTCACCCTCTCCGCCGAACAGCGCGAACTGGCCCGCGCCCGGGTCCGTGAGGCCGGTCTCGCGGACCGTGTCGAGGTACGCCTGAGCGACTACCGCCACGTCACCGGAGACTACGACGCCATCGTCAGCGTCGAGATGGTCGAGGCCGTGGGCGAGGAGTTCTGGCCCGTCTACTTCCAGACCCTGGACCGTCTGCTCGCCCCCGGCGGCCGGATCGCCCTCCAGGTCATCACCATGCCCGACGACCGGCTGCGCGCCAGCCGCTCCACGTACACCTGGATACAGAAGTACATCTTCCCCGGCGGACTGCTGCCCTCCACCGAGGCGGTGGAGCGGGTCACCGCCGCGCACACCCGCCTGCGCACGACCGAGCGCGTCCGCTTCGGCGCCCACTACGCCGAGACCCTCCGGCTGTGGCGGGAGCGGTTCACCGAGCGGGCGGCCGAGGTCGAGGCCCTCGGCTTCGACGCCGTCTTCCGCCGGATGTGGACCTTCTACCTGGCCTACTCCGAAGCGGGCTTCCGCTCCGGCTATCTCGATGTGCAGCAACTGCTGCTGACCCGCGAGGAGACCGCGTGACCACCGCCTGTCCGTCCGCCCTGCCGGAGGGCTCCGGAACCGTCCGACAGGACGGGTACGCACCGGCCGCGCCCGTGCGGGAGGGCCGGTGAGCGGATTCGCCTGGGCCGCGTTCGCGAGCGGGCTCGCGGGCGCGGCCGTCGCCGCCCTCGGCGTCATGCTCGTCACCTTCGCCGTCGCGCTGAACAAGGGCGTGCACCGGATCGTCGACATCGCCTGGGGCCTCGCGTTCGCCGCCGTGGCCCTGGTCTCCTACGGCCTCTCGGCGGGCACGGGCGACGACGGCCGCCGGCTCCTGGTGACCGCGCTGACCGTGATCTGGGGGCTGCGCCTCGCGATCCACATCGGCCGGCGCGGCCGGGGCCACGGCGAGGACCCGCGCTACGCGAAGATGCTGGCCAAGGCCCCCGGCAACCCGAACCTCCACGCCCTGCGCAAGGTGTATCTGCTCCAGGGCGCGCTGGTCTGGCTCGTCTCGCTCCCCGTGCAGGCGTCCCACTACCTCACCGCGCCGTTGGCCCGGTGGGTCTGGGCGGGGGTGCTCCTGTGGGCGGTGGGCCTGGCCTTCGAGGCGATCGGCGACGCTCAGCTCGCCCGGTTCAAGGCCGACCCCGCCGGCCAGGGGAAGATCATGGACCGGGGACTGTGGTCCTGGACCCGCCATCCGAACTACTTCGGCGACTTCTGTGTCTGGTGGGGTCTCTTCCTCTTCGTCTGCCAGGCTCCCGCCGCCGCTGCCGCCACCGTCGTCGCCCCGCTGGTGATGAGCTACCTGCTGACGCGGGGCAGCGGCGCAGCCCTGCTGGAGCGTCATATGGCCGACCGGCCCGGGTTCGCCGCGTACGCGGCGCGGACCAGCGGCTTCTTCCCCCGGCCGCCGCGCCGGACCTGACGCCCCGGCCGGACAACCGAAAGGGGCCGGCCCCGGGCGCCGTGACCGTCGTACGGTCCGGGGACGGGAGGGGCTCCGGGGCGCGGGTGCCCGGGGCCGGCCCCTTTCGGCAGTCGTCCGGTCAGTCCAGGCCGCGGGCGCGTTCGAAGCGGGACCGTGCCTCGGCCAGGTCGACCACCGGCTCCGGGTAGTCCAGGCCCGCCCGGTCCAGGCCCTTCAGCTTCCAGGGCTCGTGGACGGCGGCCCCCTCCAGCTCCGCCAGTTCGGGCACCCAGCGCCGTACGTAGTCGCCCCGCGGATCGAAGCGCTTGCCCTGGACCACCGGATTGAGCACCCGGTTGGGCCGGGTGTCCGTGCCGGTGCCCGCCACCCACTGCCAGTTCAGCTGATTGTTCGCCAGGTCGCCGTCGACCAGCAGGTCCAGGAAGTGGCGGGCGCCCACCCGCCAGTCCACGTACAGCGTCTTGGTGAGGAAGCTCGCGGCCAGCATCCGGCCCCGGTTGTGCATCCAGCCCTCGTGAGCGAGCTGCCGCATCGCCGCGTCCACCATCGGATAGCCCGTCCGCCCGGTTCTCCAGGCGTCGGTCTCGTCCTCGTCGGAGCGCCAGCGGTCCCGGCGCGGCCGGTAGTCGGCCCAGGAGGCGTCGGGGCGGGCCGCGAGGACCTGGTGGTGGAAGTCGCGCCAGGCGAGCTGCCGCACGAACGCCTCGCCGCCCGGACCGCCCTTCTTCCGGGCACGGTGCACCAGTTCGGCGGCGGAGACCGTACCGAAGTGCAGATGGGGCGAGAGCCGGGACGTCGCGTCCCCGGCCAGGTCGTCGTGGGCGTCCTCGTAGTCGGCCATCGGCCCGTTCAGCCAGGACGTCATCAGTCCGCGGCCCGCCTCCTCGCCGCCCCGGGCGAGGCCGGGGGAGAGGTCCCCGACGGCGTCCCGGTCCGGAAGCGGGTCGCTCGCCACACCGTCCGGCACCCGGACCGAACGGGGAGCGGCCAGTGTGCCCCGTACTCCCTCCGCCTCCCAACGGCGGAAGTACGGGGTGAACACCGCGAAGTGGTCCTTGCCGCCCGCCGGGACCACCCGGCCCGGGGCGAGCGCGGTGACCACCGCGTCATGGACGCGCAGTTCGCGGCCGGCGCCCGCCAGGGCCTCCCGGATCCGCTCCTCGCGCAGCGCCGCGTACCGGCTGACTCCGGCGGCCACGTGCACGGAGGCCGCCCCGGTCTCCTCGGCCACCCGCCCCACCTCGGCGGCCACCTCGCCCCGGCGGACGACCAGCCGGCCGCCCCGGCGCCGGAGCCCGGCGTCCAGGCCGGCCAGGCAGTCGGCGAGGAACGCCAGCCGGTTGGGCGCGTCGAACCCGGCCCGGTGGACGCCTTCGTCCCGGACGAACAACGGGACGACCTCGTCCGCGTCCCGCAGGGCGCCGTGCAGCACCGGGTTGTCGTGCAGACGTAGATCGGAGGTGAACAGCACCACCGCGACACTCATGGAACGGGCGCTCCTCGCGTAACTCGTGGGTGGGGTCAGGCGGTCGGGAAGTCCATCAGCGCCACCGGCGACGAGGTCGGTTCCGCGGAACCTCCGGCGGGCTCGACCGTGATGCCCATCCCGGACGCCTCGTCCACCGGACCGTCCAGCAGGACCGCGTCATCGCTCGCCGACGGGTCCATCAGACCGGCCGGGCGCATCGTGCCCTCGTCGTTGAACCAGAGCTGGTAGACCTTGCCGCCCGGCGGCCGTTCCATGCCCGAGGCCAGGAACACCGCACGGTTCTGGCTCTGCGAGACGACGACGGTGCCGCGGGCGCCGCCGGTCAGCTCGCCCGAGGCGGTCTTCGCGTCGGGCGCGGAGAGCACCCGGGCCAGCCGCTCGTTCTGCCGCTGGGCCTGATTCGCCTCCTGCCGCGCGTCCCGCGCCACCTGGTTCTGCCAGACGGCGACCCCGCCGAAGGCGGCAGCGGCGGCGAGGCAGGCGGCGAGCGCGTAGGCGTACCGGCGGCCGGTGCGTGCGCCCCCGCCGGTGCGCTCACGCCTGCCGGGCGCCGGCGTCTCCTGGCGTACGGTCGAGATCTCCCGCAGCACCCGGTCGCGCAGTTCCGGCGGAGGGGTGTCGGCGACGGCGAGGCCGAGCCGGGCGGCGGTCGCCGACAGCTCCCGCACCTCCTGGGCGCAGGCCGCGCAGTCCTCCAGGTGCCGCTCGAACGCGTGCCGTTCGGAATCCGGCAGCGCGTGCAGGGCGTAGGCCCCGGTCAGCGTGTGCAGTTCGGCCGTACTCATGCGCTCACCCCCAGGCAGTCGCGCAGCCGGATGAGGCCGTCGCGGAGCCGTGTCTTGATGGTGCCCAACGGCACGGAGAGCAGTTCGGAGACCTCACGGTAGGTCAGCCCCCGGTAGTAGGCCAGGGTCACCGACTCCCGCTGGAGCTCGGACAGGGTGCGCATGCAGCGCCGTACCTGCTCTCTCTCCAGCCGGCTCTCGACCTGTTCGGACACCTCGTCGAAGGCGGGCGTCCGGTCCAGCAGTGCCGCCTTGTGTTCCCGGGCGGCGGCGGCCTCGGCCGAGCGGACCCGGTCGACGGCCCGGTGGTGGGCCAGGGTCAGCACCCAGTTCATCGCGCTGCCCCGGGACGCCTGGAAACGGGGCGCGGTGCGCCACACCTCCACCAGGACCTCCTGCGCCACCTCCTCCGACTGGGCCGGGTCGCGGAGCACCCGGCGCACCAGACCCAGTACGGGTCCGCTCACCGCGTCGTACACCGACGCGAAGGCTTCCTGGTCGCCCCGCGCGACCCGCACCAGAAGCTCCTGGAGATCGGGACCGGGCGAGGGCACCCCACTGATGTGTACGGCTTCCTTCACGCGGGTTTCCTCCCGGGACGATCGTCGGTTCCGGGCATGATTCGGAGCGGACGGCCGTGCGGATTGGTCGGTGCGGGCGATCTTTCCAGATCCGGCCCCGGGAGGACGCGACTCAGCCCGCGCGCGTCTTGCGCCTCTGCTCCGGTTCCAGCTGCGGCTCCGGCTTCCGCACCCGCCCCGGCTCCCGCTCCCGCTCCCGTCGGCGGACGGCGCGGACGGCGAGGAAGATCAGCAGTCCGAACGGCGACAGCAGGATCGACAGGACCAGCAGCGGCCCCATCAGCAGGGGCGAGAGCCCCAGCTTCCGGCTCTGGAGGTACATCCACTGCCCGAGCAGGAGATCCCAGGCGATCACCTGCGCCCAGACGGCCCCCGCCCCGCCGGGCAGCGCCGTCAGCTCACGGAAGGCGTCGATGTCCGGGCTGCTCACGGCCGTCCAGAGCTCCGGGAACACCGGGACGGCCAGGACGGTGTAGACGGCGAGGAGGGGCAGCACGGTCAGGGGTGAGGCGACCAGACGGGCGGTGCCGGACCAGGTGGGAGCGAAGATCATCAACAGCCAGAACGGAGCGGCCAGATAGAACGTGATCTCGAAGAGTGCGCCGGTCATGCCACGGGCTCCTTGCCGTTGGAGGGTCGGGACGGGAGGGCGGGGGCGGCGGGACGCAGCGCGCTCGCCGTTCCGCAGGCCACCGCCGTGAGGATCGCCCCGGCGGCGGCCAGAGTGGCCGCGTCCGGGTGGAGCAGCGGCAGTCCTCGCAGGGCCTGCCAGGTGAGGAGTGCGACGAGCGCCGCGTAACCGCCGATGGCGACCCGCACGAGGCGCAGCCGCACCCCGGCGTCGCGCAGCGGGGCGAAGCGGGGCGCGAGGAGCACCAGGGCGATCAGGAGCAGCGGCAGCGACTGGAGGGCGTGCATGCCCACGAAGTGCGGTACCCGCAGATCGCCGCCGGTCGTCGACCATCCCGTCAGGGGCATGGCCGGACCGCCGTCCGGCACGCCCACGGAGTGCGCGCCGACGATGTCGGCACGGTCGAGGTCTCCCGCCGCCCGCTGGCTCGCGCTCGGCAGCGACATCAGGAAGCCGAGGGCCGCGCCGGCCAGCGCGATCAGCAGGCCGCCCCGCAGGGCCAGGGCCGTCGCCCGGTCGGCGAGGGGGGTGCGCAGCACCAGGACGGCTATCACCAGGGTGGCCGCCCACAGGACGACGATGGTCGTGCCCATCGCGTCCCACAGCGCCGCGTCGAAGGGGGTCGCGGAGTTGAAGTGGCTGCGCCTGCCCCGGACGACCTGCACGGTGATCATCACCATTTCGGCCAGGCTCGTCAGAGCCACGACGTGCCCCGCCCACCGGCCGGTCCGCCGGCCTCGCGTGAGGTGGGTCAGCATCCAGGCCAGGGTCAGACAGTAGGCGGCGAAGGACACGGAGAACTTGAACGGCTTCGCCCAGATCGGAGCACCCACCAGGACCCGGTCGTCCACCACCAGGCCAACGGCGGACACGAGGGCCAGCACGGCCATCGCGGCGGAGAGGGCGACCAAAGGGCGATGCCAGGAACGCGATGACGACACGAGAGGCCCCTTGCGATAATCGTACGTATGGATAGCTGCGCTGTCCGCTATCCGATAGGGGGACTATCTATGATGGGGGAGTTTCTGGCAAGGGTGAAAGGGCGAACACACGGTGCGCATCGGTGAATTGAGTCGCAGATCCGGGGTTCCGATACCGACGATCAAGTACTACCTACGGGAAGGGCTGTTGCCGACAGGGGAGCTGACCAGCCCCAACCAGGCGCACTACGGCCCCGGGCACGAGCGGAGGCTGCGCCTGATCCGGGCGTTGCGGGATGTGGGCGGCCTCTCGCTCGCCGGCATCGGAGAGATCCTGGGCGCCATGGACGACCCCGCGCAGCCGGTGCACACGGTGCTCGGCATCGCGGCGGACGGCGTGACGCCCGCAGGTGAGAAGGAGCCGGGCCCCGAGCTGGAGGACGCGCGTGAGGAGGTGGCCGAGCTGCTGCGGCGGCGTGGCTGGCAGGCCGACGGCCGCGGCCCGGCCGCCGAATCACTGGCGGGGGTGCTGTCCGCGCTCCACCGGGCCGGACACGGCGGGTACACCGACCTGCTGGACGTCTACGCGGACGCCGCCGAGTCGGTCGCCCGCGCCGACCTCGACTACGTGCAGCGCCGGGTGGCCCGCGAGGAGCAGGTCGAGAGCGTCGTCGTGGGGACCGTTCTCGGCGAGGCGATGTTCGGCGCGCTGCGGAAGCTCGCGCACGTCGACGTGTCCTTCCGGCGCTTCGAGCCCCCGGAGTGCCTCGCCGGTCCGGCCGGGCCCGAGGGCCCCGGTGCCGCGGACGGCGCCGGCGGGCCCGCTGCCGGGGAGGGCGGTGCCCGGGAGGCCGGAGCGGCCGTCGGCGGCACGGAACCGGGGGCGGGCGGCGGCGTCCCCGGCCCGGAGCGGGCCGCCCCGGACGCCTGACGCGCCGGGGCGTGTCCGGCGGCGCCCGGGGGCGGCGCGGCGGCCCCGGGGAGTGCGGGCCCGTCCGCCGCGCTCCGACGCGCGGACCCCGCCCGCCGCGGGTGCGGTGGGCGGGGTCCGGTGGTCTGCTCGCCGGGCGGGGTGCGTGCTACGCGGCCGCCGAGCCGCTCTCCTGCTCGCGCTCCACCTGCTCGTTCCACTCGCGCTTGACCGCGCGCCAGGCGTCGTCGTTCTGGCCGAGACGCCAGTAACCGGAGATCGACAGCCGCGCCAGCGGGATCCGGCGCTCCACGCGCAGGTGGCGGCGGATCTCCTTCACGAAGCCCGCCTCCCCGTGCACGAACGCCTGGACCTCGCCCCCGGGGAAGTCCAGCCCCTGCACGGCGGCGGTCAGCAGCTCGCCGACGGGCCGGTCGCCGCGGTGCAGCCAGGTCACGGCCACCCCGTCGGGCGTCACGATCTTCTGCTCCTCCGAGGCGTCCGCCACCTCCACGAAGGCGTGCACCGGCGCACCCGACGGCATCCGCTCCAACGCCGCCGCGATCGCCGGCAGCGCGCTCTCGTCACCCGCCAGCAGGTGCCAGTCCGCCGACGCCTCCGGGCGATAGCCGCCGCCGGGGCCGAGGAAGGTCACCTGCTCGCCCGCCCGGGCCCGCTGCGCCCACGGTCCCGCGAGGCCCGCGTCGCCGTGCACGACGAAATCGACGGCCATCTCCCGGGCGACCGGGTCCCACGAGCGCACCGTGTACGTACGGGTGGTGGGCCACAGCTCGCGCGGGTGGTTTTCGCGGATGGCGGCCATGTCGAAGGGGTGCGCGTACTCCGCGCCCTCGGGCGCGAAGCACAGCTTGATGTAGTGGTCCGTGAAGCCGGAGAGGGCGAAGTCCGCGAGCCCTTCGCCGCCGAGGACCACCCGCACCATGTGCGGGGTGATCCGCTCGGTGCGCACGACCTGCGCCCCCTGGGCCTTGGGTGCCTGTCGGGCCGGCCGCTCTGCCACGGGGTACTCCCTGGTTCGAAGACGTGCACCACCGGCGGCCGGGGCCGGCGGCGCGGATCCGGGCACGCGCCTCTCCACACCCACGACCGGTGGTTCTTAGGTATACCTAAGTTAACATCTCAGTGCTGAAGGGCGGTCAGCAGCCGCTGGAGCGCTCCGCCCAGCCCCCACCGCTCCGCGAGCGCCTCCAGGGCGGCCGGGTCGTGCGGTTCGCGCGGCAGCGCCGCGTCGAAGTCGGGCAGGGGCACGTCCCCGGCCACCCGGACCACCTGGGGTGCGACGGCCACGTAGGGGCGCGCTTCGTCCAGCCGCTTGCGCTGCGAGGGGGTCAGCTTCGCCTTCGGATCGTCGACCGCGGCCATGATCCCGTCGAGATCGCCGTACGCGTCCAGCAGCTTCGCCGCCGTCTTCTCGCCGATGCCGGGCACGCCCGGGAGCCCGTCGCTCGGGTCGCCGCGGAGCAGCGCCAGGTCGACGTACCCCGCGCCGTCGACGCCGTACTTCTCGCGCAGCCACGCCTCGTCGGTCACCTGGAGGGTGCCGACGCCCTTGAGCGGGTAGAGCACGCGCACCTGACGGGCGTCGTCGACCAGCTGGTAGAGGTCCCGGTCGCCGGTGACGATGTCCACCGGTCCGGTCGCCCGCGCGGTGAGGGTGCCGATGACGTCGTCCGCCTCGTACGGCGTGACGCCGACACGGGCGATCCCGAGGGCCGCCAGCACGTCCGCGATGATCGGGACCTGCGGGGACAGCGTGTCGGGGACCTCCTCCTCGTCCGCCTGTCCGGCGGGCGTCTCCTCGGCGACCCGGTGCGCCTTGTACGTCGGGATCAGGTCGACCCGCCACTGCGGGCGCCAGTCGTCGTCCCAGCAGGCGACCAGGTCGTCCGGCCGGTGGTCCTGCACCAGGCGGCCGATGAAGTCGAGGAGTCCGCGCACGGCGTTCACGGGCGTCCCGTCCGGCGCGCGCACCGAGTCGGGCACGCCGAAGTAGGCGCGGAAGTACAGGGAGGCGGTGTCGAGGAGCATCAGGCGTCGCGTCACAGACCCGATGATGCCCCACGCCTCCGACAGCCGCCGTCCATCGCTCCGGGTGAGACCGCGATCGCCCTCCGTCGCAGGCCGGTGACCTGGATCACTGTTGTGTTTGGGATGTGTAAGCGAGGGCAGGCGCGCCACCGGAGCGAACCACGTCGCATTTTCAACTAGTGCATGTGCCACGCGGACCGAACCCGCGCCGCTCCACGGTCTGCCGGGGGGTGGCGGACCGTTTTCGGTTCAACGCGTGAGGTGTATGTGTCCAGGCTGCAAGCCGAACACTTGTACAAGGTCTTCGGCAGACGACCCGACGAAGCGGTGCGGAAGCTCGAGGGCGGCGTCGGCCGCGACGAGTTGCGCGCCGACGGAACGACCGCAGCGGTGATCGATGCCTCGTTCACCGTGGAGCCGGGACAGATATTCGTCGTCATGGGGCTGTCCGGATCGGGCAAGTCCACCCTGCTGCGGATGCTCAACGGCCTTCTCGACCCCACCGCGGGCCGGGTGCTGTTCGACGGCGAGGACCTGACCGCCCTGAGCCCGCGCGAACTGCGGCACGTCCGCTCGACCAAGATCAGCATGGTGTTCCAGCACTTCGCGCTCTTCCCCCACCGGAGCGTCCTGGAGAACGCCGCGTACGGCCTGGAGGTCCAGGGTGTGCCGCGCGAAGCACGCGAGGTGCGCGCCGCCGAGGCGCTGCGGCTGACCGGCCTCGAAGGCTGGGAGAAGTCCTGGCCCGACGAGCTGTCCGGCGGTATGCAGCAGCGCGTGGGCCTCGCCCGCGCCCTGGCCACCGACGCCGACCTGCTGCTCATGGACGAGTCCTTCAGCGCGCTCGACCCGCTGATCCGCCGTGACATGCAGGACCAGCTGCTGGAGCTCCAGAAGCGCCTGAAGAAGACCATCGTCTTCATCACCCACGACCTCAACGAGGCCATGCGCCTGGGCGACCGGATCGCCGTGATGCGCGACGGGAAGATCGTCCAGCTCGGCACCGCCGAGGACATCCTCGTCACCCCGGCCAACGACTACGTCGCCTCCTTCACCCAGGACGTCGACCGCTCCCGGGTGCTCACCGCGGGCGCGATCATGGCCGAGGCGCACACCGTGATGGGCACCGAGGCGGCGGACGGCACGGAGCTGCGCACCCCGCAGGACGTGCTCGCCGCGGCCCCCGCCACGGTCGCGGAGTCCACGCCGATCATCGACCTCTTCACGCCCTGCTCGCAGAGCGTGAACCCGGTGGCCGTGACCGACGCCGAGGGCAGGCTCGTCGGCGTCGTCCCCAGCTCCCGGCTGCTCGCCGTCCTCGGCGAACCGATGACCCCGGCCGAGGCCCCCCGTGCCACCGAGCCCGCAGCCGCGGGCGGCGTGAAGAAGGTGGCCGGTGTTTAGGTTCCCCCTCGGCGAATGGGTCGACTCCGCGGTCGACTGGCTGCAGACCCACCTCGCCTGGCTCTTCGACGCCATCAGTTCCGTCGTCGGCGGCATGTTCGACGGCATAGCCGCCGTCCTGTCCGCCCCCGCGCCCCTGCTGTTCGCGGGCATCGTGGCCATCATCGCCTGGTGGCTGCGCGGCCTGCCCGCGGCACTGCTCACCTTCGTCGGGTTCGCCCTCATCGACTCCGTCGAACTGTGGGACGAAGCGATGGACACCCTCACACTGGTGCTCGTCGCGACGCTCGTCACCCTGATCATCGCCGTGCCGCTGGGCATCTGGGCCTCCCGGTCCAGGACGGTCAGCGCGATCACCCGGCCGGTCCTGGACTTCATGCAGACCATGCCCGCCATGGTCTACCTGATCCCCGGCGTCATCTTCTTCGGCGTCGGCGTGGTACCCGGCATCATCGCCACCATCATCTTCGCGCTGCCCCCGGGCGTCCGGATGACCGAACTCGGCATCCGCCAGGTCGACGGCGAACTCGTCGAGGCGGCGGAAGCGTTCGGCACCACCTCGCGCAACACCCTGCTGCGCGTCCAGCTGCCCCTCGCCCTGCCCACGATCATGGCCGGAATCAACCAGGTCATCATGCTCGGCCTCTCCATGGTCGTCATCGCGGGCATGGTCGGCGGCGGCGGCCTCGGCGGCTCCGTCTACCGCGCCATCGGCAACGTCGACGTCGGCCTCGGCTTCGAGGCGGGCGTCTCCATCGTCATCCTCGCCATGTACCTGGACCGGATGACCGGAGCGCTCGGCACCGAGGTCTCCCCGCTGGCCCGCCGCGCGGTCGCCAAGGCCCAGGCCATGACCGACGGCTGGAAGATCTGGACCTACCGCCCGCAGCCCCGCTTCGCGGTCGTCGGCATCGTCGTCCTCGCGCTCGTCGCCGGCGGCATGAGCGTCTTCGGCGGCTCGAAGACGGAGGACACCGCCGGACCCGCCCAGGTCGGCGACGGCAAGAAGATCAGCATCGGCTACATCCCGTGGGACGAGGGCATCGCCTCCACCTTCCTCTGGAAGGAGATGCTGGAGCGGCACGGCTACGAGGTCGACGTCAAGCAGTACGAGGCCGGCTCGCTGTACACCGGCATGGCCAACGGGCAGATCGACTTCCAGACCGACTCCTGGCTGCCGGTCACCCACGCCAGCTACTGGGAGAAGTACCAGGACAGCCTGGAGGACCTCGGCGCGTGGTACGCCCCGACGTCGCTGGAGCTCGCCGTCCCCGCGTACATGAAGGACGTCCAGTCGATGGACGACCTGAAGGGCCGGGCGTCCGAGTTCAAGGGCCGGATCGTCGGCATCGAGCCGAGCGCCGGCGAGATGGGCCTGCTCAAGGACAAGCTGCTGCCGGGCTACGGCCTGGACGAGGAGTACAAGCTCATCGACGGCTCCACGCCGTCCATGCTGGCCGAGCTGAAGCGCGCGTACGCCAAGAAGGAACCGATCGTCGTTCCGCTCTGGTCGCCGCACTGGGCGTACAACGAGTACGACCTCACCAAGCTCAAGGACCCCAAGGGCCTCTGGGGCGAGGGCGACGGCGTCCACACTCTGGCGCGCAAGGGCTTCTCCGCCGAGAACCCCGTGGTCAGCAAGTGGCTGAAGAACTTCAAGATGACCGAGGACCAGCTCACCAGCCTCGAAGCCCAGATCCAGAAGTCCGGCTCCGGCAAGGAGCAGGAAGCCGTCCGCACCTGGCTGAAGGCCAACCCGGGCGTCGCCGACACGTGGTCCCCGGCCCCGAAGGACGCCAAGGCGGCCAAGGGCAAGGACGAGCGCGACCGTACCCTGGAGATCGCCTGGTTCCCGTGGGAGGAGGACATCGCCGCCACCTACCTGTGGAAGGCGGTCCTGGAGGAGCGCGGCTACAAGGTCAACCTCAAGCAGTTCGAGGTCGGCCCGATGTACGCCGCGATGTCCCGCGGCCAGATCGACGTGCAGTTCGACGGCTGGCTGCCGTACACGCAGAAGAACTACTGGGACAAGTACGGCGACAAGCTGACCGACATCGGCTCCTGGTACGGGCCGACCTCCGTCGAGATCGCCGTCCCCGACTACGTCAAGGACGTCAAGTCCCTCGACGACCTCAAGGGCAAGGGCTCGGACTTCAAGGGCCGGATCGTCGGCATCGAGCCCGGCGCCGCCGCCATGGAGAACCTCAAGAAGAACGTCCTGCCGCAGTACGGCCTGGACGAGGAGTACGAGGTCCTCGACTCCTCCACGCCCGGCATGCTGGCCGAGCTGAAGCGCGCGTACGCCAAGAAGGAGCCCGTCGCGGTCGTGCTGTGGACCCCGCACTGGGCGTACAACGAGTACGGCATGACCAAGCTCAAGGACCCGAAGAAGACGTTCGGTGACGGCGACCGGCTGCACACCATCGCCTCCAAGGACTTCCCGCAGCAGTACCCGCAGCTGACGAAGTGGTTCAAGGACTTCAAGCTCACCGAGAAGCAGCTCGGCGGACTGGAGAACGAGATCCAGAGGCACGGCGTGGGTCACGAGGAAGAAGCCGTGAAGACCTGGATGGACGACAACCCGGGCATCGCGGACACCATGGCGCCCCAGTAGGGGCCCCACGGGCACGAAAGCACAGGTCGAAAGGGGTGGCCCCGCCTTCGGGCGGGGCCACCCCTTCCGGCTGCCCGGAGGTCGATTACCGGACGTCGTGCGCAACCATGTGCGTAAGGTGCTGGCAACCGCGAGGATGGCGAGGGTGGGAGGGAGCTGGGACATGGACGACAAGGACACACCGCGGGTGGGCGCCGCCGTCCGCCGACGGCGCAGAACCCTGGGGCTCACGCTGGCCGTGGTCGCCTCGCGCAGCGGTCTCTCCGTGCCCTTCCTCAGCCAGGTCGAGAACGAGCGCGCCCGCCCCAGCCCCCGCTCCCTCGACCGGGTCGCCGAAGCGCTGGAGACCACCAGCGGACGTCTGCGCGCCGCCGCCGACTCCGCGCGCGCCGTGGACGTCGTCCGCGCCGAGGAGGGCGAGGGCGTACGCCGCCTGGTGCGCGGCCGGCACCAGCTCAGCGCACTGGAGTTCACCGGCGAGCCGGACCTGGGGCGGGAGTTCCAGCACCGCAACGACGAACTGCTGTACGTCGTCGAGGGCGCCGTCGACGTCGAGGCCGAGGGCCAGGTGCACCGCCTGGAGCACGGCGACACCCTGTTCCTCTCCGGCGGCGTCCGCCACCGCTGGCGCGCCACCGTGCCCGGCACCCGG
Organism: Streptomyces sp. NPDC091649; assembly: GCF_044756785.1. Lineage (NCBI taxonomy): Bacteria > Bacillati > Actinomycetota > Actinomycetes > Kitasatosporales > Streptomycetaceae > Streptomyces > Streptomyces sp. NPDC091649. The sequence continues at coordinate 251,102 of NZ_JBIVTR010000007.1, read as the reverse complement.
CTCCTGACCGTCGCGGTGGCCGAGCACATCGACGCCACCTTCGACTCCCGCCGCTGAGCCCGTGGGGGGCGCGTGCGCCCCCCACCCCCGCGAAAGGCCCGTCCGTGCGCGTCGTCTCCCTGGTCCCCTCGCTCACCGAGGCCGTCGCCCACACCGCGCCCGGGCTGCTCGTCGGCGCCACCGACTGGTGCACGCACCCGGCCGGGCTCACCGCCGCCCGGATCGGCGGCACGAAGAACCCGGACGTGGCCGCGGTCGCCGCCCTCGCCCCCGATCTCGTGATCGCCAACGAGGAGGAGAACCGGGCCCCCGACCTCGACGCCCTCCGGGCCGCCGGGCTGACCGTCCTGGTCACCGAGATCCGTACCCTGGAGCAGGCGTTCGCCGAACTGCACCGCGTCCTGGTCACCGGCTGCGGGCTCGCCCGGCCCGCGTGGCTGGATACGGCCGAGGACGCCTGGGCCGCCCTGCCCGCACCCGCCGGGAACCCGCGCCCCGCCGTCGTACCGGTCTGGCGCAGGCCCTGGATGGTCCTCGGCCGCGACACCTTCGCCGGTGGCCTCCTCGCCCGCCTCGGCATCCGCAACGTGTACGCCGGCCACGCCGAGCGCTATCCGCGCGTCCCGCTCGACGAGCTGAACGCGTCGGGGGCGGAACTGGTCGTGCTGCCCGACGAGCCCTACCGGTTCACCGCGGACGACGGGCCCGACGCCTTCCCCTCGCTGCCCGCCGCGCTCGTCGACGGGCGGCTGCTCACCTGGTACGGGCCGTCGCTGGCCGAGGCGGCACGGGCGCTGCCGTCAGCGCTCCGCTGAGCACCCCGCCCGCCGTCCGCGCCCCGGCCGCCGCCCACGCCGCCACCAGGAACACGTACAGCGCCACCGCCAGCCAGGTCAGCGCGTCGAGACCGGTGTGCCGCGCCAGCCCCGCCGCACCCGTCACACACGTACCGACGGGGAAGGTGAACGCCCACCACGTCATCGCGAACCCCATCCCGTTCCGCACGGCCCGCACCACCATCGCGGTCGCCAGGGCCAGCCACAGCAGCGCGAAGCCCATCACCGGCACCCCGTACAGCACGGCGAACGCGCCGAACGCGGAGGCGTAGGGGGCCCCGACCGCACCCGGGGCCACGTCGGCCAGCTGGTTCACGGCGGTCGTCGACTGCCCGAGCGGCCCCAGCACCAGGAACAGCGTCGGGGTCAGCGCGAGCGGCAGCGGACCGTGGTGGACCAGCCGGGAGAAGACCAGCGGCAGCACCACCAGCGTGGCCAGCAACGACAGCCCGAACATCGCGTAGCACGCCAGCAGCAGCGCCTCACGTCCCTGCCCGGCGGAGACGTGGGGCACCAGCAGCGCGCCCTGTGAGGCCGACACCATCGGGGCGACCAGCGGCAGCAGCCAGACCGGTGACGCGGTCCCGGGGGCGGGACGGTGGCGTACGACCATCAGATACGGCACCACGACCGCCGCGGCCAGCCCCACCGCCGTACCCGCGGCGAACAGCACCACGTCCACCACCAGCGCCGCCTGGACGCCCACCACGTCCCCGCCGACCGTCAGAGTGGCCCCGCCGACGGCCATCAGCGCCATCGACAGACAGCCGTAGAACGGAGCGACCGCCGGGTCCAGCAGATGGGCGTGCGCCTGGTCGCGGTGGCAGAGCCAGTGCCCGGCCCGCGCGGTGAGGACGGCCACGAGCAGCACGGCCGACAGCGCCCACACGAGGGTGCACACGGCGCGCAGACCGGGAACGTCCGCCGGAAGCGTCGCACCGGCACTCGCGACGATCGCGGTGCCCATGACGCTCGCATACCAGTTCGGGCCGATGTGCCGCAGGGACGGCAGCCGCGTCGAGTCGGGGGACGCCCCGCTCGGACCGGGGGGCGGTGGTGCCGAGGGCGACGGAACGACGGTCCGGGTCTGCGGAAAGATGGCCATGCCACGATTCTTGGCGGCCGGGCACGCGCCCGCCAGGGACCCCGGCCCTATGAGGTCATAAGCTGGCTCGATGACCGGCGACCCGCACGAGCCCCGCACCCCTCTCTCCCACCGGGTCCCCGACCTCGGGGCGCTGGAACTGCTGATCGCCGTCGCCCGGCACGGCAGCCTGGGGCGGGCCGCCCGGGACGTCGGCATCACCCAGCCCGCCGCCTCCAGCCGCGTCCGGTCCATGGAGCGGCAGCTCGGCGTCACCCTGCTGGACCGCTCCCCGCGCGGCTCCCGGCTGACCGACGCGGGAGCGCTGGTCACCGACTGGGCGCGCCGGGTGGTCGAGGCGGCGGAGGCGTTCGACGCGGGCACGCAGGCGCTGCGGGACCGCCGCGACTCCCGCCTGCGGGTCGCCGCCAGCATGACCATCGCCGAATACCTGCTGCCGGGCTGGCTGATCGCCCTGCGCGGCGAGCGCCCCGACACCGCGGTCTCCCTCCTCGTCGGCAACTCCGCGGCGGTCTCCCGCCGCCTGGTCACCGGCGAGGCGGACCTCGGCTTCGTCGAGGGCCTGTCGATACCGGAGGGCCTCGACGGCACCGTCATCGCCCACGACCGCCTCGTCGTCGTGGTCGCCCCCAGCCACCCCTGGGCCCGCCGCCGCACCCCGCTGCTGCCCGGCGAACTCGCCGCCACCTCGCTGATCCTGCGCGAGCGCGGCTCCGGCACCCGCCAGGTCCTGGACGCGGCGCTCGCCGTGCACGGCGGGCTGGCCCAGCCGCTGCTGGAACTCTCCTCCACCACGGCGGTCAAGGGCGCGGCGGAGAGCGGCGCGGGCCCCTGCGTCCTGAGCGAACTCGCCCTCGGCGAAGAGCTGTCGTCCCGCCGTCTCGTCCAGGTCCCCGTCGCGGGCGTACGGCTGCGCCGCCAACTGCGCGCCGTCTGGCCCGCGGGCCACCGCCCCACCGGCCCCGCCCGCGATCTGCTGTCCCTGACCGGCCGGGACAGCCCGTAGTCCGCCGCCGGCAGCCCCGGCGACCGTGCTGGAGCCGGAGCCTAGAGTGAGGGCATGAGCTACGCGACGCCGCCCGGCTGGTACCCGGACACGGGCGCCCCCGGCACCGAACGCTGGTGGGACGGCACGGCCTGGACCGCGCACATCCGTCCGCCCGCCGCCGAGCACGCCGCATCTCCGCAGCCGTCCGCACCGGAAGCCTTCGGCCCGCCGTCGCTCCCGCTCCCGCACCAGCACGGCCCCCGCGACGAGGCCGGCGACGGCAGCCGGACGAAGGTCCTGGCGATCACACTCTCGGGGCTGCTGGTCCTGGGCGCGGCCGTCACCGGGGCCGTGCTGCTGGGTCGCGACGAGGACGGTACGCCGGCGGCTCCGGCGGCGACCACGTCGTCGGAGTCCTCCGCCGCCACCCCCGCGGCCACTGCCTCCCCGACCGCCGAACCCGCCACGGACGAGGACCCGGCCGTGCTCGTCGACCAGCTCAACGGGATCTCCCTGCCGGTGCCCGACGGCTGGGAGAAGCCGGAGAACACCTCCGAGGACGTCCCCACCATCCGCACCGAGCAGTCCTACGACTGCCCCGGCGCCGCGTCCTTCTGCTACCACGGCACGGTCACCACGCACACCGCCCGGGGCGCCGAGAGCGACCCCGAGGCGCTGGCGAAGGCCGACATCGTCACCGCCGCCGACCGGGCCTTCGAGGAGGACGGCCTCGGCCGGCGCACCCACGGCGGCATCAAGGCCCACCGGGTGATCGAGGAGCGGGAGCTGACCGTCGCCGGCCGCACCGGCTACCTGGTGCGCTGGAAGGTCACCACGGGCGAGGGGCCCGGCGGGTACGTGCAGTCCCTCGCCTTCCCCTCCTCGGTGGGCACCGAGACGCCGGTGACCGTCCGGTTCGCCTTCGACGCGGACGTCGCCGGCCTGCCGCTGTCCCTGATGGACACGATCACCCGGGGCATCCGCCCGCTCGGCGACAGCGCGACGAACGGCGGAGTGGGCGCGTCCATCGGCCCCTGACCGGGTCCGCGTCGGCCTCCGACCCTGTCCGGTCCGGCCCCCGAGCGGGAGCGGACCCGGTCAGAGGAAGGTCATCCCCTCGCCCCGGTACGTCGGAACGCTCGCCGTGACGCGGTCGCCCTCGACCAGGTGCAGCGCCTCGAACCGCTCGCACAGTTCCCCGGCCTTGGCGTGCCGGAACCACACCTTGTCCCCGATCAGCAGGTCGTCGGCGGGGGAGCCCAGCAGCGGCGTCTGCACCTCGCCCGCGCCCTCCTGCGCGTCGTAGCGCAGCCCCTCAGGCAGATACGGCACCGGGGAGCGGTCCGCACCCGCCGCGCCGGACGCCGGATAGCCGCCCCCGAGCACCGTCACCACGCCCACGCCGGGCCGGCGCACCACGGGCTGCGCGAACAGGGCCGCGGGCCGGCCGGTGAACGACGTGTAGTTGTCGAACAGCCGGGGCACGTAGAGCCCCGAACCGGCCGCGATCTCCGTCACCGCGGCCTCGGCCGCCGTGTGCTGCACGCTGCCCGTGCCGCCGCCGTTCACGAACTCCAGGTCCGGGGCGACCGCCCGCACCGCCCGCACCACCTCGGCCCGGCGCACCGCCAGCTCCTTGCGGGCGGCCGACTGCATCAGCCGGATCGCCCGGGACCGCAGCGGCCGCCCCGCCAGCGCGTCGCCCACCCCGGCGACATGCCCCTCGTACGCCATCAGGCCCACCAGCCGGAAACCCGGCCGGCGGGCCACCGAGCGGGCCAGCTCGGCCAGCTGCGCGGGGGAGCGCAGCGGCGAGCGCAGCGCCCCGACGCGCACCCGGCCGCCCAGCATCCGCAGCGAGGTGTCCAGCTCCAGGCAGACCCGGACCTCCTCCCGCCCGCCCGCCCGGGACGCGTCGATCAGCTCCAGCTGCGCGTGATCGTCGATCATCACCGTGACGGCGCCGGACAGCTTCGGATCGGCGGCCAGCTCCGCGAACGCGGCCCGGTCGGCCGACGGGTAGGCCAGCAGGACGTCGTCGAACCCGGCCCGGGCCAGCCACAGCGACTCGGCCAGCGTGTACGACATGATCCCGGCGAACCCGGGCCGCGTGAGGACCCGCTCCAGCAGGGCCCGGCACCGCACCGACTTGCTCGCCACCCGGACCGGCTTCCCGCCCGCCCGTCGCACCAGATCGTCGGCGTTGGCGTCGAAGGCGTCCAGATCGACGATCGCGATCGGGGCGTCGAGATGGGCGGTGGCCCGGTTGTAACGGGTCCGGTCAGCGGCGCGGGCAGTCATGGCCGCAGCTTGTCAGAGAGCCCCTACGGCTGGGTAGGGGGACGATCGGGGCAGATCCTCCGCCGCGGGGGCGTCCCGTTCCCCGCCGCTCGTGCGCAGCCCGTAGAGTGAGGTGCACGCGAGCACCAACGGGCCTGTCAGCGGCGGTGATCCGTGGTCGGTACGAGGACGTGTAAGCAGGGGGCCGGATGAGTACCGAAGCGCGGCGCCCCCCTGTGCCGCCCCGCCCGGCCACCCCGCCCGCGCCCCGCCCTTCCCCGTCCGCGCCTCCGGCCCCCACGCGTCCGGCCCCCGCGCCGCCTGCGCCTCCCGCGCCCGCGCCCCCCGCGCCCGCGCCGTCCGTGCCCGCACCGTCCGCGCCCGCACCTGCGCCCCCCGTGCCCGAGCCCCCGGCCCACCCCGCCGCGCCCGTGCTCCCCGGCCCCCCGCCGGGGTCCGCGCCCGGGCCCCGGCGCAGGCCCGTCGGGGCGGTCGACCTGACGCCCGCCCCCGGAACCGTTCCGCCGCCTCCCGGCGGCTACCGGGTGCCGGCCCGCTACGGCTACGGCTACCCGGAGACCCCGGCCGAGACCACCACCCGGCTGCGGCCGGTCCGGCCCCGGCAGCGGTGGCGTACCACGGCGGCCGCCGCCTGCGCCGTGCTCGGGCTCGGGCTGATCGGCGGGGCGGCCACCGGAGCCTGGCTGACCGGCGACTCCTCGGCCGGGGCCGCCCGGAGCCCGTACAGCACCGCACGCGGCGCCTGGCACAGCGTCCCCGTCGACACGCTGTTCCCCCGCACGCTCCAGGGCAGGGGCGCGGGCCCCGGCGGCACCGACCGCACCTGGACGCGGCTCGCCGTCGCCGCCGACAGCGCCTGTGCCGACGGACTCGACCCGCTGCTCGGCACCACGCTCCGGCCGGTCGGCTGCGAACGGCTGGTGCGCGCCACCTACACCGACGCCACCCGCTCCGCCGTCACCACCGTCGGCCTGGTCTTCGCGGAGGCCGACGCCCCGGGCATGCAAGCTCTGCGCACCCGGTTCACCGAGCAGAGACTCGGCGCGCGCAAGGACCTCATGCCCCGTACGTACGCCCCCGAGGGCACTCTCGCGGCCTCCTTCGGCGACGAGCAGCGCGCCAGCTGGACCGTCAGCCCGCTCACCGAGATCCCGGTCGTCGTCCTCGCCGTCTCCGGCTTCGCGGACGGGCGTCCCGTCACCGATCCGCAGCCCGCGTCCGACGCCGTGGCCCCGGACGCCACGACGGACATCGCCCAGGCGGGGCTCGGCCACGAGGCGAAGGGCATCGCGGACCGGGTGGAGCGCGGGCTGCGCAGAGCCGTCGCCGACCTCACGGAGCAGCCGGAATGACCCGACGCCCCCACCGCGTCCTCGCCGCGGTCTGCGCCGCCGGCGTCCTCGCCCTCACCTCCGTCGGGCCCGCCCACGCGGACGCCATCCGTGACCAGCAGTGGGCGCTGGAGGCCCTGCACGCGGACCGGGCCTGGGAGACCACCCGGGGCCAGGGCGTCACCGTCGCGGTCCTGGACACCGGGGTCGACGACGCCCACCCCGACCTGGCGGGCCAGGTGCTCCCCGGCAAGGACCTCGTCGGCTTCGGCGCCGCCCGCGGCGACTCCTCCTGGGCCCTGCACGGCACCGCGATGGCCGGGATCATCGCCGGGCACGGCAACGGCCCCGGGCGCGCCGACGGCATCCTCGGCATCGCCCCCGAAGCCCGGGTCCTGCCGGTCCGGGTGATCCTGGAGTCCAAGGACCCGGCCCGCGCCAAGGCCCGCAAGTCCCGTGGCGGCGCACTCGCCGACGGCATCCGCTGGGCCGTCGACAACGGCGCCGACGTCATCAACCTCTCCCTCGGGGACGACAGCAAGTCCGCCCACCCCGACCCGGGCGAGGACGCGGCCATCCAGTACGCCCTGTCCAAGGGCGTGCCCGTGGTCGCCTCGGCGGGCAACGGGGGCGAGAAGGGGGACCGGATCTCCTACCCCGCCGCCTACCCCGGAGTGATCGCGGTCGCCGCCGTCGACGAGTACGGCACGCACGCCTCGTTCTCCACCCGCCGCTGGTACGCCACCGTCAGCGCCCCCGGCGTCGACATCGTGGTCGCCAATCCGGACGGGCACTACTACATCGAGTGGGGCACCTCGGCCGCCGCCGCGTTCGTCTCCGGCGCGGTCGCCCTCGTCCGTGCCGCCCACCCCGGCCTCGGCCCCGCCCAGATCAAGAAGCTCCTGGCCGACACCGCCCGCGACGCCCCCGCCCAGGGCCGCGACGACGCCCGCGGCTACGGCATCGTCGACCCGGCGGAGGCCATCGAAGCGGGCTCCCGGCTGCGCCCGGGGGACCTGCGCGCCAAGGCCCCGGCCGGGCACCAGGGGCGGTACTTCGGCGAGGGCCCGGCCCCGGCCGGGGCGGCCGACGGTACGGCCGGCTGGGCCGCGCCGCTCGCCGGGGGCCTCGGCGCGGCGCTGCTGGCCGTCGCCGTCGTCCTGTGGCGCGGCCGGAACGCCCCCGGCCGCCGCTGAACGCACCGCGCCCGGAACGCCGCCGCGGGACGCCCGCCGCCCGGACCGGCCGGCCCGCACCACCTCATCGGGCCGCCCCGGGCACCGCGTCCGTCCGCTCGCGCCGGGCCGGATCCGGCGCGACGGCAGACCCGGCGGGCCCCTTGCCGCGCGGGGCCGCACCGCGGTGCACCACGCGGGACGTCGGAGGCATCGGCCCCGACGTCGCCGACCGGCTGGGCGGGACGCTCATGCTGCCGCACGAAGGGGCCCTGGTCGCGGACGGCCGGAAGGTCTTCCCCGAACCCATCGCCCACGCCCGCGACGAGGCGCACGCCCTGCTGGCCGGGGCGACCGGGCGTTGAGGCCCCGCCCCCGGGCCGGTCACCTGCCACCTGCGGGCGAGCGGCGGGACCCCAGGCACTACCCTCGTCCCGTGGAGCTCAAGAACATCCCGGACCCCGGTTTCTCCGACGACGACGGCTCGGCGTCCCCCGCCCTGACCGAGGCGCTGGACGCCTGGTCCCGCGACCGGAGCGCCGTCGGCCCGGTGCTCTCGGCCCTGCGCGACGCCCGTCTCCTGGTCCCCGTCGTCGCCGTCCTCGGCGAGGTCGAGGAGGACAGTCAAGAGGGGCGCGAAGCACTTCAGAAGGGCGGTGGTGGGAGACGGGGGGGCGGGCTCCGGCGGGAGAAGACCAGCGACATGGCCGTACCCACCCTCCGGGCCGGCGACCGGCGCGCGCTCCCCGCCTTCACCTCGACCGCGACGCTGGCGCTCTGGGACCCCGAGGCGCGCCCCGTCGCCGTACCGCTGCACCAGGCACTCCAGGCCGCCGCCCACGAGAAGGCCGACACCGTCGTGCTGGACCTCGCCGGGCCCGTCGCCTTCGAACTGAGCGGGCAGGCGCTCCTGGCCCTCGCCGAGAACCGCACGAGCACCGACCCGCTCCAGGACCCCGCCGTCATCGAGGCCGTGCGGGAGATCGTGGCGGCCGAGCCCGCCGTGGTCCGCGCCCAGCTCGGGCCCGGCAGCGCGGACGGCACGCTCGCCCTCGTCCTCGCCCCGGACGCGGCGCCCGCCGAGGCGGCCCGCCGCGTCGCCCGCGCCCTGTCGGCCAGCGAGGTGCTGCGGGCCCGGCTGGTGAGCGGCCTGGATCTGGCCGTTCTCCCCGCCGGCACGGCCACGCCGGGGGAGCCCCTCTTCGCCCGCTGACGTGCCGGGCCGACCCGGTCCGCGCGCGCCGAGCGCCCGCCGCCGCGAGAATTGTCGGAAATTCGGAGAAATCCGACCGACCGGTCAAGCTCGCGAGGTGGTTCCATGCAGAAGCGGATCGTTGCGTCAGAGTTCCTCGGCACCCTGTTGCTGGTGTTCTTCGCCGTCGGGTCCGCGGTGGTCGCCGTCGAGTACCTCGGCACGGTGGGCATCGCCCTCGCCTTCGGCTTCACTCTCCTCGCGCTCACCTACGCGCTCGGCCCGATCTCCGGCTGCCACGTCAACCCCGCCGTGACGCTGGGCCTGTACATGGCGGGCCGGATCCACCTCCGCTCGGCCGTGGAGCGCTGGGCGGCCCAGATCCTCGGCGCGATCGTCGGCGCGGCCCTGCTGTTCCTGCTGGCGAAGCAGATCCCGGGGCTGGAGACCAGCGGCGAGTTCGGCACCAACGGCTACGAGGACCGGTCGGCGGTCGGCATCAGCATCGGCGGCGCCTTCCTCGCCGAGGTGGTGCTGACGTTCCTGCTCGTCTACGTGGTCCTCGCGGTGACCCGCAAGGTGGCGGTCACCGGCTTCGGCGGGCTGCCCATCGGCCTGGCCCTCGCCGCGATCCACCTCGTCGGCATCCCGCTGACGGGCACCTCGGTCAACCCGGCGCGCAGCCTGGGCCCGGCGCTGTTCGCCGGCGGCGGGGCGCTCTCCCAGCTCTGGCTGTTCCTCCTCGCGCCGCTGGTCGGCGGAGCGATCGCCGCCTACGCCCACCGGCTCACCCACCCCTGCCCGAACGTTCCGCCCGAGGAGACGGAGGAGACCGAGGAGACCGAGGACGCCGTCTGAGCGGCCGTCCCGGCCGCGCACGCCAGGGAGCCCGCCGCCCCACGGGGGACGGCGGGCTCCCTGGCGTACGGGGAAGGCGGGGGCTCTAGCCGTAGACCGGGCCGGTGTACTTCTCGCCGGGGCCGTGGCCCGGCTCGTCCGGTACCAGCGACGCCTCCCGGAAGGCGAGCTGGAGGGACTTCAGGCCGTCGCGCAGCGGGGAGGCGTGGAAGGTGCTGATCTCCGTGGCGCTCGCGTCCAGCAGCCCGGCCAGCGCCTGGACCAGCTTGCGGGCCTCGTCGAGGTCCTTGTGCTCCTCGCCCTCCTCGGTGAGGCCGAGTTTCACGGCGGCCGCGCTCATCAGGTTGACGGCGACCGTCACGATCACCTCGACCGCGGGGACTTCCGCGATGTCGCGGGCCATGTCGTCGAAGCCGGGGTTATCGCTGCTGGGGGTCGCGTCACTCATGTCCACACGATAAGGCCAGGCCATCGCCCTCCCGCGCGCGGGAGGGCGTCCGGGGCGCCGGAACGGCGGGGGAGGAAACCGGCGGCGACGCGGGATTAGCGCACCCGGGACCGGGCTGCTAACCTTGTGTAACGACCGGCCGGACATCTATGTGCCCGGCCCACAAGTGGAGGCTCCGATCTCCCACCTGGCTGCCCTCATCGGGCGGCGGGTCACCGGTCAGGCGGTCCCCATCGTTCCGTACGGACGATGGAGCCGTCCGATGCGCCCCGCGGTTGACTGCGGCGGTGCTCCGGTAGTTCCTGGAGCCTCGCCTGTGTCCCGTCCGGGGCCTTTTTTCGCTTCCGGCTCGGTTGGTCTTGACGTTACAGACGTTACGCGGCTGTCCGCCAGGCGGTCGCGTGGTGCTACCGAGGAGGATCCATCAGCGCCGAGCCCCGCATCAACGACCGGATTCGCGTTCCCGAGGTCCGACTTGTCGGTCCCAGTGGCGAGCAGGTCGGGATTGTTCCGCTTGCCAAGGCCCTGGAACTCGCACAGGAGTATGACCTCGACCTGGTCGAGGTGGCGGCGACAGCCCGTCCGCCCGTGTGCAAGCTCATGGACTACGGGAAGTTCAAGTACGAGTCGGCCATGAAGGCCCGTGAGGCGCGCAAGAACCAGGCGCACACGGTCATCAAGGAGATGAAGCTCCGGCCGAAGATCGACCCGCACGACTATGACACCAAGAAGGGTCACGTCGTCCGGTTCCTCAAGCAGGGCGACAAGGTCAAGATCACGATCATGTTCCGTGGTCGTGAGCAGTCCCGCCCCGAGCTGGGCTTCCGACTGCTCCAGCGTCTCGCTTCGGACGTCGAGGACCTGGGCTTCATCGAGTCCAACCCGAAGCAGGACGGCCGGAACATGATCATGGTTCTGGGCCCGCACAAGAAGAAGACCGAAGCCATGGCCGAAGCCCGTGAGGCCCAGGCCGCCCGCAAGGCCGAGCGTCAGGGCACGACCGACGCTCCGTCCGAGGACACCATCGCCGAGGCCCCGGCCGCGGCGGACGAGGCTTCGGCCGAGACACCTTCCGAGGCGTGACTTTCGGGGGCCGCCATCCAGGCGCCCCCGGGTCTCCCCGGAATCCCATAGAGATCTGACGCCCCTGCAGTCCGGTGCCCCGCACCGTGAGGGGCGCCACTGACGAGGAGAGAACGGCGCGATGCCGAAGAACAAGACGCACAGCGGTGCCAGCAAGCGCTTCAAGATCACCGGCTCCGGCAAGGTGCTCCGCGAGAGGGCCGGCAAGCGCCACCTTCTCGAGCACAAGTCGTCCAAGAAGACCCGCTCGCTGACCGGCACGGTCGTCGTGGCTCCGGCCGACGCCAAGAAGATCAAGAAGCTTCTCGGCAAGTGAGGTCCGGCCTCCGGCTCGCCCCGGAGGCTCGACTTCGATCACACCGGGACCAATTCGTTTCCGGGCCGTGTGAGGACACCCACGGCCCCGCTACAAGGAGTTAACAAGTGGCACGCGTCAAGCGGGCAGTCAACGCCCACAAGAAGCGCCGGGCAATCCTCGAGGCGGCCAAGGGCTACCGCGGGCAGCGCTCGCGCCTGTACCGCAAGGCCAAGGAGCAGGTCACCCACTCCCTGGTCTACAACTACAACGACCGCAAGAAGCGCAAGGGCGACTTCCGTCAGCTGTGGATCCAGCGCATCAACGCCGCTGCCCGCCAGAACGGCATGACGTACAACCGCCTCATCCAGGGTCTGAAGGCCGCCAACATCGAGGTGGACCGCAAGATCCTGGCCGAGCTCGCGGTCAACGACGCCAACGCGTTCGCCGCCCTCGTCGAGGTCGCTCAGAAGGCCCTCCCGAGCGACGTCAACGCCCCGAAGGCCGCCTGATCCAGGCACCCCCTTCCAGGTACGCGAACCGGACCCGCAGGCGCACGCCGCCTGCGGGTCCGGTGCGTTGCCCCCGCCCGACACCCCACACCGCCACAGCCGTACGCAGAGAGGCTCGCCGCCGACCATGGGCACCCCCGAACTGATCTCGCCGCGTTCCCCCCGTGTCGCCGCCGCCCGCCGGCTGGCCCGCCGCACCTTCCGCGGCAAGGAGCGCAGGTTCATCGCCGAGGGACCCCAGGCCGTGCGCGAGGCGGCGGCCCACCGGGGCGGCGACGGGGAGCCGACCCTCGTCGAACTGTTCGCCACCCCCGAGGCCGCCGAGCGGTACGCCGACATCGTCGAGGCCGCCCACACGGCGGGCGCCCGGGTGCACCTGGCCGACGACGACGTCCTCGCCGACCTCTCGCAGACCGTCACCCCGCAGGGCCTCATCGGCGTCTGCCGCTTCCTGGACAGCCCGTTCCAGGAGATCCTCGCCGCGCGACCCAGGCTGGTGGCCGTTCTGGCCCATGTGCGCGACCCCGGGAACGCCGGGACGGTCCTGCGCTGCGCGGACGCGGCCGGCGCCGACGCGGTGATCCTGACCGACGCCTCGGTCGACCTCTACAACCCCAAGTCCGTACGGGCCTCGGTCGGTTCGCTCTACCACCTGCCCGTCGCCGTCGGCGTCCCCGTCGAACAGGCCGTGCGGGGCCTGCGGGAGGCCGGGGTGCGCATCCTGGCCGCCGACGGGGCCGGGGCCGACGACCTGGACGACGAGCTCGACGCGGGCACCATGGGCGGCCCCACCGCCTGGGTCTTCGGCAACGAGGCGTGGGGACTCCCGGAGGAGACCCGCGCGCTCGCCGACGCCGTCGTCCGCGTCCCCATCCACGGCAGGGCGGAGAGCCTCAACCTCGCCACCGCCGCCGCCGTCTGCCTGTACGCCTCCGCCCGCGCGCAGCGTCCCCGGCGCGTCCCCGGCGCGTAGCGGAACGACGCTTCCCCGGCCTGTGAGCACATGATCCCGGCCAATCCCAGCCCCGTCCCACCGGCACACTCCCCTCCGCGCCCCCACAGGGTGTCGCCCGTTCACCGACGGCTAGTAGGGTGACGAACTCGGGGGCCCACTGCACCGGTTCGAGAGGTGGGGATACGGGAAGATGGCTGTCGGCATGAGCTCGCCGCGACCGGCGCACACCACCGCACCGCCCGCTGCGGACGAGGAGCCGCACGGGCCGACGGCCGGTCCGGACGCCATCGGCATCAGCCTGGACGACCTTCCCGACGGTCTCGTCGTCGCCGACGAGAGCGGGCACGTGATCTGCTTCAACGCCGCCGCCGCCCGCATCACCGCCACCCCCCGCGCCGACGCGATCGGCCGCCGGCTGGAGGCCGCCCTCCCGCTGGAGGACCTCAAGGGCAAGCGCTGGTGGACGCTGACGGACCCGTACGGCGGACTCGCCACCCGTAACGGCCAGCCCGAGCGCAACCTGCTGCTGCCCGGCGGCCGTGAGGTGCTCGTCTCCGCCCGTTACGTACGCGATCACCCGCTCGGCCCGGTGCACCGGGTCGTGGTCTCGCTGCGGGGAACCGAGGCCCGTCGGCGTACCGAGCGCAGCCACGCCGAACTGATCGCCACCGTCGCCCACGAACTCCGCTCCCCGCTGACCTCCGTCAAGGGGTTCACCGCCACCCTGCTCGCCAAGTGGGAGCGGTTCACCGACGACCAGAAGCGGCTGATGCTGGAGACCGTCGACGCGGACGCCGGCCGGGTCACCCGGCTGATCGCCGAGCTCCTCGACATCTCCCGCATCGACTCCGGCCGCCTGGAGCTGCGCCGCCAGCCCGTCGATGTCTCCGCCGCCGTGGCCCGGCACATCCAGGCGCTCATCGCGGGAGGCCAGACCCCCGACCGTTTCCTCGTCCGCACCCGGGGCCCGCTGCCCGCCCTGTGGGCCGATCCCGACAAGGTCGACCAGGTCCTCGGCAACCTCCTGGAAAACGCGGTGCGCCACGGCGAGGGAACCGTCACCATTGAGATCGCCCCGGCACCCGCGCCGGGGACGAGCGACGAGACGGGAACGGCTGTCACCGTGAGCGACGAAGGCCCCGGCATCCCCGAGGAGTCGATGGCCCGTGTCTTCACCCGCTTCTGGCGGGGGAGCAAGCGCGGCGGCACCGGCCTGGGCCTCTACATCGTCAAGGGCATCGTCGAGGCCCACGGCGGCACCATCACCGTCGACCGGGGACCCGGCGGCGGGGCCGAGTTCCGATTTATTCTGCCCGTGAGCATGCCCGCCTGCCTGGTGTGAGCAGCCCACGGGCCTCCCGACCGTCCTGCGGCCCTTAGACTCGACCTTTGGCACCTTTGCGTCCTCCAGTCGTCGAGCGGGGTCGCGCCACCAGCCAATCGGAAGCACGGGAAGAGATGTCGGCACCGAACAAGTCGTACGACCCAGTCGAGGTCGAGGCACTGAAACCGGAAGAGATCGAGCGCCTGCGGGACGAGGCGTTCGCCGCCTTCGCCGCCGCCGGCGACCTCGACGCGCTCGCCCAGGCGAAGACCGCGCACACCGGAGGTACCTCGCCGCTGTCCCTCGCCAACCGCGAGATCGGCGCCCTGCCCCCGCAGGCCAAGGCCGAGGCGGGCAAGCGCGTGGGCCAGGCCCGCGGAGCCGTCTCCAAGGCGCTCGCCGCCCGGCAGGCTGAGCTGGAGGCCGAGCGGGACGCCCGGGTGCTCGTCGAGGAGGCCGTGGACGTCACGCTGCCCTACGACCGCACCCCGGCCGGCGCCCGCCACCCCCTGACGACCATCATGGAACGCGTCGCGGACGTCTTCGTGGCCATGGGCTACGAGATCGCCGAGGGCCCCGAGGTCGAGGCGGAGTGGTTCAACTTCGACGCCCTGAACTTCGTGCCCGACCACCCGGCCCGCCAGATGCAGGACACCTTCTTCGTACGGGGCACCACGCCCGACGGGAAAGCGACCGAGGGCGACGAGTCCGGCGTCGTACTGCGTACGCACACCTCCCCGGTCCAGGCCCGCTCGCTCCTGGAGCGCAAGCCCCCCGTCTACGTGGTCTGCCCCGGCCGGGTCTACCGCACCGACGAGCTCGACGCCACACACACCCCGGTCTTCCACCAGATCGAGCTGCTCGCCGTCGACGAGGGCCTCACCATGGCCGACCTCAAGGGCACCCTCGACCACATGGTCCAGGCGCTCTTCGGACCGGACATGAAGACCCGGCTGCGGCCGAACTTCTTCCCGTTCACCGAGCCGTCCGCCGAGATGGACATGGTCTGCTACGTCTGCCGCGGCGAGTCCGTCGGCAACCCGGACCGGCCCTGCCGCACCTGCGGCAGCGAGGGCTGGATCGAGCTCGGCGGCTGCGGCATGGTCAACCCCAAGGTGCTCACCGCCTGCGGCGTCGACCCCCAGAAGTACAGCGGATTCGCCTTCGGGTTCGGCATCGAACGGATGCTGATGTTCCGCCACAACGTCGAAGACATGCGAGACATGGTCGAGGGTGACGTCCGGTTCACCCGGCCGTTCGGGATGGAGATCTGATGCGCGTCCCGCTTTCCTGGCTGCGGGAGTACGTCGACCTGCCGGCGACGGAGACCGGCCGAGACGTACAGGCCAAGCTCGTCTCCGTCGGCCTTGAGGTCGAGACCGTCGAGCAGATCGGCGCGGGCCTCAAGGGCCCCCTGGTCGTCGGACAGGTCCTGACCATCGAGGAGCTGGAGGGCTTCAAGAAGCCCATCCGCTTCTGCACGGTCGACGTCGGCTCCGCCAACGGCACCGGCGAACCGCAGGAGATCGTCTGCGGCGCCCGTAACTTCTCGGTCGGCGACAAGGTCGTCGTGGTCCTCCCGGGCGCGGTCCTGCCCGGCGACTTCGCGATCGCCGCCCGCAAGACGTACGGCAAGACCTCGCACGGCATGATCTGCTCCACCGACGAGCTCGGCATGGGCGACGACGGAACGCACGGCATCATCGTGCTGCCGCCGGAGCACGAGGTCGGCACCGACGCGATCGAGCTGCTCCAGCTCGTCGACGAGGTCCTCGACATCGCCGTCACCCCGGACCGGGGCTACTGCCTCTCGATGCGCGGTGTCGCCCGCGAGACCGCCATCGCGTACGGGCTGCCGCTGCGCGACCCGGCGCTCCTGGACGTGCCCGCGCCGAACGCGTACGGCTACCCGGTCAAGATCTCCGACCCCGCGCGCTGCGACCGCTTCACCGCGCGCACCGTCACCGGCCTCCAGCCGGAGTCCCGCTCCCCGATCTGGATGCGGCGCCGCCTGCAGAAGGCCGGGATGCGGCCCATCTCGCTGGCCGTCGACATCACCAACTACGTGATGCTGGAGCTCGGCCAGCCCCTGCACGTCTACGACCGCAGCCGGGTCGACGGACCGATCGGGGTGCGCCGCGCCGCGCAGGGCGAGAAGCTCACCACGCTGGACGGCACCGTGCGCGTGCTGGACGCCGAGGACCTGGTCATCACCGACGACCGGGGGCCGATCGGCCTCGCGGGCGTCATGGGCGGCGCCAACACCGAGATCGCCGACGCGGACGGCGAGCACGCGATCACCACCGAGGTCGTCGTCGAGGCCGCGCACTTCGACGCGATCTCGATCGCCCGCACCGCGCGCCGGCACAAGCTGTCCTCCGAGGCGTCCAAGCGCTTCGAGCGCGGCGTCGACCCGCAGGCCGCCGCCGCTGCCGCGCAGCGCACGGTGGACCTGCTGGTCCTGCTCGCGGGCGGCACCGCCGAGGCCGGGGTCACCGAGATCACCGCCCCGTCCGCGCCGCGCACCATCGCGATGCCCGCCGACCACCCCGACCGGGTCGCCGGTGTGGGCTACGGCCGCGAGACCGTCGTCCGCCGCCTCCAGCAGGTCGGCTGCGACGTCTACGGGCAGGACGAACTGATCGTCACCGTCCCGTCCTGGCGTCCCGACCTGAACGAGCCGAACGACCTCGCCGAAGAGGTCATCCGGCTGGAGGGCTACGAGAACCTGCCCTCCACCCTCCCGACGCCCCCCTCCGGCCGCGGTCTCACCGACCGCCAGCGGCTGCACCGCCGCATCGGCCGGGTGCTGGCCGGAGCCGGATACGTCGAGGCGCTGAGCTACCCGTTCATCGGCGACGCCGTCCTGGACCAGCTCGGTCTGGAGGCGGACGACGCCCGCCGCCGCACGGTCACGCTCGTCAACCCGATCTCCGACGAGGAGCCGGCGCTGCGCACCACGCTGCTGCCGGGCCTCCTCGGCGCACTGCGGCGCAACGACGGCCGCGGCAGCCACGACCTGGCGCTCTTCGAGACCGGTCTCGTCTTCAGGCCGACGGGCCAGGAGACGCAGGCGGTCCGGCTGCCCGTCGACCGCCGGCCCACCGACGAGGAGATCGCCTCCCTCGACGCGGCCCTGCCGCGTCAGCCGCGCCGCGCCGCCGTCGTCCTCGCGGGCGCCCGAGAGCAGTCCGGCTGGTGGGGCAAGGGCGCCCCGGCGACCTGGGCGGACGCCGTCGAGGCCGCTCGCTCCATCGCCGCGGAGGCCGGTGTGGAGGTCGTCGTCCGCGCCGACCAGCACGCCCCGTGGCACCCCGGCCGCTGCGCCGCGCTGTACGTCACCGTGAACGGCGAGGAGACCCTCTTCGGACACGCGGGCGAACTGCACCCGCGCGTGATCAAGGCGCTCCACCTGCCCGAGCGGACCTGCGCCGCCGAGGTCGAGCTGGACGTCCTGGAGCGGGCCGTCGACGGAGCGCTCCAAGCGCCCCGGATCTCCACCTTCCCGGTGGCGTCCCAGGACGTCGCACTCGTCGTCGCCGGGGACGTCCCGGCCGCCGACGTGGAGCGGGCACTGCGCGAGGGCGCGGGTGAACTCCTCGAATCGCTGCGTCTGTTCGACGTCTTCACCGGCGAGCAGATCGGCGGGGGCAACAAGTCCCTGGCGTACGCGCTGCGCTTCCGCGCCGCCGACCGCACGCTGACCGTCGAGGAGGCGTCGGCCGCCCGCGACAGCGCGGTGGCGCTGGCCGCCGAGCGCACGGGCGCGGTGCTGCGCGGGGCGTAGCACCTGCGAGCGCGTCGAGAAGGGGCGTATCCGGCCACCGGATACGCCCCTTCTTCCGTCCCGCCGAGCGGCGGACGGGACCACACGCCGGACCGGGAGCGGGAACCGGGAGGAACACGATTCCCGCCTCCGTTCCGCAGCCACCCTCCTTCGTCGTCGGTCAGTGGGCCGTGCGGTCCGGGCGCCGTCCGCGCCGCCTCGGAGTGTCGGGCAGGTCAGCGGTGCGGACGGCGCGGGTACGGGTCGTGGGCCGTTACGAGGGGGAGCCGACGACCCGGGCCGCCTCTTGCGAGGGAGCTCATTCAACCCAACCCCGGGACCGTGCGGCAGAGTGCACAGCAGGAGGGTTCGGGCATTCCGTTCACACCCCGTGTGAACCGTGCTCCACTAGCATCATTGCGACACGCACCTGGGGGGACGATGGAGCCCAATGTCCTGCTCGAAGCCCTGATCGAGGAGGCCGGGGTGTCCCGTGCGGGCCTCGCCGGTCACGTCAACCGAGCAGGGACGACCCGCGGAGTGAGCCTGCGGTACGAACACACGGCGGTCTCCCGCTGGCTCAAGGGCCAGCGCCCGCGCGGCCAGGTGCCTGACCTGATCTGCGAGGTGCTGGCCGGCCGGCTGGGGCGGCCCGTGGGGCTCGACGACATCGGGATGGGCGCCCGCGCCGCGCCGGCGGCCGCCGGCGCCGGCGGAGCCTCCCTGACCGGATTCGTCGAGCGGGCCACCGCCCTGTGGCGCTCCGACGATCAGCGGCGCCCGCACCTGGCCACCGTGCCCGCCGTCACCGGAACCACCGCGGTGATACCGGTCTGGGAGTGGGAGAACCCCCCGGAGGACACCGACGTCTCGCGGCCGGGACCGAGCCGGGTGGGTCCGGCGGACATAGCGATGCTGAAGGCGGCCCGCGACCACTACGAGCAGCTGTACCGCAAGGCGGGCGGCATCGCGACCAGGCCCCGGATCGTCCGCTTCCTCGACGCGGAGGCCGCGCCGCTGCTGCGCGGCGGCTACAGCGACTCCCTCGGCCGGGCCCTGCACCGGGCGACGGCGGGCCTGGTGGCGGTGGCGGGCATCTGCGCCTACGACTCCGACGCCCACGGTCTCGCGCAGCGCTACTTCCACCAGGCGCTGCGGCTCGCCAAGTCCAGCGGCGACCGAGGGCTCGGCGGCTATGTGATCGCCCTGCTGGTCACCCAGTCGCTGTTCCTCGGCGACCACCGCCGCTCCATCGCCTTCGCCGAGGCGGCGCTGCGGGCCGCCGGAGACCACCTCACCCCGGCGCTGGCCGCCGACCTGCACGCCATGCAGGCGAAGGCGTACGCCAAGCTGGGCGACGGGACGAACGCCCGGGTCTGCATCGGGCGGGCCGAGGCGCAGGCGGACCGCATCCACGCCGGCCGGGAGCCGGACGAGACGGGGTACGTCCAGCCGGGACTGGTCGATGTCCAGGTGGCCGAGGCGCTGCTCGGTCTCGGGGACCTGCCGGCCGCCCGGGCGCACGCGGCCTCCGCGGTGCGCGCCCCGGCGCACGACCGGGGGCGCGTGCACCGTCTCGCGATGCTCAGTCATATCGAGCTGCTACAGGGCGAGGCCGACCGCGCGGCCGGTACAGCTGCCGAAATGGCGACACGAGCCCGGGGAATGGAGTCCCAGCGGTTGCGCGACCGGCTGCGGCAGGTCCGGCGCGAGCTGGCCGAGAGCGGGTGCGCCGACGCCGTGCGCACCACCGACCTCATCGACGAGGCGCTCCTTGTGCCCCTGTGAGCTCCGCCGACGCCCCGTCGTTCGTTCTCCCCGGCCGCCGCGCCTGCTGACATGTTGACCCCAACATGTCGAAAGGCGGCACAACCGTGCAGTGGACGAACTTAGGCGAACAGAATGTGTATCAGAACCCGTGGTTCCGGGTGAACCTGGCGGACGTCCAGCTCCCCGACGGCAGCCACCTGGACCACTTCGTCATCCGGCTGCGGCCCGTCGCGGCGGCCACTGTCGTCAACGAGGCGAACGAGGTGCTGCTGTTGTGGCGCCACCGGTTCATCACCGGCAGCTGGGGATGGGAACTGGCCGCGGGCGTCGTCGAGGACGGCGAGGACATCGCGGCGGCCGCGGCCCGCGAGATGGAGGAGGAGACCGGCTGGCGCCCGGGCGAGCTGCGCCCGCTGCTCACCGTGGAACCGTCGAACGGCCTCACCGACGCCCGCCACCACCTGTACTGGTCCGACGAGGCGCACTGGACCGGGCCGCCGCAGGACGCCTTCGAGTCCTCGCGCCGCGAGTGGGTGCCGCTCAAGGTGGTCCCGGACATGATCGCCCGGGGCGAGGTGCCCGCCGCGAACATGGCGGCGGCCCTGCTGATGCTGCACCACCTCAGACTCGGCTGACCCCGTATCCGCACGAGGGTCCCGTACGCGCGAGGAGCCGGCCCCGGGGCGGCCGGGACCGGCTCCCGACAGCGAAGGCGCGTACGGGGCCCCTGGCGTACGGGGCCCCGGCCTACGGGGTCGGGGGCGCATGGGGCCCCGGCCTACGGGGTCTCGTACGCCCGGGGCCCCGCGCCGTGCGATCTCAGGCGTACGGGTAGAACCCCGACCCGGTCTTGCGGCCCAGCCGCCCCGCGTCGACCATGCGCTGGAGCAGCGGGGGAGCGGCGTACAGCGGCTCCTTGTACTCGGCGTACATCGAGTCCGCGACCGAGGCCACGGTGTCCAGGCCGATCAGGTCCGCCAGCTTGAGCGGGCCCATCGGGTGGGCGCAGCCCATCTCCATGCCGTTGTCGATGTCCTCACGGCTGGCGATGCCCGACTCGAACATCCGGATCGCGGAGAGCAGGTACGGGATCAGCAGCGCGTTCACGACGAACCCGGACCGGTCCTGGGCCCGGATCGGGTGCTTGCCGAGCACGTCCTGCACGACGGCCTCGGCGCGCGTGATCGTCTCGTCCGACGTGGTCAGCGCCGGGATCAGTTCGACGAGCCTCTGCACCGGGGCCGGGTTGAAGAAGTGGATGCCGATGACCCGGTCCGGGCGCGAGGTGGCGACCGCCAGCTTCACCAGCGGGATCGAGGAGGTGTTGGAGGCCAGGATCGCGTCCTGCCGGGTCACCACCTGGTCGAGCACCTGGAAGATCTCCGTCTTGACCTGCTCGTTCTCCACGACGGCCTCGATGACGAGGTCGCGGTCGGCGAACTCTCCGAGATCGGTCGTGAAGCTCAGGCGGCCGAGGGTCTCGTCCCGCTCCTCCGCGCTGATCTTGCCGCGCTCGGCGGCCTTGGAGAGGGAGTTGTGCAGACGGGTGCGGCCGATCTCCAGCGCTTCGCCGGTGGTCTCGGCGACCTTCACTTCGAGGCCGCTGCGCGCACAGACCTCCGCGATACCTGCGCCCATCTGGCCACAGCCCACCACTCCGACGCGTGCAATGTCGGCCATAGAGTCCGTCACCTCGTGCCTTTCGCTGTTCTCCGTATCGCAGGGTCCCGTGTGATTCCGGAGCCCGCCTCGACCCCACGACGTTACTCCGAACGCCGACCCCGGCCGCCCGCGGGTCATGGCGGCTACCGATGGGCATGATGCGGTTACGTAGGGCTATTCCGTCGGATGTCGGGCGTGACGTGGAGAGAGGTGGGTCAGGATGCGGCGAACGGGTGTGGCGAGAAGGGCGTTCGTGCTGAGCGCGGCCGGGCTGCTGGCGGCGATGACGTCGGCCGGAGACGCGGTCGCCGCCCCGGCGGGGAGGGCCAGGGGCGGCGGGCGGCAGGAGGCGGCGGGCCAGGTGCGCGGCATGTGGGTCGCCACGGTGGCCAATCTGGACTGGCCGTCGAAGCCGGGCCTCACGGCGGCGCGGCAGGAGGCCGAGCTGATCGCCTATCTGGACCGGGCGGTGGAGCTGCGGCTCAACACGGTGGTGCTCCAGGTCCGGCCGACCGCCGACGCCCTGTGGCCCTCGCCGCACGAGCCGTGGGCCGCCTGCCTCACCGGCACCCAGGGCAAGGACCCGGGCTGGGACCCGCTCGGCACCGCGGTGCGGGCCGCGCACGACCGGAGCCTGGAGCTGCACGCCTGGTTCAACCCCTACCGGGTGGCGAACCACACGGACCCCTCCCGGCTGACGGCCTCCCACCCGGCGCGTCAGCACCCGGGCTGGGTCGTCCCGTACGGCGGGAAGCTCTACTACAACCCCGGGCTCCCGGAGGTCCGCCGCTTCGTCCAGGACGCGATGCTGGACGCCGTGCGTCGCTACGACATCGACGCGGTGCACTGGGACGACTACTTCTACCCGTATCCGGTGGCCGGGCAGACCTTCGACGACGACGCGGCGTTCGCGCGGTACGGCGGCGGCTTCGCCGACCGGGCGGCCTGGCGGCGCGACAACATCGACCGGCTCGTGCGCGAGACGGGTGAGCGCATCCGGCGGCTCAAGCCCCGCGTCCGTTTCGGCATCAGCCCCTTCGCGGTCTGGCGCAACGCGAAGACCGACCCGCTCGGCTCGGACACCCGCGCGGGGGTGCAGACCTACGACGACCTGTACGCCGACACCCGCAAGTGGGTCAGGAAGGGGTGGGTCGACTACATCTGCCCCCAGATCTACTGGCACATCGGCCAGACCGCCGCCGACTACGCCAAGGTGCTCGCCTGGTGGAGCGGGACCGTCCGCGGCACGGGCGTCGATCTGTACGCCGGCGAGGCGCTGTACAAGGCGGGGGACCCGGCCCAGCCCGATCCCTGGCAGGACCCGGCGGAACTCTCCCGCCACCTCACTCTCGCGCGGAAGCACGCGGAGGTGGGCGGTCACGTCTTCTTCTCCGGGAGGAGCGTCGTGGCGGACCGGATCGGCGCGATGCGCCGCGTGGTGGCCGACCACTACACGGACCGCGTCCGGCTCTACCCGGACCGGGGCCGCTCCTACCCGCACCGAGGCCGTCCTTCGGGGTGAGCCGCGGCCGGGGCCTGTCTCCGGAGGGTGGAGGGGCGCGGGGGCCGGGGCCCTGGCGTGCGGTCCCGGCCCGGCGCTCCTACTGCGGCTGCCCGTCCCTCGGCGCCTCCATGTGCTGGACGACGCTGTCGGGGCCCGGTGACATCAGGTGTTCACGGCCGTCCTCGAACCGGAGCCGGTACGGGGGAGCGCCCCCGTCGCCGAGCACCTCGATGATCTCTGCGACCCGGTCGTGCTGTCCCACGGTCCTGCCGTGCATCAGCAGCCGGTCGCCCGTGTGTGCCTCCATCGGGAGCGACCTCCTCACAGGGGGAGACGGTGTCCGTATCGACAAGTCTAGGACCGTACGGTCCTGGATACCCGTCCTGCGCGGCGCCCGGCCCGCTGGGTGGCGGCGATGCAGACGAGCACCGCCACCGCCGCGACCGGAGCGGCGGCGGACATCTCCTCGCCGAGCAGGAGAAAGGACCACACGAGCGTCAGCAGCGGCTGGGCGAGCTGGAGCTGACTGGCGCGGGCGACGCCGATCGCCGCCATGCCCCGGTACCAGACGTACAGCCCGAGGAAGGTCGATCCGGCGGCGACCCAGACCAGGCCGACGACGCCGTGGGCGTTCAGGTGCACGGGTTCCAGCGGCAGGGCCACCAGGCTGCCCGCCACCGCGAGCGGCAGGCACAGGACCAGGGCCCAGCCGATCACGTGCCACCCCGGCATCACCCGGGCGAGCCGGCCGCCCTCGGTGTATCCGGCCGCGCACACGAGCAGCGCGCCGAACAGGTACAGGTCGCCGGAGGCGAGAGCCCCGCCGCTCTCCCGCACGGTGAAGGCGATCACCACGGCCGCGCCGGCGAGGGCCGCGATCCAGAAGACGCGGGACGGCCGTTCGCCGGTGCGGAGGGACCCCAGGACCGCCGTGGTCAGGGGCAGCAGGCCCACGACCACGGCCGCGTGCGAGGTGGTGGAGGTCTGCAGGGCCAGCGTCGTCAGCAGCGGGAAGCCCACCACCACCCCGCCCCCGACGACCGCGAGCCCGGCCCAGTGCCGGCGCTCGGGCAGCGGGACCCGCGCGGCCAGCAGCACACTCCCCGCGATCAGGGCGGCGAGCACACTGCGCAGCGCGACCAGGGACCAGGGGCCGAAACTCTCCAGGCCCCAGGCCGTGGCCGGAAAGGTGAGCGAGAACGCCACGACACCGAGCCCGGCGAGTACGGTGCCGCCCCGGCCGGACGGGGGCGTCGGCACCGACCCGCTCGCAGGCCCGTCCGCGGCCGCTTTCGACATGACGGCCGGGGCGGTTCGCGGGGTGCCGTCCGACTGGGCAACCGCTATCGGCGAGGACGGGGTAGCGCTATTCTCTGCTCTCATGCAAGAGCGTAGCAGCGTCGCCGAACTGGTCACTTCCCTGCGGGCTGATCTCAACCGCTACTCACCCGGTGGAAAGCTGCCGTCCAGTCGTGCGCTCGTCGAACGGTTCCGGGTCAGTCCCGTCACCGTCTCCCGCGCCATCGCCCAGCTCGCCGCCGAGGGGCTCGTCGTCACCCGCCCCGGATCCGGCGCCTTCCGGGCCCACCTCCGCGCGGCGTTGCCCGCCCCGGGCGACACGTCCTGGCAGGAGGTGTCGCTGAGCGGCGACGGCGGGCCGGAAGTGGTCCCCCGTACGGTCGATGCCTCCGGGGTGCTGGTCACCCTCGCCGCACCGCCGCCCGGGGTCATCGAGTTCAACGGCGGCTACCTCCACGGCTCGCTCCAGCCCGAGCGGGCGCTCTCCGCGGCCCTGGCCCGCGCGGGCCGCAGGCCGGGCGCCTGGGGCCGCCCCCCGACGGACGGACTGCCCGAACTGCGGTCCTGGTTCGCCCGCGAGATCGGCCCCGCAGTCTCCGGCACCGACGTCCTGATCACCGCGGGCGGCCAGAGCGCGCTGGCCACCGCGCTGCGCGCGCTCGCCCCGCCCGGCGCCCCGGTCCTCGTGGAGTCGCCCACCTACCCGGGGATGCTCGCCGCCGCCCGCGCCACCGGGCTGCGCCCCGTCCCCGTGCCGATGGATTCCGACGGGGTCCGGCCCGAGCTGCTCGCCGACGCGTTCCGGGCCACCGGCGCGCGGGTCTTCGTCACCCAGCCGCTCTTCCAGAACCCCACGGGAGCCACCCTCGCGCCCGCCCGCCGCCCCGAGATCCTGGCCATCGCCCGCGCGGCCGGGGCGTTCGTGGTCGAGGACGACTTCGCCCGCCGGCTCGTCCACGACGACGCCGGACCGCTCCCCGCGCCGCTGGCCGCCGACGATCCCGACGGCGTCGTCGTCCACGTCTGCTCCCTGACCAAGGTCACCTCACCCAGCCTGCGGGTCGGCGCCCTGGCCGCCCGCGGGCCCGTGCGGGAGCGCCTGCGGGCCATCCAGGTCGTCGACAGCTTCTTCGTGCCCCGGCCGCTTCAGGAAGCCGCGTTGGAACTCGTCGGCTCCCCGTCCTGGGGCCGCCATCTGGCCGCCGTCGCCACCGAGCTGGGACACCGCCGCACGGTCATGGCGGCCGCCCTGAGCAGCGAGCTGCCGGAACTCGCGCTGCCGCTTCTGCCGGCGGGCGGCGGCAGCCTCTGGCTCCGGCTCCCCGGCGGCGGCGCGGGAACGGGCACCGACGAGCCGGCCGTCGTCTCGGCCGCCCTCCGCGCCTCGGTCGCCATCGCCCCCGGACGCCCCTACTTCTGCGCCGAGCCCCCGGCCGGACACGTCCGCCTGAGCTTCGCCGCGGTCTCCGGTGCGGCCGAGATCGCGGAGGGCGTACGCCGTCTCCGTACCGCCTTCGACGGGCTCCCGGGCCGGTAGGCCGTATCTCACACATTCCCGTCCGCCACGGGGGTGTGCGGGCCCGGCCCCGGGCCCGCACACCGTCCCCGCGGCCTGTCGGAAGACCGCGGGGAGACGGCGGGCGCCGGACATCCGACGTGCCGACCCAACCCGGGTTTCCCTTGCGGTTGCCGGGAATGTGAGGATGTCACCATGACAACCAAGGTCTACTTCGACATCACCATCGACGATGCGCCCGCAGGGCGGATCACGTTCAACCTGTTCGACGACGTCGTCCCCAAGACGGCGGAGAACTTCCGCGCGCTCGCCACCGGCGAGAAGGGCTTCGGCTACGCCGGCTCCTCCTTCCACCGCGTCATCACGGACTTCATGCTCCAGGGCGGTGACTTCACCCGCGGTGACGGCACCGGCGGCAAGAGCATCTACGGCGAGAAGTTCCCCGACGAGAACTTCAAGCTGAAGCACGACCGGGTGGGCCTGCTCTCGATGGCCAACGCCGGACCGAACACCAACGGTTCGCAGTTCTTCGTCACCACGGTGCTCACCCCGTGGCTGGACGGCAAGCACGTGGTCTTCGGTGAGGTCGCCGACGAGGACAGCATGGCCCTCGTCCGCAAGATCGAGGCGCTCGGCTCCTCCAGCGGCCGCACCAGCGCCAAGGTCACCATCGCCGAGTCCGGCGCTCTCTGAGCGATCCGGTAACGGGACGGGCCCGTGGCGGGTCGCTCCACCCGACGTACGCGTCGGCGGGGCGGACCGGCCACGGGCCCTCGGTATGTCTCCGCTTCTATCGGGCCCGGGGTCTCCGCCCGCGACTCCACCTCGTCCGGCCCTGCCCCCGGCGCCCCCGCGGTCGGGCAGGATGCGAGGCGTGCACGAGCGGGGGCCATCGCATCGCGGGCGCCGTCGCTCTGCTCCCCTGGACGGACGTCGAGCGGGTCGTGAACGTCTCGGTCGAGGACGGGCGCCCGATGGGCGTGGGCCCGGGGAGGGGCTCCGGACACCCGGGCCTGACTCCAGAAGACTCCAGGAGCGGAAGGCCGGGCGTGTGACCCGGGCGCGTGGCCCGGGCGGGAAGGTCAGGGGCGCGGGCCGCCGGACTGCGCCGCCCGCTCCGCGTTGCGCTCCTTGATGCGAGCGGCCTCCTTGCGCACATCGGCCTGCGTGGCGCGCTCCTTCCGGAGCCACTCGGGCATCTCGTCCTTCAGCGCGTCGATCTGCTCGGTGGTGAGCGCCTCGGTGATCCCGCCGCGGGCGAGCCCCGCGATGGAGATGCCGAGCTTCGCGGCGACGACCGGGCGGGGGTGCGGGCCGGTGCGGTACAGCTCCACCAGCCAGGCGGGCGGATCGGTCTGGAGGGCGTTGAGTTCGGTGCGGGAGACGGCACCCTCCTGGAACTCGGCGGGGGTGGCCTGGAGGTACACACCCAGCTTCTTCGCCGCCGTGGCGGGCTTCATGGTCTGGGCGGTCTTGTGCGACGTCATGGGTCCAGGGTATCGACCATGGGACATACCTCCGACCACCGACCGGTAGCCTGGTTCCGTGACAGGCTCGGAGATCCCCTCATCCTTCAGGCTCGCGTACGTCCCCGGCGTGACGCCGACCAAGTGGGTGAGGGTCTGGCACGAGCGGCTGCCCCACACCTCGCTGGAGCTGGTCCAGGCGGATGCCACCGAGGCGCCGGAGCTGCTGGCGGGCGGCGGGGCCGACGCCGGTCTCGTACGGCTCCCGGTCGACCGGAGCGTCCTGAGCGCGATTCCTCTCTACACCGAGACGACCGTCGTCGTGATCCCCAAGGACCACGCCGCGACCACCGCGGACGAGGTGTCGCTCGCCGACCTGGCCGACGAGATCGTGCTGCACCCGCTGGACGACCTCCTCGACTGGGAGACCTTGCCCGGCCTCCCCGCCATCGAGCGCCCGGAGACGACGGCGGACGCCATCGAACTGGTGGCGGCGGGCGTGGGCGTCCTCCTCGTCCCGCAGTCCCTGGCCCGTCTCCATCACCGCAAGGACCTCACCTACCGACCGGTGCCCGAGGCCCCCGAGTCGCGCGTCGCCCTGTCCTGGCCCGAGGCGGAGGTCACCCCCGACCTGGTGGAGGAGTTCATCGGGATCGTCCGGGGGCGCACCGTCAACAGCACCCGAGGCCGAGCGGCCACCCCGCCGCGGCCGACGGAGAAGACCAAGGGCACGGAGAAGACCAAGGGCAAGGAGAAGGCCAAGGGCAAGCGGCCGGGCACGGGCGGTACCCGGCACAAGCCCGCATCGGGCGGAAAGCCCCCGTCGGGCGGCCGGGCCGGCGGCCAGAGCGGCAAGCGCGGAAAACCCCGGGGCCGATAGCGCACCGGGCCGCAGGCCCGGGACCGGTCCGGCAGCTCACCGTGCCGCGGGCCGGGTCCCGCTCCCGGCCCCGTGCGGCCCTCCGGCCGGGCCGCCCGCTCCTCGGCGCCGAAGGTCTCCGCGAGGCGTTCCGGCGGTCGAAGCGTCCGGGCGACCCGCCGGCCGGCCCAAGGAGGGGCCCCGCGCTCGCGGGGGCCATCGGGACGGGCGCCACGACGCCACCCCACGCCGGTTGTCTCGTTGGACGGAACAACGCCGTATGCAGGGGAGCGTCCGTCCGATGCCGAACATCCGCAGAGCGATGCAGAACAGTGTCCGCAGACCGGTGCCCGGCATCCTCGGGACGTCGGACACCAGCCGGAGGAGCCGGCGCCTCGGCCTCGTCGGGATGCTGCTCATCGCCCTGGCCTTCACCGGGCTCCAGCTGACAGCGGTCACCGGACGCGCCTCGCCCGACACGAAGAACTACCTCTCCTACGCCCTGAGCCTCAGCGGCGAGAGCCGTCAGGAGGCAGGCCGCCTGGCCATCGGCTACTCCTGTGCCAGCGGGCAGCACGCCCCCCTGGACTCCATCCCGTGGACCAGCAGGAAGGCCGCGGGGGAGACGGAGGAGCAGTGCGTCCGCCGGCTGCGTGACTCGGTGGCGTACTGGTCCGGCCACGGCAACACCTCGGGGATGACCGCGCCGTTCGCCAACCAGCGGTTCATGGCGATCTTCGAGGCCAGACCCGGCTATCCACTGTTCCTGGTCCCCTTCGTGACCGTCTTCGGCCTCACCTGGGGCCTCTGGCTCGCCGGAATCGTCGTCGCGCTGGCCGGGAGCGTGTGTGTCCTGTTCACCCTCCGCAGCGCGGGTGCTTCCCGGCGCGCCGGCCTGGCCGGGCAGGCCCTGTATCTCGCCCTGCCCACCGGCACCGTCGCCATGAACCCCCTGAGCGACGGGCTCTCCCTGGCGCTGGGCACGGCGGTCGTCCTCGGCTGCACCCTGCTGCTGCGGGACCGGCCCCGTACAGGGGCGGCGCTCGTCGCGGGCGGCCTCGCCCTGATGTTCCTCGTCCGCTACTCGCAGGCGCTGCTGCTGGCGGCGGCCCTGGCGGGCGTTCTCCTGGTCCGGTACGGGTGGCTCCGCCTGAAGCGCCGGGAGGCCGCCCCCGTACTGCGGACGGCCGGATGGTGCGGGGCGGCGGCGGCGCTCATCTACGCCGGGGCGCATCTGCTGTCCTGGCCCATGGGCCAGGACAGCGCCCAGGACCTGTTGACCCACCACTACCAGCGCCCCGATCTGCCCAACCCCTGGCCGGAGTTCTTCGTCCAGGAGCGGGTCTTCTGGGCGGCGTGGCTCCGGCGCCAGGCCACCTATCCGGTCCTCCCGGTCCTGCTCGCACTCTCGGCCTGGGCCCTGTTGCGGCGGCGCTCCGCAGTGCTGCCCGTCGCCGTGGCGGCGGGGGCGGCCGGCCTCCTCAACCAGGCGGGCCACCCGAATCTCGACCAGCTGCTCGGCTACCGCCTCATCGTGTTCGTCTGGCTGCTGCCCGTCCTGGCGGTCCCGCTGCTCCTGGACCGGCCGGCCGGCCCAGGGCTCCGCGACGCGTCCCCCGAGGCGTCACGGGAGACGACACGGGACCGTGATGTCGGAAGTCCCGACCGGTGCGGCCGGGATGTCAGGGGCGGCCGGGGCGGCCTGACCCCGGCTCACGGCCCGCGCCAGATGTTGGCGAAAGCCGTGTTCTCGATGGTCCGCCGCTGACGTACGGCCTCCAGCTCCATCACCGCTTCATGGACGGTGGCGACCACCGTCGTCACCGTCTCGTCGTCGAGGCGGGGCTCCTCGTCGCCGGACCGTCCGCCGTCGATGCCCACGGCGGAGGCGAGGGCGGCCAGGACGGGGTCCCCCTCCTCCCAGCGGTCGGCGGCCCGGCGGCGGCCGGGCGTGTCCACCAGTTCCACACGCTTCGGGCCGAAGGGCAGCCGGCCGCTTCTCCGCTGCGTGAGCTCGCCGTCCTCCTCCAGAGCGTCCTGATAGGTGGCCGCCAGATCCCGGCCGCGCCGCCACAGCCAGTCCTCGATCCGCTCGTGGGGAGGTCGCCGGATGATCTGCGCGGCGGCCTGGCCGAGAAGCCGGTCGTCGGGCGCCGGCCCACCCGGCACGATGAGGTCGCCGTCCACCGTGACGGCTCCCGCACCGATCAGATCGAGCAGTTCGGCTCCCGCGAGCGCGAGCGACAGGTCACCCTGTCCCACGGTGTGCTCCGGTACCGGGTCCATGGCGAGGATGAACAGGTCTGTGGCCGTGGTCATGAACGGCTCCCCTCAAGGCGTCGACAAAGGCGGACCCCCACCGGCCCGCGACGGCCAGGAGCCGGTTCGGCGGCGAGGCGGACTGCTACGACCAGTATCGCCTCCGCGCCGGTCAGCTCACGGGGCCGAGGTCTCCATCGAGGAGTGTCTGTACGACCGGTGGCCGGCCGTACAGGGCGAGGATCTCGTTGGCGAGGTCCACGACGGGCAGGTGGTCCTGGTCCCTGACACCGATGGCGGCGGCCTTGAGGGTGCGCGGAACGGTTCCCGCGTCCAGGAGGGAACGCCATTCCCCCGCGCCGAGTTCCAGGAACTCCAGTCCGGCGAGCGCGGCGACCTCCAGGGGGTCGGCCAGGGCGCCGGGCGCGGCGGTGAGCGTACGCAGCCCTGGCGCTCCGACGACCGGCGCGAGCGTGACCGGTGCGCCGTCCGGGACATCGATGGACAGGACCTCCAGGGCGGGGTGGGCGGCGGCCCGGACGGACCCCGGGCGTCCGGAGCCGGGCCCGACCTCGGCCACGGCCGGCAGGTGGTCCGCGTGGCGGCCGCCCCGCTCCTTCCGCACCCGGCCCAGGACGAAATCGGTGAGGGAGTCGGCCACCAGCTCGGCACCGAGGCTCTGCTCGTGATCGACCAGGATGACCTGGCCGAGGTGTCCGGCCGGCCCGGGAGTCAGATCGACCGCGAACTCGTCGCCGCCATTGCCTCCGAAGCCGATCCAGCCCGGCGAGCCGGCGAGGCCCTGCACCGGGGAGCCGTGCGCGGTGCCGGCCGCACGCCGCGAGCCGAGGGCCCAGCCGGGGCACCGGGCCGCCGCGTCGACAGGGCGCAGATCCTCCAGGCCGGAGAGTTCGCAGCCGACCGCCTCGCCCGCGCGGACCGCGGCCTCGAAGTCCTCCTCCCAGTCGCACCGCGTCACCCGGTAGAGCACCTTGAGTTCTTCGGACAGGGCGACGCCCAGGCGCGCCTCGGCGGCGGTGATCTCCTCCTCCGTCGCGCCGACGGCGTCCGGCAACCGTTCGCGGAGCGTCCGCTCCAGCAGCTTCGGATCCGCCGACGGGGCGGGCGCCGCGCCGGGCACCGGATCGGGCCGCCGGAGCCACGGCCCCGGCAGGGCGCCATCGGCCAGAAGGAGCACTCCCAGGTCCGGGTAACCGACGGCCGGTTCCACGGAGGGGCACGGCCAGACCAGGCCGAGCGTGGTCCTGCCGTCCGGACGGCACTCCGCCCGGAACGCGACCTCCTGAACCGCGCCGCGCGCGAGCGCCCCCTGTATCTGCTCCACGGCGGCCCGCGCCGACGAGGTCATGGGCCCCCGGTGGGCGAGGCTCCAGCCGTGCCGGCTGACGCGTCCCGCGACCCGGGCCGGCCGGGCGGCACGCCGGTCCGCGTCGTCGGCCAGCATGAGCCGCAGTACGGGCTCCCAGGCCGCGAAATCGCGTACCCGTGGCAAAGAGGTGCTCTGATCGACCATGCGCAGACAGTACGCAGGGCCGCCGACAGTGCCGACGGGCGGACTCCGCGGAGCCCGCCGCGACCGCCCGCGAACACACCGCCCGCAAGGGCCCCCGGGGCCGCCGCAGAACGGCGAATGTCACGGCGCGAGGCTCCGTTGAGGGCTCCCGCTCGTCGGTGGCGCCGGGCGGGCGTGCCGTGAGGGCATGGGGGCGGGCCTTCGGTGTGTGCGGTCCCGTTCGGTGTTCGCCGGATGGGCACCGGGCCGACCCGCCGCGGTTCTCCGAAGGGCTTCGCTGCCGCGGCACCGCCAGGGGCCGCGAGCCATCGCCGGCCGCCCCCCGGCGCTCGCCCCCGGATCATGACCGGTCGCTTTGTGTGTCACCATATGTGCGCAGCGTGACGCCATCAGTCGCTTCGGTGACCGTACGTCAGCGCGCCCGCGGATACCCGTTCCCGCGCGTGGCCCCATCCGCGACCGGTCCTGCCTGCCGGGAGACGAGGGCCGCGCAGCGCCTCCCCACCACCAGAAGGATCTCAGCCATGCGCTTCCGCTCCGCCTTCCCCGCCGTTCTCGGCGCCGCTCTGCTCCTCGCCGCCGTCCCCACCTCCGCCTCGGCCGCCGAGGGGCAGTTCCGCTACGACTACGTGACCGTCGAGGGATACGAGGCGACCGGCTTCCTGAACAGTCCGCCCAGCGGCGCGTGCATCAACCTCCCGGGCGTCGGACCCGAGAACCCCGAGCCCGGGCACTCCCCGAAGAACCGCACGGACGCCTGGGCGCAGGTCTTCACCGATGCCGACTGCGGGGGCGACTCCTTCGCTCTCCGTCCGCACACCGGCGGGGCCTCGGAGCGGCTGAAGGTGCGATCGGTCCTCTTCGTCTGACCGACCCACCGCATCGCACCGCTCCGCCCGGCCGACCGTCGGACACCGCCTGTCCGGCTGTCACACACCGCCTGACCAGCCGTCACGCCACGCCTGGCCCGGCCGCCACGCCCCACCGGCCGGACGCCCCCGCCCGACCGGCCGTCACACGGCGGCCGGCCGGACGTCACGCCTCGACCGGCCGTCCCCGAGCGGCGGCCGGTCCCGAGCGGCGGCCGGTCCCGCGCTCGGCCGCACCCGCACGGGCCGCGCGTCAGCCGGCGGCGAGGAGTTCGAGCGTGTCGATGACACGGTTCGAGAAGCCCCACTCGTTGTCGTACCAGGCGACCACCTTGATGTGGCGCCCGTCCACCCGGGTGAGAGCCGAGTCGAAGATCGACGAGGCGGGGTTGCCCGTGATGTCGGACGACACGAGAGCGTCGTCGGAGTACTCCAGTACGCCCGCGAGCGGCCCCCGGGCCGCGTCCCGGTACGCCGCCAGCACGTCCTCGCGCGTCACGTCGCGGGCGACGGTCGTGTTGAGTTCGACGATCGAGCCCACCGGAACCGGTACGCGGATCGAGTCGCCCGACAGCTTCCCTTCGAGGTTCGGCAGCACGAGCCCGATCGCCTTGGCGGCGCCTGTCGTGGTCGGCACGATGTTGACGGCGGCCGCGCGGGCGCGGCGGGCGTCGCGGTGCGGGCCGTCCTGCAGGTTCTGCTCCTGCGTGTAGGCGTGCACCGTCGTCATGAAGCCGTGCTCGATCCCGGCGAGATCGTCGAGCACCTTGGCCAGCGGCGCCAGCGCGTTGGTCGTGCACGACGCGTTCGAGACGATCGTGTGCGCGGCCGGGTCGTAGGCGTCGGAGTTGACCCCGAACGCCAGGGTGACATCCGCCCCGGTCGCCGGCGCGCTGATGAGGACCTTGGCCGCACCGGCGTCGATGTGGGCGCGGGCGGCCGCGGCGGACGTGAAGCGGCCCGTCGCCTCGAGCACGATGTCGACGCCGAGTCGCGCCCACGGCAGCTGTGCCGGTTCACGTTCGGCGAGCACGGTGATCCTGCGGCCGTCGACGACGAGCGTGTCCCCGTCGACCGTCACCGGGCGCCCGAGCCGGCCCGCCGTCGAGTCGTAGGCGAGCAGCCGCGCGAGAGCGGCGGGCTCGGTCAGGTCGTTGACGGCGACGACCTCCAGGTCGCTGTCCCGTTCGAGCAGCGCGCGCAGTACGTTGCGTCCGATGCGGCCGAATCCGTTGATGGCGATGCGAGTCATGAGTGGTGTCCTTTCGGGTTCGCCAACAGGTTCCCGCTCGTCATCCACCCATGACAGCGGCGTGATCGCCACGGTCCGCAAGGATCGCGCCACGCGGTGGGGAGGAGAATGCTCGCCCCGCGGTGAGGGCCGGGATCTACTGCCCCTGCGCGAAGGTGCGCCGGTACTCGCTCGGCGTGGTGCCGAGGATGCGCTGGAAGTGCAGCCGCAGGTTCGTCCCGGTGCCGAGACCGACGTCGGCGGCGATCTGCTCGATGCCCCGTTGCGAACGTTCCAGCAGCTCACGCGCCACGTCGATGCGGGCTCGCATGACCCACTGCATCGGCGTGTAGCCGGTGTCCTCGACGAAGCGCCGCGAGAACGTGCGCGGCGACACCGCCGCATGGCGGGCGAGCAGGTCGAGGGTGAGGGGCTCGCCCAACCGGCGCAGCGCCCACTCCCGGGTGGCGGCGAACCGCTCGCCGAGCGGCTCCGGCACGCTCCGCGGCACGTACTGCGCCTGCCCGCCGCTGCGGTACGGGGCCGCCACGAGGCGCCGAGCGGCGTGGTTCGACGCGGCCACCCCCAGATCGCCGCGCAGCATATGGAGGCACAGGTCGATGCCCGAGGCGGCGCCGGCCGACGTCAGCACGCCTGCCTCGTCGACGAAGAGGACGTTCGCGTCGACCCGGACGAGCGGATGCTTCGCCGCGAGTGCGCGCGTGTAGTGCCAGTGCGTTGTCGCGCGCTTGCCGTCGAGCAGCCCCGTGGCGGCGAGCGCGAAGGCGCCCGTGGAGATGGCGGCGAGCCGCGCGCCCCGGTCGTGCGCGGCGATCAGCGCCTCGATGACGGCCCGCGGCGGGTCGTCGCGGTCCGGGTGGCGGTAGCCGGGGACGAAGACGATGTCCGCCCACGCGAGTGCCTCGATGCCGTGGGCGACATGGTACGAGAGGCCGTCGCCGCCGGTCACGGGGCCGGGTGCCGCACCGCACACCCCTACCTCGTACGGCATGCTCGCGCGTGTCGTGAACACCTGCGCGGGAATGCCGACATCGAGGGGCTTGGCGCCTTCGAGCACGAGGACGGCGACACGGCGCAGGGGCGGGGCGGGCACGGGGAAGAGCGTACGCGGGGCGCCGCGGCGCATCGGCCCGGTCCCGGGGGGCGGCGAGGTGTCGCCGACCGCTTGGGCCGTCGGCATTCACCGGCCGACGCACTGGGGGAGGGGCTCGTCCAGCCCGCGGGGTGTACGCGGAAGGGGCCGCGACCCCCTCGCGCAGGTACGCCCGGTGTCGACAACTTGACCGGGTGGACACCGCGTGGACCTGGGCGCACTACAGCGAAGACAGTCCCTTCTGCTCACCGGTCGGCACCGGCGGCGACCACCCCGCCGAGGCGGAGGCCGGGCGGGCCCTCGCCGGCTACATCGCCGCGCTCGGTTCCCCGCACACCGAGGCGGCGTTGCGGCAGTTGCGCGTCGCGCCGACGGACGGCAATGCCGTCGTCATCGTTCCGGGCGCCGTCTTCACCACCCGGATCGCCGGCCCGCACTCCGAGGCGCCGAGGCCGGACCGTGACGGGCCGTCCGACGGTGCTCGGCGGACGCCGGCGGGGCAGCCCGCCCCCGAGCCACCGGGCGAGCCGGACGCGATCTTGCGGATCGATCCCCGTACGGCACGGATCAGGCCCAAGGACCTGCCGACACTCCTGCGGGGCGAGGGCTGCCTGATTGGTCGGTCCGTCGTCGCGGCCTTCCTGATGACCGGAACCGGCATCAGGGCATGGGTCCAGCCGGAGAACAACTTGGCCGACCCGATCCTCCTCCCCCCCCGGCCTGGCGCTGTTCTTCGCCGCCTCGGCGTGGACCTCGAACTGGCGCCGCCGCGCCGTCGCCCACATCGCCCGTGCGGGCCGTGCGGAGGGTTCCTGAGAGCCGGGGAACAGCACGGCGGGGCCGCTTGCCGACCGCGTCGCCGAGCCCGCCGGCCCAGCGCCCGAAAGCCGAAAGCCGGGGATCCGGGCTCCCGGGTGCTGTCCCCGTTGTCCGCGTCTGCCCCTCCGAAGGGCTGCGGGCGGTCTCCCGGAGGTGATCCGTGCCGAGGTGGTGGCCGCCAGGGAGGTCACTCCCCGCTGGAGAGAGGAGCGCGCAGTTCGGCGCGCAGTCGGACGGACGTGTCGATGGGCAGTCCCAAGCCGGCGTGGCGAAGGTCCTTCGAGTGGCGCGCGATGAGCTCCAGATCCCGCAGTTGCCGCTGGAGCTCGGAGGCGATCGCCGCGTCCGCGTCGGGGAGTTCGTCCTCTTCCCGACCGGCCAGGTACTCAAGGTGCTGGTCGATGGCCTCGACCGCCCGGCCGCTGGTCCAGGCGGCGAATTCCTGGCAGCGGAACAGGTAGGCGTGTGCGGCGTACAACGTCGCCGCGGCAGCCGACTCGTCCGCGTCGTCCGGCCCGTCCTGGCCGTCGTTGTGGCAGTACACGCTGAGCAGGTACTCGCCGACACCGCGCTTGACGGCCGCGAAGGCCGTCGAGTCGCCGAGGACGCCCTCCCATACGGAGTGCAGCAGAGGCCGCAGGCTCACGGTGAACGGGGCCTGCTCGTCCTCGGGCAGGGCCTCGTGCCGACTCATCAGGCGCTCCGCGACACCGGCGGCGAACACGGCACGCTCCCCGGACGACACCGCCTTCAGCCGCTCCTCCACCAGCGCGGAAAGGTCCCGCCATGCATCCATTCGAAGCCACCCAGTATTCGCCATGCCGGCGCGCTCACGCCGGCCGAGGCGATCATCGCAGTCACCAGTGACAGCTCCGCCGCGCCCCCGGCGGCCCGTCCCCTCGGGGACGCCGCCGCGTCGGACTCGCGCTCCCGGCCGGTCCGCGGGCATGACGGCGCACGCCCCGGATCACCTGGGACGGGACGGCGGTGGTCCGGCCGCCCCGCGACGGGGCCGTCCTGTGACTGATTCCCCCTCGTCGTCGTCGAGCGGCCGGAATGGGTGCAGGCCGGCTCCGGACGGCGACGTGCGCCATGGTGGCCCCCTGTGTCACCCGTCAAGGGCGACTCGGGCCGCCGAGAGTCGCTCCCTGGACGCGGCTATCCACTCGTCGTCCATGTCGAGCGGCATCGAGACGACGATCTGTGTGCTGGTTCCGTCGTGGACTTCGACCACGTAGGGGTCGTCGGCGATGAGGCGGAGGTAGGCGGTGCGGCCCGATGGGGGCCAGTCCGCCGTGAACGGCTCGTCGGGATCAGCGTCCTGCCCGGCTTCCTCGATGGCGTCCAGAAGCCGGCCCCAGTCTGTGAGGTCCTCGGAATCGAACCCCAGGTAGACCGTCCCGCTCACGAATCCGCTGGTGACGACGGCCTCCGCGTCGTAGTACCGGACGCCCAGGTCCTCGTGGGCGGGTACGGTCGAGCGCAGCCGAACGCTGATGCTCTGGGAGGGGTCGGTCAGCCGGATCAGCTCGATCGCATCGGGCTGTGTGTTCGTGTCCATGGCGGGAATCTACGGCAGGCGCCCGCGCACCGCGCATGGCGCCGCTGACGCTTCCCGAGTCCGGCGGCGATCTCTTCGGCCGGCACCGGCACCGCCTTGGCCAGGGTGTCCGCCACCGCTGCGGCCGTCCTTTCCCCGGCACGGCGGTGTGCGGGCCTGCGGCGCGGCGACGGCGGCGTCGGCCACTCCGCCCGGGCCCGGCCGCGTTCCACCAAGCTGATCGCCGACGCCTGCGGCATGCCCGACAGCTCGCTCCGACGCGGGGGCGGGCGGCGGAGCTCGACCCCTCGAACCCCGCGGTCACGAGCGGGGCGCTCCCCGTCGTGCGAGGAGGCGGCCCGTCCGGGATTCCCGGTCACTCTTTGCATAAAACTGCGTTTATGCGTATAGTCATGCCATCGATCAGGAGGGTTACCGATGGTGGTAAGAGCAGCAGTGGCAGGGGCGAGCGGCTACGCCGGCGGGGAGCTGCTCCGCCTCCTGCTGGCGCACCCGGAGGTCGAGATCGGCGCCCTCACCGGGCACTCCAACGCCGGGCAGCCGCTCGGAGCGCTCCAGCCTCATCTGCGGCCCCTGGCCGGCCGGGTGCTGGAGCCCACCACCGCGGAGGTGCTCGCCGGTCACGACGTCGTCTTCCTGGCGCTCCCGCACGGGCAGTCCGCCGCGGTCGCCGAGCAGCTCGGGGACGAGGTCCTCGTCGTCGACATGGGGGCCGACTTCCGGCTGAAGGACGCCCGCGACTGGGAGACGTTCTACGGGTCCCCGCACGCCGGTACCTGGCCCTACGGGCTGCCCGAGCTGCCGGGCGCGCGGGCCGCGCTCGCCGGGTCCCGGCGCATCGCCGTGCCCGGGTGCTACCCGACCGCCGTGTCCCTCGCGCTCTACCCCGCGTACGAGGGCGGCCTCGCCGAGCCGGAGGCCGTGATCGTCGCCGCGTCGGGCACCTCGGGGGCGGGCAAGGCGGTCAAGCCCCATCTGCTCGGCTCCGAGGTCATGGGCAACATGACCCCGTACGGCGTCGGCGGCGGGCACCGCCACACGCCCGAGATGATCCAGAACCTCAGCGCCGCCGCCGGTGAGCCGGTCACCGTCTCCTTCACACCCACCCTCGCGCCCATGCCGCGCGGCATCCTCGCCACGTGCAGCGCGAAG
The DNA here is from genome assembly GCF_044756785.1 of Streptomyces sp. NPDC091649. NCBI lineage: Bacteria > Bacillati > Actinomycetota > Actinomycetes > Kitasatosporales > Streptomycetaceae > Streptomyces > Streptomyces sp. NPDC091649. The sequence goes on along the minus strand of NZ_JBIVTR010000007.1, from coordinate 212,318 downwards.
GCGAAGCCCGGCGTGAGCGCCGGGAGCCTGCGCGAGGTGTACGGGAAGGCGTTCGCGGACGAGCCGTTCGTGGACCTCCTGCCCGAGGGGCAGTGGCCCGCCACCGCCGCGGTGTACGGCTCCAACGCCGTACAGGTCCAGGTCGCCCACGACGAGGCCGCCGGACGGATCGTGGTCGTCTGCGCCATCGACAACCTCGCCAAGGGCACCGCGGGCGGCGCCCTCCAGAGCATGAACATCGCCCTCGGACTTCCCGAGGACACAGGTCTTTCGACGATCGGAGTGGCACCGTGAGCGTCACGGCAGCACAGGGATTCTCCGCGGCGGGCATCGCCGCGGGAATCAAGGAGAGCGGCAACCCGGACCTGGCCCTCGTGGTCAACAACGGGCCGCGCCGCGCCGCCGCGGGCGTCTTCACCTCCAACCGCGTCAAGGCCGCGCCCGTCCTCTGGTCGGAGCAGGTCCTCAAGGGCGGCGAGGTCACCGCCGTCGTCCTCAACTCCGGTGGCGCCAACGCCTGTACGGGCCCCACGGGCTTCCAGGACACCCACGCCACCGCCGAGAAGGCCGCCGAGGTGCTCCAGGGCCACAGCGCGGGCGAGATCGCCGTCGCCTCCACCGGGCTCATCGGCATCCCGCTCCCCATGGACAAGCTCCTCCCGGGCATCGAGCGGGCCGCCGCCGCCCTCAGCGAGCACGGCGGTGAGAAGGCCGCCATCGCCATCAAGACCACCGACACCGTCCACAAGACGGCCGTCGCGGGCGGCGACGGCTGGACCGTCGGCGGCATGGCCAAGGGCGCCGGCATGCTCGCCCCGGGCCTCGCCACCATGCTCGTCGTCCTCACCACCGACGCGGACGTCCAGGCCGCCGCGCTGGACGCAGCGCTCCGCGACGCCACCCGCACCACCTTCGACCGGGTCGACTCCGACGGCTGCATGTCCACCAACGACACCGTGCTGCTCCTCGCCTCCGGCGCCAGCGGCATCACTCCGGAACAGGGCGCGTTCGCCGAGGCCGTACGGGCCGTCTGCGACGACCTCGCCCGGCAGCTCATCGGGGACGCCGAGGGCGCGTCCAAGGACATCCGGATCGAGGTGATCAACGCGGCCACCGAGGACGACGCCGTCGAGGTCGGCCGGTCCATCGCCCGCAACAACCTCCTCAAGTGCGCCATCCACGGCGAGGACCCCAACTGGGGCCGTGTCCTCTCCGCGATCGGCACCACGAAGGCCGCCTTCGAGCCGGACCGGCTCAACGTCGCCATCAACGACGTCTGGGTCTGCAAGAACGGCCAGGTGGGCGAGGACCGCGACCTCGTCGACATGCGCTACCGGGAGGTCAGGATCACCGCAGACCTCGCCGAGGGCACCGAGTCCGCGGTCGTCTGGGCCAACGACCTCACCGCGGACTACGTCCACGAGAACAGCGCGTACAGCTCATGAGCGCCGCGCGGAAGCACACCGCACTCCCGAAGGCGCAGATCCTCATCGAGGCGCTGCCCTGGCTGACCCGGCACAACGGCAAGACCGTCGTCATCAAGTTCGGCGGCAACGCCATGATCGACGAGGAGCTGAAGGCCGCCTTCGCCCAGGACGTCGTCTTCCTGCGGCACGCCGGCCTCAAGCCCGTCGTCGTGCACGGCGGCGGCCCGCAGATCAGCGCCCAGCTCGACAAGCAGGGCCTCGTCAGCGAGTTCAAGGCCGGCCTGCGGGTCACCACCCCCGAGGCGATGGACGTCGTGCGGATGGTGCTCGCCGGACAGGTCCAGCGCGAGCTCGTCGGCCTCCTCAACCAGCACGGGCCGCTCGCCGTCGGCATGACCGGCGAGGACGCCCACACCATCACCGCCACCCAGCACCGGCCCACCATCGACGGCGAGCCGGTCGACATCGGCCGGGTCGGCGAGATCACCGCCATCGACACCGGGGCCATCCAGGCGCTCCTGGACGACGGCCGCATCCCGGTCGTCTCCTCCATCGCCCGCTCCGCCGACGACCACCACGTCTACAACGTCAACGCCGACACCGCGGCCGCCGCGCTCGCCGCCGCCCTGAACGCCGAGACACTGATGGTCCTCACCGACGTCGAGGGCCTGTACGAGGACTGGCCCAGCAGCGACGACGTCATCAGCCGGCTCACCGCGAGCCAGCTGGAGAAGCTGCTGCCCGAGCTGTCCAGCGGCATGGTCCCCAAGATGCAGGGCTGCCTGCACGCGGTGCGCAACGGCGTCGAGACCGCCCGCGTCATCGACGGCCGCGTCCAGCACTCGATCCTGCTGGAGATCTTCACCGACGAGGGCGTCGGCACGATGGTCGTGCCGGACGCCCCCATCGACGTGCACGGAGTACCGGAACAGGGGGAATCATGACCGGGACCGCAGGGCTCACCCCGCGGTGGCAGGACGCGCTGATGGACAACTACGGCACGCCCCGGCTGTCGCTCGTCCGCGGCGAGGGCGCCCATGTCTGGGACGAGGACGGCACCCGCTACCTCGACTTCGTCGGCGGCATCGCGGTCAACGCCCTCGGCCACGCCCACCCCGCCGTCGTCGAGGCCGTCTCCACCCAGATCGCCTCCCTCGGCCACGTGTCGAACCTGTTCATCGCCGAGCCGCCCGTCGCACTCGCGGAGCGGTTGCTCCAGCTCTTCGGCCGTCAGGGCCGGGTCTTCTTCGCCAACTCCGGCGCGGAGGCCAACGAGGCCGCCTTCAAGATCGGCAGGCTCACCGGGCGCACCCACATGGTCGCCACCGACGGCGGCTTCCACGGCCGGACGATGGGCGCGCTCGCCCTCACCGGCCAGCCGGGGAAGCAGGAGCCGTTCCGGCCGTTGCCCGGTGACGTCACACACGTGCCGTACGGCGACGCGGAGGCGCTGCGGGCCGCGGTGACCACCGACACCGCGCTGGTCGTCATCGAACCGGTGCAGGGCGAGAACGGCGTCGTCGTGCCGCCCAAGGGCTATCTGGAGGCCGCCCGGGAGATCACCCGGGCGACCGGCGCCCTCCTCGTCCTGGACGAGGTCCAGACCGGGATCGGCCGCTGCGGCCAGTGGTTCGAGCACCAGGCGCACCAGGGCGTCGAGCCGGACATCGTGACCCTCGCCAAGGGCCTCGGCGGCGGACTGCCGATCGGCGCGACGGTCGCCTTCGGACCGGCGGCCGACCTGCTGAAGCCGGGGCACCACGGCACCACGTTCGGCGGGAACCCGGTCGCCTGCGCCGCGGGGCTCGCGGTCATCGACACCCTCGCGGCCGACGGCGCGCTCGACGACGTCAAACGGCTCGGGGAGAGGATCCGCGACGGCGTCGAGGCGCTGGGGCACCCACTGGTCTCCCACGTCCGCGGCGCGGGCCTGCTGCTGGGTATCGTGCTCACCGGACCCCTCGCACCGCAGGTGCAGCAGGCGGCCCAGGGAGCCGGCCTCCTGGTGAACGCGCCCGCCCCCGATGTCGTACGGCTCATGCCGCCGCTGATCATCGGTGACGCGGAGGTGGACGCGTTCCTGGAGATCCTGCCGAGCGCTCTCGACGCGGCACACGGGGACGGACGATCCGGAGCATGACCCTCCGGAGAATGAGGCGACGACGATGACCGAGGCGCAGGAAACCGAGCACGGCGGGCCGTCCGTGCCGCAGACCCGCACCGCCCGCCACCGCCGGATCGTGGACATCCTGAACCGGCAGCCGGTCCGCTCGCAGAGCCAGCTGGCCAAGCTCCTGGCGGACGACGGGCTGAGCGTCACCCAGGCGACGCTCTCCCGGGATCTGGACGAACTGGGTGCGGTGAAGATCCGCAACACCGGCGGCGAGCTGATCTACGCGGTGCCGAGCGAGGGCGGATTCCGCACTCCGCAGGCACCGCTGGGCGGCTCGGCCAAGGAGGAGCGGATGCGCCGGCTCTCGGCGGAGCTGCTCATCTCGGCGGAGGCTTCGGCCAATCTCGTCGTCCTGCGTACCCCGCCGGGCGCGGCCCAGTTCCTCGCCTCGGCCATCGACCAGGCCGAACTGCACGACATCCTCGGCACCATCGCGGGCGACGACACGCTGATGCTCATCAGCCGTGACCCGAACGGCGGTCAGGCCCTCGCCGACCACCTGCTGAGGCTCGCTCAGAACGACCGCTGAACTCTCCCGGCGGCGCGCGGCTGGGCGAAGGGCGTGCCGACGGCACGCGACCGAAGGCGCGCGCCGCGACGCTAGTAGCGCGTGATCGCGGTCGGGCCCGAACCGGTCCCGATCGCGATGTGCGGATCACGCTCCGGGTCGGCCCAGGCGAGGATCTCCGCCATGGCGTCGGCCGGGACCGAGACGCACCCGGCCGTCGCCCCGCGCCCGTTCACATGCAGGAAGATGCCCGCGCCCCGGCCCCGTACCGGACGCTCGTAGTTGAAGCCGATCACCAGCGCCCGGGCGTACTGCGTGCCGTAGGAGACCAGGTGCTCGGCCTCCGCCGCCCGGCAGTCGGCCGGGCGCGGTTCCACCCACCGGTTGTACGCGCGCGAGGCGTTGTCCTGGCACCACCAGGAGTCCTCCGTCACCTCGCGGTACGGATACGTCGTGCCGGCCGGGGCGTCCTCGATGCCGAAGGCGTACGGCAGGTCGTACAGCCCGGTCGGTGTGGTGCTCGTGCCCTGCTCGCGGCTCGCGCCCTCGGCCAGCCCGTTCGCCCCGAACCGCGCCGGGGCGGACCCGGCCTCCGCCCACCCGTCCCCGCGCCGCTCCCACCAGGTCACCGTGCCCGTCGTGGAGCCGGCGTCGGGAGCCTCGGCGGTGATCAGCTGCGAGCCGCCGCCCGTGTCCGCCAGCCGGTCCGGCAGCGAAGGGGCGCCGGAGGGAGGAGAGGCGGCGGGCCCGGCCCCGAGCGAGGAGGCCAGGGCGAGGAGGACGGCGACGGTCACCAGTGGTCTGCGCATGCTCCGGACCGTACGGCCGCCGCGGCGTGCGCCCCACCGGGCCTGCTCCGTACGGCGCAACGGGCATCGGCACCCCGCCCGCACGGCCGGGCGGCACCCAACAGCACCGCTCTGACCTGCCGTTTTGACAAACAATACAGAGGACTGCATAGTTATACCCATCAGTGATTGCACCGTAAGGAGAAACCCGTGACCGAGCGCGTCGTACTCGCCTACTCGGGCGGCCTGGACACCTCCGTCGCCATCGGCTGGATCGCCGAGGAGACGGGCGCCGAGGTCATCGCCGTCGCCGTGGACGTCGGCCAGGGCGGCGAGGACCTGGACGTCATCCGCAAGCGCGCGCTCGCCTGCGGTGCCGTCGAAGCCGAGGTCGCGGACGCGAAGGACGAGTTCGCCGAGGAGTACTGCCTCCCGGCGATCAAGGCCAACGCCCTCTACATGGACCGCTACCCGCTGGTCTCGGCCCTCTCGCGGCCGACCATCGTCAAGCACCTCGTCGCCGCCGCCGAGAAGCACGGCGCCGGGATCGTCGCCCACGGCTGCACCGGCAAGGGCAACGACCAGGTCCGCTTCGAGGCCGGCATCTCCGCGCTCGGACCCGATCTGAAGTGCATCGCCCCCGTCCGCGACTACGCGATGACCCGGGACAAGGCGATCGCCTTCTGCGAGGAGAAGAACCTCCCGATCGCGACCACCAAGAAGTCCCCGTACTCCATCGACCAGAACGTCTTCGGGCGCGCCGTCGAGACGGGCTTCCTGGAGGACATCTGGAACGCGCCGATCGAGGACATCTACGAGTACACCGAGAACCCCGCGACCCCGCGCGAGGCCGACGAGGTCGTCATCTCCTTCAAGGAGGGTGTGCCGGTCGCCGTCGACGGCCGCCCCGTCACCGTCCTCCAGGCGATCCAGCAGCTCAACGAGCGGGCCGGCGCGCAGGGCATCGGCCGGATCGACATGGTCGAGGACCGGCTCGTGGGCATCAAGTCCCGCGAGGTGTACGAGGCGCCCGGCGCCATCGCGCTGATCACCGCCCACCAGGAGCTGGAGAACGTCACCGTCGAGCGCGAGCTGGCCCGCTACAAGCGGCAGGTCGAGCAGCGCTGGGGCGAGATGGTCTACGACGGCCTGTGGTTCTCCCCGCTGAAGCGCGCCCTGGACGGCTTCATCAACGAGGCCAACCAGCACGTCACCGGCGACATCCGGATGACCCTGCACGCCGGCCGCGCCGTCGTCACCGGCCGGAAGTCCGACGAGTCGCTGTACGACTTCAACCTCGCCACCTACGACTCGGGCGACACCTTCGACCAGTCCAAGGCGCAGGGCTTCATCGAGCTCTTCGGTCTCTCCTCGAAGATCGCCGCCAAGCGCGACCTCGCCTGACCTCCCTCGTTGTACAGCCGCCTCCCCGTCCCTCGCGGCGGGGAGGCGGCCGCATATCCGCACCTTCGCCTCTGAGGAGCACGTAGTGAGCAGCAACAACGGTGACGTCCGGCTCTGGGGCGCGCGTTTCGCCGACGGACCGGCCGAGGCGCTGGCCAAGCTGTCGGCGTCCGTCCACTTCGACTGGCGGCTCGCGCCGTACGACATCGCCGGCTCCCGCGCCCACGCCCGCGTCCTCAACAAGGCGGGCCTGCTCACCGAGGACGAGCTGACCCGGATGCGGGAAGGGCTCGACCAGCTCGAAGCCGACGTCGCCGACGGGTCCTTCACCGGCACCGTCGCCGACGAGGACGTCCACACCGCCCTGGAGCGCGGACTCCTGGAGCGCCTCGGCGCGGACCTCGGCGGCAAGCTGCGGGCCGGCCGCTCGCGGAACGACCAGATCGCCACGCTCTTCCGGATGTACCTGCGCGACCACGCCCGGACCATCGGCTCTCTGATCGCCGACCTCCAGAGCGCGCTGGTCGGCCTCGCCGAGGCCCACGCGGACGTCGCGATGCCGGGCCGGACCCACCTCCAGCACGCCCAGCCCGTCCTCTTCGCCCACCACGTGCTCGCCCATGTCCAGTCCCTCTCCCGGGACGCCGAGCGGCTGCGCCAGTGGGACGCGCGCACGGCCGTCTCCCCGTACGGCTCCGGGGCGCTCGCCGGCTCCTCGCTCGGGCTCGACCCGGAGGCGGTCGCCGCCGACCTCGGGTTCGAGCACGGCTCGGTCGCCAACTCCATCGACGGCACCGCCTCGCGGGACTTCGTCGCCGAGTTCGCCTTCATCACGGCGATGATCGGCGTCAACCTCTCCCGGATCGCGGAGGAGGTCATCATCTGGAACACGAAGGAGTTCTCCTTCGTCACCCTGCACGACGCCTTCTCCACCGGCTCCTCGATCATGCCGCAGAAGAAGAACCCGGACATCGCGGAGCTGGCCCGGGGCAAGTCCGGGCGCCTCATCGGCAATCTGACCGGCCTGCTCGCCACGCTCAAGGCGCTGCCGCTCGCGTACAACCGGGACCTCCAGGAGGACAAGGAGCCGGTCTTCGACTCCTGCGACCAGCTGGAGGTCCTGCTGCCCGCCTTCACCGGGATGATGGCCACCCTCACCGTCAACCGGGAGCGCATGGAGGAGCTGGCCCCGGCGGGTTTCTCGCTCGCGACCGACATCGCGGAATGGCTGGTCAAGCAGGGCGTCCCCTTCCGGGTCGCGCACGAGGTGGCCGGCGCCTGCGTCAAGGAGTGCGAGCAGCACGGCATCGAGCTCGACCAGCTCACCGACGAGCAGTTCGCCAGGATCTCCGAGCACCTCACCCCCGAGGTCCGCACGGTGCTCCATGTGCGGGGCGCCCTCGCCTCCCGCGACGGCCGGGGCGGGACGGCCCCCTCCGCCGTCGCCGTGCAGCTCGCCGAGGTGAAGGAAGACCTGGCCGTCCAGCACGCCTGGGCGACCGCCCGCCGGTAGCCGTACCGCTTCACCCGCGTACGGTGCCGTCGCGGGCGTACGAAGGGTGTCGCGGGCTACGTTCGGCGGGGTAGGAGTATCCGAACCCGACCCGAGGAGCCCGCGATGCCTTTCGCCGCCCTGGCCGCCGCGACGACCCCGACCGCCCACATCGGGCTGGGCCTTGCCGCCGTCGGGAGGCCCGGCTACATCAATCTCCACCGAGACCGGGACCTTCCCCCCGACCGCGACGTCGACGCCCTGCGCGCCCGCACCCACGAGCTGCTGGACGCGGCGTACGCCCAGGGCGTCCGGTACGTCGACACCGCCCGCTCCTACGGCCGCGCCGAGGAGTTCCTCGCCCAGTGGCTGGACGCCCGGCCCTCGTTCACCGACCTGGTCGTCGGCAGCAAGTGGGGCTACACCTACACCGCGGACTGGAGCGTGGAGGCGGAGGAACACGAGGTCAAGGACCACAGCCTCGCCGCCTTCGAGCGCCAGTACGCCGAGACCCGGGCGCTGATCGGCGACCGGCTCAGCCTCTACCAGGTCCACTCGGTCACCCCGGACAGCCCGGCGCTCACCGACAAGGACCTGCTCGACCGCCTCGCCGCCCTGGCCGCCGACGGGGTCACCGTCGGCCTCTCCACCAGCGGGCCCGCCCAGGCCGACGCGATCCGGGCCGCCCTCGCCGTCACGGTCGACGGCGAACCCCTCTTCCGTACGGTCCAGGCCACCTACAACGCCCTGGAGACCTCGGCCGCGCCCGCCCTCGCCGAGGCCCACGACGCCGGTGTCACGGTGATCGTCAAGGAGGGCATGGCCAACGGACGCCTCGCCGGGGACGAGGCCCCCGCCGTGTTCCGGGAGATCGCCGCCGACGCCGGCGTGGGCGGCGACGCGGTCGCCCTCGCACTGGTCCTGCACCAGCCCTGGGCGGGCGTCGTGCTCTCCGGCGCCGCCACGGCGGGCCAGCTCTCCGACAATCTGCACGCCGCCGTCGTCGACCTGGACGACGAGCAGCGGGCCCGCCTCGACGCGCTGATCGAGGAACCGGAAGCCTACTGGCGGCACCGGGCCGCCCTGCCCTGGCACTGAGGCGGCACCGGGCCCCCGGCCCGGGGTCCCGGAGGCGAGGGCCGGCGCGGGGGCTCAGGAGCTCGTCAGGACGACGAGCTCCCGGGTCGCCCGGGTCATCGCGACATAGCGGTCCACCGCCCCCTCGACGCCCTCGCCGAACTCCTCCGGGTCCACGAGGACGACCAGGTCGAACTCCAGGCCCTTCGACAGCTCCGGGGTCAGCGACCGTACGCGGGGCGTCGCCCGGAACGAAGGGGCGCCGATGACACAGGCCGTCCCGTCGTCGTGCGCGGCGAGCCAGTCGGAGAGGACGGTGTCCAGGTCCCCGGCGGGGCCGTACGTGACGGGGAGGCCGCTGCCGCGGACCGAGACCGGCACATTGGCGTCGGGGAGCACGGCCCGGATGACCGGCTCCGCCTCCGCCATGATCTCCTCCGGCGTCCGGTAGTTGACGGTCAGCGAGGCCAGGGTGATCCGGTCGAGCCCGACCCGCTCCAGCCGCTCCCGCCACGACTCGGCGAACCCGTGCCGGGCCTGCGCACGGTCCCCGACGACCGTGAAGCTCCGGGACGGGCACCGCTGGATCAGCATCTGCCACTGGGCGTCGGTCAGTTCCTGGGCCTCGTCCACGACGATGTGCGCGAACGGCCCGGCCAGCAGGTCCGGTTCGGCGCCGCTCGGCCGGTCCGCGGAGGCCAGGGTCTCCCGCAGGTCCCCGCCGCGCAGCATCACCAGCGCGCCCTCGCCGTCCGCGTCGGCGTCGATCAGGGTCTCGTCGGCGAGCAGGCTCTCGACGACCCGGTCCATCTGCTCGCGTTCGGCGGAGGCCGCCGCCTCCCGGCGCCGCCTGCGCAGGGAAGCCTCCGGGTCGCCGAGGCGCTGCCGTGCCGCGTCCAGGATCGGCAGGTCGGACACCGTCCAGCCCTGGGCGTCCGGGCGCTGCAACCGCCGGACCTCCCCGGGGGTCAGCCAGGGGGCGCACCGGCGCAGGTAGGCGGGTACGGACCAGAGGTCGCCGACGAGGTCGGCCGCGTCGACCAGCGGCCAGGCGCGGTCGAAGAGGGCGAACAGCTCCCGGTTCCGCCGCAGCGAGGCGCGCAGCGCCTCTTCCGGGGCGTCGCCGTCGTGCTTGTCCACGAGGATCGTGAGCAGCTCCTCCCAGACCTGGTCGCGTGCCTCGTTGTGCGCGGTGCCCGGGTCCGCCGCCCCGAACGCCGAGGCCCAGTCGGCGGCGCTCAGCCAGATGTCGGACCAGTGCGTCTCCACCCGCACCCCCTGGGCGGGCGGCTCCTCGTAGAAGCGGACCGCCGGCTCGATCGCCTTCACCAGCTCCGCCGACGCCTTCAGACGCGCCACCTCCGGATCGGTCTCGGCTCCCGCCGCCGCACCCTCCGGAACCAGGTCCCGCAGGGTGCACGTCTGCACACCCTCCTCCCCGAGGCTGGGCAGGACGTCGGCGACGTACCCCAGATAGGGCTCGTGCGGCCCGACGAACAGCACACCGCCCCGGCGGTGGCCCAGGCGGGGGTCGGAGTACAGGAGATACGCGGAGCGGTGCAGCGCGACGACGGTCTTCCCGGTGCCCGGACCGCCGTCGACGACCAGCGTCCCCCGCGAGCCCGCCCGGATGACGGCGTCCTGGTCGGCCTGGATGGTGCCCAGCACATCGCGCATCCGCGCCGACCGGGTGCCGCCCAGACTGGCGATGAAGGCGGACTGGTCGTCCAGTGCGGCATGCCCCGAGAAGCCCTCCGGGGCGAACACCTCGTCCCAGTAGTCGCTGATCCGGCCGCCGGTCCAGCGGTAGCGGCGCCGGCTGGCCAGGCCCATCGGGTCGGCATGGGTGGCCCCGAAGAACGGCTCGGCCGCGGGGGAGCGCCAGTCGAGCAGCAGCCGGCGGCCCGTGCTGTCGGTCAGGCCGAGCCGTCCCACGTACAGCGGCCCGGAGCCGTCCGCGGCGACCATGCGCCCGAGGCACAGGTCCAGGCCGAACCGGCGCAGGGCGCGCAGCCGGGCGGTCAGCCGGTGGATCTCCACGTCCCGGTCCATCGCCTGCCGGCTCGCTCCGCCGGGAGCCCTGCGTTCGGCCGCGAGCCGGTCGGTCAGCTCGGCGATCGACTCCTCCAGACAGTGGGCGATGGCCGCGAAGTGCTGCTCGTCCTCGGCGATCAGCGCCGGGTCGGCCTTGGGGGAGAGGCGTTCGGGAAGGTCGAAGGCGCTGGTGGTCAGGGGTTTCACGGCGTCGGTTCCGATCTGTGATGCGTACGTACGACAGGGGGCGGCGCTCGCCGGGGCCTGCGGCTTCCCCGGCCGGGCGGGGCGGGGCGTGCCGGGGCGCGGGGGACAGGCGAGCGGGGGAGCGGTCAGGCGGCGGGTGCGCCGAACCAGCGCGGCAAGACCCCGAGCAACTCCTCCTGCGCCGCCCCGGCCCACGCCACATGGCCGTCGGGCCGCAGCAGCACGGCGGGGGCGTCGAGGCCCTCGGCGGTGTCGACGACGTGATCGACCCGGTCCGCCCAGCCGGCCACGGACAGCCGGCCGGTGCGGTCGAGCAGCAGCCCGCGGCCGTCGTGCGTGAGGTCGTAGAGACGGCCCCGTCCGAGTTCCAGGTCCCGCATCCGCCGGCCGAGCAGGTCATGGCCCTCGCCGAGGTCGTAGCGGATGTCGACCGCCGTGATCATCCCGGTCAGGTACGCGTTGACCTCATCGAAGTCCATCAGCCGGGAGAGCAGCTCCCGCAGCGCGACCGCGCCCGGATCGGTGCCCAGCAGGGTGATCTGCGCGCGGGTGTTGTCGAGGACGCGCGCACCCACCGGGTGCCGTTCGCTGTGGTAGCTGTCCAGCAGCCCGTCGGGCGCCCAGCCGTTGACGGCCGCGGCCAGTTTCCAGCCGAGGTTGAAGGCGTCCTGCACCCCGAGGTTGAGCCCCTGCCCGCCGGTCGGCGGGTGGATGTGAGCAGCGTCGCCGGCCAGCAGGACCCGGCCGACCCGGTAGCGGGCGGCCTGCCGGGTGGCGTCGCCGAACCGCGAGAGCCAGCGGGGCGAGTGGACGCCGAAGTCGGTGCCGGCGACGGCGCGCAGCCGCTCCTTGAACTCCTCCAGGGTCGGTGCCGCCGCCCGGTCGTCGGACACTCCTTCGGCGGGGACGATCACGCGGAAGGTGCCGTCGCCGTTGGGGATGGTGCCGAACCGCAGCTGTGTCCTGCGGACCTCCTCGACGACGGCGGCGACCGCAGCCGGGTCCTCGGTCATCTCCATGTCGCCGAGCAGGGTCTCGACCGTGGCGGGCTGCCCGGCGAAGTCGACGCCGAGCCGCTTGCGCACGGTGCTGCGGCCGCCGTCGCACCCGACGACGTACCGTGAGCGCAGGCGCGTGCCGTCCACGAGTTCGACGGTCACCCCCTCCGCGTCCTGACTCAGCCCGGCCACCTCGCAGCCGCGACGGATCTCGGCGCCCAGCTCGACCGCACGTTCGCGGAGCAGCCGCTCGGTCACCGGCTGGAGCGTGGAGAGGCCGTAGGGGTGGGCGGTGTCCAGGCGGTCGGGCCATGGCTTCTGAATGCCGCCGAAGAAACCGCCCACCCGGAATTTCTCACTGACCGCGAGGAACCGGTCGAGGAGCCCGCGTTGGTCCATCACCTCGACACTGCGCACATGCAGTCCGCGGCCCCGGGACTCCCGGGTCGGCTCCGCCAGCTTCTCCAGCACCACCGTGTGCACAGAGGCCAGCCGCAGCTCAGCGGCGAGCATCAGCCCGGTCGGACCGCCTCCCACGACGATGACGTCGATCATCACCATTCCCCCTTCGCCGGCGTTCAGCGCGCCGGAATCATCGAAGCCGATTTCCTGGGTCCGGCTTCGGCGCATGATTCTGCGGCATATGGGGGGCCTTGCCGCAAGGCCCCCCATGCGCTATAAGTTAAGAGTGGCAAGGAGTGGTTTCACCTCCTGCCACTTTCTCTTTTCTCCTCCACCCTCGCCCTCTCCCGGCGCTCTCCGCTTCCGCGCGTCCTTCCGGCGCCATTGGCGGCGGTGCTTCCCGGCGGCGTTCCCCGGCGGTGCTCCCTTCGAGTCGGAAGGCCCGGCTGCCCTGCACCACCCCACGATGAGACGAAGATGTCTCATGTGGGTTATGGTCGTCTCATGACTCTCGACCGTGAGCAGGTGCTGCGCAGCGCCGCCGCCCTGCTGACCCGCAAATCGACCGCCACCATGGACGAGGTCGCCAGGGCGGCGGGCATCGGCCGCGCCACACTCCACCGCCACTTCGCCGGGCGCGACGCCCTGGTGAAGGCGCTGGAGAACCTCGGCATCCAGGAGTTCGAAACCGCCCTGGACGCCGCCCGGCTCGACGAGGACACCTCCGAGGAAGGGCTGCGCCGCCTGATCGCGGCCGTCGAGCCCAGTGCGGGACTGCTGTCCTTCCTCGTCAACGAGAACCAGCTCTTCGAGGGCGACGAGATCAACGAGGGCTGGAACCGGGCCGACGCCCGCGTCTCCGCCTTCTTCCGTCGCGGCCAGGAACGCGGCGAATTCCGCATCGACCTCACCCCCGCCTGGCTGACGGAAGCCCTCTACGGGCTCATCGGCACCGGCGCCTGGGCCGTCCAGGCGGGGCGGGTCGCCGCACAGGATTTCCAGCACATGATCGTCGAGTTGCTGCTCGGCGGAGCACGCCGGAGCGTGGAGCAATGACCAGCATCGACCCGAACCCGGACACCACCGACGCGGTACGCCGCCCGGGGCGGTGGATCGCGCTCGCCGTACTCGTGCTCGCCGTGCTGCTGGTGGCCGTGGACGCGACCGTCCTCGGTCTCGCCACCCCGTTCCTCAGCGAGGACCTCGCGCCCACCGGCACGCAGCTGCTCTGGATCGGTGACGTCTACTCCTTCGTCATCGCCGGCCTGCTCGTCTCGATGGGCAGCCTCGGCGACCGCATCGGCCGCAAGAAGCTGTTGCTGGTCGGCGCCGTCGCGTTCGGCGCGGTCTCCGTGCTCAACGCGTACGCGACCACACCCGAGATGATGATCGTGGCCCGGGCGCTGCTCGGTGTCGCGGGCGCCACCCTGATGCCGTCCACCCTCGCCCTGATCCGCAACCTCTTCCACGACCCGCGCGAGCGCAGCCTCGCCATCGGCATCTGGGGCGCCATGGCCTCGGCGGGCGCGGCGGTCGGTCCGGTCGTCGGCGGATTCCTGCTCGAACACTTCTGGTGGGGTTCGGTCTTCCTCATCAACCTGCCGGTGATGGCCGTCCTCGTCGTCGTCGGCATCAAGCTGATCCCCGAGTCCAAGAACCCGGCGCCCGGCCCGTGGGACATGCTCAGCGTCGGCCTCTCCCTGGTCGGCATGATCGGTGTCGTGTACGCCGTCAAGGAGACGGCCGCACACGGGGTGGGATGGCAGGCCGGGGCGGCGGCCGTCCTCGGCGGCTGCGCGCTCACCTGGTTCGTCCGCAGGCAACTGCGGCTGCCCGCGCCCCTGCTGGACATGCGGCTCTTCCACCACCGGGGCTTCTCCGGCGCGGTCCTCGCCGATCTGCTGACCATCCTCGGCCTGTCGGGCCTGGTCTTCTTCCTCTCCCAGTTCCTGCAACTGGTGCAGGGCCGTGGACCGCTGGAGGCCGGTCTCGCCGAACTTCCCGCCGCGATCGGCGCGGTGACCGCCGGCCTGCTGGCCGGATTCGCCGCCCGCCGCTTCACCGTCCGCTCCGTCGTCTCCGGCGGTCTGGCCGCGGTCGGGCTCGCCCTGGGCAGTGTGACGCTGCTCGACCAGCACACCGGCTATCCGCTGCTCGGCGCCATGCTGCTGGTCGTCGGCGTCGGCGCGGGATTCGCCTTCACCGTCACCGCCGACGTGATCCTCTCCAGCGTCCCGAAGGAGCAGGCCGGCTCCGCGTCCGCCGTCTCCGAGACCGCGTACGAACTGGGCGCGGCCCTCGGCATCGCCCTGCTGGGCTCCATCGTCACCGGTGTCTACCGGGGCTTCCCCACCCCGTCCGGCATCCCCGCCGACATCGAGTCGGCCGCCCACGAGTCGCTGGGCGGGGCGGTCGAGGCCGCCGGGGCGCTGCCCGCCGCCCAGGCGGGGCCGCTGGTCTCGGCCGCCCAGGAGGCGTTCGTCGACGGACTGCGGTCGGCCGCGGGCGTCGGCGCGGCGGTCCTGCTGGCCGCCGCCGTCGCCGCGTGGTTCCTGCTGCGGGGCCAGAAGCTGGAGGACGGCGTCGAGCACCCGTAGAGGCCGTCGGACCGGACGGAGAGGGGCCCGCGCCCGCCGGGGGCGCGGGCCCCTCTCCGCGTCTGCGCCGACGATCGGGCGGCGTTCCCCGTGACCGTCGAACCGGTCAGGCGGCCTTCGCCTTCGTCGCGTACATGTCCACGTACTCCTGGCCGGACAGCCGCATCACCTCGGTCATCACCGAGTCGGTCACCGCCCGCAGCACGTAGCGGTCTCGGTCCATGCCCTCGTACCGGGAGAACTCCATCGGCTCCCCGAAGCGCACCGTGACCTTGCCCGGCCTGGGCAGGCCCGCGCCGCCCGGCTGCAGCTTGTCGGTCCCGATCATCGCGAACGGGATCACCGGCGCGCCCGTCATGAGCGTCAGCCGCGCGATGCCCGTACGGCCCCGGTAGAGCCGGCCGTCGGGGGAGCGGGTGCCCTCCGGGTAGATCGCGAAAGCCTGTCCCTGCTCCAGTACCCGGCGCCCCGTCATCAGCGCCGCGACCCCGCCCCGCCCGCCGTCCCGGTCCACCGGGATCATGCCGCAGCCGGTGAAGAACCAGGCCATCAGCCGGCCCTTGAGGCCCTTGCCCGTGACGTACTCGTCCTTGCCGATGTAGAACACCGGCCGGTCGCAGCAGATCGGCATGATCATCGAGTCGATGAACGTGAGGTGGTTGCCCGCGAGGATCACCGGCCCGGACCCGGGGATGTTCTCGACGCCCTCCACCTGTGGGCGGAACATCAGGCGCAGAATCGGTCCGAGCACTGCCTTGATGACCGTGAGACGGGACAACGGTTCCTCCGGTGTCGTGGCCTGGCCGGCCGCGATGGACGTGGGGTCGTACGGGCGGTGGCCGGTGCCGACGGGTGATGGTCGGTGCAGGTGAGGACGATACTCGCGGGTATGCGCTGATCGCACATCGGGTTCACACGGCGGATACGCGGTGTTGACATGTGTTTCCGCCATGTTGGCCGACGGTCCGCCCTCGCGTACGTCTCCCAGCCTACGATCGGGCCTCGCTCGACCGGTCCCGGACATCACCAAGCGAGGAGCATTCATGACGGAGCGTGCGCGGACGACACCCGGCCGGCGGACCCTTCTGGGAGCCGCGGTCCTCGGCACCGCGGCCCTGGGCCTGCCCGCCACCGCCCAGGCGGCCGGGCGGGGACGCGGCCACGGATCGCTGCGCGATCTGCCCGTGCCGACGGTGATCGGCCACCGCGGGGCCAGCGGCTACCGCCCCGAGCACACCCTCGGCTCCTACCAGCTGGCCCTCGACATGGGCGCGCACATCGTCGAGCAGGACCTCGTGCCGACCAAGGACGGCCACCTCGTCTGCCGCCACGAGAACGACATCAGCGCCACCACCGACGTCGCCGACCACCCCGAGTTCGCCGACCGCAGGACCACCAAGAGCATCGACGGCCACTTGCTGACCGGCTGGTTCACCGAGGACTTCACCCTCGCCGAGCTCAAGACCCTGCGGGCCGAGGAGCGCATCCCGGGCAACCGCCCCGACAACACCCTCTACAACGGCCGGTGGACGATCCCCACCTTCGAGGAGGTCCTGCGCTGGGCCGACAAGGAGGGCCGCAAGCGCGGTGCGCCCGTCTGGCTGTACGTGGAGACCAAGCACCCCACCTACTTCCGCAAGCTGGGCCTCGGCCTGGAGGAGCCGCTCGCACGGTTGCTGCGCCGCTACGGCCGGGACCGCGAGAACGCCGCGCTCATCCTCCAGTCCTTCGAACCCGGCTCGGTCCAGCGCCTCGCCCGCCTCGTCGACACCCCGCGCATCGTGCTGCTCTCCGGCCCGAAGGAGCGCCCCTGGGACTTCGTCGAGTCGGGCGACCCGCGCACCGTCGCCGACCTGGTGAAGCCCGCCGGGCTGAAGTGGCTGGCCTCCTTCGCCCAGGGCATCGGCCCCACCCTCGACCTCGTCATCCCCAAGGACGCGTCGGGACGGCTCACCACCCCGACCACGCTGGTACGGGACGCGCACGCCAGGGGCCTGCGACTGCACCCGTACACGCTGCGCAACGAGAACAGGTTCCTGCCCGCCGACTTCCGGCGCGGCACCGACCCCAACGCCTACGGCGACGTGTTCGGCGCCTGCGCCGCCTACCTCGCCACCGGCATCGACGGCATCTTCGCCGACCACCCGGACACGGCCCTGCTCGCGGCGGCGGACTACGCGGGGCGCTGACACCGTACGGCGGCGGACAGGGCGTTCCGGTCCTCGGGGAGCGGGTTCTGCGAGGACCGGAACGCCGTCAGCCGCCCACCCCGTCATGCCCCGGTCGAGTGGTGCCGCGCGTCCGGGGCAACCACCGGCCGCCACCGGCACGTCCGCCGGGGCATGACGCTTCTCGATCACGACCTCGATCCGGCCGCTTCCACCGCCCGCGTCGTCCGCGCCCTGCACCCGCTGGTGCGCGCGGAGGCGAGGGCGGAGGCCCCGGCCGCCGGGCTCGATCCCGCCGACCTCGAACAGAGCGTCTGGGTGCGGCTGCTGGAGCGCCCCGCCGCGGCCGGGCCGCCCGCCGACGCGGCGCGCTGGGTGCGCGACTCGGTCCGGGCCGAGGCCCGCCGCGGACGCCGGACGGCCCGGCGGGAACGTCCGTACGCCGGGACGGAACCCGTCGCCGGACCGGCCGACTGTCCCGAACGAGCCGCACTCGGGGCCGCCGAACGGCGGGCGCTGCGCTCCGCGATGGCCCGGCTGCCCGGCCGCTGCCCCCGGCTGCTGGAGGCGATGTTCGCCCCCACCGACCCGACCTACCGGGAAATCGCAGGGGAGTTGGGTATGTCACAAGGGAGCTTGGGCCCGATCCGTTCCCGTTGCCTTGGATGTCTGCGCAGAATGCTCGCTGCGGAGGTTGTCGCTCCTTCCGTGCGGGAAAGGAGCGGTAGGCAACCGGTGGACAGGTGAGCGGGAGGCGTGCACACATGGGCATGAGCGTGACCATCTCGGCGGCGACGGCACAGGACGTCGAGCAGATCTTCAGACTTCAGTACCTCTGCTTCCAGCGCGAGGCGGAGCTGTACGACAACTACCGGATCGACCCGCTCGTCCAGAGCCTCGCGTCGCTGCGCGCCGAAGTCGCCGACGACCTGGTGTTCGTGGCCCGGCTCGGGGACGAAGTCGTCGGCTCGGTCCGGGGGTTCACCGACCCCGAGGGCACGGGCCTGATCGGCAAGCTCTGCGTCCACCCCCGGCTCCAGGGCCACGGGCTCGGGGCCCGGCTGCTGCTGGCCGCCGAGTCGGCGCTCTCCGCAGAGCGGGCGGCGACCCGCTTCCGGCTGCACAGCGGGCACCGCAGCGAGGGCAATCTGCGGCTCTACCGGCGGGCCGGATACGCCCAGGTCGGGGACGTCACCGGAGCGGACGGCGTCCGGATGGTCCTGCTGGAGAAGGACGCCGCCGACCAGGACTACGTGGCCAGCGCCTGACCGTGCGCCGCGCGGGGCGGGCCGGAACGGCGTCGCTACACCGCCACCGTCCTCGCGCGGCGCAGCCAGACCATCCCGGTGACCGGAAGGATCACCGGGATGAAGAGGTAGCCCATCCCGAAGTCCGACCACACGGTCGCATCCGGGAAGGCCGACGGCTCGGCCAGCGTCCACGTGCCGATGACCAGCACGCCCAGCAGCTCCGCCGCACAGCACACCAGCGCCGCACGGCGGGCCCTCTCCCCACCGCGCACCAGCGAGTACGTGATGAAGCCGTACACCAGGGCCGCGACGGCCGAGAGCACGTACGCCAGGGGCGCCCGGTCGAAGTCGACGACCATCTGGACGATCGAGCGCGAGGCCGCCGCGACCGTGAACACCCCGTAGAACCAGACCAGCACCCGGCCGGGGCCGGTGCCCAGTTCGAAGGACGGCTTCGGGGACGTCGCCACCTCGGGGCGGCCGGTGTCGCTCACGTCAGTTTCCCCAGATGTCATAGAGCCGGACTTCCAGAACCGCCAGCACGACCGCGCCCGCGGCCACCGTGACCGAGCCCCAGCGGGTCCGCTCGGTCAACGACAGGAATCCGGCCGCGGGCACGGCGGCGAACGAACCGATGAGATAGGCGAGGAACACCGCCATCCCCTGCTCCGGCCGCTCCCCGCGCGCCAGCTGCACGACACCCACCACCAACTGGGCCAGCGCCAGCACGGAGACGACCGCCATCCCGATGAAGTGCCAGTCCTTCGTCGGCTGGTCCCGGTAGGCGGCATGTCCGCACCAGGCGGCGAGGGCGAGCGCGGCCACGGTGACCGCGACCGTCAGGGCGTCAAGCATGAGTCGAGGGTATTACGGACGGAACGCCCGCCCGCGTGCGGCCCCGGCCCCGACGGGCGGGCCCGCGATCAGGTCGCGGGCCGGTGGGAGGCGGGTCGGCGGGCGGGCGCGGTCCGGGCGGCGGCGAAGGTGGCCTTGGCCACAACCGGGGGGTGAAGTTCCGCTCCCCGGATGCTCGCGCGAGCCCGGGGCCCACCCCCGTGCTTCCCTTGTCGCCGCAGGTCGCAGAGGTGTGGCGAGGCAGGGCGGGCGGTACCGGAAGGTCAGCATCCGGCCGTCCAAGGCTGTCCGCTATGCGGACAACAGGGATCGCGCCGCCGTTACGTCTGTTTTACTTGGCCCATGACCACGACGAGCAGCCGCACCCTTGCGACCGAGGCGATCAGCACGCCCGGTGCTCGTTGTATGTGTCGAATGCGCGCCTTCTGAGGGCCCCCGCCTGAGCCTCGCGCCCCGAAGCGAGACCGAGCCTGCGCCGTGCGCCCCCTGGGGAACGAGCGCGCCCGCGCATGCGCTTCCCCGGCCGACCGCCGCGTACAGCCATGCCGAGACCACGGCCGACCCAGCCCGAACAGTCTCTTCAGACGTATGCCCCGTGCCCGGCGGACACCGCGCCGCGCACTCGACAGTGACGGAAACCCCTGTGATCACCACGACGGGCCTCACGAAGGTCTACCAGTCGCGCGACCGTGAGGTCACCGCACTCGACGGCGTCGACCTGCACGTCCGCGAAGGGGAGGTGTACGGCGTCATCGGACAGAGCGGCGCCGGAAAATCCTCCCTCATCCGCTGCGTCAACCTCCTGGAACGCCCCACCTCCGGCACCGTGACGGTGGCCGGCCAGGACCTCACGGCCCTCGCCGGCCGCGGCCGGCGGGCGAGTGCGCAGCTGCGCCGGGCCCGTACCGGCATCGGCATGGTCTTCCAGCACTTCAACCTCCTGGACTCCCGCACCGTCCTGGACAACGTGGAGCTGCCGCTGGAGATCCTCGGCGTCTCCGGCCAGGAGCGCACCCGCAAGGCCAAGGGCCTCCTCGACCTGGTCGGCCTCGCCGAGAAGGCCAAGTCCTACCCCGGCCAGCTCTCCGGCGGCCAGAAGCAGCGCGTGGGCATAGCCCGCGCCCTGGCGGGCGACCCCCGGGTGCTGCTCTCGGACGAGGCGACCTCCGCGCTCGACCCCGAGACCACCCGCTCCATCCTCCAGCTGCTGCGCGACCTCAACCGGCAGCTCGGCCTGACCGTCCTGCTCATCACCCACGAGATGGACGTCGTCAAGACCGTCTGCGACTCCGCCGCCCTCATGCGCCGCGGCCGGATCGTCGAGTCCGGAACCGTCGGCGAGCTCCTCGCCACCCCCGGCTCCGAACTCGCCCACGAACTGTTCCCGGTCGGCGGGACCGCCTCCGGCCCCGACCGCACGGTCGTCGACGTCACCTTCCAGGGGGAGTCGGCCTCCCAGCCGGTCGTCTCCCAGCTCTCCCGTACGTACAACATCGACATATCGATCCTCGGCGCCGCGATGGACACCGTCGGCGGCAAGCAGATCGGCCGGATGCGCATCGAGCTGCCGGGCCGCTTCGAGGAGAACGTCGTCCCCATCGGCTTCCTGCGCGAGCAGGGCCTCGGGATCGAGGTCGTCGAGGACGGGGAGGCCGCAGCCACGATCCCCCTGGCCGCCGCCACCGTCGTCCCGGAGCGGACGCCCGCCCCGCTCACCAAGGAGGCCGTCAAGTGACCTGGTCCGAAATGCAGCCCCTGCTGGCCCAGGGCACCGTCGACACCCTCTACATGGTGCTGTGGTCCGCGCTGGTCACCGTCGCGGGCGGACTGCCGCTCGGCGTCCTGCTGGTCCTCACCGACAAGGGCGGGCTGCTCCGGAACACCGTGGTGAACAAGGTCATCGGCGTGATCGTGAACATCGGCCGCTCCCTGCCGTTCATCATCCTGCTGATCGCGCTGATCCCCTTCACCACCTGGGTCGTGGGCACCTTCATCGGACCCACCGCCATGATCGTGCCGCTCGCCGTCGGCGCCATCCCGTTCTTCGCCCGGCTCGTCGAGACGGCGATCCGCGAGGTGGACCACGGACTCGTCGAAGCCGTGCAGTCGATGGGCGGCTCCATCCCCACCATCGTCCGCAAGGTGCTCCTCCCGCAGGCCCTGCCCTCGCTCGTCTCGGGGGTCACCACCACCCTCATCGTGCTCATCGGCTACTCCGCGATGGCCGGCGCGGTCGGCGGCGAAGGACTCGGCTCCAAGGCCGTCACCTACGGATTCCAGCGCTTCGACAACCGGTTCATGCTGATCACCGTCGTGCTGCTGATCGTCATCGTCACCGTGATCCAGCTGATCGGCGACCTCACCGTCCGGCTGCTGGCCCGCCGCGGCCGCACCACCTCCTGAGGCGCCGCCCCCCGACTTTCCTCTCCACCGAGCCCGAACTCCTTGTCCGGGCGCACCACCACAAGAAAGAGGCACTTTTCGTGCGCAACAACATCAAGATCACCGCAGCTGTCGCTTCCGCCGCCGCCCTCGCCCTGGGTCTGAGCGCCTGCGGCACGGACTCCGACCCGGCCGCCAAGAGCGGGACCGGCGCGAACGCCGACACCTCCAAGGCCCTCGTCGTCGCCGCGTCCCCGACACCGCACGCCGACATCCTGGACTTCGTCAAGAAGAACCTGGCCGAGAAGGACGGCCTCAAGCTGGAGGTCAAGGAGTTCACGGACTACGTCCTGCCGAACACCGCCACCCAGAACGGCCAGGTCGACGCCAACTTCTTCCAGCACAAGCCCTACCTGGACGACTTCAACGCCAAGCAGAAGACCACCATCGTGCCCGTGGTCGACGTGCACCTGGAGCCGCTCGGCCTCTACTCCAGGACGGTCGAAGACCTGAAGGACATCAAGTCCGGCCAGACCATCGCCGTCCCCAACGACACCACCAACGGCGGCCGGGCACTCCAGCTGCTCGCCGAGAACGGCCTGATCACCCTCAAGGACGGCGTCGGCACCAGCGCCAGGCTGAGCGACATCACCGACAAGAAGGGCCTGGAGTTCAAGGAGCTGGAGGCCGCCACCGTGCCCCGCGCCCTGGACGACGTGGACGCCGCCGTCATCAACGGCAACTACGCCATCGAGGCCGGACTGAAGCCCGGCAAGGACTCCCTCGCCCTGGAGAAGGCCGAGGGCAACCCGTACGCCAACTTCCTGGCGGTCAAGGACGGCAACGAGAAGGACCCGCGCGTCGAGAAGCTCGCGAAGCTCCTCAACTCCGACGAGGTCAAGAAGTTCATCGAGGACACCTACCAGGGCTCGATCGTCCCGGCCTTCGGCGCGCCCGCCAAGTCCTGACACCCGCCCGGCACTTGCCATCGGAGCCCCGCACCGTCCCCCCGGACGGTGCGGGGCTCCGTGGTGTCGACCCGCCCATGCACAACGCCGGCCCGATGCTGCATGCTGTGCTTTTACCCGGTCTTCGGCATGGAGCTGCGCATGACTACCACCTTTCCGTCCATCTCCATCAGCACGGACAGGTTGGTGATGCGCCCCTTCGAGATGGCCGACATCCCCGCGTACATCGAGATGATGAACGACGAGATGGTCACCGCCTGGATGGACGGCCCGAACCCGTACACCCAGGTCGACGCCGAACGCTGGGTCCGCAGGATCGCCCCCGCGGAACGCACCGCGGGCCACGGCATCGCCCTCGCCGTCACCGAGTTCCTCACCCAGCGGCTCGTCGGCAGCGTCCGCCTCCTCAACACCGACTGGCGCACCCTGGCCACCGAGGTCCGCTACATCACCGCCCCCTGGGCCCGCGGCGAGGGGTACGCCACCGAATCCGTGCTCGCCATAGCCGAGTGGCTCTTCCGCGACCAGGGCTTCGAACGCGTCGAGCTGCGCACCCCCGCCGACAACACCGCCTCCCAGCAGGTCGCCCAGAAGCTCGGCTGCATCAGCGAGGGCGTCCTGCGCAACGCCCGCGTCGCCCGCACCCGGACCGAGAACGGCACCGACGGCGGCTGGACCGACATCCGCACCGACCTGATCGTCTGGGGACTCCTCCCCGAGGACCTCGAAGGAGTCGCCGAACAGCTCGCCGACGCCGGCGGCTACGGCACGTACAACGACTGGAAGTAGAGCCCGAGGCCACCCGCCGGGCCAAGGTCCGGACCAGGTACTCTCACCCCCTGCCCCGCGCACGGGCACACCCCCTCGCCCCCTCGGACACCCCAGGAGACAGACGACGATGGCCGACCGGGTCACGGTGATCGGCTGGGACGGCTCGCCACTGACCAGAGCGGCCACGGCCGCGCTCTCGGCCGCCACGCTCGTCGCCGGCGCCCCCCACCACCTCGCCCTGCCCCACGTGCCGCCGGCCGCCGAACGCATCCGCCTCGGCAGCGTCGACCTCGCCGCCCGCAGGATCGCCGGACACCGCGGCAGCGCCGTGGTCCTCGCCGACGGCGACCCCGGCTTCTTCGGCGTCGTCCGCACGCTCCGCGCCCGCGAACACGGTCTGGAAGTCGAGGTCGTCCCCGCGGTCTCCTCGGTGGCCACAGCCTTCGCACGGGCCGGAATGCCCTGGGACGACGCCCAGATCGTCGTCGCCCACCCCCGCACCCTGCGCCGCGCGGTCAACGTCTGCCGGGCCCACCACAAGGTCGCCGTCCTCACCTCACCGGGCGCCGGACCCGCCGAACTGGCCCTCCTCCTCGACGGCGTCCACCGCACCTTCGTGATCTGCGAGGAACTCGGCACCGACCGCGAGCGCGTCACCGTCCTCACCTCCGACAAGGCCGCCGACCACGCCTGGCGCGATCCCAACGTCGTCATCGTCATCGGCGGTGGCCCCGAGACCACCGCCGCCGGCGCCTGGATCGCCGGCCGCCAGCCCGCCTACCCCCAGGGGATACGGGGCTGGGCCCTGCCCGCGGACGCCTACCGGGCCGCCGGGGCCGAGCGGATGCAGGAGTCCGGCGAGGGGGAGTTCCCCGGTCTGCGCGCCGCCCAGCTCGCCCGCCTCGGCCCCCGCACCGGCGACCTGGTCTGGGACATCGGCTCCGGCAGCGGTGCCCTGGCCGTCGAGGCGGCCCGATTCGGCGCGGCCGTCCTGGCCGTGGACGAGGACCCGGCCGCCTGCGCCCGCACCGAGGCCGCCGCCCGGGCCTTCGGCGTCCCCGTCCAGGTCGTCCGCGGCCGCGCTCCGCACGTCCTGGAACGGCTGCCCGAACCGGACGTCGTACGGATCGGCGGCGGGGGAGTGGCGGTGGCCACCGCGGTCGCCGACCGCCGCCCCGAACGCATCGTCACCCACGCCTCGACGCGCGACGAGGCCGAGGCCC
This sequence comes from Streptomyces sp. NPDC091649, assembly GCF_044756785.1. NCBI lineage: Bacteria > Bacillati > Actinomycetota > Actinomycetes > Kitasatosporales > Streptomycetaceae > Streptomyces > Streptomyces sp. NPDC091649. The sequence continues at coordinate 187,594 of NZ_JBIVTR010000007.1, read as the reverse complement.
TCGGCGGGGCGCTCACCGACGGCGGCTACCGCGTCGAGTGCGCGCTCCTCCAGTCGGTCGACCTGGACACCACCGCCTGGACCGAGCGGGAAAGGTCGGTCGTGTTCCTGCTCTCCGGGCGCCGTTCGGACCTCGCCCCCTGACCCGCCGGGCCCGGCGCGGGAGGTAGGCTGGCCGATTGTTGTACCGCACCCGGCCGTTCGTCGCTTCGTTCGTCAATGTCCGGAAAAGTGGACTGTTTTGGTCCGCACTGTGGTACGACGCAACCCGGGGGACGCGCAACGTGGCGCAGTCCACAGTGAGCCGTGGCAGAACTGCCTGTCGCGGCGGCGAACGGCCGTGAGAATAGGAAGCTCCGCGGACGTTTCGTGCCGCGCGGCGAGCCCGCTCGTTCTTGAGGACGAGCACCGGCATGCCGTGGTTCGGCGTCCCGGGCGAAGGGCCGAAGGAGCACTGACGATGGGCGAGGGGTACGCATGACTGACACCGGCCAGATCCCGGGCGAGGGACTGCCGGAGAACGCAGGCATGGTGGAGCAGCCGGGCGTCCCCGCCCCGGACACGCACACCTTCCTCGACCCCTCCGAGCACACCCCCGAGGACGACGACCTCCTGCTGATGCCGGCTTCCCAGGGCGCCTGGAGCGAGCAGCAGGGCGCCGTGGCCCCCGCGCCGGGCGGGCCCGTCCCGCCGGCCGCCGTGGCCCAGCCCCCCGCGCCCGAGCACGGCGTGCGGCAGCCCCAGGTTCCCGCGCAGCAGGGCCAGGCGGCCCCCGCCGCCGAGACGCACGGCACCCACGAGTCCGGCGGCCGGGACTCCGGCTCCATGGACGTCGCCGGCGTGCGCGTCCCGGCGCCGGCCCCCGCACCCGTCGGCGTCCACGCGCCCGCCGCCCCCGCCCGTCGCCCCCTGCACCGGGGGCCGGCCTCCGGCGAGGCCCCGGCGTACGGCGGTACGCAGGGCGGCGTCGTGCGCTCCCTGGCCGACCGGGGCCCCGCCGGAGCCACCCGGACCGCCACTCCCGCCCGCCACGCGGGCCCGCAGACGACCGGCCCCGAGTACGTCGACGTCCCGCCCGAGGACTCCTCGGCCCTGCCGGGCCCGCAGCTGGGCGAGATCCCACCGCAGGCCGGCGCCCCGTGGGGGGCGCAGCCGCCGCAGCCGGAGCCGGAGCAGGCCCTGGCGGAGCCGGTGCCGGCCGAGCCGGCCGCCGCCGGGCCGACCGCTGACGAGGCGGCCCCCGAACCGGAGGGGGCCGTCGAACCCCGGCAGCCGGAGGCGGCGCCCGTCGTGGCCGAGCAGCCCGAGGCCGAGCCGCCGGTCGTGGCCGAGCAGCCCGTCGAGGCGGCGGCCCAGCCGCCAGGGGCCGAGCAGCCCGTTGAGGCGGGGCAGCCGGTTGAGGCCGAGCAGGCGGTTGAGGCGGGGCAGCCGGTTGAGGCCGAGCAGGCGGTTGAGACCGAGCAGCCGGTTGAGACCGAGCAGCCGGTTGAGGCCGAGCAGCCGGTTCGTCCTACAGAGCCGGTGGCCGTGACCGCCCCGGCGGCTCCGGTCGAGCAGCAGGACCCCTCGGCGCGGCAGGATCAGCAGGACCAGCCTGTGCCGTCCGCTGCCCCTGCGCAGCCCGAGCCGTCCCCTCAGGCTGTCCTGGCCGCCCCGGCGGGCCAGGCGGCCCCCGCGGACCAGGTCGCCCCGGCAGACCAGGTGGCCCCGGCCGATCACGCCGATCAGGCCGTCGCGGCAGAAACGGTCGTCCCCGAGCCGGCCGCCGTGGAGCCCGCCCCCGCCGGAGCGGGTGCCGTCCCGGAGCCGGAGCCGGAGCCGGAGGCGGGCCGGCCGGAGGCTCCGGCGGTCGCACCTGTCCAGCTCCCGGCGGACGAGGCGGCCACACCCCGGACGGCGGAGCCGCAGCCTGGTGTCGCCATGGTCCCGGAGCCCGCAGCGCAGGCCGTCCCGGCGCACACCGTCGCCCCCGAACCCCAGGCCCCGGCGCCGGGCCCGCCCGCCGTCGAGCCGGTGGCTCAGCCCGAGCAGGCTCAGCCCGTCGCCGAGCCGGCCGCCGAGCCGGTTCCCGCCACAGCGGCGGCGGCCGAGACTCCGGAGCCCGCCGCGGCGGAGCCGGTGGCCGGGTCGCCCGCGTCCCAGCCCGTACCGCCCGAGCCCGTCGCGGAGGCGGCTGCGGCGACCGCGGAGTCCACAGAGCCCGTGGTGGAGGCCCCGGCCGGGGCGGAGCGTACGGAGGGAGCGGACACGCCGGAGCCGACGGCCCAGCAGCTCCCCACCCCGGAGCCGACGGCCCAGCAGCTCCCCACCCCGGAGCAGGAGGCGACCCCCGCGCCCGACCCGGAAGCCGCGCCCGCCCCGGAAACCTCGGCCGAGCCGGGACAGGGAACGGCGGCGGAATCGGCGCACGTGGCCGCGCCCGACGCCGAGGACGGCACCGGCCCCGAGATCATCGAGACGCCGGAGCTGCCGGAGCCCGGTCGACAGGCCGCCGACCAGCGGGCACAGGCCGAGGCCCCGCAGCCGGCCGAAGCCGCGCAGCACACCGAAACGCCCGAGCACACCGAAGCTCCGCAAGGCACCGAAGCACCTCAGCACACCGAAGCACTCCAGCAGGCAGAGGCGCCTCAGCAGCCCGTGACGGAGCAGCGGCCCGAGGAGCCCGCCGAGCCGTTCACCCCGCCCGCCCCCGGTTACGACGACGCCGAACGGGAAGCGGTGCTCCGGGTCATGCGTGAGCGCCGGGACATCCGCAACGGCTTCCGCAGCGACCCGATTCCGCACGAGGTCCTGCTCCGGGTACTGGAGGCGGCGCACACGGCGCCGAGCGTCGGCCACTCGCAGCCGTGGGACTTCGTCGTCATCCGCTCCGCGGAGACCCGTCGCTCCATGCACGAACTGGCCCAGAGCCAGCGCGACGCCTACGCCAAGTCGCTGCCCAAGGGCCGGGCGAAGCAGTTCAAGGAACTGAAGATCGAGGCGATCCTCGACACCCCGGTCAACATCGTCGTGACCGCCGATCCCACCCGCGGCGGCCGCCACACCCTCGGGCGGCACACCCAGCCGCAGATGGCGCCGTACTCCTCGGCCCTCGCCGTCGAGAACCTGTGGCTCGCCGCCCGCGCCGAGGGTCTCGGCGTGGGCTGGGTCAGCTTCTTCGACGAGCGGGAGATGGTCCGCGCGCTGGGCCTCCCCGAGCACCTGGAAGTGGTGGCCTACCTCTGCGTCGGTTACGTCGACGAGTTCCCCGAGGAGCCCGAGCTGATGCAGGCGGGCTGGTCCAAGCGCCGCCCGTTGTCGTGGGTCGTCCACGAGGAGACGTACGGCCGTCGCGCCCTGCCCGGCGCCGAGCCCCACGACCTGCTCCAGGAGACGATCTCCGCGATCCGTCCGCTGGACGCGAAGGCGCTCGGCGAGGCGTGGGAACGCCAGAAGCGGATGACGAAGCCCGCCGGCGCGCTCGGCATGCTGGAGATCATCTCCGCGCAGCTGTCCGGGCTGTCCCGGATGTGCCCGCCGCCGATCCCGGAGCCCGCCGCCGTCGCGATCTTCGCCGGCGACCACGGGGTGCACGCCCAGGGCGTCACCGCCTGGCCGCAGGAGGTCACCGCGCAGATGGTGGCGAACTTCCTGGGCGGCGGAGCCGTCTGCAACGCCTTCGCGGCCCAGGTCGGCGCGGAGGTCTGCGTGGTGGACGTCGGCGTGGCCTCGGACCTCCCCGCGACCCCCGGCCTGCTGCCCCGCAAGGTGCGGCCCGGAACGGCGGACTTCACCACCGGACCCGCGCTCAGCCGCGAAGAGGTCCTGGCCGCGATCGAGGTGGGCATCGAGACGGCCCGCGACCTGGTGGCGGCGGGCAACAAGGCCCTCCTCACCGGCGAGATGGGCATTGCCAACACCACCGCGTCGGCCGCGCTGATCTGCGTGTACACCGGGAGCGACGCCTCCGAGGTGACCGGCCGGGGGACCGGCATCAACGACGAGATGCACGCCCGCAAGGTCGACGTCGTCCGCCGCGCCCTCGACCTGCACCAGCCGGACCCGGCCGACCCGATCGGCGTGCTCGCGGCGGTCGGCGGCCTGGAGCACGCGGCGATGGCGGGCTTCCTCCTCGGCGGGGCCTCCCTGCGTACGCCGGTGATCCTGGACGGCGTGAGCGCGGGCGCGGCCGCCCTGGTCGCCCGAGCCATCGCCCCCGAGGCACTGGCCGCCTGCATCGCCGGCCACCGCAGTGCCGAGCCCGGCCACGTCGCCGCCCTCAACAAGCTGGGTCTGCGCCCCCTGGTCGACCTCGACCTCCGGCTGGGCGAGGGCACGGGCGCGCTCCTGGCGCTCCCCATCGTGCAGAGCGCCGCGCGCGCGATGCACGAGGTGGCGACGTTCGACTCGGCGGGCGTGACGGAGAAGTAGCCCCTGTCCGGCCCACGAGGGGCGGGGGCGGGGCCCGGGAGGGAAGCCGGGTTCCGGGAGGGGGCGGGCTGCGCGAGGCCCGCCCCCTCCCGCCCGGCACCGGGGCCCCGCCCCGCATCGGGACTCCCCGCCCCGGCGTCCTGGCCCCGATGGGCGCCCGGGCCCCGGACCGCCCTCCCCAGGGGCCGCCCCCGGGGCCCGCCCACCGCCACCCCGTATCGTGTCCCCCACCCGGGACCCCCGGCTTTCCGCACGTCACAGCCGCTCCACCGCCGCAGCGGCCCCTACGCAGCACCCGCACGAGGAGCCCGTACCGCCATGGCCGAGCACGCAGACCACGCCGACCGCGCAGGTCACGCAGACCGCGCCGACCACCCCGCGTACCTTGTCGGGCTCCGCCTGCACGGCCGCCGCGTCGTCGTCGTCGGCGGCGGACAGGTCGCGCAGCGCAGGCTGCCGCAGCTCGTCGCCACCGGGGCCGTCATCACGCTCGTCTCCCCGTCCGCGACGCCCTCCGTCGAGGCCATGGCGGACGCCGGGGAGATCCGCTGGGAGCGCCGCCGCTACCAGGACGGCGACCTCGCCGACACCTGGTACGCCCTGATCGCCTCCTCCGACACCACGGCCAACGACGCCGCCTCCGCCGAGGCCGAGCGCACCCGCACCTGGTGTGTCCGGGCCGACGACGCCGAGGCCGCCACCGCCTGGACCCCGGCCACCGGCCGCAGCGAGAACGTGACCGTCGCCGTCCTCACCACCACCTCCCAGGGCCGCGACCCCCGGCACTCCGCCGCCATCCGCGACGCCATCGTCGAAGGACTGCGCGACGGCACCCTCACCGCCCCGCACCACCGCACCCGCGCCCCCGGCGTCGCCCTCGTCGGCGGCGGCCCCGGCGACCCGGACCTGATCACCGTCCGCGGCCGCCGCCTCCTCGCTGAGGCCGACGTGGTCATCGCCGACCGCCTCGGCCCCCGGGACCTGCTCGACGAACTCCCGCCGCACGTCGAGGTGATCGACGCCGCGAAGATCCCGTACGGCAGGTTCATGGCCCAGGAGGCGATCAACCAGGCGCTCATCGAGCACGCCAAGGCCGGCAAGTCCGTGGTCCGGCTCAAGGGCGGCGACCCGTTCGTCTTCGGCCGCGGCATGGAAGAAGCCCAGGCGCTGGCCGCCGAGGGCATCGCCTGCACGGTCGTCCCCGGCATCTCCAGCACCATCTCCGTCCCCGGAGCCGCCGGCATCCCGGTCACCCACCGAGGCGTCGCCCACGAGTTCACCGTGGTCAGCGGCCATGTCGCCCCCGAGGACCCGCGCTCGCTGGTCGACTGGGAGGCCATCGCACGGCTGCGTGGCACCCTCGTCCTGCTGATGGCCGTCGACAAGATCGGCGCCATCGCCGCCGCCCTGATCGCCCACGGCAAGGACCCGGCCACCCCGGTCGCCCTCGTCCAGGAGGGCACCACCGCCGCCCAGCGCCGGGTCGACGCGACCCTCGCGGACGTCGGCGAGCGCGTGGTCGCCGAGGACGTGCGCCCGCCCGCCGTGATCGTCATCGGCGAGGTCGTCGCGGTCGGCCCGCACTCCGCACCGAGGACCGCCCCGGACCCGGCCGAGTAGCCGGCGGCGATGTAACCCGCGGTTACGTACCTCCATCCCAGGCGTTGGCATCACACACCGGACAAGGCAGTATCACCCTGTGGCAGATCTCATCACCGTCGACGACCCCGACGACCCACGGCTGAGCGACTACGTCGGCCTGACCGACGTCGAGCTGCGACGACGCCGAGAGCCCGCCGAAGGTCTCTTCATCGCCGAGGGCGAGAAGGTCATCCGCCGCGCCCGGCAGACCGGGTACGAGATGCGGTCCATGCTGCTCTCCGCCAAGTGGGTCGACGTCATGCGGGACGTCATCGACGAGGTCCCGGCCCCGGTGTACGCCGTCGCCCCCGAGCTGGCCGAACGGGTCACCGGCTACCACGTACACCGCGGTGCGCTCGCCTCCATGCAGCGCAAGCCGCTGCCCGCCCCCGACGAACTGCTCGCCACCGCCCGCCCGACGGCTGCCATGGAATCGGTGAACGACCACACCGACGACGGCGCTGTGTTGGCTTTGGGGCTGCACGAAGGTGCAAGCCGGCGCGTCGCCGTCTTCGAGGACATCGTCGATCACGCGAATCTGGGAGCTGCCTTCCGCAACGCGGCCGCTTTGGGCGTGGACGCCGTCTTCCTCACGCCACGCTGTGCTGACCCCCTCTACCGACGGGCCGTGAAGGTGTCGATGGGCGCCGTTTTCCACGTCCCCTGGACCCGGCTGACCTCTTGGCCGGAGGACGTCGAGCTGTTCCGCCGGCACGGCTTCGTGACGGCTGCCCTGTGCCTCGGCGAGAAGTCGATCTCGATAGACGAACTGGCCGCCCGCCGGTACGAGAAGCTGGCGCTCATGCTCGGTACCGAAGGCGATGGACTGTCGATCGGCGCCCTACGCGCGGCCGATGAATGGGTCCAGATCCCGATGGCAGCAGGAGTGGACTCCCTCAACGTCGCCGCGGCCTCCGCCGTGGCCTTCTACGCGACGAAGCCCCGGTAGGCCGCAACGCTGCGAGCCGCACCTCAAGGGATCGCCGGTGATCAAGCGCCACGAGGCGCGCTGTCGGCCGGCGTCGGGCGCAGCCCGGCACGGCGGCGGCCGTCGCCTTCGACGCGGTGGCCACCGGCCGCCCGGAGAGCTGAGCGCGCAGGGCCGCACCGTACGGGGCGTCAGTACAGCCGCGCCGACCCCCGGACGGCGGGCCGGTCCCGGGCCTCCGCGCGCTCATGGCCGTCCAGTCGCTGATGTCCGCCCAGCGCCGACCGGGCCTGAGCCCGCGGCGCCCGGTCGCTCTGCTCGGTCCCCGCACCGGTCCCGTTCCCGCCCAGCCCGCGCGCCGGCCCCTGGCAGCCCTGCGCCGCCGCGATGCCCAGCGCCACCAGCAGCGTCACCACGACGAACACCACCAGCCGCTGGCGCAGCAGCCGCGGATTGGCCGGACGCCTTCCCGCCGAGGTCGTGCGGCCCCCGGAGCGGGTCCCCGGCCGGCCGTTCGTCCCGGCCGGCGGGCCCTGCCGCTTCCCCCCGGAACGCGTCGTTTCGCGCGACGCCTGCCGCGGACGCGAGCCACCGGTGCGCGGCGGCCCCGAACGCACGGGCGCCCCGCGCCTGCTCGGCCGGGGGCGGGAGGAGGGCGGCCCTTCCGAACGGCGGGTCTGCTGATCGGCGTACGGATCGGCCATCCGCCCGGTCGGCCGGTCGGCGTTCTGGGCGGAGCGCTGGGCGGGCGGCCGGCTCTCGTGCAGCCCCTGCGCCTCGCGCGCCGCGATCTCCTTGAGCCGCATGGACAGTTGCAGCGTGCTCGGCCGCTCCTCCGGGTCCTTCGCCAGACAGGCGCGCACCAGCGGGGCCAGCGCGTCGTGCACCTCGTGGAGCTGCGGCTCCTCGTGCACGACGCGGTACAGCATCACCTCGGAACTGCCGTGCCCGAAGGGGGAGTCGGCCATCGCCGCGTACGCCAGCGTCGCGCCGAGCGAGAAGACGTCCGTCGCGGGCGTCACGGCCGCGCCCCGCACCTGCTCGGGCGCGAGGAACCCGGGCGACCCCACCGCCGTACCGACATGGGTGAGCGTGCTCGCCCCGGTCGCCCAGGCGATGCCGAAGTCGATGATGCGGGGGCCCTTGGGGGAGAGGAGGATGTTCGACGGCTTCAGGTCGCGGTGGACCACCCCCGCCTCGTGCACCGCCACCAGGCCCTCGGACAGCGCGGCTCCGATCGAGGCGACCTCGGCGGCGGCCAGCGGGCCCTCCTCGGCGACCTTGTCGTGCAGCGAGGGGCCGGGCACGTACTGTGTCGCGAACCACGGGCGGTCCGCCTCCAGATCGGCGGCGACCAGCCGGGCCGTGCAGCCGCCCCGGATCCGCCGGGCCGCCGACACCTCGCGCGCGAACCGCGAACGGAACTCCTGATCCTCCGCCAGGTCGGGCCGGATCACCTTGAGCGCGACCCGCTGGCCACGCCGGTCGGAGCCGAGGTAGACGACGCCCATGCCGCCCGCGCCGAGTCGCCGGTGCAGCCGGAACGAGCCGACGAGACGCGGGTCCTCGCGCCGGAGCCGCATCATCGCCATCGTCTGCCCATCCCCGCTGCCTGATCCGCCTGACGACGCACAGCTTACGTACCCCGTGCCCGACGCGCTCAGAGGCCGCGCCCTCACCGGGGATTCGATTGTCGGTGCCCGGCGGGAGAGGCGAAGAGGAGGCAGGGCGCGGCGGATCCGGACGCCCCGGTCGTCCGGCCCGCCCAAGGGACCACCGGGCAAGGGGGATTGGATCCACGCGGTGACACCGGGAAGCGGCCGTCGCGGAGGCCGCGACCACCGCCCCGGCCCGCGGTGCGACGGCGTCCCGGTCGGCCCCCGACGGGCCGGCCGCCGACCGGGACGACGGACGTGAGTGAAGTCACCCGCGCGGCGGGTTCCACGGCAGGCGGACACGCGGCGGACAGGCCCGGGCGACCCCTCCGGGATGACCCCAACCTCCGCTGCCCCGTCTCCACCCAGCGGAGTACGCCGGCAGACGCCTGCTCATCCTCCGGGAGGCCCGGGATTCGGTACGCGGGCATGACGCCCTGTGCTCGCCGCTTACCTAATGTTGAGGTCAAGCGGCGGGCGCGGCACTCGTCCCCCGAGGTCACACGCCCGCCGCTTCCCATCAGGTCAGGAGAAGGAACCATGTCGGACACGGCAGCGCGGACGATGGTCCGTATGCGAGGACGCAGGGCGTACGCCGCGTTCGGCGCCCGTTCGTCCGGCACCCGTCACCCCTTGGTGGCGACGGCGATGGTCCTTCCCCTGGCGGCCCTGCTCGCGGTCGTCTTCGGCGGCTGGGAAGCAGTGGTCACACATGCGTCGTCCGTGGCGGTGATGCTGGGGCGCTGAGCGGCGCCCGGGGGTCCGGAAGAGCGGTCCGGACCCACACATCCGGCCAACAGCCCCGTGGGGACGGGGGTGCGGCGGACGGCAGCGTTTGTCCGGTCAGCTGGGGAGCTGACCGGGCATCGCGCTGTCCGGGCCCGTGCGCTTCCCACCGGACGCGGCGGCCCGGCCGGCCCCGCCGGGTGCGCAGCACGGCGCCGGGCGGGCCTGCTTCCGGGCGGATGCTCGCTTCCGGCCCGGTCGGCCTCCCGCGTTACGCTCACGGCGGGACCGGTGCCACGGCCGGGCCGACCGCCGCCGGGGGAGCCGTTGACCACCACCCAGACCTCAGTCGTCCATGACCTGGGCGCCCTCGCGCACCGCCTCGTCCACCCCGCCAGGACGCGTTGCGTGTGCGGGCCGCCGGAGGTCCTCGCGGACCGGTCCGACGGCACGGTGGTCCGCAGCGGCGCGATCGTCGCGAAGGCCCACGCCGCCGGCACCGACCGCGGGGCGCTGGCGGCCCGGCTCGCCCTGGCCGCCGCCCCGCAGCTCGCCGGAATCCTGCTCGCGCCGCTCACCGCCGCCGAGAACCCGGAGTTCTCCGGTTCCGCCCCCGGGCTTCCGGAGTCGCCCGGACGCCCCGCGTCCGCCCCGCGCCCGGTCACCCTCTGGCCGCTCGGCACGCCCGTCGACCCCACCGACCCGGACGCGGCCCCCTGGGCCGAGGCGGCCGTGCTGCTCGCCCGCCTCCACCGGACGGCACCCCCGTTCCCGCTCCCGCCGATGCGCGGGCCGGCCAAGGCTGCCCGGGCCGTCGCCCGGATGCGTGCCGCCCTCCCCGGCGACCCGGCCGTCCCGCCCGTGCTGACCGCCTGGCAGGCCCTGCCCGGCTGGGCCCGCGGCGAGGGGCCGGCGCCCGCGCGGAGGGCCGGCTTCCTGTGTCACGGGGACCTGCACCTCGGCCAGCTCGTACGCCACCCCGCACCGGACGGGCCCTGGCTGCTCATCGACGTGGACGACGCGGGAGCCGGCGATCCGGCCTGGGACCTCGCCCGGCCCGCCGCCTGGTACGCGGCCGGACTCCTGGCCCCCGAGGACTGGTCCGCCTTCCTGGACGCCTACCGGTCCGCCGGGGGCCCGGCGGTTTCCGCCACCGGGAGCCCCTGGCCCGAACTGGACGTCCCGGCCCGCGCGCTGACGGTGCAGACGGCGGCCCTCGCCCTGGCCAAGGGCGCCGCGGAGCGGCGTGAACCGGACGAGCTCGAACAGCTGATGATCGCATCCTGTGCCCGAATCGCTACGCTGCCGCCCGAGTTGACCGTCGACCGCACGTCGTAGGGTGAACGGACCGTGGCCGGGCAGGCATTCCGGCGACGGCACAACGAGGGCGAGGAGCCGAGTAGATGATGCAGTGCCCGAAGTGCCACGCGCAGATGAACACGTACAACCGCAACGGCGTCCAGATCGAGCAGTGCAGCGGCTGCCGGGGGATATTCCTCGACTACGGCGAGCTGGAGTCGCTGACCCGCCTGGAGTCCCAGTGGTCCCAGCAGGCTCCGCCCGCGCCCCCCGCCCCCGGCGGCTACCCGGCAGCTCCCGCCCCGCAGGCGTACCCGGCCGCTCCCGCCCCCGGCGCCTATCCTCCCGCCGCCCACGCCCCCGCCTGGGGCGCACCGCAGCACGGCGGGCACCACGGCCACCACCGCCAGAAGGGCTTCGGCCGGATGCTGTTCTCGTCCTGAGCGATCCTCCGCGGGCCGGCGGTCCCCGTGCCGCCGGGCCACGGAGGCGTGCAACCGTACGACGAAGAACCCCCGGTCGTGGAGACGACCGGGGGTTTCGATGGTGCGCGATACTGGGATTGAACCAGTGACCTCTTCCGTGTCAGGGAAGCGCTCTCCCGCTGAGCTAATCGCGCAGGGTGACCCTGCGTGTACTGCGTGCGCGATACTGGGATTGAACCAGTGACCTCTTCCGTGTCAGGGAAGCGCTCTCCCGCTGAGCTAATCGCGCGGGTGTCCTTGCGGACCGATAATCCTTGCGGATCAGTGGACGATACTGGGATTGAACCAGTGACCTCTTCCGTGTCAGGGAAGCGCTCTCCCGCTGAGCTAATCGTCCTTGGAGGTGGAGACGGGATTTGAACCCGTGTAGACGGCTTTGCAGGCCGTTGCCTCGCCTCTCGGCCACTCCACCAGGGGTGGGGGTTCGGGAAGAATCCCCCACCTTCTGCGAGCGGACGACCAGGTTCGAACTGGCGACCTCAACCTTGGCAAGGTTGCGCTCTACCAACTGAGCTACGTCCGCTTGTCCTTGTCCGGAGCGCTTGCGCGTCCCGGCGACGTGTTGAACTCTAGCGGATTCCTGGGCCAGTACAAAAACGCGTTTGTGCAGCGTGCTGCGGTGGCCTCGCCCCGACGCGGGTCACCCGCACCGTCCTAGACTCATTTGTGTGCCCGACCTCGCCCCCCTGGCCCGCTTCGGCGGCCTCATCGCCTCCGGTCTGCAGGATGTGACCCACGATCCCGCGGCTCTCGACTCGTCGGGTTTCTGGGCGGTATGCGCCGATTTTGAAGGCCGTACCGTCTGCGCCCGCTTCTCCGAGGTGCGCGAGGAACCGGTGCCCCCGCCCGTGCCGGGAGCCTGGCGCGGGCCCGCCGCCGGGGGCTGGGCCTCCTCACTGGACCGTGACGCCTACACGGCGGGCGTACGGCGGATCCGTGAACACATCGCGGCGGGCGACGTCTACCAGGCCAACCTCTGCCGGGTGCTGTCCGCACCGCTCCCCGGCGGCGGGGCCGACGCGGACGTCGACGCCCTGACCTCCCTCCTCGCCCGCGGCAACCCCGCCCCGTACGCGGGAACGATCCGGCTGCCCGGCCACGGCGTGGAGGTGGCCACCGCGTCCCCGGAGCTGTTCCTCCGGCGCGAGGGGCGGGTCGTGGAGTCCGGGCCGATCAAGGGCACCGGCCGGACCGAGGGCGACCTGCTGCCGAAGGACCACGCGGAGAACGTGATGATCGTGGACCTGGTCCGCAACGACCTGGGCCGGGTCTGCGCCACCGGAAGCGTGAGCGTTCCCGATCTCTGTGTCGTGGAGAAGCACCCGGGGCTCGTCCACCTCGTCTCCAGCGTCCGGGGCCGGCTGGCCGACGGGGCGGGCTGGCCCGAGCTGTTCTCGGCTGCCTTTCCGCCCGGCTCGGTCACCGGGGCGCCGAAGTCCAGCGCGCTGCGGATCATCGCCGAGCTGGAGCGGGCCCCGCGCGGTCCCTACTGCGGTGCGGTCGGCTGGGTCGACGCCGACCGGGGCACCGCCTCCCTCGCGGTGGGCATACGGACGTTCTGGATCGACCGGACCGGCCCCGCGCCGTTGCTCCGGTTCGGGACCGGCGCCGGGATCACCTGGGGATCCGATCCGGAGCGTGAATGGGACGAGACCGAGCTCAAGGCATCCCGGTTGCTCGCTGTAGCGTCAGGTGTGTTCGAGGAGACGGGAAGGACCGCGATATGAGGATCTGGGTCAACGGCGGACTGCGGAACGCCGACGACGCCCGGCTGTCGGTGCTCGACCACGGGCTGACCGTGGGCGACGGCATCTTCGAGACGGTGCGTACGAGCGAGGGGCGTCCCTTCGCGCTGACCCGGCACCTGGACCGCCTCACCCGGTCCGCCCGGGGGCTGGGCCTGCCCGATCCGGACCACGACGAGATCCGCCGCGCCGCCGCCGCGGTCGTCGACGCCAACCCCGTCGCCCTGGGGCGCCTGCGGATCACCTACACCGGCGGCCTGTCCCCGCTCGGCTCCGACCGGGGCACCGACGGGCCGAGCCTCGTCGTCGCCCTCGACGGGGTGAGCCGCCGCCCGGACAGCACGGCGGTGATCACCGTCCCGTGGACGCGCAACGAACGGGGCGCGCTCGCCGGCCTGAAGACCACCTCGTACGCCGAGAACGTCGTCGCCCTGGCACGGGCGCGGCGACGGGGCGCGTCCGAGGCGCTGTTCCCGAACACCGCCGACCGCCTCTGCGAAGGCACCGGCTCCAACGTGTTCGTCGTCCTGGACGGCCGCGTCCACACCCCGCCGGTGGCCTCCGGCTGCCTCGCCGGGATCACCCGCGCACTGGCCGTCGAGTGGACCGGGGCGGAGGAGACCGACCTGCCGATGGACGTGCTCGCCGAGGCCGACGAGGTGTTCCTGACCTCGACGCTCCGCGACATCCAGGCGGTGCACCGCGTGGACGACCGCGATCTCGGCGCGGCCCCCGGGCCGGTGACGGCGAAGGCGATGCGGATCTTCGCCGAGCGGGCCGCCGACGACCTCGACCCGTGACAGGACCCGACGGCGCCGAAAAGCGCGTGACGCGGCGGCGCGCAGGGGATACAAACCCTTGATGACCACGACACTCCGGCCGTCCGGGCCGCTTCAGCAAGGCGCCGACGGTGCGCGGGCCCGTCACTACGACGTGTGCGACAACGGGCGGCCCGTCGGCACCGTCTTCATCAGCACCGACGACGCGTTCGGCGCGACCGCCGGGGTGCTGGGCCCGCTCGGCATCGACGAGGCCGGCCGGAGGCGCGGCCGGGGCACCATCGCCGCGCTCGCCGCCGAGGAGGCGCTGCGGGGGTGGGGCTGCACCCGGGTACGGGTGGAGGTTCCGGCCGGCAACGACCCCGCCCGGCGCCTCGCGACCGCCCTCGGCTACACCGAACGCAGCCGCAACATGATCAAGAGCCTCGGCCCGGATTCCGCGCCGCTGCCCGCCGGCCTCGGGTCGCGGGCGATGAGCGGGGAGGAGTTCGCCGCCTGGGAGCGCGACGCGGTGCGGACGTACGCGCGGGACTGGACCGATCGCGGAGTGCCGCCCGAGCAGGCCCGGCGCAAGTCCGAGTCCGACCACGCCGCCCTTCTGCCGGACGGACTGGCGACCGAGGGGACGGGCTTCCGGGTGCTGGTGGACGGGGGCGTGGTCGTCGGCCATGTGTGGGTGGCCCTGCGGGAACTGTCACCGGGCCGCCCGGCTGGATACGTCTTCGACGTCGAGGTGCGTGAGGAGCACCGGGGCCGGGGGCACGGCCGGGCCCTGATGCTGCTCGCCGAGGACGTCACCCGGGAGTGGGGCGCGGACCGCCTCGGCCTGCATGTCTTCGCGTCCAACACCCCGGCGCTGCGGCTGTACGAGTCCCTCGGCTACACGACGACGCGGTACAACATGGCCAAGCCGTTGTGACGGGAGTCCCGGCGCTCCCGGTCCTCCGGCCGTCGGCGCTCCACTCGCCGACTCCGGCCGCGGCCGACGGCTGCCGTCCGCTGTCGACCGCTAGCGACGGCTATCGGCCGCCGCCCTGCTCGGCCAGGGTGCGGTCGACGATCTCCTCGATCCGTTCGCGCAGCCCGTCCTGGCTCTTGCCGCCGTCCAGCCGCTCGTCACCGATCACATAGGTCGGCGTGCCGGTGACGCCGATCGCCTTGCCCTCCGCCTGGTCGGCGTCGACGAGCAGCAGGTGCCGGCCGTCGATCAGCGCCGTGTCGAACTCCTCGGCGTCCAGGCCCAGTTCCCGCGCCACATCCAGGAGCAGCGGCTCGCCCGTGCGGCCGAGATCGGCGGTGCGGGACAGGAGGGCCTCGATGTACGGCCAGCCCTTGCCCCGGTCCGTCGCCTCCTCGGCGGCCTGCGCCGCGGCGTAGGCGTGCTTGTGCTTGTCCAGCGGGAAGTGCCGCAGCCGGATCTCGAGGCGGTCCCCGTAGCGGGCGCGCAGGGCGTGTACGTCGTCGAGGGCTCGGTGGCAGTCGGGGCATTCGAGATCGCACCAGAGGTCGAGGACGACCGGTGCCGCAGGGGTGGAATCGCTCATGCGCCCAGTCTTTCAGGCCGGGCGGACGCGACCCAATCCGGACCCGGGGCACCCCCTGGGGAGGAGTCCGGCCCTGAAATGACCCTGAGGTGGACCGCCGCCGTGGCCCCGAAGGCGGTCGCCGGTGCAGGATGGAAGGGACGTATCCCCTGCGCGTGGAGGCCCCGATGCTTGCCGAGACCATCTGTTCCGCGGCGTCGGCGGCCGGTCTGGGCATCGCCGCGGTCACCGCCTACCGCAAGAGGTTCCTCACGGCGACGAGGATCGCCGCCTACGCGCTCGTCCCGGTCGGGCTCGTGCTCACCGGGGTCGTCGAGTGGGTCGCCGGGATCGCCTTCAAGCCGAGTGTCTGGATCGGCTTCGGGGTGCTCGGCCTCTCCTGGCTGCTGTTCATGACCACCCGCGCCATCGAGCGCCGCGGCGGCACCACTCGCGCGGAACGCAAGGCCGCGCGGGCCGCCGGCCGGAACGAGGCGGTCGCCCCGGGCGCCTCCGCCCCCTCGCTCGGCGCGGGCGGCGCGGCAGCGCCCCCGGCCGCCGAGCCGCAGGCCGGGCCGCGGAAGAAGCGGGAGGCCGCCGCGCCCGGCGACGACTTCAGCGACATCGAGGCGATCCTCAAGAAGCACGGCATCTGAGGCGTCGGCCGGTTCCGGGGCCAGGCGTTCGGGCCGACGGTCCGAACACCTGACGGCGACCCGCACGCCGGATCGATTACCGATGGCCACGGGACGGTGAACTCCCGGGGATGTGGCACCGGTTGATCGCCAACCGGGCCGCGGGTACGTCATGATCACCCCGAGATGGTGGACACTTCCCGGGGCGATGCCCCCGCACCCCCCGCCGAAGAGCCCCGCGGCTGTCTCTTCGCGCTCTCCCAGCCGCCCCTGATGATCTTCCTGACGGTGGTCGGGGGCCTGTTGCTGATGGCCGCCCTGCACGACCTCTTCGTGCTGTGACGGCTCACGCCCCTCTGCGGGGCGCCGCGGACGTCAGCCCGCGGCTTCCTTGCGCCGGGCCCGGTAGGCCGCGACGTGGAGCCGGTTCCCGCAGGTGCGGCTGGAGCAGTAGCGGCGGGAGCGGTTGCGCGACAGGTCGACGAACGCGTGCCCGCAGTCCGGCGCCTCGCAGCGTCGCAGCCGCTCCTGCTCGCCCGCCACGATGATGAAGGCCAGCGCCATGCCGCAGTCGGCCGCGAGGTGGTCGGCGATCGAGGCGTCGGGTGCGAAGTAGTGCACATGCCAGTCGTAGCCGTCGTGGTCGGTGAGCTGCGGGGTGGTCCCGGCCGCCGCGACGAGCCGGTTGACCAGGTCGGCGGCCGTACGGGGGTCGGGCGCCGCGAAGACCTCGGCGAACCGGGCCCGTACGTCGCGCACGGCGGCCAGGTCCCTGCCGCCGAGCGTGCCGACCCCGCTGATGAGATGCCGCTCCGCGAAGGCGTACAGCGCGGCGACGTCGGGGAGGCCGTCCTCGGACCCGCCCGCGGTGCCGAGTGCCGGGTCGTCCCGCGGCGGCTCGTTCTCCGGTGCGGTGTTCACCAGCTCGACCACCGTGTCGAGGGCGATCCGGGTGTCGTGAGGGATCAGCACGCTTCGCTCCCTGGCCTCCGGCGGGCGGGCGCCTGCCGATGGCGGCTGACTCTACTGGCTCGGCCCGCCGGCGCCCGGTCCGGTGCGCGCCCCGGCCGAGGAGCGGAAGCGGACCCTCCGGCTCCCGGGGGAGTGGTCGCAGGGGTGGGAGCGCACCGGCGCCGTCGCCGCGGTGGTTTCCGCGGCGCCGGCGCCGGTTTCTGTCCTATGCGGTTGTCGGCACGACGCCGTCGCCCCGAGTCGGACGGCGTAGAGCGGCTCTCTGCCTGGCTCAGCTTTCGGCCAGGATGTGGGAGAGCTCCGTGTCGAGATCGAAGTGACGATGCTCGGTGCCGGGCGGAACCGCGGCGTCGGTCCTTTTCAGGAACGACTCCAGGGCTCGCGCCGGGGCTTCGAGCAGGGCTTCTCCCTCCGGGGAGCTCAGGGCGATGCATACGACGCCTTGGCCGTGACTACGAGATGGCCAGACGCGGACGTCTCCGGTGCCGGTGGGCCGGTGCAGCCCCTCGGCAAGGAGGTCGCGGGCGAATACCCATTCGACCGTCTCCTCCGCTCCGGTGTGGAAGGTGGCGTGCACGGCATAGGGATCGGCCGTGTCATACCGCAGGCCCGCGGGTACAGGCAGTGAGGACTCGCTCGACACAACGAGGCGCAGGTGCAGCTCGCAGCTGACCGTGGTGTTCATAAGCGCCAGGGCCTTTCGCTCAGTGTGCGCTCGGGGATTCGCACGTCGGCGAAATCGACATGCCACCTACGGTGGCGTTGTAAACCCCTCTGTCCCATTTGTGATGCTTCAGGTCCCTCGCTCAGCGGCGTGTAACTTTGAGTTATGCACCCATTCCAGTGACGACGACGGGTCGGGTAAGTTGAGCTTCATGAACGCGGAGAGTGACGAGCGGAGCGAGGTCGCCGAGCAGGCGGCCCCGGCATCCGCCACGGGGGAATCGGACCGGGCGGAACGCGAGCTGGGCTCGCGGGCGCCGGGTTTCATCAAGGCGTCGAAAGCGCTGCATCTGAGCTGGCAGGTCGGCGTCTTCATCGTCGGCCTCGGCGTCGTGATCGCCGGGGTGCTCATGCTGGTGCTGCCCGGCCCCGGCTGGCTGGTGATCTTCGGAGGCATGGCGATCTGGGCGACCGAGTTCGTCTGGGCCCAGCTGGTGCTGCGCTGGACCAAGCGCAAGGTCACCGAGGCGGCGCAGCGGGCCCTCGATCCCAAGGTCCGGCGGCGCAACATCATCCTCACCACGGTGGGGCTCGTGATCATGGCGGTGCTCGTCGCGGTCTACGTCTGGAAGTTCGGACTCACCATGCCGTGGAAGATCAGCGAGTAGCCCGGGGACGGTCTCGGAGCGCCGCTGACATGGGGTAATGTTTGCGGTGCGCCCGGGCGATTAGCTCAGTGGGAGAGCGCTTCGTTCACACCGAAGAGGTCACTGGTTCGAACCCAGTATCGCCCACCCGGACAGAGGGCCCGGGAGACGGAAATCCGTCTCCCGGGCCCTCTGCGTTCGCCCGCTTCCCCGGGCCCGGGGGCCGCTGCGCACGGCACGCCCCGGGCCCGGCCGCGGCTCACCGCATCCGCCCCAGCGCGTCCTTCAGCCGGCGGGCGTCGCGCAGCCGCTGCTCGTACGTCGCTCCCACCCCCAGCAGCAGCAGCCCGGCCAGGGCCGGCGGCAGCCAGCGGGGGAGCGCCCCCGCCACCTGCACCACGTACGGCGCCAGCTCGTGCAGCCCGACCGACGCCAGCCCCGCTCCGCCGAGCAGCAGCAGCGCCTGGAGGCGGTGGCGCGCGCCCAGCAGCGTGACCACCAGCGCCGCCACCCCCAGCAGCAGCGGCCGGAGCCAGTCCGTGTCGGCCCAGGCGACCGCCAGGCTCGGCAGCAGCGTCGCCGCGAGCCCCGGCCCGTACGCCGTCCACGACGACGCCTCCGGGTCCCCGCGCCGCCGCAGCACCCCGACCGCCAGCGCGGGCACGGTCACCGGCAGCGTGTACGCCTCCGGGAACGACACCTCCGAGGCGGCCAGCCGCACCCAGGTCGCCACCACGAACAGCACCACCGCCAGGCAGCCCGCCACCCGCCGTCGCTCCGGCCGCACCGCAGCGCCCGCCGCCAGCACCCCGCACAGCGCCAGCACCAGGGCCGAAGACGGCCCGTCGGACGCCGCCGCCCCCACCGCGACCAGCGCCCCCAGCGCGCCCGTCAGCTCCACCGGCAACGCCACCGGGTCCCGCCGCAGCCGCGCCCCGAGCAGCACCGTCAGCGCGGGCACCAGAAGCACCAGCGGCGCGGCCTCGTGCGGGGCGAGGTCCAGGGACCGGCCGGCGAAGCCCGTGAGCACGGTGGCCCCCACCGCGGCGGCGACGGAGAACACCGCACGCGGCACCGCGTCCCCCGCCCGGACCGCCGCCCCGGCGAACAGCACCGCCAGCACGCCGAACACCGCGTAGGACGCCCCCTCGGACGCGAGCGACAGCAGCCCGGCGCTCGCCGCCCCGGACACCGCCGCCACCGACGCGGTCACCGGCACCGCCGCCGACGCGCCCCGACCGCTCCCCGCGCTCCGGACCGCCAGGACGAGCAGGGCGCCCACCAGCACCGTCCCACCGCCCACCGCGACCCCGTAGGGCACGTCCAGCACCGCCCCGGCCAGCAGCAGCGCAGCCCAGCCGAGCGCCGCCGCCGCCGCCCCGGCGGCCCCGCGCAGCACCGCGCCGGACGGCCTGCGAGCGGCGGCGCCGGCCCCGGCGGACCAGAGCGCGCCGGACCCGGCCCGCCCGTGCGCTCCGACCCCGTGCGACGCCGCCCCGCCCGACTGCGGCGTGCCCGGCTCCCCGCCCGTATCCGGCGCCCTGCGCACGGCCACCGGCCCGGCGATCCGCACCAGCGTCGGCCACCACCGGTACGCGGCCCCCAGCAGCACGGCCATCAGCGCCGACACCACCGGGGCCGCGGCCAGCTCCGTCCACGGCAGCGTCGACCCCAGCGCGGACCGGAAGCCCTCCGGCGGACCCGCCCACACGTCCGACAGCAGCGTCACCGGGCCCAGCAGCACCGTCGCGACCGGCGGTACTGCCCACACCAGGGCCCCGGCCACCACCGCGCCCGACGCCGCCAGCACCCCGTGTGCCGCACTCCCGGGCAGCCGTGTCCGCACGACCGCCGTCAGAGCGAGGCCGCACAGCAGGTACGGGAGAACCATCCACCCGTCCGGCACCGCCGCCGCCGGTACGCCGCCGACCGCTGCCACCGCCGCCAGGCCGCCCACCACGCCGCCCGCCCGGGCGAAGCCCCTCGGCGCGCGCCACGCCCCGGCCAGTGCCGCCGCCGCTGCCGCCAGCAGCAGCGCGCCGGGAGCCACCGCCGCGAGCGGCCCGGAGGCCGTCACGGACAGCGCCAGGCCCACCACCAGGGCCGAGAAGCCCATCACCGATCCGCCGACGCACGCCGTGACCCGCGCCCCGGCCCCCCTGCCGTACAGCGCGATCGTCCCGTCCAGCACCCCCGTGGCCAGCAGCACCCAGCCGACCACCAGCGCAGGCGCGCCGGCGGCCCACGCCCAGAGCAGCAGCGGCCACTGCGCCAGCACCACGGCGGCCGGCAACGGCAGACGCAGCTTGCCCAGCGCCAGCCCGTACACCGTCCACAGCGCCGCGAGCACCGCCGACGCGACGGCCGTGAAACCGAGCCCGTCCGTGTCGGGCGCGGCCACCGCGTGGACCGCGTAGACGTCCAGCAGTGTCAGCGCCAGGGCCACGGCCGTCAGCGCCTCGGCGGTGGCGGCCAGCCCCCGCCGCACCAGCAGCACCGGAGCGGTCAGCGTCCCCGCGGTCAGCGCCGTCAGCACGGCCGACCGGCCGCCGATCCCCATCGAGCCCCAGCTCACCAGCGTGAAGGCGACGGCGGCCACCGTCAGCAGCAGGCCGCCCAGTGTCAGCAGGACGTTCTGGACGCCGCGCGGGGCGGAGGGCCGCTTCGGCACGTGACCCCACGGCTGCGCCGGGGCGCCCGGCCGCCCGGCGGGAGGCGCCCCCCAGGCCGACGGGTTCCAGCCGGGCGCGGCCGCCGGCGCGGGCGGCCGCAGCGCGGCGAGCAGCCAGGCACGCCGGGTCAGCAGCTGGGCCCGGCGGGCGTCCAGCTCGGTCAGTTCCCGGTCGAGGCGGGCCAGTTCCTCGGCGGGCGGGGGCACGTGTTCCATGTACGGGAGTGTGGCCCCGGTCACGCGGCTCGCACATGCGCTCGGATACTCACTTCCCGGGCCCGGCGCACTGAGTAGGGCCCCGAGGGAAGGAGTTTGAACGAAGCCCGCGGAGCCCTGTATGGTTCAACCCGTTCCCGGGCGATTAGCTCAGTGGGAGAGCGCTTCGTTCACACCGAAGAGGTCACTGGTTCGAACCCAGTATCGCCCACCGGGGAAAGCCGGTCCGCCAGCATCACGCGGGCCGGCTTTCGCGTGTCCCGCCCCTTTCACCCCTGACGCCCGGCCCCTCACGCCGCGGCGGGCAGGTCCGGGCGCAGCGGCCAGGCCGGATCCACCCTTTCCGGTGTCCCGCTCTTCGCGAACCACGCCTCCAGACCACGCGCCTGGGCCGCGTGCCAGGTCGCCTGCAGGGTGTGCAGCTCGGACGGCGACAGCCGCTCCAGCCGGGCCGAGTAGCGCCGGCACACCGCCCGTACCAGCTCCAGCGAGGCGGTGGCGTCGGCCGCCGCGTCATGGGCCCCGTCGAGCACCACCTCATAGCGCGCGCACAGATCCGTGAGCGTGCGGCGGCCCTTGCGGTAGCGGTCCAGATGCCTGTCCAGCACCCGCGGGTCCACCACCCGCATCGGCGCCCCGTCGAGATACCGGGCCAGCGACGACGCCCGGTGCCGCTTCAGCTCCCGGTCCAGCAGCGTCAGGTCGAAGGGGGCGTTCATCACGACCAGCGGCCGGCCCGTCGCGCAGCTCTCCGTCAGCGAACGGGCTATCTCGTCCATCACCGGCGCCGGCCAACGCCCGTTGCGCTGGAGGTGGTCGTCGGTCAGACCGTGGATCTCGGCCGCCCCGGGCGGGACCGGAACCCCCGGATTGACCAGCCAGCGCGTGACGCGGACGCGACCGCCCGCGGTGTCCTGCGCGACGAGAGCGGCCGAGACGATCCGGTCCCGCTCGACGTCCACGCCCGTCGTCTCCGTGTCAAAAGCGGCCAGCGGCCCCTCGAACCAGTGCATCATCCCCGAACTCCTCGCACCCGCACGGCAGATGGAGTGATTCCTCTGCCCGTTATCGGTGATACCCGGGCTGTTTGCCTGATACGCCGTTTGCGGGCGGTCTGATGCGGTGACAACTCAGGTGAGGCACCGGGAAGTTGCCGCCGGTGCCCGTTGATCCGCCCAGCCCGCCACACCCGTCGGCAGACCACCTGCCATCGTTCGGCACGCCCGGAAGGCACACGGAGCCATGGCGCTCGCGCAGCCCGACCCCGGGGGACCCGCCCGCGCCGAGACCTTCGGGCCCCGGCTGCCGCAGCAGTTCGACGCGCCGCTGCGCGGCTCCCTCGCCACCACCGCCTGCATGGAGACCCTTCAGGTGGGCTATCTGCACGCCGTCGCGGCGGCGGCGGGCTGTTCCCTGTCCCAGCCCTTCCCCGACAACGGGATCGACTGGCACGTCAGCCACGGCGCCCCCGCCCACACCGTCGACGACGAAGTGACCATCAAGGTGCAGCTCAAGTGCACCTACCAGATACCGCCGCACCCGGCGGGCGGAGCGTTCCCCTTCACCCTCGACAACGCCCATCTCGTCAAGCTGGCCCGCACTCCGGTGTCGGTGCACAAGATCCTGGTCGTGATGCTGGTGCCCCGCAGCCAGGACGACTGGCTGCGGGCCGCACCCGGCGGCCTCGACCTGCGCCACTGCTGTTACTGGACCAACCTGGCCGGCCACGCGGTGACGGGCCGGTACCGGACCACTGTGCGCATCCCGACCTCGCGGATCTTCGACGACCGCGCACTCTGCGACATCATGGCCCGGGTCGGGGCCGGAGGGAGACCCTGATGCACCGGTCCACGGACGAGCCCACGGACGGAGCCGGACCGACCGCCGCCCGCTCGCACTTCACCCGCCCCCTGGCCGCCGCGGCCGGTACGGAGCCGCCCGATCCCGCCGTCCTCGCCGCCCTCCTGCGCCGGCACGGCTGGCGGCGGCGCGGGGGAGCGCCGGGACGCTACGGGCGCTGGACCCCGCCCGGATCCGCCGCCGGGGCCACCAGCCTGCTGGTGCCCGAGAGTGCGGCCTTCCCCGACAGCGGGGAACTGTTCGAGGAGGCCCTGGTCGCCCTCGGACGCAGCGCCGAACCATCGGCCCGCCACGTCCTCGTGGCCCTCACCGTGCCCGGCGACGAGATCCGCTGGTGGCGCGAGGGCCCCGAGTCGGCGGCCGTCGCGGGGGGCGCCTCGGGCTGGACCGAGGCGGAGGAGCTGCGGTCGGCCGCCCGGCAGGTCCTCATGGCCGGGGCCCTCGCGGCGCGCGGCCGGGCCGGCTACCACGGCGCCCGGCACCGCAGGAAGGCCCGCGCGGCCCTGGACGACGCCTTGATCGGGCCCGGAGCCGACGGCCGGCGTCTCACCGCGTACCTCCCCGTGGCCTCCGGACGCGCCGTCGCCGTCCGGCTGGGCCACGCCCTGCACGCCGCCCGCGAGGCGGTGGACTACCAGCGGGCCACCGGTGGCATGGCGGCCTTCGACAGCGCGGTCGCGGCGGGCGTCGGCCGGGAGCTGACCGAGGCGCTGATCACGCTGGTGCGCGGATCCGAGGGGGCCGGGATCGGTCTGCGGTGGGCGCCCGCCGCGGGCCCCCCGGACGGCTGCCCGGCCCGCCCCGAGCCCGTCGAGTTCTCCCCGGGCGACCTGCCCGCCCTGCGCGCCGCCGGAGCCCGCTACCTCCGCGACGAACCCGCCGTACAGGTGCGGCTGACCGGTGTCGTGGTCCGGCTGCGCCGCTCCGGGCCGCGCGGCGCCGGAATCGTACGACTGCGGGTGCTGGCCGGGGCGGAGGTCGCGCATGTCCGCGTGGAGCTGGACGAGGAGGCGTACCGCATCGCGGGCCACGCCCACCTCGTCGGGCTGCCGCTGCGGGTGGAGGGGCGGCTGGAGAACCGGGGCGGCTTCCGGCGGCTCACCGGGGCCTCGCAGGTCGCGCCCGTCCAGGTCGACGAGGCCGAACGCGACCGGCTGACGAAGGCCCTCCAGGAGAACGTCGACTCCTTCGAGGAGGCGTGCGCGGGGGAGGAGCCGTAGGGCCCGCCGCTCGGATCGGGCCGGGCTCGCGGGCCCCGGCGCCCTGATCCGAACGGCGGGCCCCGCCCCCTCGCGGAAGGCGTTCGCGTCGGGGGCGTACGGCTCGGTACGATTCGCATGGCTCAGCCATACGAAGGCGAGCGCCCCCTCAGTCAGGAGAGACCGGTGTCAGACGTCCGTGTGATCATCCAACGCGATTCCGAGCGGGAAGAGCACGTGGTGACGACGGGCACGACGGCCGGCGAGCTCTTCCCCGGTCAGCGCACCGTCGTCGCCGCGCGCATCGGCGGCGAGCTGAAGGACCTCTCCTACGAGCTCCGGGACGGCGAGAGCGTCGAGCCGGTGGAGATCTCCTCCGAGGACGGCCTCAACATCCTGCGCCACTCCACCGCGCACGTCATGGCCCAGGCCGTGCAGGAGCTCTTCCCCGAGGCCAAGCTCGGTATCGGCCCGCCGGTCAAGGACGGCTTCTACTACGACTTCGACGTCGAGAAGCCGTTCACGCCCGAGGACCTCAAGGCCGTCGAGAAGAAGATGCAGGAGATCCAGAAGCGCGGCCAGAAGTTCTCCCGCCGGGTCGTCTCCGACGAGGCCGCCCGTGAGGAGCTGGCCGACGAGCCGTACAAGCTGGAGCTCATCGGCATCAAGGGCTCCGCGTCCTCGGACGACGGCGCGGACGTCGAGGTGGGCGGCGGCGAGCTGACCATCTACGACAACCTCGACCCCAAGACCGGCGACCTGTGCTGGAAGGACCTCTGCCGGGGTCCGCACCTGCCCACCACCCGGTTCATCCCGGCGTTCAAGCTGATGCGCAATGCCGCCGCGTACTGGCGCGGCAGCGAGAAGAACCCGATGCTCCAGCGCATCTACGGCACGGCCTGGCCGACCAAGGACGAGCTGAAGGCCCACCTGGAGTTCCTGGAGGAGGCCGCCAAGCGCGACCACCGCAAGCTCGGCAGCGAGCTGGACCTCTTCTCCTTCCCCGACGAGATCGGCCCCGGCCTCGCGGTCTTCCACCCCAAGGGCGGCGTCATCCGCCGGGCCATGGAGGACTACTCGCGCCGCCGTCACGAGGAGGAGGGCTACGAGTTCGTCTACTCGCCGCACGCCACCAAGGGCAAGCTCTTCGAGAAGTCCGGCCACCTGGACTGGTACGCCGACGGCATGTACCCGCCCATGCAGCTCGACGACGGGGTGGACTACTACCTCAAGCCGATGAACTGCCCGATGCACAACCTGATCTTCGACGCGCGCGGCCGTTCCTACCGCGAACTGCCGCTACGCCTCTTCGAGTTCGGCACGGTGTACCGGTACGAGAAGTCGGGCGTCGTGCACGGCCTGACCCGCTCGCGCGGCTTCACGCAGGACGACGCGCACATCTACTGCACCAAGGAGCAGATGGCCGAGGAGCTCGACCGCACGCTCACCTTCGTGCTGAACCTGCTCCGCGACTACGGGCTCACCGACTTCTACCTGGAGCTGTCCACCAAGGACCCGGAGAAGTACGTCGGCTCGGACGAGACCTGGGAAGAGGCCACCGAGACGCTGCGCCAGGTCGCCGAGAAGCAGGGGCTGCCCCTGGTCCCGGACCCGGGCGGCGCCGCGTTCTACGGGCCGAAGATCTCCGTGCAGTGCAAGGACGCCATCGGCCGTACCTGGCAGATGTCGACCGTGCAGCTCGACTTCAACCTGCCGGAGCGCTTCGACCTGGAGTACACCGGCCCGGACGGCTCCAAGCAGCGCCCGGTCATGATCCACCGTGCCCTGTTCGGCTCCATCGAGCGCTTCTTCGCCGTGCTCCTGGAGCACTACGCGGGCGCGTTCCCGGTCTGGCTCGCTCCGGTCCAGGCCGTCGGCATCCCGATCGGCGACGCCCACATCCCCTACCTCCAGGAGTTCGCCGCCAAGGCGCGCAAGCAGGGGCTGCGGGTGGACGTGGACGCCTCGTCCGACCGGATGCAGAAGAAAATCCGCAATCAGCAGAAGGCCAAGGTGCCCTTCATGATCATCGCTGGTGACGAGGACATGGCCAACGGCGCCGTCTCCTTCCGCTACCGCGACGGTTCGCAGGAGAACGGCGTCCCGGTCGAGGAGGCCCTCGCCAAGATCGCGAAGGCCGTCGAGGACCGCGTACAGGTCTGATCCGCACGCGGGAACGGCCCCCGCAGCGCGCCCCGCGCTCCGGGGGCCGTTCCTCGTCCGCCCGGATGGACGGCGGGGACGCCGAGCGGGGCGGCGGGCGGCCGGGCGGCACGGCCCCGGCGACACGCTCCTCCGGGGTGACGCAATATGCTGATCGGCATGACGAGTGAGCCGGAGCAGCAGATCGGCGTGGGGACGCCCGACGCATTCCAGCGTCTGTGGACCCCCCATCGGATGGCGTACATCCAGGGCGAGAACAAGCCGAGCGGCCCGGGCGCCGAGGACGGCTGTCCGTTCTGTTCGATCCCCGCGAAATCCGACGAGGACGGGCTCGTCGTGGCGCGCGGCGAGCGCGTCTACACGGTGCTGAACCTGTATCCGTACAACGGCGGCCACCTCATGGTCGTGCCCTACCGCCACGTGGCCGACTACACCGAACTGGACGGCCCGGAGACGGCTGAGCTGGCGGACTTCACCAAGCGGGCGATGGTGGCTCTGCGGGCGGCCTCCGGGGCGCACGGCTTCAACATCGGCATGAACCAGGGCTCCGTGGCCGGCGCCGGGATCGCCGCGCACCTGCACCAGCACCTGGTGCCGCGCTGGGGCGGAGACACCAACTTCATGCCGGTCATCGGCCACACCAAGGTGCTGCCGCAGCTGCTGGGCGACACCCGGGCGATGCTGGCCGACGCCTGGCCGACGGGCGAACTGCCGGCCCGCTGAGCACGGGACGCGGAAGGGGAGGCCCGCCGGAGTGGTCCGGCCCGGGCCTCCCCTTCCGTCCCCTCACGCCTCGTAGACGTCGGCCTTGCGCGGGGCCGGGTCCTGGACGAGGCCGCTCAGCACCATCGAGCGGCTGTCGAAGCGCTCCGTGTCGACGCCGTTCTCCTCCAGGACCCGCATCGCCGCCGTGTGGACGGCCCGCAGCACCGGGGTGGCGGCGCGCATCGCGTCGTCCGCCATGAAGCGGTGGTTCCACGGCTTGGCCGCCCACGCGTGCCGCAGCCCGAACGGCTCCGGCAGCACTATCTTCCCGCCCAGGTAGTCCAGCAGCGGCGGATACCAGGTGAGCGGGGCCCGCAGCGCCAGCCGGACCACCTCCTTGGCGTCCACCAGCGCCAGCTGGACGTCCCGGGTCTCCCAGAAGCGGACGGTCTTGTTGACCGTCTTCGTCTTCGCCGCGGGCTTGGACAGGAACAGGCTGTGCACCGGCCCCAGCGCGTGCCCCGTGACCTCGATGCGCAGGGTCTCGTGGAGCACGGTGACGGTGATCATCATGGTGATCACCAGCTGGCCGTCCCACAGCGTGAACTGGACGCCCAGATAATGCCGGTCGCCGCTGCCGAACTGCTGGTGGTTGCAGATCCGCTGTATCTCGTGGGGCTTCACCTGGA
Source organism: Streptomyces sp. NPDC091649 (assembly GCF_044756785.1). Classification (NCBI taxonomy): domain Bacteria; kingdom Bacillati; phylum Actinomycetota; class Actinomycetes; order Kitasatosporales; family Streptomycetaceae; genus Streptomyces; species Streptomyces sp. NPDC091649. The sequence continues at coordinate 159,984 of NZ_JBIVTR010000007.1, read as the reverse complement.
AGGTGGCCACGTCCTCGCCCTCGGGGCGCGTCACGGAGTCGGCGTTCTCCCCGATGGGCGAGACGACCCAGTGCTTCACGGACGGCTTGGGGAAGCCGCCGGTGTTCAGCGGTCCGCGCTCCAGCATCTTCAGCTGGTCGTGAATGATCCGGATCAGGTCCCAGCTGCGGAACTGGTGGATCTCCTTCGTCGGGTCCTTCGGCAGCAGCTCCTCCGCCAGCTGCCAGCTGCCCCAGCGGGTGCCCATCCCGAGGACGCCCTTGGGGCCGGCGTAGAAGACGGCGTTCGACTGCTGCTCGGCCGTCAGCTTCTCCAGGCTCTGGCGCAGGGCCTCGCGCGCGGTCTCGTTGGGGTTCTTGGGCACCGCCTCGGGGATCTTCGCGATCACCCCGGTGCCGGAGAGAAGTCCTTCCCAGCGGGCCCGCATGTCCTTGGCCGAGGTCTCCGCGATCCGCTTGGCGACCAGCCAGCCGATCACCGGGGCGATGAGCGCGCCCCGGACGTAGAGCGCGAGCAGCCCGTCCAGGGGGAGCTTGACCATCAGGACCAGCGCGCCGATCCCGAAGGCGGCCAGCAGCACCGTGCCGACCGCGCGGAACGCCGTGTCCTTGGACTTGTTGAGCGCGTCCCGGATCCGGAAGGCGATCACCCAGGCCAGCATGCCGGGCAGGAACAGGACGCCGAACACGACGGTCACCAGGGTGAGCCGGGTGTCCCGGGCCTTGCGCAGGTTGTTCGCCGAGAGGCAGTGCTCCACCACGGTCTGCGGGTCCGTGCCGAAGGACTGGATGAGCGCCTTGCGGGCGCCGCCGAGCATGCGCTCCTGGACGGCACGGGCGAACGCCTCACCGAGATTCGGCTTGAAGTAGTCGGACTTGAAGAGTTTGGAGGAGCCCGGCTTCACCGTCGACTTGTGCCACTCGCTGTTGGCGTCGAGGATCGTCTCCACCGGACTGTCCCGGTACGCCGCCGAAGCCAGGGCATTGGTCGCCACGGACTGGCCGCCCGCGCCCTGGATCGGGATCTGGGCCCCGGGTGAGAAGTCGAATCCGTCGTTGGCCACCTGTCGCCCCCACTCGCCGCACGTCTGCTCCTGCGGTGTGCCCAACTACCGTACGCGGCATACCTTCTGAGCTGCGACCACAGCGTATCGTCCGGATCGCACCGGCACCGGCCGCCTACGTGCAGCCGGAGGGTGTGTGCGACGGTGCGCCGGTCACGCGCCGGGTGCCCCGTCCGCCGTCTCGGCGCGGACCCGGTCGGCCACCTGCGGCGGCATCGCCTCGTGCCGGGCGTACGCGCGGTCGAAGCGGCCCGTGCCGTGCGACAGGGAGCGCAGGTCCACCGCGTACCGGCCGACCTCGGCCTCCGGAACCTCCGCCCGCACGAGGGTGCGCCCGCCCGGACTCTGCTCGGTGCCCACGACGCGGCCCCGCCGGCCCGACAGGTCGCTCATCACCGGTCCGACGTAGTCGTCGGGGACCAGGACGCTCACCTCGTACACCGGTTCGAGGAGTTGGATGCGGACGTCCGACGCGGCCTCGCGCAGCGCGAGCGCTCCCGCGGTCTGGAAGGCGGCGTCCGAGGAGTCCACGGAGTGCGCCTTGCCGTCCAGCAGCGTGACGCGCACGTCGACCAGGGGGAATCCGGCGGCCAGCCCCCGGGCGGCCTGCGCCCGCACGCCCTTCTCCACCGAGGGAACGAACTGACGCGGCACCGAACCGCCGACCACCTTGTCGACGAACTCGACGCCGGAGCCCGGCGGCAGCGGCTCGACCTCGATCTCGCAGATCGCGAACTGGCCGTGGCCGCCCGACTGCTTGACGTGCCGTCCGCGCCCGGTGGCCCGCCCGGCGAACGTCTCGCGCAGCGGCACCCGGTGCGGTTCCGCGTCGACCTGGACACCGTAGTGGCCGCGCAGCCGCTCCAGGGCGACCTCCTGGTGGGCCTCGCCCAGGCACCACAGGACGACCTGGCCGGTGTCCGGATTCTGTTCGAGGCGCAGCGTGGGGTCCTCGGCGACCAGCCGGGCCAGGCCCTGCGACAGCTTGTCCTCGTCCGCCCGGCCGTGCGCCCGCACGGCCAGCGGGAGCAGCGGGTCCGGCGTCGCCCACGGCTCGATCAGGACGGGGTCGCCGACCGCGGAGAGGGTGTCGCCGGTCTCCGCCTCGCCGAGCCGGGCCACACACGCCAGGTCGCCCGCGACGCACCGGTCCAGCGGGTGCTGCCGACGGCCGAACGGTGAGGTGAGCGCCCCGACGCGGATCTCCGCCCCGTGACCGGGACGCGGCGCGCGACCCGCCGCGTCCAGGCCATGGCCGCACAGGTGCACCGGGTCGTCGGGGCGCAGGGTGCCGGAGAAGACGCGGACCAGCGAGACGCGGCCCACGTACGGATCGGAGGCCGTCTTGACGACCTCGGCGACCAGCGGACCCTCGGGATCGCAGACCGGGGCGGGCCGCGGCTCCCCCGAGGGGGTGGTGAGGAGCGGCGGGGTGCGCTCCAGCGGGGTCGGGAAGCCGCGCGTGACCAGTTCCAGCAGCTCGACGGTGCCGACGCCCTGACGGGCGCCCTCGGCCGCCGGCGCCGCGGTGAGGACGGGGTGGAAGGAGCCCCGGGCGACGGCCCGTTCCAGGTCATCGGTCAGGGTCGCGACGCCGATGTCCTCGCCGCCGAGATAGCGGTCCATCAGGGACTCGTCCTCGCTCTCCGCGATGATCCCCTCGAGCAGCCGCTCCCGTGCCGACCGCAGCGTCTCCTCCTGGCCGGGCGCGGGCGGCAGCTCGACGCGTTCCCCCGAGGAGTAGTCGAGGATCCGCCGGCTCAGCAGCCCGGTGAGCCCGGTCAGCGGGGCGTGGCCGTCGGCGGCCTCGGGCCCCAGCACGGGCAGGTACAGCGGCAGCACGGCGTCGGGGTCCTCGCCCCCGAAGGTCTCGGCGCAGATCCGGTTCATCTCCCGGTAGGAGGTGCGGGCGGTGTCCAGGTGCGTGACGACGATCGCGCGCGGCATGCCGACCATCGCGCACTCCTCCCACGCGGCCCGGGTGGTCGCGGCCACGGACCCGGCGTCCTGGGCCGCCGAGACGACGAAGAGGGCCGCGTCCGCCGCGCGCAGACCGGCCCGCAGCTCACCGACGAAGTCCGCGTAGCCGGGAGTGTCCAGCAGATTCACCTTGCAGCCGTCCCAGGCCACCGGGACCAGCGAGAGCTGCACGGAACGCTGTCGGCGCCGCTCGATCTCGTCGTAGTCGGAGACGGCCGTCCCGTCCTCGACCCGACCGGCCCGGTTCACGGCTCCGGCCGTCAGCGCCAGGGCCTCCACCAGCGTGGTCTTGCCCGATCCGCCGGGGCCGACCAGCACCACGTTCCGTACGGCGGAGGGACGGCCGGCCGCCGGTGCTCCTCCGGCGGCTCCGGGGTGTGCGTGTGCCTTGTCGCCCATGATGCGAGCCTCCCGGTCGATGGCGCGGTGCGGGGGAGGGCGACCGCGCGCGGAGCAGCGGTGGCACGGGCGCGCTCGAAGAGGCCGCCGCGGCGGCTTCGAAGACGCCCGCGGTCCTTCGAGCTTGGCACCGCGGCGGGGCCCCGTCCACACGTCGCCCGCGCGTCCGGTCCGCACACCGGGCAGGGCCGTCGCCGGCCGGGGCGGGCTCCGCCGGCACCCGGCGACGGGTGCCCGTCCGGTGGAAGGCACCGGCGGTGACTACGATGGGCCAGCCGGTGGCCGTAGGGGCCGCTCGGCCAACCGAACCCTCGGGAAGGCCATGCTGAACAAGTACGCGCGTGCATTCTTCACGCGTGTCCTCACGCCGTTCGCCGCTCTGCTGCTCCGCCTCGGGGTCAGTCCCGACGCGGTCACTCTCATCGGCACGGCCGGAGTGATGGCAGGTGCGCTGGTCTTTTTCCCGATGGGGGAGTTCTTCTGGGGCACGATCGTCATCACGATCTTCGTCTTCTCCGACCTCGTCGACGGCAACATGGCGCGGCAGGCCGGTATCTCCAGTCGTTGGGGCGCCTTCCTCGACTCGACGCTCGACCGGGTCGCCGACGGCGCGATCTTCGCCGGCTTCGCCCTCTGGTACGCGGGCAGCGGTGACGACAACGTCCTGTGCGCCGTCGCGATCTTCTGCCTGGCCAGCGGCCAGGTGGTCTCGTACACCAAGGCGCGCGGCGAGTCGATCGGCCTGCCGGTCGCGGTCAACGGCCTCGTGGAGCGCGCCGAGCGCCTGGTGATCTCGCTGGTCGCCGCAGGTCTGGCGGGGCTCCACGCGTTCGGCGTCCCCGGCATCGACGTGCTGCTGCCGATCGCGCTGTGGATCGTCGCCGCGGGCAGCCTCGTGACGCTGGTCCAGCGCGTGGTGACCGTACGCCGCGAATCCGCCGAGGCGGACGCCGCGGAGGCGGCCGCCGGGGGTCCGGCGGCCGTGGACTCCGCCGCCGGCACCGCGGGACCGTCCGCCGCCGGTTCCGCCGGTTCCGCCGGTCAGGCCGGTCAGCCCGGTCGGGGGAGCGAGGCCGACCGGTGAGCGCGGACGCGTCCGGCCTGAGGGGCCGGCTCACCGACGGGCTGTACGGACTGGGCTGGGGCGCCGTCAAGAGGCTGCCCGAGCCCGCCGCCGCCCGGATCTTCCGCACCATCGCCGACCAGGCGTGGAAGCGGCGCGGCAAGAGCGTGCTGCGCCTGGAGTCGAACCTCGCCCGGGTCGTCCCCGACGCGGGGCCGGCGCGGCTGGCCGAGCTGTCACGGGCCGGGATGCGCTCCTACATGCGCTACTGGATGGAGTCCTTCCGGCTGCCCACCTGGAGCCCGGAGCGCATCAAGGACGGCATCGACATCTCCGACGTCCACCACCTGACCGAGGGCCTGGACGCCGGCAAGGGGGTGATCGTGGCCCTGCCGCACCTGGCCAACTGGGATCTCGCCGGAGCCTGGGCCACCACCGACCTGAAGATCCCCTTCACCACCGTCGCCGAACGGCTGGAGCCCGCGACGCTCTACGACCGCTTCGTCGCCTACCGCGAGGGCCTCGGCATGGAGGTCCTGCCGCACAGCGGCGGGTCCGCCTTCGGCACCCTGGCCCGGCGGCTGCGCGCGGGCGGCCTGATCTGCCTCGTCGCGGACCGGGACCTCTCCTCCTCCGGGGCCGAGGTGTCGTTCTTCGGCGCCGCGGCCCGGATGCCCGCGGGTCCCGCGCTCCTCGCCCAGCAGACGGGCGCGAAGCTGCTGCCGGTGACCCTCTGGTACGACGGGCCGGTGATGCGCGGGCGCATCCATCCGGCGGTCGACGTGCCGCGGGAGGGCACCCGCGCCGAGAAGACCGCCGTCATGACCCAGGCAATGGCGGACGCCTTCGCCGGCGGCATCGCCGAGCACCCGGAGGACTGGCACATGCTCCAGCGGCTCTGGCTGGACGACCTGGACCCCCGAGGGGAACCCACGTGAAGATCGGCATCGTCTGCCCGTACTCCTGGGACGTACCGGGCGGCGTGCAGTTCCACATCCGGGACCTCGCCGAGCACCTGATCCGGCTCGGCCACGAGGTCTCCGTGCTGGCCCCCGCCGACGACGAGACACCGCTGCCGCCCTACGTCGTCTCGGCTGGCCGGGCCGTCCCCGTCCCGTACAACGGCTCCGTCGCCCGGCTGAACTTCGGCTTCCTGTCGGCGGCCCGGGTGCGGCGCTGGCTGCACGACGGGACGTTCGACGTCATCCACATCCACGAGCCGACCTCCCCGTCGCTGGGCCTGCTGGCCTGCTGGGCGGCGCAGGGGCCGATCGTGGCCACCTTCCACACCTCCAACCCCCGCTCCCGGGCGATGATCGCCGCGTACCCGATCCTCCAGCCCGCGCTGGAGAAGATCAGCGCCCGGATCGCGGTCAGCGAGTACGCCCGGCGCACGCTGGTCGAGCACCTCGGCGGGGACGCCGTCGTCATTCCGAACGGCGTCGACGTCGGCTTCTTCGCCAGGGCCGAGCCGAAGGCCGCGTGGCAGGGCCAGACCCTCGGCTTCATCGGCCGTATCGACGAACCCCGCAAGGGCCTGCCCGTCCTGATGAAGGCGCTGCCCGCGATCCTCGCCGCCCGCCCGGAGGCCCGGCTGCTGGTCGCCGGGCGGGGCGACGAGGAGGAGGCGGTGGCCTCGCTGCCGAAGGAGCTGCGCGAACGCGTCGAGTTCCTCGGCATGGTCAGCGACGAGGACAAGGCCCGGCTGCTGCGCAGCGTCGACGTGTACGTGGCCCCCAACACCGGCGGAGAGAGCTTCGGCATCATCCTGGTCGAGGCGCTGTCGGCCGGCGCCCCCGTGCTGGCGAGCGACCTGGACGCCTTCGCGCAGGTGCTCGACCAGGGCACGGCGGGCGACCTGTTCGCCAACGAGGACGCCGACGCGCTGGCCGCCGCCGCGATCCGGCTGCTGGGCGACCCGGAGCGCCGGGCCGGACTGCGCGAGCGGGGCGAGGCCCACGTACGCCGCTTCGACTGGGCGACGGTGGGGGCCGACATCCTCGGGGTGTACGAGACGGTGGCCGACGGGGCCGCCTCGGTCGCGGCGGACGAACGCTCCGGTCTCCGGGCGCGGTTCGGACTCGCGCGGGACTGAGCGGCGGGCCGGTCGCGGGGGCCTCCCGTTGAAGCGGGGGCCTTGGGCGACGGTAGCGTGGGGGCCCGTGACCGTAACCCTCATCGTCTGGATCGTCGTCGCCCTCATCGCGATCGGCGTGTACCTCAGCTGGACCGCCGGCCGGCTGGACCGCCTGCACTCCCGGATCGACGCCTCCCGCGCCGCCCTCGACGCCCAACTGCTGCGCCGCGCCTCGGTCACCCAGGAGCTGGCCACCTCCGGCGTCCTGGACCCGGCCGCCTCGATCGTCCTGTACGAGGCCGCGCACGCCGCCCGGCAGGCCGAGGAGGACCACCGCGAGGTCGCCGAGAGCGAGCTGAGCGACGCCCTGCGTGCCGTCTTCGGCGAGCCCGCCCAGGTCGACGCGGTGAAGGAGATCCCCGGCGGCGAGGAGGCCGCCGCCGAACTGGCCGCCGCCGTACGCCGCGTGCCCATGGCCCGGCGCTTCCACAACGACTCCGTACGCGCCGCCCGCGCCCTGCGGCGGCACCGCACCGTCCGGATGTTCCGGCTGGCCGGGCACGCCCCGTTCCCGCTCGCCTTCGAGATGGACGACGCCCCACCGGTCGCCCTCGCGGACCGCCCCGGCACCTGAGAGGCCCGGAGACCGCGACTCCGGGGGCCACCCGCACACGGTTCCGGGGCCAAAACGATCCACGGCCTGTTCATTGGCCCTTGCTGTGGACCGGTCCCGGGGCGTTTGCTCGGCGATGCAGTCTTCAGCGTCTTTCACCGAGTGAGGTCCCGTGTCCACGCTTCCCAGCACCCCGCAGTCCGCCGAGTACCCCGCAACCGGCACCGCCCGCGTCAAGCGCGGCATGGCCGAGCAGCTCAAGGGCGGCGTGATCATGGACGTCGTCGACGCCGAGCAGGCGAAGATCGCCGAGGACGCGGGCGCCGTGGCCGTCATGGCCCTGGAGCGCGTCCCGGCCGACATCCGCAAGGACGGCGGCGTGGCCCGGATGTCCGACCCCAACATGATCGAGGAGATCATCGGGGCCGTCTCCATCCCGGTCATGGCCAAGTCCCGCATCGGCCACTTCGTCGAGGCCCAGGTGCTCCAGTCCCTCGGCGTCGACTACATCGACGAGTCCGAGGTCCTCACCCCGGCCGACGAGGTCAACCACAGCGACAAGTTCGCCTTCACCACCCCCTTCGTCTGCGGCGCCACCAACCTGGGCGAGGCCCTGCGCCGGATCGCCGAGGGCGCGGCCATGATCCGCTCGAAGGGCGAGGCCGGCACCGGCAACGTCGTCGAGGCCGTCCGTCACCTGCGCCAGATCAAGAACGAGATCGCCCGGCTGCGCGGCTTCGACAACAACGAGCTGTACGCCGCCGCCAAGGACCTGCGTGCCCCGTACGAGCTGGTCAAGGAGGTCGCCGAGCTCGGCAAGCTGCCGGTCGTGCTGTTCTCCGCCGGTGGCGTCGCCACCCCGGCCGACGCCGCGCTGATGCGTCAGCTCGGCGCCGAGGGCGTGTTCGTCGGTTCCGGCATCTTCAAGTCCGGCGACCCGGCCAAGCGCGCCGCCGCCATCGTGAAGGCCACCACCTTCTACGACGACCCGAAGGTCATCGCGGACGCCTCCCGCAATCTGGGCGAGGCCATGGTCGGCATCAACTGCGACACGCTGCCCGAGTCCGAGCGCTACGCCAACCGCGGCTGGTAACCACTGATGAGCGACACCCCCCTGATCGGCGTCCTGGCTCTCCAGGGCGACGTACGGGAGCACCTGATCGCCCTGGCCTCGGCGGACGCCCTGGCCAGGCCGGTCCGGCGCCCCGAGGAACTCGCCGAGGTCGACGGCCTGGTCGTCCCGGGCGGCGAGTCCACCACCATGTCCAAACTGGCCGTGCTCTTCGGCATGATGGAGCCGCTGCGCGAGCGGGTCCGGGCCGGGATGCCGGTCTACGGCACCTGCGCCGGAATGATCCTGCTGGCCGAGAAGATCCTCGATCCCCGCTCGGGGCAGGAGACCGTCGGCGGCATCGACATGATCGTGCGGCGCAACGCCTTCGGCCGGCAGAACGAGTCGTTCGAGGCCGCGGTCGAGGTCGGCGGTGTCGAAGGCGGCCCGGTGGACGGTGTGTTCATCCGCGCGCCCTGGGTCGAGTCCGTCGGGGCCGGGACCGAGATCATCGCCGAACACGGTGGGCATATCGTGGCCGTCCGGCAGAAAAACGCCCTCGCCACCTCGTTCCATCCCGAACTGACCGGCGATCATCGCGTTCACGCTCTGTTCGTGGACATGGTGCGCGCGGTGAAGTGACCGGACCCCGGTAGGATCTCTCGGGTTCGAATCGATATGGGTGACGCGAAGGAGAAGGCAGATGTCCGGCCACTCTAAATGGGCTACGACGAAGCACAAGAAGGCCGTGATTGACGCCAAGCGCGGCAAGCTCTTCGCGAAGCTGATCAAGAACATCGAGGTCGCGGCCCGCTCCGGCGGCGTCGACCCCGACGGCAACCCCACGCTCGTCGACGCCATCCAGAAGGCGAAGAAGAGCTCCGTCCCGAACAAGAACATCGACTCCGCGGTCAAGCGCGGCGGCGGTCTCGAAGCGGGCGGCGCCGATTACGAGACGATCATGTACGAAGGTTACGGCCCCAACGGTGTCGCGGTGCTCATCGAGTGCCTCACCGACAACCGCAACCGTGCCGCTTCCGACGTGCGTGTCGCGATGACCCGGAACGGCGGCTCGATGGCCGACCCGGGCTCCGTCTCGTACCTGTTCAACCGCAAGGGCGTCGTGATCGTGCCCAAGGGCGAGCTCGGCGAGGACGACGTCCTCGGCGCGGTCCTCGACGCGGGCGCCGAGGAGGTCAACGACCTCGGCGAGACCTTCGAGGTGGTCAGCGAGGCCACCGACATGGTCGCGGTGCGCACCGCGCTCCAGGAGGCGGGCATCGACTACGACTCCGCCGAGGCCAACTTCCTGCCGACCCTCCAGGTCGAGCTGGACGAAGAGGGCGCCCGCAAGATCTTCAAGCTCATCGACGCGCTGGAGGACAGCGACGACGTCCAGAACGTCTTCGCCAACTTCGACGTCTCCGACGAGGTCATGGAGAAGGTCGACGCCTGACGGCGCGGCCGGCGGGGCCGGACACGGCCCCGGGCGACGGGCCGACGGGGCACTCCCCGTCGGCCCGTCGCCCTGTGGTTGCGGCGCTTTGTCGGTGCGAGCCGATAGCCTGCGGGAACAGGTGATCGAGCGGGCGTCGCGCGCGGTGAGGACAGGGGGGTTCCATGCGGGTTCTGGGTATCGACCCGGGGCTGACCCGGTGCGGCGTCGGCGTGGTCGAAGGAGTGGCGGGAAGACCTCTGACCATGATCGGCGTGGGCGTCGTGCGCACCTCCCCCGACGCCGGCCTCGGCGACCGGCTCGTCGCCGTCGAGCGCGGCATCGAGCAGTGGCTCGACGAACACTCCCCGGGCTTCGTGGCGGTCGAGCGCGTCTTCGCCCAGCACAACGTCCGCACCGTCATGGGCACCGCCCAGGCCAGCGCGGTCGCCATGCTCTGCGCCGCCCGCCGCGGCATTCCGGTCGCCCTGCACACCCCCAGCGAGGTCAAGGCGGCCGTCACCGGGTCCGGACGGGCCGACAAGGACCAGGTCGGCGCGATGGTGACCCGGCTGCTGAGACTGGACGCACCGCCCAAGCCCGCCGACGCCGCCGACGCCCTGGCCCTGGCCATCTGCCACATCTGGCGGGCCCCCGCGCAGAACCGGCTCCAGCAGGCCGTCGCGGCCCACCGCACGTCCGGCGCGTCCCGGACACCCGGCGCGTCCCGGACACCCGGCGCGTCCCGTATACCCGGGGCGCCCGGCATCTCCCGTACGCCCGGAGCGGCTGGCGCACCCCGTACGCCCGACGCACCCAGTACGCCCGGCACGCCTCGCACGCTGAAAGGCCGCACCGCATGATCGCCTTCGTCTCCGGCCCGGTGGCCGCCCTCGCCCCGGCCACGGCCGTCATCGAGGTCGGCGGAATCGGCATGGCCGTCCAGTGCACCCCGCAGACCCTCACCGGCCTGCGCGTCGGCAAGGAGGCCCGGCTCGCCACCTCGCTGGTGGTCCGGGAGGACTCCCTCACCCTGTACGGCTTCGCCGACGACGACGAGCGGCAGGTCTTCGAGCTGCTCCAGACCGCCAGCGGCGTCGGTCCCAGACTCGCCCAGGCGATGCTCGCCACCCACAGCCCCGACGCCCTGCGCCTCGCGGTCTCCACCGGTGACGAGAAGGCGCTCACCGCCGTCTCCGGCATCGGCAAGAAGGGCGCCCAGAAGCTGCTCCTGGAGCTCAAGGACCGGCTCGGCGAACCGGTCGGCGCGCACATCGGCCAGCAGGGCGTCGGCGCCCCCGCCACCTCCGGCTGGCGCGACCAGCTCCAGGCCGCCCTGATCGGCCTCGGTTACGCGAGCCGCGAGGCCGACGAGGCCGTCGGCGCCGTCGCCCCGCAGGCCGAGGCCGCCGTCGCCGCGGGCACGGCGCCCCCGGTGCCTCAGCTGTTGCGGGCCGCCCTGCAGACTCTCAACCGCGCACGCTGACCGGCACCGAACCACCGAAGAGGCGCTGAAATGAACTGGGACGAGACCGGACCCGAGACCGACGAGCCGACCGGCCCGGTCCTCGACGACCGGCTGGTCGACGCCGGCCATCTCGACGGCGAGGACACCGCGGTCGAGGCGGCCCTGCGCCCCAAGGACCTGGAGGAGTTCGTCGGCCAGGAGAGGGTCCGAGAGCAGCTCGACCTGGTCCTCAAGGCCGCCCGCGCCCGTGGCGCCACCGCCGACCACGTGCTGCTCTCCGGCGCCCCCGGCCTCGGCAAGACCACCCTCTCGATGATCATCGCCGCCGAGATGAACGCCCCGATCAGGATCACCTCGGGCCCGGCCATCCAGCACGCCGGAGACCTCGCGGCGATCCTCTCCTCCCTCCAGGAGGGCGAGGTCCTCTTCCTCGACGAGATCCACCGCATGTCCCGGCCCGCCGAGGAGATGCTCTACATGGCGATGGAGGACTTCCGCGTCGACGTCATCGTCGGCAAGGGCCCCGGCGCCACCGCGATCCCGCTCGAACTCCCCCCGTTCACCCTGGTCGGAGCCACCACCCGGGCCGGTCTGCTACCGCCCCCGCTGCGCGACCGCTTCGGCTTCACCGGGCACATGGAGTTCTACGCCCCCGCCGAGCTGGAGCGTGTCATCCACCGCTCCGCCCGCCTTCTGGACGTCGCCATCGATGCCGAGGGCGCCGCCGAGATCGCCGGACGCTCCCGCGGCACCCCCCGTATCGCCAACCGGCTGCTGCGCCGGGTCCGCGACTACGCCCAGGTCAAGGCGGAGGGCGCCGTCGACCGGGAGATCGCGTCGGCTGCCCTCAAGGTGTACGAGGTTGACGCCCGCGGACTCGATCGGCTGGACCGTGCCGTCCTCGGCGCCCTGCTGAAACTCTTCGGCGGCGGACCGGTGGGCCTGTCCACCCTGGCGGTCGCCGTGGGGGAGGAGCGGGAGACCGTCGAGGAGGTCGCCGAGCCCTTCCTCGTACGGGAAGGACTGCTGGCCAGGACGCCGCGGGGGCGCGTGGCGACCCCGGCCGCCTGGACGCATCTGGGACTGGTTCCGCCGCAGCACGGAGCAAAGGGACAACAGGGCCTGTTCGGGGCGTGATGGGTCACAGGTTCGCGCGCACAGGAACCCGGGTGCCATGCTGGGCGTTGTTCCATCCATGCGGACTCGCTTAGACTCCGCCGACGCCGCCCTTACCGGTCGGTGTACCCACCCCCATATATACAGGCCGCATTCCAGCGCGGTCGTGCGAAGGAATTCCCGTCCCGTGGATCTCTTGACTCTCCTCCCCTTCATCGTGCTCATCGGGGCCATGTTCCTGATGACCCGCTCCGCCAAGAAGAAGCAGGCGGCAGCCGCGCAGATGCGCAGCGACATGCAGCCCGGCACCGGCGTCCGGACGATCGGGGGCATGTACGCCACCGTCAAGGAAGTCCACGACGACACCGTTATCCTCGAAGTCGCGCCCGGCGTGCACGCCATCTACGCGAAGAACTCGATCGGCGCCGTCCTGGACGACGCGGAGTACAACCGCATCGTGCACGGTGACGACCCGGAGCTGGACGCGGACGGCACCGTCGTTCCCGACGACGCCTCCTCGCTGACCGGGGATTCCGACGCCGACGCCGCCGAGGTCACCAAGATCGACCTGGGCAAGGACGACGCGGCCGACGACGACGCCAGGACCGAGGACGCGACCGCCAAGGACGACGTCAAGGACGCCAAGGGCGAGGGCAAGACCGACGGCGACGGCGACTCCAAGTAGTTCTCACGATCCCGGGGACGTCGCGCGCCCACCGGCGCGCGGCGTCCCCGGGACCGTGCGGTCGTCTGCGGGGGCAGGGTCCCCACTACACTTCGTGGCCGCTCCGGCGCGTACCCGGCGCGGGGCGGTTGGACAGGGAGAAACGAGAAGGTGGCAGCACCCAAGAAGGGCCGAGGGCCGTCCGGCGGTCATGGCAGGCCGGGGCGTGCCCTGGTTCTGATCCTCATCGCCATGGTCGCGCTCACCGGCGGGATGTTCCTGTCCGGGCACACCACGCCCCGGCTGGGCATCGACCTGGCCGGCGGGACGTCGATCACGCTGGAGGCGCAGAACCAGCCCGGCAAGCCGAACGCGATCAACCAGACCAACATGAACACCGCGGTCGGGATCATCGAACGGCGTGTCAACGGGCTGGGCGTCTCCGAGGCGGAGGTACAGACCCAGGGCGACAAGAACATCATCGTCAACATCCCCAAGGGGACGAACTCCAAGCAGGCCCAGGAGCAGGTCGGCACCACCGCCCAGCTCTACTTCCGGCCTGTTCTGGCGGTGCAGGCGAGCGGCCCCGAGCAGCCCACGCCCTCCGGATCCGCGACTCCCTCGGGCAGCGCCACCCCGAAGACGGACGAGTCCGCCGAGGGCGGGGACAAGCCCGAGAGCGGCGACAAGCCCGAGGGCGAGGAGGCCACCCCCTCCGCGAGCGCCACCACCCAGGGCCGCGCGGTCACCGGCGCCCTGACGAAGGACGACCCCACCCCCGGCGCCTCCGGCAAGCCGAAGCCGTCCGATTCCCCCGAGGCATCGCCCCCCGCGGACCCGGCGACGGCCAAGCTCCAGGAGGAGTTCGCCAAGCTCGACTGCTCCGACCCCAAGCAGCGCTCGGAGGCCGGGCAGGACGCCAAGCCCACCGACTCGATCGTCGCCTGCGGTTCGAACGTTCCCGGCAGCTACGAGAAGTACGTGCTCGGCCCGGCCGAGGTCTCCGGCAGCGATGTCGACGACGCCAAGGGCGCCATCGAGCAGCAGACCGGTGAGTGGATCGTGTCGATGGAGTTCACCTCCGGCGGCGCCAAGAAGTTCCAGAAGATCACCAGCAGGCTCTCGCAGCAGCAGCCGCCGATGAACCAGTTCGCGATCGTCCTCGACGGCGAGGTCGTCTCCGCTCCCTCGGTGCGCACGGCGCTCAGCAAGAACGCCCAGATCTCCGGCAGCTTCGACCAGCAGTCCGCCGAGGACCTCGGCAACATCCTGTCCTACGGCGCCCTGCCGCTCACCTTCGAAGAGGTCAGCGTCACCACGGTGACCGCCGCACTGGGCGACGAGCAGCTCAAGGGCGGTCTGATCGCCGGCGCCATCGGTCTGGCGCTGGTCATCATCTACCTCCTCGTCTACTACCGGGGCCTGGCGTTCATCGCCCTCCTGAGCCTCCTGGTCTCCGGCATCCTGACGTACACGATCATGTCCTTGCTGGGGCCGGCCATCGGCTTCGCGCTGAACCTGCCCGCGGTCTGCGGCGCCATCGTCGCCATCGGCATCACAGCGGACTCGTTCATCGTCTACTTCGAACGGGTCCGGGACGAGATCCGCGAAGGGCGCACACTCCGCCCGGCCATCGAACGGGCCTGGCCGCGTGCCCGGCGCACCATCCTGGTCTCCGACTTCGTGTCGTTCCTGGCCGCCGCGGTCCTCTTCGTCGTCACCGTCGGCAAGGTGCAGGGCTTCGCGTTCACGCTGGGCCTCACCACGCTGCTCGACGTCGTCGTGGTGTTCCTCTTCACCAAGCCCGTCATGACGCTCATGGGGCGGACGAAGTTCTTCTCCCGGGGCGGTCCGTGGTCCGGGCTGGACCCGAAGCGACTCGGCGCCCAGCCGCCGCTGCGCCGCTCGCGCCGTGCCACCGCTCCCACCGAACCGAAGGAGGCGTGAGATGTCGCGACTCGGCAATCTCGGCGCCCGGCTCTACCGCGGCGAGGTCGGCTACGACTTCATCCGCAACCGCAAGATCTGGTACGGCGTCTCGATCCTGATCACCATCACGGCCATCATCGGTCTGGCGGTCGGCGGCCTGAACATGGGCATCGAGTTCAAGGGCGGCGCGGTCTTCACGACCAACACCAGTGCCAAGATCTCCACCACCGAGGCCACGGACGTGGCGACCGAGGCGTCGGGCCACCAGGCCATCGTCCAGGAGCTCGGCAACGGCGGTCTGCGCATCCAGATCACCGAGGTCGACACCCCCACGGCGAACAAGATCAAGGAGACGCTCTCCGACGAGCTGGGCATCCCGGCCGAGAAGATCAACGCGGACCTGGTCGGCCCCAGCTGGGGTGAGCAGATCGCCAACAAGGCGTGGACCGGACTCTGGGTCTTCATGGTCCTGGTGGTGGTCTACCTCGCCATCGCCTTCGAGTGGCGGATGGCCGTCGCCGCCCTGATCGCGCTGATCCACGACATCACCATCACGGTCGGGATCTACGCCCTGGTCGGCTTCGAGGTCACCCCGGGCACGGTGATCGGTCTGCTGACCATCCTCGGATACTCCCTGTACGACACGGTGGTGGTCTTCGACAGCCTCAAGGAGGGCCAGAAGGACATCACCAAGCAGACCCGCTTCACGTACAGCGAGATCGCGAACCGGTCGATCAACAGCACGCTGGTCCGTTCGATCAACACCACCGTGGTGGCGCTGCTCCCGGTGGCCGGCCTGCTGTTCATCGGCGGCGGCGTCCTCGGCGCGGGCATGCTGAACGACATCTCCCTGTCGCTGTTCGTCGGCCTCGCGGCCGGCGCGTACTCCTCGATCTTCATCGCCACCCCGCTCGTCGCCGACCTCAAGGAACGCGACCCGCAGATGAAGGCCCTGAAGAAGCGGGTCCTCGCCAAGCGCGCGGCCGCGGCCGCGCGGGGCGAGTCCCCCGAGGACGACGGCCCCGCCTACCGGCAGGACGCGGACGAGGACACCGAGACCGCCGGAGCCGTGGTGGGGCAGCGCCAGCACCCCCGGGGCCACGGCCGTACGACGGGTAAGCGCTGATGACGAGCACCACCGCGTCCAACAGGGAGCTGCTGCTCAGCCGGATCCGCGATGTCGCGGACTACCCGAAGCCGGGGGTGGTGTTCAAGGACATCACGCCGCTGCTCGCGGACCCGGTCGCCTTCACGGCGCTCACCGACGCCCTCGCGGAACTCTGCGAACGGCACGGCGCCACGAAGATCGTCGGCCTGGAGGCGCGCGGCTTCATCCTGGCCGCTCCCGTCGCGGTCCGGGCGGGCCTCGGCTTCGTCCCCGTCCGCAAGGCCGGCAAGCTTCCCGGAGCGACCCTGAGCCAGTCCTACGAGCTGGAGTACGGCAGCGCGGAGATCGAGATCCACGCCGAGGACCTCGACGCCGAGGACCGGATCATGGTCATCGACGACGTGCTCGCCACCGGCGGCACCGCAGAGGCGTCGCTGGAGCTCATCCGGCGGGCCGGCGCCGAGGTCGCGGGCGTCGCGGTCCTCATGGAGCTCGGTTTCCTCGCGGGCCGGGCCCGCCTGGAGCCGGCTCTCGCCGGCGCACCGCTGGAGGCCCTGATCACCGTCTGACCCGACGGACACCGTCCGGGTACGGACAGCGAGCACGACGGACGGGCACCCGGGAACACCGGGTGCCCGTCCGCCGTTGTGAAGGCTCCCGCCGTCCCCGGGCGAGGTCCCGCCGGGGGATCGATACCATGGGCTCTCCGGGTACCCCGGATCCGCACGAGGAGCGCTCTTGCCAGACGAGGCCCAGTCAGCCGCCGCCCCGCAGCCCGACAAGCCCGTGGCGGCCCCCGCCACGCCGGACAAGGCCGCGCCCTCGAACGCGCCGGAGCCCGCGCCCGCCGACGACGCCGCGCGCCCCCCGGCCGCGCCTCCCGCGAAGCCCGCGGCCCCCGAGGCCCCGCCGGAACCGGCCGCGACGGCGGGCCCGGCGCAGCCGCCGGCCACGAAACCGGCCGCCGCCGCGCCCAAGCCCCCGGCCCCCGGGCCTCCCGCGAAGACCGGGGCGTCCACCGGGTCCGCCTCCCGCACCGGCGGTTCCTCCAACCGCGTGCGGGCCCGCCTCGCCCGACTGGGCGTACAGCGCTCCAGCCCGTACAACCCGGTCCTGGAACCCCTCCTGCGTACGGTCCGGGGCAACGACCCCAAGATCGAGACGGCCACGCTCCGCCAGATCGAGAAGGCGTACCAGGTCGCCGAGCGCTGGCACCGCGGCCAGAAGCGCAAGAGCGGCGACCCCTACATCACCCACCCGCTGGCCGTCACCACGATCCTCGCCGAGCTGGGCATGGACCCGGCGACGCTGATGGCGGGCCTGCTGCACGACACCGTCGAGGACACCGAGTACGGCCTCGACACCCTGCGGCGCGACTTCGGGGACCAGGTGGCCCTGCTCGTCGACGGCGTCACCAAGCTGGACAAGGTCAAGTTCGGCGAGGCCGCGCAGGCCGAGACCGTACGCAAGATGGTCGTCGCCATGGCCAAGGACCCCCGGGTCCTGGTCATCAAGCTCGCCGACCGCCTGCACAACATGCGCACCATGCGCTACCTCAAGCGGGAGAAGCAGGAGAAGAAGGCCCGCGAGACGCTGGAGATCTACGCCCCGCTGGCGCACCGGCTCGGCATGAACACCATCAAGTGGGAGCTGGAGGACCTCGCCTTCGCGATCCTCTACCCCAAGATGTACGACGAGATCGTCCGGCTCGTCGCCGAGCGGGCCCCCAAGCGCGACGAATACCTCGCCATAGTGACCGACGAGGTCCAGTCCGACCTGCGCGCCGCCCGCATCAAGGCCACCGTCACCGGCCGCCCCAAGCACTACTACAGCGTCTACCAGAAGATGATCGTGCGAGGCCGCGACTTCGCCGAGATCTACGACCTGGTGGGCATCCGCGTCCTCGTCGACACCGTCCGCGACTGCTACGCGGCCCTCGGCACCGTCCACGCCCGGTGGAACCCGGTGCCGGGGCGGTTCAAGGACTACATCGCGATGCCCAAGTTCAACATGTACCAGTCACTGCACACCACGGTGATCGGCCCCAGCGGCAAGCCCGTCGAGCTCCAGATCCGCACCTTCGACATGCACCGCCGCGCCGAGTACGGCATCGCCGCCCACTGGAAGTACAAGCAGGAAGCGGTCGCGGGCGCCTCCAAGGTGCGCACCGACATCCCCAAGAACACCGGGCGCGGCCAGGACACCGTCAACGACATGGCGTGGCTGCGCCAGCTCCTGGACTGGCAGAAGGAGACCGAGGACCCCAGCGAGTTCCTGGAGTCCCTGCGCTTCGACCTCTCGCGCAACGAGGTCTTCGTCTTCACGCCGAAGGGCGACGTGATAGCGCTGCCCGCCGGCGCCACCCCCGTCGACTTCGCGTACGCCGTCCACACCGAGGTCGGCCACCGGACCATAGGAGCACGCGTCAACGGGCGGCTGGTCCCGCTCGAATCGACGCTCGACAACGGCGACCTGGTCGAGGTCTTCACGTCCAAGGCGGCCGGCGCCGGGCCCTCGCGGGACTGGCTCGGCTTCGTCAAGTCGCCGCGCGCCCGCAACAAGATCCGCGGCTGGTTCTCCAAGGAGCGCCGCGACGAGGCCATCGAGCAGGGCAAGGACGCCATCGCGCGCGCCATGCGCAAGCAGAACCTGCCGATCCAGCGCATCCTGACCGGCGACTCCCTGGTCACCCTCGCCCACGAGATGCGCTACCCCGACATCTCCTCGCTGTACGCGGCGATCGGCGAGGGCCACGTCGCGGCGGCGGGCGTCGTCCAGAAGCTCGTGCAGGCACTCGGCGGCCACGACGAGGCCAACGAGGACCTCGCGGAGTCCACCCCGCCGTCGCACGGCGGTCGCGGCAAGCGGCGCGCCAACGCGGACCCGGGCGTCGTCGTCAAGGGCGTCGAGGACGTCTGGGTCAAGCTGGCCCGCTGCTGCACGCCCGTCCCCGGCGACCCGATCATCGGCTTCGTCACCCGGGGCAGCGGCGTCTCCGTGCACCGCGCCGACTGCGTCAACGTGGAGTCGCTCTCGCAGCAGCCCGAACGGATCCTGGAGGTCGAGTGGGCCCCCACCCAGTCCTCCGTCTTCCTGGTCGCCATCCAGGTCGAGGCGCTGGACCGCTCCCGGCTGCTCTCCGACGTCACCCGGATCCTCTCCGACCAGCACGTCAACATCCTCTCGGCGGCCGTCCAGACCTCCCGCGACCGGGTGGCCACCTCCCGCTTCACCTTCGAGATGGGCGACCCCAAGCACCTGGGCCACGTCCTGAAGGCCGTACGCGGCGTGGAGGGCGTCTACGACGTCTACCGGGTCACCTCGGCCCGCAGGCCCTAGCGGCGAACACGAGGAGGGGCCCCGGTACGCGATGCGTGCCGGGGCCCCTCCCTCATTCCGATGGCGTCAGCCGCCGAACTCCTCCAGGCCCTTGAGCGCCTGGTCCAGCAGCGCCTGGCGCCCCTCCAGCTCCTTGGCCAGCTTGTCCGCACGGGCGTTGTTGCCCGCGGCACGCGCGGTGTCGATCTGGCCGCGCAGCTTGTCCACCGCCGCCTGGAGCTGACCGGTCAGACCCGCGGCGCGGGCCCGCGCCTCCGGGTTCGTCCGGCGCCACTCGGACTCCTCGGACTCCTTCAGCGCCCGCTCCACGGCCTGCATCCGGCCCTCGACCTTCGGGCGGGCGTCACGCGGTACGTGCCCGATGGCCTCCCAGCGCTCGTTGATGGACCGGAACGCGGTCCGCGCCGCCTTGAGGTCCTTCACCGGCACCAGCTTCTCGGCCTCGGCGGCGAGCTCCTCCTTGAGCTTGAGGTTCTCGCCCTGCTCGGCGTCGCGCTCCGCGAAGACCTCGCCGCGCGCGGCGAAGAAGACGTCCTGGGCGCCGCGGAAACGGTTCCACAGGTCGTCCTCGGCCTCGCGCTGGGCGCGGCCGGCCGCCTTCCACTCGGTCATCAGGTCGCGGTAGCGCGCGGCCGTGGTCACCCAGTCCGTGGAGCCGGCCAGCGCCTCGGCCTCGGTGACCAGCTTCTCCTTGGCCTTGCGGGCGTCCTCGCGCTGGGCGTCCAGCGCGGCGAAGTGGGCCTTGCGCCGCTTGGAGAACGCCGAGCGCGCGTGCGAGAAGCGGTGCCACAGCTCGTCGTCCGACTTGCGGTCGAGGCGGGGGAGACCCTTCCAGGTGTCCACCAGCGCCCGCAGCCGCTCGCCGGCCGACCGCCACTGCTCGCTCTGCGCCAGCTCCTCCGCCTCGGCGACCAGCGCCTCCTTGGCGTGTTTGGCCTCGTCGGTCTGCTTGGCCTTGAGGGCCTTGCGCTCCTCACGCCGTGCCTCGACCGTCGCGACGAGCGCGTCCAGCCGCTTGCGCAGCGCGTCGAGGTCGCCCACCGCGTGGTGTTCGTCGACCTGCTGCCGCAGATGACCGATCGCCGTCGTCGCGTCCTTCGCCGACAGATCGGTGGTCTTCACCCGCCGTTCGAGGAGGCCGATCTCGACCACCATGCCGTCGTACTTGCGCTCGAAATAGGCCAGTGCCTCCTCTGGGGAACCGGCCTGCCACGATCCGACGACCTGCTCGCCCTCGGCTGTACGCACGTACACGGTGCCCGTCTCGTCGACGCGGCCCCACGGGTCGCTGCTCACAGCGCCTCCTCCACCTGATGCCCGCCAGGGGGTTCGCCCCCCGGGCATCGTCCACAGTTTCCTGGGGCGGGCATCGCCCGCCCTGCACAACGCCAATCTAGGCGACCGGCCGCCCGGCTGTCCGCACTCAGCGCGGCTGAGATTCTCCGCTCCGGCGCGGGGCGGGCTCGCGCCGCGCCGGTGGCCGCCCCGGCCGGTCGCCGTCCGCCGGTCCACCTCCGCCGGTTCAGTCCTTCTCGACCGAAGCCTTCTCGATCGTCACGGCCTTCTTCGGGGCGCCGTCGCCCGCGCCGCCCTCGACACCGGCCTCGCCGACCTTCTGGACAGCCTTCAGCGAGGCGTCGTCCATCGTGCCGAACGGGGTGTAGGTGGGCGGGAGCTTCGTCTCCTTGTAGACCAGGAAGTACTGGCTGCCACCGGAGTCCGGCTGACCCGTGTTGGCCATCGCCACCGTGCCCGGCGGGTAGACGACCTTGCCGTCGCCGCCCGCCTTGCCGAGTGCGTCCAGGTTCTCGTCCGGGATGTTGTAGCCCGGACCGCCCGTGCCGTCGCCCTTCGGGTCGCCGCACTGGAGCACGAAGATGCCCTGGGTGGTCAGCCGGTGGCACTTGGTCGCGTCGAAGTAGCCCTTGTCGGCGAGCGCCTTGAAGGAGTTCACCGTCTGAGGGGTCTTCGCGGCGTCCATCGAGAACGCTATGTCGCCCTGGCTCGTCTTGAGCGACATCGTGTAGGTGGCCTTCTTGTCGATCTTCATCGGCGGCGTGGGAGCCTTGCTCTCGCTCTCCGAAGGCTCCGGAGCGGGGCTCTGGCTCGCCGCCGCCTCGCTCTTCTTGTCCTTGTCGTCGTCCTTGCCGGCCACGACGAACGCGCTCACGCCCACGACGGCGACCACGGCCACCGAGGCCGCGACGATCGCGGTGATGCGCCTGGTCCTGTTGCGGGCCTCCTCCCGGCGCTTCTGCTGACGCTCGAACTTCTCCCGGGCGAGCTGCCGCCGCCGCTGTTCGCTGCTGGACACCGGTTGGGCTCCTTGTTACGTCGTGAGGATGAGGGCCTGAGCTGCCCGTACCGTATATGGGTTACCTGTGTCATGAGGAGCGCCGGTAGGCTCTGATCCGCTGCATCCTTCGCTGCGGCCGTATCCTCCGGACGAACATTAAGGACGATCGTGCTCATTGCCGGGTTCCCCGCCGGGGCCTGGGGGACCAATTGCTATCTGGTCGCCCCCGCCGCCGGTGAGGAGTGCGTGATCATCGACCCGGGCCACCAGGCCGCCCAGGGCGTCGAGGAAGCACTGAAGAAGCATCGGCTCAAGCCCGTCGCCGTCGTCCTCACCCACGGCCATATCGACCACGTCGCCTCGGTCGTTCCCGTCTGCGGCGCCCACGACGTCCCCGCCTGGATCCACCCCCGGGACCGCTACATGATGAGCGACCCGGAGAAGGCGCTCGGCCGCTCGATCGGGATGCCGCTCATGGGTGAGCTGACCGTGGGGGAGCCGGACGACGTCAAGGAGCTGACCGACGGCTCGAAGCTGACCCTGGCGGGTCTGGAGTTCGGCGTCTCGCACGCGCCCGGCCATACGAAGGGGTCGGTGACGTTCGGGATGCCCGAGGCCGCGGACGTACCGCCGGTCCTCTTCTCAGGCGACCTGCTCTTCGCCGGCTCCGTCGGACGCACCGACCTGCCCGGCGGCGACCACGCCGAGCTGCTCGAGTCGCTGGCCCGCGTGTGCCTGCCGCTCGACGACTCGACCGTGGTGCTGTCCGGCCACGGCCCCCAGACGACCATCGGCCGCGAGCGCGCCTCCAACCCGTTCCTGAACGGTCTGGACGCCCCGCCGCGCCGCGGAATGTAGACGAGAGACGTATTCGTGAGCACCTTTCAGGCCCCCAAGGGCACGTACGACCTGACCCCGCCGGACTCCGCGAAGTTCCTGGCGGTGCGCGAGGCCATCGCGGCCCCGCTGCGCGACTCGGGCTACGGCTACATCGAGACGCCCGGTTTCGAGGACGTCGAGCTCTTCGCCCGCGGTGTCGGTGAGTCCACCGACATCGTCACCAAGGAGATGTACACCCTCACCACCAAGGGCGGCTCCCAGCTGGCCCTGCGCCCCGAGGGCACCGCCTCCGTGCTGCGGGCCGCCCTGGAGGCCAACCTCCACAAGGCGGGCAACCTCCCCGTCAAGCTCTGGTACTCCGGCTCGTACTACCGCTACGAGCGCCCGCAGAAGGGCCGCTACCGCCACTTCTCGCAGGTCGGCGCCGAGGCCATCGGCACCGAGGACCCGGTCCTGGACGCCGAGCTGATCATCCTCGCCGACCAGGCGTACCGCTCGCTGGGCCTGCGCCGGTTCCGGATCCTGCTGAACTCGCTGGGCGACAAGGAGTGCCGCCCGGTCTACCGCGAGGCGCTCCAGACCTTCCTGCGCGACCTGGACCTCGACGAGGAGACCCGCCGCCGCATCGAGATCAACCCGCTGCGCGTCCTGGACGACAAGCGGGCCGACGTACAGAAGCAGCTCACCGGCGCCCCGAAGCTCCGCGACTACCTCTGCGACGCGTGCCGGGCGTACCACGAGGAGGTCCGGGCGCTGCTCACGGCGGCCGGCGTGGCCTTCGAGGACGACGAGAAGCTGGTCCGCGGTCTCGACTACTACACCCGCACGACCTTCGAATTCGTCCACGACGGCCTCGGCGCGCAGTCCGCGGTGGGCGGCGGCGGCCGCTACGACGGGCTGTCCGAGATGATCGGCGGCCCCGCGCTGCCGTCCGTCGGCTGGGCGCTCGGCGTGGACCGCACGGTCCTCGCGCTGGAGGCCGAGGGCGTCGAGCTCGACCTGCCGGTCACCACCAGCGTGTACGCGGTCCCGCTCGGCGACGAGGCCCGCCGGGTGCTGTTCGGGGTCGTCACCGAGCTGCGCCGCGCGGGGATCGCCGCGGACTTCGCGTTCGGCGGCCGGGGCCTGAAGGGCGCGATGAAGAGCGCCAACCGCTCGGGCGCGCGCTACACCCTGGTGGCGGGCGAGCGCGACCTCGCCGAAGGGGTCGTCCAGCTCAAGGACATGGAGTCCGGCGAGCAGGGCGCGGTGCCGCTGACCGAGGTCGCGGCCGAGCTGACGAAGCGCCTCGGCTGACGGAGCGTGTACGGGGCGCGGGCGGCGGGGACCGGGTCCTGCCGCCCGCGCCTCTGTCGTCCGCCGTCAACTCGTCCGGCGTCGATTCACCCTGGCCGGTGCTCCCGACTTGGCGCCGCCCGCAGCGGTCGGCGTCGCCGGCCCGGCGCCGGGGACCCGTACGTCTTCCGTCGTCCCGGCCTCGCCGCCCCGGAAACGGGACCATGGGAGCGCTCGTGGGGCGCACACCTTCATGTCCATCGAACGGTTGATCCGTACGAGGGTACGGCACAATGACCTAGGGCATGCCCGGCTGACCACTCGGTGATGGAACGGCGATATGACGACTGCAGCGGTAGACCACGACCTCTCCTCCGACCAGGCCGAGGGCGGCCGCAAGCGCGCCTTCGGGGCCGGACGCGGTCTCGCCCTGCTCCTGGTGATCACCGGCGCCGCCGGACTCCTGGCCTCCTGGGTCATCACGCTCGACAAGTTCAAGCTGCTGGAGGACCCCTCCTTCACCCCGGGCTGCAGTCTCAATCCGGTCGTCGCGTGCGGCAACATCATGAAGAGCGAGCAGGCGTCGGCGTTCGGGTTCCCGAACCCGATGCTGGGCCTCGTCACGTACGGCATGGTCATCGCGATCGGGGCGGGGCTTCTCGCCGGCGCCCGCTACCGCGGCTGGTTCTGGCTCGGGCTGAACGCCGGGACCCTCTTCGGCGTCGGCTTCTGCACCTGGCTCCAGTACCAGTCGCTGTACAACATCAACTCGCTCTGCCTGTGGTGCTGCCTGGCCTGGGTCGCCACCATCGTCATGTTCTGCTACGTGACCACGCACAACGTCAAGCACCGCATCCTCCCGGCCCCGGCCTGGCTGCGCAGCGGGCTCACCGAGTTCCCCTGGGTGCTGCCGGTGATGTGGATCGGGATCATCGGCATGCTGATCCTGACCCGCTGGTGGGACTTCTGGACCAGCTGATGGCCACCTACCGATCTCGTAGGTGATCCGCCCCCGGCGGCACTGTCAGTGGGGTCGCATAGGCTTCATGACGTGGAGCCCGACCTCTTTACCGCAGCCGCCGAAGACCGCCAGGAGAAGGACCCGTCCAGCAGCCCCCTCGCTGTCCGGATGCGTCCCCGTGTCCTCGACGAGGTCGTCGGCCAGCAGCATCTGCTCAAGCCGGGCTCGCCGCTGCGCCGGCTCGTCGAGGGGAGCGGCGGTCCCGCCGGCGCGTCGTCGGTCATCCTGTGGGGTCCGCCCGGTACCGGCAAGACGACCCTGGCGTACGTGGTCAGCAAGGCGACCAACAAGCGGTTCGTCGAGCTTTCCGCCATCACGGCCGGGGTCAAGGAGGTCCGGGCCGTCATCGAGAGCGCGCGCCGCGCCACCGGTGGCTTCGGCAAGGAGACCGTCCTGTTCCTGGACGAGATCCACCGCTTCTCCAAGGCCCAGCAGGACTCCCTGCTCCCCGCCGTGGAGAACCGCTGGGTGACCCTCATCGCGGCCACCACGGAGAATCCGTACTTCTCGATCATCTCCCCGCTGCTCTCGCGCTCCCTGCTGCTCACCCTGGAGCCGCTGACCGACGACGACCTGCGCTCCCTGCTGCGCCGGGCGCTGACCGAGGAGCGGGGTCTCGGCGGGGCGGTCACCCTGCCCGAGGACGCCGAAGCCCATCTGCTGCGCATCGCGGGCGGCGACGCGCGCCGGGCGCTGACGGCGCTGGAGGCCGCGGCGGGCGCGGCCATCGCCACGCACGAGGCGGAGATCACCCTGGGGACGGTCGAGGCGACCGTCGACCGCGCCGCCGTGAAGTACGACCGTGACGGCGACCAGCACTACGACGTGGCCAGTGCGCTCATCAAGTCGATCCGCGGTTCCGACGTGGACGCCGCTCTGCACTACCTGGCGCGGATGATCGAGGCCGGGGAGGACCCGCGGTTCATCGCCCGGCGGCTGATGATCTCGGCCAGCGAGGACATCGGCCTGGCCGATCCCACCGCGCTGCCGACCGCGGTGGCCGCCGCCCAGGCGGTGGCCATGATCGGATTCCCGGAGGCGGCGCTCACCCTCAGCCACGCCACCATCGCCCTGGCGCTCGCCCCCAAGTCCAACGCGGCGACGCTGGCGATCTCCGCCGCGCGGGAGGATGTGCGCAAGGGGCTCGCGGGCCCCGTCCCGGCCCATCTGCGCGACGGCCACTACCAGGGCGCCGCCAAGCTCGGCCATGCCCAGGGGTACGTCTATCCGCATGACGTGCAGGGCGGCATCGCCGCCCAGCAGTACGCCCCGGACGCGGTCCGCGACCGGCAGTACTACACCCCCACCCGCTACGGCGCCGAGGCGCGGTACGCGGACGTCGTCGAGCGGGTCCGCGAGCGCCTGGGTCGTTCCGGTGGGAGCGCGGAGCCGTCCTGACTCCCGGCCGCCGGATCAGGAGGCGGCCGCCTCGAAAAGCGTGTGCATGGCGCGGCGCAGCTCGGTGACGTCCCGCACCGGGTCGGGGAAATCGAAGCGGGCGTCGAAGCAGGAATCCCGGCCCTCGACACAACGGACCCGCAGTCCGAAGCGGTCCAGGGCGACCGGTACGACCCCTGGCCGGCCGGAGGGGCAGAGGCGGGCGGTGCGCTCGCCCAGCAGGCCGCGCAAGGCGCGCATCTGCTCGGCGTGGGCGGAGTGCAGGTGCTGGAGCAGCTCCGCCTCGTGGCGGACGAGCGGGTCGGGGGCCGCGTCCCGGAAGCCGTCCGGCTCGACCTCCTCAGCGCCCCAGAGGTCGTCCACGTACGCCTCGCCGAACTCCAGGCGCAGCATCATCCGGCCGGGCTCGGCGATACCGGGCAGGGAGGTGAGCCAGCCGGAGACCCACGCGCGGCCACGGACCCGGTGCGGGACGGAGACGGGAGCGATGTCGGTGACCTCCAGCACGGCGCCCAGCTCGTCGTCCTGCGCGTGCGTCGCCGCCCGGACCGCCGGGGAGTCCGCGGGGAATTCGAGGAACAGATCGCCCTCGGGCCCCACGCTCCTGCGGTCCGGGATCAGCGGCTCCGCATGGTGCGGAAGGAGCCCCGGTACGACGAGCACCGCGGAGCAGGTACTCTGTACGAGAGTTCGTGTGCGCTCGGCTGCTGACGGCATCCGAGTGTTATCAAGCCCGCTGGGACGCGGCTGACCACGATCAGATCGGCCTTCCGTCGTAGCAGCACCTTCAGGTGTGCTGCCGCTGTCTGTGCTGTCCGTGACGTGAGTGGTGTTCCCAGGGCGAGACATGCGATCTCCTTGAGTAAGGTAAACCTAACCTAACCCACAATGGAGGTCTGGAGAACGTGCCTAACCAGTCGCGTCCCAAGGTCAAGAAGTCGCGTGCCCTCGGCATCGCTCTGACGCCCAAGGCTGTCAAGTACTTCGAAGCTCGTCCGTACCCGCCGGGCGAGCACGGCCGTGGCCGCAAGCAGAACTCGGACTACAAGGTCCGTCTGCTGGAGAAGCAGCGCCTGCGCGCGCAGTACGACATCAGCGAGCGCCAGATGGCGCGCGCCTACGACCGCGCCCGCAAGGCCGAGGGCAAGACGGGCGAGGCGCTGGTCGTCGAGCTCGAGCGCCGTCTCGACGCCCTGGTCCTGCGTTCGGGCATCGCCCGCACCATCTACCAGGCCCGTCAGATGGTCGTCCACGGCCACATCGAGGTCAACGGTGGCAAGGTCGACAAGCCGTCGTTCCGCGTCCGTCCCGACGACGTCGTGATGGTCCGCGAGCGCAGCCGCTCCAAGGTCCCCTTCCAGGTGGCCCGCGAGGGTGGTTACGACACCGACGGTGAGACCCCGCGCTACCTCCAGGTGAACCTGAAGGCCCTGGCCTTCCGCCTGGACCGGGACCCGAACCGCAAGGAGATCCCGGTGATCTGCGACGAGCAGCTCGTCGTCGAGTACTACGCCCGCTGATCCAGGCGTAGCCGCTCTCACCGGAGCTCCGGCCCGCCCCTCCCTGTCATCCGGGAGGCGGCGGGCCTTCGCGTTTCCCCGGGACCGTCCGCCGGCCCCGCCCCGCCCGGGCCCGGCGGGTCCGCCGTCGCCCCCGCGCCGCCGCCGGCCAGGGCCCGGTCGACGGCGGAGTCCAGGTCCAGCCGCCGCCCCGTCCGCCGGCCCTCCTCGTACGCCGCGTTCCCGAGCTCCCGGCGCGCCCGCTCCTCGCACTCCGCCCGCGGCCGCCCGTAGACCGCCGAGCCGCACAGCGGCGGGCCCGCCGACGGCCGGATGCCCTCGGCCGCACCGTGGAGCACGGCGGCCTCCCGCGCGTTCCCCTCCACGACCGTCACCAGAGCCAGCAGCTCCAGCGACAGCGCCGTGCCCAGCCGGTCGTCGAACGTCCGGCCGATCGTCAGGCACTCCCCGAGCAGCCCCCGCGCCCGCGCCGTGCTTCCCCGCCGCAGCGCCGCGTACGCCAGGACGTACAGCGCGTACGCCAGCGCCCACCGCTCCCCGTGGTCCTCGCAGATCTCCCGGACCTCGTCGCACATCACCGCGGCCGCTTCCGGATCGCCGAGGGACGCCACCGCCATGGCCAGCTCCACCTGCGCCATCAGCACGCCGCTGTTCAGCTCGCCGACCTCGCGGTAGCGTCCGACCGCGTCGCGGAGCAGCCCTTCGGCTCGCGGCACGTCGTCCATCGCGATCGCCAGGGACCCCGTGCGGTGCACCGCGTACGCCAGTGCCGCCGCGTCCCCGGAGTGCTCGGCCTCCTCCCGGCACTCCTGGAGCGCCGAGATCGCGCCCACCGTGTCGTTCTGCAGCATGGCCACATGGCCCAGCACTCCCAGCGCCTTCAGCCGTGCGGCGTCGGCCGGGGCCGGTTCCGCCAGGACGTGGTCCAGCCAGCGCCGTCCCTCCGACAGCCGCCCGCAGCCGACCCAGTAGAACCCCAGCGTGCCCGTCAGGTACTGCGCCAGATGCACCTCGTCGGGGCTCTCCATCGAACACTCCATCGCCCGGTGGAGATTGGGCAGCTCGCTGCCGATCCGCGCGGCCACCTCCGCCTGTCGCGGACCGAACCAGTCCAGCTCGCACCAGGTCGCGAGCCCCAGGAACCAGTCCCGGTGCCGCCGCCGCAGCCGCGGGGCGTCCCCGGCGGCCGCCAGCCACTGCGCCCCGTACTCGCCGACCGTGTCCAGCAGCCGGTAGCGGGCGCCGTCCGCACTGTCCTCGCGCTCCACCACCGACTGGGCGAGCAGTTCGTCCAGCACGTCGAGCACCGAGTCGGCCGGCAGGTCCGCGCCGCCGCAGACGTACTCCGCGGCCTCCAGGTCGAACTGCCCGGCGAACACCGAGAGCCGTGCCCAGAGCAGCCGTTGCTCGGGCGTGCACAGTTCGTGGCTCCAGCCGATCGCCGTACGCAGGGTCCGGTGGCGGGACGGTGCGCCGCGGCGCCCGCCGGTCAGCAGGCGGAACCGGTCGTCCAGACGCACGAGCACCTGGTCCACCGAAAGGGCGCGCAGCCGCCCGGCCGCCAGTTCGAGCGCCAGCGGAATCCCGTCGAGGCGGCGGCAGAGCTCCGCCACGGCCGCCCGCTCGCCGGCCGTCGGCTCCCAGCCCGGCCGCACCTCGCGGGCCCGTTCGGTGAAGAGATCCACCGCGTCCGGGTCGGACATCGGGGCGAGCGGGAACGTCCGCTCCCCGTCCACCCGGAGAGGGCAGCGGCCGGCCGCGAGCACCTGGAGGCGCGGGGCCCGGCGCAGCAGTTCGGCGACGAGACCGGCGCAGGCGTCGACGAGGTGCTCGAAGCCGTCGATCACCAGCAGCGTCCGGCGTTCGGAGAGATGGTCGACGAGGACGGCGCGTGGCGGCCTGCCGGTGCGGTCGGTCAGGCCGAGTGCGTCGACCAGGGCGTGTTCCAGCTGGCCGGGATGGCGGACGGCGGACAGCTCGACCAGCAGGACCCCGTCGCAGTACCGTTTCTTCCGAAGCGCGGCGACCCGGATGACGCACCGGGTCTTGCCCACACCCGCGACTCCGGTGACGGTGACGAGCCTGGACTCCTCCAGCAGCCCGGCCAGCTCGGCCAGTTCGTGCTCGCGCCCCGTCAGGGGGGTCAGTTCGGCCGGGAGGTCGCCGGGCGCCGCGGGGCGGGCGTCCGGATCGTCGTGGTTCGGGGAGAGGTCCTGCAGGCGTCGCATGAAACACGCAGAGTACTGGCTTGAAAGCTCTCCGTACAATCTCGTTAGCGCGACCGCCGCCCGGCCCGCGGGGAATGCGGTAGGGGAGGAGATGCGCGGCGCGATAGGCTCGTGGGACGACGATCGGGCGTCGGGGGCCGAGCCCTGGACGCGACCGGCGGAGACAAGGCCCGGCAGGGCCCAGCGACGAGCAGAGAGCGGTGCACAGTGTCCGGTGGAGAGGTGGCCGGGATCCTCGTGGCCGTCTTCTGGGCGATCCTGGTCTCGTTCCTCGCCGTGGTGCTGGTGAGGCTCGCCCAGACGCTCAGGGCGACCACCAAGCTGGTGGCGGACGTGACCGATCAGGCCGTTCCGCTGCTGGCCGACGCCTCGGCGACGGTGCGCTCCGCGCAGACCCAGCTGGACAAGGTCGACGCCATCGCGAGCGACGTCCAGGAGGTCACCTCCAACGCCTCCGCGCTCTCCACCACCGTCGCCTCCACCTTCGGCGGCCCCCTCGTCAAGGTCGCGGCGTTCGGTTACGGCGTACGGCAGGCCCTCGGCCGCCGCACCGCAGCCGAGCCCGAACGGGAAGCGGCGCGGGGCCGCGGCTCCGCCCGCCGCACGGTGATCGTCGGACGGACCGTACCCTCGGCGCGCGGACGCAGGCGCGAACGCCGAAACGCCCGCGGACAGAAGGACTGATCGAGCGATGTTCCGCCGCACGTTCTGGTTCACCGCCGGCGCAGCCGCCGGTGTCTGGGCCACCGCCAAGGTCAACCGCAAGCTCAAGCAGCTGACCCCCGAGAGCCTCGCCGCGCAGGCCGCGGACAAGGCGATCGAGACCGGTCACAAGCTCAAGGACTTCGCCCTCGACGTACGCGAGGGCATGGTCCGGCGCGAGTCCGAACTGGGCGGCGCCCTGGGCCTGGAAGCGCCGGTCGACCCCGACCTCCCCGTGCGGCGGCACTTCGCCGTCGAAACGGCGGAAGCACCCGCGAACACGTACCGCAAGCTCCCCTACAACTCGAACAACCGGAATGAGGACCACTGATGGAGTCGGCTGAAATCCGCCGCCGCTGGCTGCGCTTCTTCGAGGAGCGCGGTCACACCGCCGTGCCTTCGGCGTCGCTCATCGCGGACGACCCGACTCTGCTGCTGGTCCCCGCGGGCATGGTCCCCTTCAAGCCGTACTTCCTCGGCGAGGTCAAGCCGCCCGCCCCGCGCGTCACCAGCGTGCAGAAGTGCGTGCGTACGCCGGACATCGAAGAGGTCGGCAAGACCACCCGCCACGGCACCTTCTTCCAGATGTGCGGCAACTTCTCCTTCGGGGACTACTTCAAGGAAGGCGCCATCCAGCTCGCCTGGGAGGCGCTGACCAACTCCGTCGAGGACGGCGGCTACGGCCTCGACCCCGAGAAGCTCTGGATCACGGTCTACCTCGACGACGACGAGGCCGAGCGGATCTGGCGCGACAGGATCGGCGTCCCCGCCGAGCGCATCCAGCGGCTGGGCAAGAAGGACAACTTCTGGTCCATGGGCGTCCCCGGACCCTGCGGCCCGTGCTCGGAGATCAACTACGACCGCGGCCCCGAGTTCGGCGTCGAGGGCGGCCCGGCCGTCAACGACGAGCGGTACGTGGAGATCTGGAACCTCGTCTTCATGCAGTACGAGCGCGGTGCCGGAGACGGCAAGGAGGACTTCCCGATCCTCGGGGACCTGCCGTCGAAGAACATCGACACCGGTCTCGGCCTCGAACGCCTCGCCATGATCCTCCAGGGCGTACAGAACATGTACGAGACCGACACTCTGCGCGTCGTCATGGACAAGGCCACCGAGCTGACCGGCGTCCGCTACGGCGCCGAGCAGGGGACCGACGTCTCGCTCCGGGTCGTCGCCGACCACATCCGTACGTCGGTGATGCTCATCGGCGACGGCGTCACCCCCGGCAACGAGGGCCGCGGCTACGTGCTGCGCCGCATCATGCGCCGTGCCATCCGCAACATGCGCCTCATGGGCGCCAACGGCTCCGTCGTCAAGGACCTGGTCGACGTCGTGATCGACACGATGGGCCTGCAGTACCCGGAGCTGATCACCGACCGCAAGCGCATCGAGACGGTCGCGCTCGCCGAGGAGGCCGCCTTCCTCAAGGCGCTCAAGGGCGGCACCAACATCCTGGAGACCGCGGTCACCGAGACCAAGGCCGCCGGCGGCCAGGTCCTCGCCGGCGACAAGGCGTTCCTGCTCCACGACACCTGGGGCTTCCCGATCGACCT
The DNA here is from genome assembly GCF_044756785.1 of Streptomyces sp. NPDC091649. Classification (NCBI taxonomy): domain Bacteria; kingdom Bacillati; phylum Actinomycetota; class Actinomycetes; order Kitasatosporales; family Streptomycetaceae; genus Streptomyces; species Streptomyces sp. NPDC091649. The sequence goes on along the minus strand of NZ_JBIVTR010000007.1, from coordinate 127,846 downwards.
CACGCTGGAGATGGCCGCCGAGCAGGGCCTGGCCGTGGACGAGGACGGCTTCCGCCGCCTCATGCAGGAACAGCGCGACAAGGCCAAGGCCGACGCCCGCGCGAAGAAGACCGGTCACGCCGACCTGTCCGCCTACCGCGAGGTCGCCGACACCTCCGGCGCCACCGAGTTCACCGGCTACACCAGCACCGCGGGCGAGTCCACCATCGTCGGCCTGCTGGTCGACGGCGTGCCCTCGCCCGCCGCGACCGAGGGCGACGAGGTCGAGGTCGTCCTCGACCGCACCCCGTTCTACGCCGAGGGCGGCGGCCAGCTGGCCGACACCGGCCGTATCCGGCTCGACACCGGCGCCGTGATCGAGATCCGCGACGTCCAGAAGCCGGTCCCCGGCGTCCACGTGCACAAGGGCGTCGTCCAGGTCGGCGAGGTGACGGTCGGGGCCCCCGTCCTCGCCTCCATCGACTCCACCCGCCGCCGCGCCATCGCCCGCGCCCACAGCGCCACGCACCTCACGCACCAGGCGCTGCGCGACGCTCTCGGCCCCACGGCCGCCCAGGCCGGCTCGGAGAACTCCCCGGGCCGCTTCCGCTTCGACTTCGGTTCGCCCGCCGCCGTCCCCGGCACGGTCCTCACCGACGTCGAGCAGCGGATCAACGAGGTCCTCTCGCGGGAACTCGACGTCCAGGCCGAGGTCATGTCGATCGACGAGGCCAAGAAGCAGGGCGCCATCGCCGAGTTCGGCGAGAAGTACGGCGAGCGGGTCCGCGTCGTCACCATCGGCGACTTCTCCAAGGAGCTGTGCGGCGGCACGCACGTCCACAACACCGCCCAGCTGGGTCTGGTGAAGCTGCTCGGCGAGTCCTCCATCGGCTCCGGCGTGCGCCGTATCGAGGCCCTCGTCGGCGTGGACGCGTACAACTTCCTCGCCCGGGAGCACACGGTCGTCGCCCAGCTCCAGGAGCTGGTCAAGGGCCGCCCCGAGGAGCTCCCCGAGAAGATCGCGGGCATGCTCGGCAAGCTCAAGGACGCCGAGAAGGAGATCGAGAAGTTCCGCGCGGAGAAGGTCCTCGCGGCCGCCGCCGGACTCGTCGAGTCCGCCCAGGACGTCCGCGGCGTCGCCCTGGTCACCGGTCAGGTCCCCGACGGCACCTCCGCCGACGACCTGCGCAAGCTGGTCCTGGACGTGCGCGGACGCATCCAGGGCGGCCGGCCGGCCGTCGTGGCCCTGTTCACCACGGCCAACGGGCGCCCGCTCACCGTCATCGCCACCAACGAGGCAGCCCGCGAGCGCGGCCTCAAGGCCGGTGACCTGGTGCGCACCGCCGCCAAGACCCTCGGCGGCGGCGGCGGCGGCAAGCCGGACGTCGCCCAGGGCGGCGGCACCGACCCGGCCGCCATCGGTGACGCCGTCGCCGCCGTCGAACGCCTCGTCACCGAGACGGCGTGACCAGCGCGATGACGCCGATGCGCCGGGGCCGACGGCTCGCCGTCGACGTCGGGGACGCCCGGATCGGGGTCGCCTCGTGCGACCCCGACGGGATTCTGGCCACGCCGGTGGAGACCGTGCCGGGACGTGACGTCCCGGCCGCCCACCGGCGGCTCCGCCGACTCGTGGACGAGTACGAGCCGATCGAGGTCATCCTCGGCCTGCCGCGTTCCCTCGGTGGCGGGGAGGGCCCGGCAGCCGTCAAGGTCCGGGAGTTCGCCCAGGTCTTCGCCCGGTCGATCGCACCCGTTCCGGTGCGTCTCGTGGACGAGAGGATGACCACGGTGACGGCCACTCAGGGACTGCGCGCCTCGGGAGTGAAGTCCAAGAAGGGCCGCTCCGTCATCGACCAGGCTGCCGCGGTGGTGATCCTCCAGAACGCCCTGGAGTCCGAACGGGCGTCAGGTAACCCTCCCGGCGAGGGCGTCGAAGTGGTGGTCTGATCGCGATACGGTAACGTTCCGCGCGATGCGGCGGTGTTCGAACAAACACCGCACAGCGAAGCGAAGAGACGGAACCTCGTCTCGCGGCTCTAGGGGATCGATGACTGAGTATGGCCGGGGCCCCGGCTCCGAACCGTGGCATCCCGAGGACCCCTTGTACGGGGACCAGGGGTGGGGAGGCCGGCAGGCCGCCCACGGCCAGGGCCAGTACGGCGACCAGCAGCAGTCCTATCCGCAGGACCCGTACGCCCAGCAGCACCAGCAGGACCCGTATGCCCAGCAGCATCAGCAGTACCCCCAGCACCAGCAGAACGAGCAGTACCAGCAGTCGTACGACCAGCAGCAGTACGACCCGCAGCAGTACGGACAGCAGCAGAACCACCAGCAGTACGGCGCACCGCAGCAGGACCCGTACGCCCAGCAGCCGGGAGCCCAGTCGCAGTACGGCGGCGGCTGGGACACCGGGCAGCAGGCCGCCATGCCGTACGGGGGCGAGCCCCAGGACCCGTACGCCCAGCAGCCGGTCGGCCATGACGCGTCCCAGGACTACTACGGCACTCCGGAGGCGTACCCTCCGCCGCAGCCCCCGGGCCGCCGCGAAACCGCGCCCGATCAGCAACAGCAGCAACGACAGCCGTCGACGGACTGGAACCCGGACGAGCCGCAGGAGGAGACGCATCCCTTCTTCACCGGTGCGGACGAACCGGCCGGCCGTGAGCCCCGCGACGACGAGGACGACCCGGACGAGGACGGGCCGCGCGCCTCGCGCCGGGACCGCGGTGGCGGTGACCGCCGGGGCGGCAAGGGCAAGAAGAAGAGCCGCAGCGGCACCGCCTGCCTGGTGGTCTCCGTCGTCCTGCTCGGCGGCCTCGGCGGAGTCTCCTACGTCGGGTACACCTTCTGGAAGAAGCAGTTCGGCGCCCCCGCCGACTACGCGGGATCGGGCACCGACGAGCAGGTCGAGGTCGAGATCCCGGAGGGGGCCCTCGGCTACGACATCGCGAACATCCTGCGCAAGAAGGGTGTCATCAAGTCCTCCGACGCCTTCGTCGTGGCGCAGAACGGCAACCCCAAGGGAAAGTCGCTCCAGGCCGGCGTCTACCTCCTGAAGAAGGAGATGTCGGCGGCCAGCGCGATCGAGCTGATGCTCGATCCCAAGAGCCAGAACGCCCTCGTCATCCCCGAGGGCACCCGCAACGCCACCGTCTACAAGATGATCGACAAGCGGCTCCAGCTCGAAGAGGGCACCACGGCCGAGATCGCCAAGACCAAGGCGGAAAGCCTCGGACTGCCCGACTGGGTGGATGACGATCCGGACGTGAAGGACCCGCTGGAGGGCTTCCTCTACCCGGCCGCCTATCCGGTCGCCAAGGGGTCGAAACCCGAGGACGCGCTGAAGCGGATGGTCACGCGGGCGAACAAGGAGTACGGCAAGCTCGACCTGAAGGCCAGTGCGGAGAAGCTCGGTCTCAAGAACCCGTGGGAACTGATCACCGTCGCAAGCCTCGTGCAGGTCGAGGGCAAGTACAAGCACGACTTCGACAAGGTCGCACGGGTCGTCTACAACCGACTCAAGCCGGGCAACATGGAGACGGTCGGGCGGCTCGAATTCGACTCCACGGTCAACTACATCAAGGGTCAGAGCACCCTGGACATCGGCGCGGTCGACGAGGTCCGGAAGATCGACGACCCGTACAACACGTACAAGATCATGGGCCTGCCGTCCGGCCCGATCAGTAATCCGGGCGCGGAGGCGCTGCATTCGGCGATGAATCCCACGCCGGGCCCCTGGTACTACTTCGTCTCGATCAACGAGGACAAGACCGTCTTCGCCGAGACCAACGACGAGCACGAGAAGAACCGGCGGAAGTACCAAGAGGAGTCGGGCCAGTGAGCGGGATCCGCCGGGCCGCCGTCCTCGGCTCGCCCATCGCCCATTCGCTCTCCCCGGTGCTGCACCGCGCCGCCTACGCCGAGCTCGGCCTCGACCACTGGTCCTACGACCGGTTCGAGGTCGACGAGGCGGCGCTGCCCGGATTCCTGGACGGTCTGGACGCCTCCTGGGCGGGGCTGTCCCTGACCATGCCGCTCAAGCGGGCGGTCATCCCGCTGCTCGACGAGATCAGTGCGACGGCGGCCTCGGTGGAGGCCGTCAACACGGTGGTGTTCACCGAGGACGGCCGACGGGCCGGTGACAACACCGACATCCCCGGCATGATCGCCGCCCTGCGGGAGCGCGGGATCGACAAGGTGGAATCCGCCGCCGTCCTCGGCGCCGGGGCCACCGCCTCCTCCGCGCTCGCCGCGCTCGCCGCGGTCTGCTCCGGGCCGGTCACCGCCTGTGTACGGGGCCCCGGACGCGCGGCCGAGATGCGGGCCTGGGGGGAGCGGCTCGGCGTCGACGTCGTGGTCGCCGACTGGGCGGACGCGGCAACGGCGCTGAGCGCGCCGCTGGTCATCGCCACCACCCCGGCGGGCGCCACCGACGCGCTGGCCGCGTCCGTGCCCAAAACCCCGGGCATCCTCTTCGACGTGCTCTACGAGCCGTGGCCCACCGCGCTCGCCACCGCCTGGTCGTCACGCGGCGGGGCGGTGGTCGGCGGACTCGACCTCCTCGTCCACCAGGCGCTGCTCCAGGTCGAGCGGATGACCGGCCGGGCCCCGGCTCCGCTGGGCGCCATGCGGCAGGCCGGCGAAGCCGCTCTCACGGCCCGCTGACGGGCAGGCCGTCCGTGTCGCCCCGTCCGTCTGCTGGACCTGGGGCCGATGAGGGGGTCCGGTCGTGGGAGGATCGGAGGCGGCGGGCCAGGGCCGCGCACCCGGTGGCGCCGTTGGACTTTCAGGCGCGAGCATGAGGAGCACCGTTGAGCAGGTTGCGCTGGCTGACCGCGGGGGAGTCGCACGGCCCCGCACTGGTGGCGACGCTGGAGGGTCTTCCCGCCGGCGTCCCGGTCACCACGGAGATGGTGGCGGAGGCGCTGGCGCGGCGACGGCTCGGCTACGGCCGCGGCGCGCGGATGAAGTTCGAGCAGGACGAGGTCACCTTCCTCGGCGGCGTACGCCACGGACTCACCATGGGCTCCCCGGTCGCCGTCATGGTCGGCAACACCGAGTGGCCCAAGTGGCAGCAGGTCATGTCGGCCGACCCGGTCGACCCCGACGAGCTGGCGAAGCTCGCCCGCAACGCCCCGCTCACCCGCCCCCGGCCCGGTCACGCCGACCTCGCGGGGATGCAGAAGTACGGCTTCGACGAGGCCAGGCCGGTCCTGGAGCGCGCCAGCGCCCGGGAGACCGCCGCGCGGGTCGCCCTCGGGGCCGTCGCCCGCTCCTACCTCAAGGAGACCGCGGGCATCGAGATCGTCAGCCATGTCGTCGAGCTGGCCGCCGCGAAGGCGCCGTACGGGGTCTACCCGGTCCCCGCCGACGTGGAGAAGCTGGACGCCGACCCGGTCCGCTGCCTGGACGCCGACGCGTCCAAGGCGATGGTGGCCGAGATCGACCAGGCCCACAAGGACGGCGACACCCTCGGCGGGGTCGTCGAGGTACTGGCGTACGGCGTGCCGGTCGGCCTCGGCTCGCACGTGCACTGGGACCGCCGCCTGGACGCCCGGCTCGCCGCCGCGCTCATGGGCATCCAGGCCATCAAGGGCGTCGAGGTCGGCGACGGCTTCGACCTGGCCCGGGTCCCCGGCTCCAAGGCGCACGACGAGATCGTCGCCACCGAGGACGGCATCAAGCGCACCTCCGGGCGGTCCGGCGGCACCGAGGGCGGGCTCACCACCGGCGAGCTGCTGCGCGTGCGCGCCGCGATGAAGCCCATCGCGACCGTGCCGCGCGCCCTGGCCACCGTGGACGTCACCACCGGTGAGGCCACCAAGGCCCACCACCAGCGCTCCGACGTCTGCGCCGTCCCCGCCGCGGGCATCGTCGCGGAGGCGATGGTCGCCCTCGTCCTGGCCGACGCGGTCGCGGAGAAGTTCGGCGGCGACAGCGTCCCCGAGACCCACCGCAACGTCCAGTCGTACCTCGACCACCTCCAGATCCGATGAGCGGCCCCCTGGTCGTCCTCGTCGGCCCGATGGGCGTCGGCAAGTCCACCGTCGGCGAACTGCTCGCCGCCCGGCTCGGCACCACCTACCGGGACACCGACGCGGACGTCGTCGCCGAGGCGGGCAAGCCGATCGCGGAGATCTTCTACGACGAGGGCGAGGAGCACTTCCGCGCCCTGGAGCGCGGGGCCGTCGAGGCGGCCGTCGCCGGGCACACGGGCGTCCTCTCCCTCGGCGGCGGGGCCGTCCTGGACGCGGCGACCAGGCAGCTGCTGGCCGGCCGTCCGGTCGTCTACCTCTCCATGGACGTGGACGAGGCCGTCCGCCGCGTCGGTCTCGGGGCCGCCCGCCCGCTGCTCGCGGTCAACCCGCGCCGGCAGTGGCGCGAGCTGATGGACGCCCGCCGCCACCTCTACGAAGAGGTCGCCCGCACGGTCGTCGCCACCGACGAGAACACCCCCGAAGAGGTCGCCCAGGCGATCATCGACGCACTGGAACTGCCGGAGGCCGCACAGGGCCCCGGCGTGGAGAACACCGGCATGACGCAGCAGGGACCCACCCGCATCCAGGTCGCAGGCTCCGCGGGCGCCGACCCGTACGAGGTCCTCGTCGGCCACCAGCTCCTGGGCGAACTGCCCCGGCTGATCGGCGACCGCGCCCGGCGGGTCGCGGTCCTGCACCCCGAGGCGCTCGCCGAGACCGGGGAGGCGGTCCGTCAGGACCTCGCCGACCAGGGGTACGAGGCCATCGCCGTCCAGCTGCCGAACGCGGAGGAGGCCAAGACCGTCGAGGTCGCCGCCTACTGCTGGAAGGCGCTCGGCCAGACCGGCTTCACCCGCTCCGACGTCATCGTGGGCATCGGCGGCGGCGCCACCACGGACGTCGCCGGGTTCGTCGCCGCCAGCTGGCTGCGCGGGGTCCGCTGGATCGCGATCCCGACCACCGTGCTCGGCATGGTCGACGCGGCCGTCGGCGGCAAGACCGGCATCAACACCGCCGAGGGCAAGAACCTCGTCGGCGCCTTCCACCCGCCCGCCGGGGTCCTCTGCGACCTCGCCGCGTTGGACTCGCTGCCGGTCAACGACTACGTCTCCGGCATGGCCGAGATCATCAAGGCCGGGTTCATCGCCGACCCGGTCATCCTCGACCTGGTCGAGGCCGACCCCGAGGGCGCGCGCACCCCGGCCGGGCCGCACACCGCCGAGCTGATCGAGCGGTCCATCCGGGTCAAGGCCGAGGTCGTCTCCAGCGACCTCAAGGAGTCCGGACTCCGCGAGATCCTCAACTACGGCCACACCCTGGCCCACGCCATCGAGAAGAACGAGCGCTACAAGTGGCGCCACGGCGCGGCCGTCTCCATCGGCATGGTCTTCGCCGCCGAGCTGGGCCGGCTCGCCGGCCGCCTCGACGACGCCACCGCCGAACGGCACCGCACCGTCCTCCAGTCGGTGGGCCTGCCGCTCGCCTACCGCGGTGACCAGTGGCCCAAGCTGCTGGAGAACATGAAGGTCGACAAGAAGTCCCGCGGCGACCTGCTGCGCTTCATCGTCCTGGACGGCATCGGCAAGCCCACCGTCCTGGAGGGCCCCGACCCGGCCGTGCTGCTCGCCGCCTACGGGGAGGTCTCCGCGTGAGGCGAAGGGCCCTCGTCCTGAACGGCCCCAACCTCGGCAGGCTCGGCTCGCGCGAGCCCGACGTCTACGGGGCCACCTCCTACGCCGGACTCGTCGAGACCTGCACGACCCTCGGCAAGGAGCTGGGCTTCGACGTCGAGGTGCGGGAGACCAACGACGAGGGCGAGCTGATCCGCTGGCTCCACGAGGCGGCGGACGGATCGATTCCGGTCATTCTCAACCCGGGCGCCTTCACGCACTACTCGTACGGCATGCGGGACGCGGCCGCCCAGCGCACCGCACCGCTGATCGAGGTGCACATCTCCAACCCGTACACCCGCGAGGAGTTCCGGCACACCTCCGTGGTCGCCGCGGTCGCCACCGGCACGGTGGCCGGGTTCGGCATCGGTTCCTACCGGCTCGCGCTGCGCGCCCTGGCCGACGAGACGACCGGCTGACGGGCCGACACCGAAGCGATCCCCGTCCGGCCTTGGGCGGCCGACGGGCGCCTCGCACCCTCCCGGGCCGTTCACCCCGAGACGGCCCGGGGAGGTACGGTAGCCGTCCCATCAGCGTCAGTTGCGGTTACGAGACGGAGTGGCACCGGATGCAGCACGCAGTGGGGGCCCCGCTGCCGCCGCCCCACGGACCCGGCTTCGGGCACGTCGGCCGGCCGTACCAGGCCCAGCACCCCGGCCACCCCGGCCCGCCCCCGATATCCCCGCCGCCATCGGCCCCCGGTCAGGCTCCGCCTCCCCCGGCCCAGGGCCAGACCCGGCAGCCCCAGGCCCCCGGCCAGGCCCCGGGGCCCAGCTGGAGCGGCACAGGGCCCACACCACCCCCCGCGGGGCAGGCCGGCGGGCACACCGGACACGTCCAGCTGCCCCCGGGCGGCCCCGTCCCGCTGCCCGCTCCCCCCGCCGAGGCCGGCACCGGCGGCGCGACGCTCGCCGTGCTGCTCATCGGGCCGGCCGGGGCGGGCAAGACCACCGTCGCCAAGCTGTGGGCGGCCCGCCGCCGGGTGCCCACCGCCCACGTCTCCCTCGACGACGTCCGCGAATGGGTCCGTTCCGGCTTCGCCGACCCGCAGGCCGGCTGGAACGACCACTCCGAAGCCCAGTACCGGCTGGCCCGCCGCACCTGCGGCTTCGCCGCCCGCAACTTCCTCGCCAACGGCATCTCCTGCATCCTCGACGACGCCGTCTTCCCCGACCGCCCGGTCGTCGGCCTCGGCGGCTGGAAGCGCCATGTCGGCCCCGGTCTGCTGCCCGTGGTCCTGCTGCCCGGCCTGGAGGTCGTCCTGGAGCGCAACGCCGCCCGCAGCGGCAACCGCAGGCTCTCCGACGAGGAGGTCGCCCGCATCCACGGCCGGATGGCCGGCTGGTACGGCTCCGGCCTCCCGATCATCGACAACTCCACGTACGACGTCGAGACCACCGCCCGCGTCCTGGACGACGTGCTGGCCCGCTCCATCGCGAGCCCGCCCGCCTGGTAGCCACCGCACCACAGGGCCGCGGCCCCCGGTCGGGTGCGCTGGCCGGGCGGGGCGCCGCCCCCGCTCGTACGCTCGGACCATGTCAGAGGTGCACGCCGTCCGACGCGGGCTGCTCCGCGGCCGGTGCGCCGCCGCGGGCTCCGCGGCCGCCCTGGTCTCCCGCCCCGCCAACGTCCGCTATCTCGCGGGCGGAGCGCCTCCCGGCGCCGTGCTGCTGCTCGGCCCCGGCGAGGACGTTCTGCTCTGCCCCCGCGCCCCGACCGGTGAACCCGGCCACGGGCGGCCCGACGAGGGGCTACGGATCGACCTCCTGCCCACCCCGGGCGAGGATCCGGTCGTCGCCGCCGCGGGCCTCGCCGCCTCGTCGGGCGCCGGCTCGCTCGCGGTCGAGGAGCACGACCTGACCGTGGCCCGGCACCGTGCCATGGGGAAGGCCGCCCCACGTCTCCGGCTGGCCGATCTCGGCTCCACCGTGGAACAGCAGCGGATCGTCAAGGACGAGGAGGAGATCGGCTGCCTCCGGATCGCCGCCGAGATCACCGACCAGGCGCTCGGCGAACTCCTCGAATCGATCCTGGTCGGCCGCACCGAGCGGCACCTCGCGCTGGAACTGGAGCGCCGCCTGGTCGATCACGGGGCGGACGGCCCCGCCTTCGCCACCTCCGTGGCCACCGGCCCCAACTCCGGCCAGGGACGCCACCGGCCCTCGGACCGCAGGGTGGAGGAGGGAGATTTCCTCTCCGTCCGGCTGGGCGCGAGCTACCACGGCTACCGCTGCGAGATCGGCCGGACCTTCGTCATCGGCACCGCCCCCGCCGAGTGGCAGATCGAGCTCTACGACCTTGTTTTCGCCGCTCAGCGGGCCGGCCGGGAAGCCCTGGCGCCCGGGGCGGCCTACCGGGACGTGGACCGTGCGGCCCGGCATCCGCTGGAGTCGGCGGGGCACGGAGAGGGCCTCCAGCCGTGGACCGGGCACGGTGTGGGGCTCGAAATCGAGGAGGACCCGCGACTGGCACCTACAGCCATGGGTAAACTGGACGCTTGTGTGCCGGTCACCGTCGAACCGGGAGTCCACCTCCCGGGCCGGGGCGGTGTCCGGATCGATGACACGCTCGTCGTGCGCCCCGAGGCGGACGGCGGACCCGAGCTACTCACCATGACGACCAAGGAGCTGCTCGCGCTCTAGCGCGCATCCTCGGTCGTTCCACCAGCTTCAGTCCAGGAGATTCCGCAACCGTGGCTTCCACGAACGACCTCAAGAACGGCCTGGTGCTCAAGCTCGACGGAGGCCAGCTCTGGTCCGTCGTCGAGTTCCAGCACGTCAAGCCCGGCAAGGGCCCCGCCTTCGTGCGCACCAAGCTCAAGAACGTGCTCTCCGGCAAGGTCGTCGACAAGACGTTCAACGCCGGCGTGAAGGTCGATACGGCCACCATTGACCGCCGTGACATGCAGTTCTCGTACATGGACGGCGAGTACTTCGTCTTCATGGACATGGACACCTACGACCAGCTCATGGTCGACCGCAAGGCCGTCGGCAACGCCGCCAACTTCCTGATCGAGGGCTTCACCGCCTCCGTCGCCCAGCACGAGGGCGAGGTGCTCTACGTCGAGCTGCCGGCCGCGGTCGAGCTGACGATCCAGCACACGGACCCGGGCGTCCAGGGCGACCGCTCCACCGGCGGCACCAAGCCCGCCACCCTGGAGACCGGTTACGAGATCGGCGTGCCGCTCTTCATCAGCACCGGCGAGAAGATCAAGGTCGACACCCGCTCGGGCGACTACCTCGGCCGGGTGAACAGCTAACCGTGGCTGCCCGGAACAAGGCCCGCAAGCGCGCCTTCCAGATCCTCTTCGAGGCCGACCAGCGCGGTGAGTCCGTGCAGAGCGTGCTCGCGGACTGGGTTCGGCACTCGCGGACCGACGACCGTCAGCCGCCGGTCGGCGAATTCACGATGGAGCTCGTCGAGGGGTACGCGCAGTACGCGGACCGGATCGACGACCTCATCGTCACCTACGCCGTGGACTGGGAGATCGACCGTATGCCGGTCGTCGACCGGAGCATTCTGCGGCTCGGTGCGTATGAGCTGATCTGGCTGGACGAGACCCCGGACGCCGTCGTCATCGACGAGGCCGTCCAGCTCGCCAAGGAGTTCTCCACCGATGACTCCCCGTCCTTCGTGAACGGCCTGCTGGCCCGTTTCAAGGACCTGAAGCCGAACCTCCGCCGGGAGCAGTAGCCCCCGGCCGCGACGGTTCGGTCGCACACACCGAAGGGTCCACGGCCGCCCGGCCGTGGACCCTTCGGTGTACGCCGGCCGGAACACACGGACACGCAAACGCCGGGCGGGGGGGGGGGGGGGGGGCCCCCCCCCCCCCCCCCGCCCGGGGGGGGGGGGGGGGGGCCCCCCCCCCCCCCCCCCCCCCGGCGGCACGTTTCTGCTGTGGGGTCCCGCCCCGCTCGCTCAGCCCTCGTCGTGGGAGACCGCGCGACGCGCGTCCGCGTCCAGCACGCCCCAGCTGATGAGCTGCTCCGTCAGCACGGAAGGCGACTGGTCGTAGATCACGGCGAGCGTGCGCAGGTCGTCCTGGCGGATCGAGAGCACCTTGCCGTTGTAGTCACCGCGCTGGCTCTGGATGGTCGCGGCGTAGCGCTGCAGCGGACCGGCCTTCTCCGGCGGGACGTGGGCGAGGCGCTCCAGGTCCAGGACGAGCTTGGGCGGCGGCTCGGCGGCCCCGCCCGGCGTCGTGCCGGGCAGCAGCTCCTGCACCGGGACCCCGTAGAAATCCGCCAGCTCGGCGAGGCGCTGCACGGTCACGGCGCGGTCGCCGCGCTCGTACGAGCCGACCACGACGGCCTTCCAGCGCCCCTGGGACTTCTCCTCCACGCCGTGGAGGGAAAGGCCCTGCTGGGTGCGGATGGCACGGAGTTTGGCCCCGAGCTGTTTTGCGTATTCGCTGGACATATGGCTCCCCGGACGCTGGAACAGTGTGCGGCTCCGCCGCGTGGCTGGTAACTCACTGTGAGGTTACGCAGCGTTACTTGGATGCGTCAAGCCGAATGGTCCGGACCCCCGCCTCCCGGGGGTGGTACCGGAGCGCCGCGCAAGCCCTGGTAACGTGGATGACGCAATTTCGACGTCCTTTAACGTCCGTCCAGTGAGGCGGAGAAGGAGGTCCGTTTCTTATGGACGCACAGTACGACCACACCGGCAACGCGGCGCGCCCTGTTCTCGAGGCCCCCGACATCGCCCGTGTGCTGACCCGTATCGCCCACGAGATCGTCGAACGCGCCAAGGGCGCCGACGATGTGGTGCTGCTCGGCATCCCGACGCGAGGAGTCTTCCTCGCCCGTCGGCTCGCCGGGAAACTCGAGGAGATCACCGGCCGGAAGACGCCGGTCGGATCGCTCGACATCACCATGTACCGCGACGACCTGCGCATGCGCCCGGCGCGCGCACTGGCCCGTACCGACATCCCCGGCGAGGGGATCGAGGGCAGCCTGGTCGTCCTGGTCGACGACGTGCTCTTCTCCGGCCGCACGATCCGCGCCGCCCTCGACGCGCTCGGCGACATCGGCCGCCCGCGCGCGGTGCAGCTCGCGGTCCTGGTCGACCGCGGTCACCGGGAGCTCCCGATCCGCGCGGACTACGTCGGCAAGAACCTCCCCACGTCGCTGCGGGAGACGGTCAAGGTCCAGCTCGCCGAGGAGGACGGCCGCGACGCCGTGCTGCTCGGCGTCCAGGCCGCCCCGGCGGACGCGCAGTAGCCCGAGCCCTCCCGTACGCCCTTCCGGGGCCCTACGGCCGCTCCAGCGCGCCCGCATGCCTGAAACTCCCTCCAGCCACCCGGAGAACCCCCAGATGAAGCGCCACCTCATCTCGGCCGCCGACCTCACCCGCGACGACGCCGTCCTGATCCTCGACACCGCCGAGGAGATGGCCCGGGTCGCGGACCGGCCGATCAAGAAGCTTCCCACCCTGCGCGGCCGTACCGTCGTCAACCTCTTCTTCGAGGACTCGACCCGCACCCGCATCTCCTTCGAGGCGGCCGCCAAGCGCCTGTCCGCCGATGTCATCAACTTCTCCGCCAAGGGCTCCTCCGTCTCCAAGGGCGAGTCCCTGAAGGACACCGCGCTCACCCTGGAGGCGATGGGCGCCGACGCCGTCGTCATCCGGCACGGCGCCTCCGGCGCCCCCTACCGGCTCGCCACCTCCGGCTGGATCGACGGGGCCGTGGTCAACGCCGGGGACGGCACCCACGAGCACCCCACCCAGGCCCTGCTGGACGCCTTCACGATGCGCCGCCGGCTCGTCGGCGCCGACACCGGGCTCGGCCGCGACCTCGACGGCCGCCGCATCACCATCGTCGGCGACATCCTGCACAGCCGCGTCGCCCGCTCCAACGTCCACCTGCTCACCACGCTCGGCGCGCACGTCACCCTGGTGGCCCCGCCCACCCTCGTGCCCGTGGGCGTGGAACAGTGGCCCTGCGACGTCAGCTACAGCCTGGACAGCGTGCTCGCCCAGTCCGACGCGGTGATGATGCTGCGTGTGCAGCGCGAACGGATGAACGCCGCCTACTTCCCCACCGAGCGCGAATACTCGCGCCGCTACGGCCTGGACGGCGAGCGGATGGCGAAGATGCCCGGACACGCCATCGTCATGCACCCCGGCCCGATGGTCCGCGGCATGGAGATCACCGCCGAGGTCGCCGACTCCGACCGCTGCACGGTCGTCGAGCAGGTCGCCAACGGCGTCTCCATCCGCATGGCCGTGCTCTACCTGCTGCTCGGCGGCTCCGACACCGCGCTGTCCGCCGCCCCCGCCCGTACCGAGGAGAACAAGTAATCATGAGCAAGGTCCTTATCCGCGGTGCGCGGGTCCTCGGCGGCGAGCCGCAGGACGTACTGATCGACGGCGAGACCGTCGCCGAGGTGGGCACCGACATCGACGCCGCCGGCGCCACCGTGATCGAGGCCGAGGGGCAGGTCCTGCTGCCCGGCCTGGTCGACCTGCACACCCACCTGCGCGAGCCCGGCCGCGAGGACTCCGAGACCGTCCTCACCGGCACCAAGGCCGCGGCCGTCGGCGGCTTCACCGCCGTGCACGCCATGGCCAACACCTTCCCCGTCGCCGACACGGCCGGCGTCGTCGAGCAGGTCTGGCGGCTCGGCAAGGAGTCCGGCTACTGCGACGTCCAGCCCGTGGGCGCGGTCACCGTCGGCCTGGAGGGCAAGCAGCTCGCCGAACTCGGCGCGATGCACGACTCCGCCGCCGAGGTGAAGGTCTTCTCCGACGACGGCAAGTGCGTCGACGACGCGGTGATCATGCGCCGCGCCCTGGAGTACGTGAAAGCCTTCGACGGCGTCGTCGCCCAGCACGCCCAGGAGCCCCGTCTCACCGAGGGCGCCCAGATGAACGAGGGCGTCGTCTCCGCCGAACTCGGGCTCGGCGGCTGGCCCGCCGTCGCCGAGGAGTCGATCATCGCCCGCGACGTCCTCCTCGCCGCCCACGTCGGCTCGCGCGTCCACATCTGCCACCTCTCCACCGCCGGCTCCGTGGAGATCGTCCGCTGGGCCAAGTCCAAGGGCTGGAACGTCACCGCCGAGGTCACCCCGCACCACCTCCTCCTCACCGACGAGCTGGTCCGCAGCTACAACCCCGTCTACAAGGTGAACCCGCCGCTGCGCACCGAGGCCGACGTCATGGCCCTGCGCGAGGCGCTCGCCGACGGCACGATCGACTGCGTCGCCACCGACCACGCGCCGCACCCGCACGAGGACAAGGACTGCGAGTGGGCCGCGGCGGCCATGGGCATGGTGGGCCTGGAGACCGCGCTCCCGGTCGTCCAGCAGACGATGGTGGACACCGGCCTGCTCGACTGGGCGGGCGTCGCCGACCGCATGTCCTTCCGCCCGGCGGCCATCGGCCGCCTCGAAGGACACGGCCGCCCCGTCTCGGCGGGTGAGCCCGCCAACCTCACTCTGGTCGATCCGGCATACCGTGGGGCAGTGGACCCCGCGGGCTTCGCGTCCCGCAGCCGCAACACCCCCTACGAGGGCCGTGAGCTGCCGGGCCGCGTCACCCACACCTTCCTGCGGGGCCGTGCCACGGTCGTCGACGGGAAGCTCGCGTGACAACTCTGACCCCCCTGTACCACCTGGCCGCCGAACAGAAGTCGGCGGAAGTGACGGACTGGGCCGCCCGCATCGCCTGGGTGGCCGGCCTGTTCGTCTTCATCGCCCTCGTCTACTGGCTGATGCGCCAGGGGTGGAAGTGGCGCGGCAGCCTCCAGTCCGGCCTGCCGGAGCTGCCGGCCGCCCCCGAGGGCTTCGCCGACGACGAGACGCTGCTGACGCTCCAGGGGCGCTACCACGCCTCCACCACCGCCGGCCAGTGGCTCGACCGGATCGTCGCGCACGGCCTCGGCACCCGCAGCCGTACCGCGCTCACGCTCACCGCCCGCGGACTGCACGTCGAACGCCCCGGGGCGGCCGACTTCTTCATCCCGGCCGACGCCCTGCGCGAGGCCCGTCTCGACAAGGCGCTCGCCGGCAAGGTCCTCCCCGAGGGCGGCCTGCTGATCATCACCTGGGCGCACGGCGAGACGCTGATCGACTCCGGCTTCCGCTCCGACCACGCCGCCGAGCACCCGGCCTGGGTCGAGGCCGTCAACCACCTCACCAGCACCACTACGGAAGGCACCGCACGATGACGATCTCCACCCGGGGGGCCCAGGCCCCCGCCGTACTCGTCCTGGAGGACGGCCGCGCCTTCCGCGGCCGTGCCTACGGGGCCGTGGGGGAGACCTTCGGCGAAGCGGTGTTCTCCACCGGCATGACCGGCTACCAGGAGACGCTGACGGACCCCTCGTACCACCGCCAGGTCGTCGTCATGACGGCCCCGCACGTCGGCAACACCGGCGTCAACGACGAGGACCCCGAGTCCGCCCGGATCTGGGTCTCCGGCTACGTCGTCCGCGACCCCGCCCGCAAGCCGTCCAACTGGCGCTCGCAGCGCTCGCTGGACGAGGAGCTGGCGGCGCAGGGCATCGTCGGCATCAGCGGCGTCGACACCCGCGCCCTCACCCGCCACCTGCGCGAGCGCGGCGCGATGCGCGTCGGGATCTTCTCCGGAAACGCCATCCCCGACGAGGGCGCCCTGCTCGCCCGCGTCCGCCAGGCCCCCGAGATGACCGGCGCCGACCTCTCCGCCGAGGTCGCCACCAAGGAGACCTACGTGGTCCCGGCGCTCGGCACGAAGAAGTTCACCGTCGCCGCGATCGACCTCGGCATCAAGGGCATGACCCCCCGCCGGATGGCCGAGCGCGGCATCGAGGTGCACGTGCTGCCCGCCACCGCCACCCTGGAGGAGGTGTACGCCGTGAACCCGGACGGCGTCTTCTTCTCCAACGGCCCCGGCGACCCGTCCACCGCCGACCACCCGGTCGCCCTCATGCGGGGCGTCCTCGCGCGGTCCACCCCGCTCTTCGGCATCTGCTTCGGCAACCAGATCCTCGGCCGCGCGCTCGGCTTCGGCACCTACAAGCTGAAGTACGGCCACCGCGGCATCAACCAGCCGGTGCAGGACCGCACCACCGGCAAGGTCGAGGTCACCGCGCACAACCACGGCTTCGCCGTCGACGCCCCCCTGGACCGCGTGTCGGACACGGAGTTCGGCCGCGCCGAGGTCTCCCACGTCTGCCTGAACGACCAGGTGGTCGAGGGGCTCCAGCTCCTGGACCGGCCCGCGTTCAGTGTCCAGTACCACCCCGAGGCGGCCGCCGGCCCGCACGACGCCGCGTACCTCTTCGACCGCTTCACCACCCTGATGGAGGGCCAGCGTGCCTAAGCGCTCCGATATCCAGTCCGTCCTGGTCATCGGCTCCGGTCCGATCGTCATCGGCCAGGCCGCCGAGTTCGACTACTCCGGCACCCAGGCGTGCCGCGTCCTCAAGGCCGAGGGCCTGCGCGTCATCCTGGTCAACTCCAACCCGGCGACGATCATGACCGACCCGGAGATCGCCGACGCCACCTACGTCGAGCCGATCACTCCCGAGTTCGTCGAGAAGATCATCGCCAAGGAGCGCCCCGACGCGCTCCTGCCCACCCTCGGCGGCCAGACCGCGCTGAACACCGCGATCTCCATGCACGAGAACGGCGTCCTGGAGAAGTACGGCGTCGAGCTCATCGGCGCCAACGTCGAGGCCATCAACAAGGGCGAGGACCGCGACCTCTTCAAGGGCGTCGTCGAGGCCGTCAAGGCGAAGACCGGGTACGGCGAGTCGGCCCGCTCCGTCATCTGCCACACCATGGACGACGTCATCGCCGGCGTCGACACCCTCGGCGGCTACCCCGTCGTCGTCCGCCCCTCCTTCACCATGGGCGGCGCCGGCTCCGGCTTCGCCCATGACGAGGAGGAACTGCGCCGCATCGCCGGACAGGGCCTCACGCTCTCCCCGACCACCGAGGTGCTCCTGGAGGAGTCCATCCTCGGCTGGAAGGAGTACGAGCTGGAGCTGATGCGCGACAGGAACGACAACGTCGTGGTCGTCTGCTCCATCGAGAACTTCGACCCGATGGGCGTCCACACCGGCGACTCCATCACCGTCGCCCCGGCGATGACGCTCACCGACCGCGAGTACCAGCGGCTGCGCGACGTCGGCATCGCGATCATCCGCGAGGTCGGCGTCGACACCGGCGGCTGCAACATCCAGTTCGCCATCGACCCCGTCGACGGCCGGGTCATCGTCATCGAGATGAACCCGCGCGTCTCCCGCTCCTCGGCGCTCGCCTCCAAGGCCACCGGCTTCCCGATCGCCAAGATCGCCGCCAAGCTGGCCGTCGGCTACACCCTGGACGAGATCCCCAACGACATCACCGAGAAGACGCCGGCCTCCTTCGAGCCGACCCTCGACTACGTCGTCGTCAAGGCCCCCCGCTTCGCCTTCGAGAAGTTCCCCTCCGCCGACTCCACCCTCACCACCACCATGAAGTCGGTGGGCGAGGCCATGGCGATCGGCCGGAACTTCACCGAGGCCCTCCAGAAGGCCCTGCGCTCGCTGGAGAAGAAGGGCTCGCAGTTCTCCTTCACCGGCGAGACGGGCGACAAGGCCGAGCTGCTCGCGGAAGCGGTCCGCCCGACCGACGGCCGCATCAACACCGTCATGCGGGCGATCCGGGCCGGCGCCACCCAGGAGGAGGTCTTCGACGCCACGAAGATCGACCCCTGGTTCGTCGACCAGCTCTTCCTGATCAAGGAGATCGCCGACGAGCTGGCCTCCGCCGAGCGCCTGGACGCCGGCCTGATCGCCGAGGCCAAGCGGCACGGCTTCTCCGACGCCCAGATCGGCGAGATCCGCGGGCTGCGCGAGGACGTCGTCCGCGAGGTCCGGCACGCGCTCGGCATCCGCCCGGTCTACAAGACGGTCGACACCTGCGCCGCCGAGTTCGCCGCGAAGACGCCGTACTTCTACTCCTCCTACGACGAGGAGAGCGAGGTCGCGAGCCGCACCAAGCCGGCCGTGATCATCCTCGGCTCGGGCCCCAACCGCATCGGCCAGGGCATCGAGTTCGATTACTCCTGTGTGCACGCCTCCTTCGCGCTCGGCGACGCGGGCTACGAGACCGTCATGGTCAACTGCAACCCGGAGACCGTCTCCACCGACTACGACACCTCCGACCGGCTCTACTTCGAGCCGCTCACCCTGGAGGACGTCCTGGAGATCGTGCACGCCGAGTCGCTGGCGGGCCCGATCGCCGGCGTCATCGTGCAGCTCGGCGGCCAGACCCCGCTGGGCCTCGCGCAGGCGCTCAAGGACAACGGCGTACCCGTCGTCGGCACCTCCCCGGAGGCCATCCACGCCGCCGAGGACCGCGGCGCCTTCGGCCGGGTCCTGGCCGAGGCCGGACTGCCCGCGCCCAAGCACGGCACCGCCACCACCTTCGGCGAGGCCAAGGCCATCGCCGACGAGATCGGCTACCCGGTCCTGGTCCGCCCGAGCTACGTGCTCGGCGGGCGCGGCATGGAGATCGTGTACGACGAGACGCGCCTGGCCTCGTACATCTCCGAGTCCACCGAGATCAGCCCCACCCGGCCGGTCCTGGTCGACCGCTTCCTCGACGACGCCATCGAGATCGACGTGGACGCCCTCTACGACGGCACCGAGCTGTACCTCGGCGGCGTCATGGAGCACATCGAGGAAGCCGGCATCCACTCCGGCGACTCGGCCTGCGCCCTGCCCCCGATCACCCTCGGCGGCTTCGACATCAAGCGGCTGCGCGCCTCCACCGAGTCCATCGCCAAGGGCGTCGGCGTCCTCGGGCTGATCAACATCCAGTTCGCGCTCTCCGGCGACATCCTCTACGTCCTGGAGGCCAACCCGCGCGCCTCCCGCACGGTCCCCTTCACCTCGAAGGCGACCGCGGTCCCGCTCGCCAAGGCCGCCGCCCGCATCTCGCTGGGCGCGACCATCGCCGAGCTGCGCGCGGAGGGCCTGCTGCCGAAGACCGGCGACGGCGGCACCCTGCCGCTGGACGCGCCGATCTCCGTCAAGGAGGCCGTGATGCCGTGGTCGCGCTTCCGCGACATCCACGGCCGGGGCGTCGACACGGTCCTCGGCCCGGAGATGCGCTCCACCGGCGAGGTCATGGGCATCGACTCGGTCTTCGGCACGGCGTACGCCAAGTCGCAGGCCGGCGCGTACGGGCCGCTGCCCACCCAGGGTCGCGCGTTCATCTCGGTCGCCAACCGCGACAAGCGCTCGATGATCTTCCCGGCCCGCGAGCTGGTCGCCCACGGCTTCGAGCTGATGGCCACCTCCGGCACCGCCGAGGTCCTCAAGCGCAACGGCATCAACGCCACCGTCGTGCGCAAGCAGTCCGAGGGCACCGGTCCCAACGGCGAGAAGACCATCGTCCAGCTCATCCACGACGGCGAGGTCGACCTCATCGTCAACACGCCGTACGGCACCGGCGGTCGGCTCGACGGTTACGAGATCCGCACCGCGGCCGTCGCCCGCTCCGTACCCTGCCTGACCACGGTCCAGGCGCTCGCCGCCGCCGTCCAGGGCATCGACGCCCTCAACAGCGGCGACGTCGGCGTCCGTTCCCTCCAGGAACACGCGGAGCACTTGACCGCGGCGCGCGACTAGCAGCCCGGAGAGAGGGGGACACCGTCAAACGGTGTCCCCCTCTTCGCGAGCCACGTCGAGCACACCGAGCACCAAGGACACCCCCTCATGTACAAGATCTTCTTCCGGCTGGTCTTCAAGCGGATGGACCCCGAGCGGGCCCACCGCGCCGCTTTCCGGTGGATCCGCCTCGCCGCCCGCATCCCCGTGCTGCGCACCTTCGTCGCCGCCGCCCTCGCCCCGCGCTTCAAGGAGCTGCGCACCGAGGCCCTGGGCCTGCGGATGCACGGCCCCTTCGGGCTCGCCGCCGGCTTCGACAAGAACGCCGTCGCGATCGACGGCATGGCGATGCTCGGCTTCGACCACGTCGAGATCGGCACCGTCACCGGCGAACCACAGCCCGGCAACCCCAAGACGCGCCTCTTCCGGCTCGTCGCCGACCGCGCCCTGATCAACCGCATGGGCTTCAACAACGACGGCTCAGCCGCCGTCGCCGCCCGCCTCGCCGCCCGTAACCCCGTCTTCCGCACCACGGTCGGCGTCAACATCGGCAAGACCAAGGCCGTCCCGGAGGCCGAGGCCGCCGCCGACTACGTGAAGTCCACCGAGGCCCTCGCCGCCCACGCCGACTACCTGGTCGTCAACGTCTCCTCGCCCAACACCCCCGGCCTGCGCAACCTCCAGGCCACCGAGTCGCTGCGCCCGCTGCTCACCGCCGTACGCGAGGCCGCCGACCGCACCGTCACCACCCGGCGCGTCCCCCTGCTCGTCAAGATCGCCCCGGACCTCGCGGACGAGGACGTCGACGCCGTCGCCGACCTCGCCGTGGAGCTGGGCCTGGACGGCATCATCGCCACCAACACCACCATCGCCCGCGAGGGCCTGGGTCTGAAGTCGGCGCCCGACCTGGTGGGGGAGGCCGGCGGGCTCTCCGGCGCACCTCTCAAGGAGCGCTCGCTGGAGGTCCTGAGCCGCCTGTACGCCCGTGTGGGGGACCGGATCACCCTGGTGGGCGTCGGGGGCGTCGAGAACGCCGAGGACGCCTGGCAGCGCATCCTCGCCGGGGCCACCCTCGTCCAGGGCTACAGCGCCTTCATCTACGAGGGTCCCTGCTACGTCCGTGCGATCCACCAGGGCCTCGCCACCCGGCTCGCCGCCTCCCCGTACGCCACCCTCGCCGAGGCCGTCGGCGCCGAGACCCGGAAGAAGGCCGCCCTGTGACGCCCGAACCCTTCGGCGCCCGCCTGCGCCACGCCATGGACACCCGCGGGCCGCTCTGCGTCGGCATCGACCCGCACGCCTCCCTGCTCGCCTCCTGGGGGCTGCACGACGACATCGCGGGCCTGGAGCGCTTCACCCGGACCGTCGTCGAGGCGCTGGCCGACCGGGTCGCCGTCCTCAAGCCGCAGTCCGCGTTCTTCGAGCGCTTCGGCTCGCGCGGCGTCGCCGTTCTGGAGAAGGCGGTCGAGGAGGCGCGGGCGGCCGGCGCGCTCGTCCTGATGGACGCCAAGCGCGGCGACATCGGCTCCACGATGGGGGCCTACGCCTCGGCCTACCTGGACAAGGACTCGCCGCTCTTCTCGGACGCGGTGACGCTCTCCCCGTACCTCGGCTTCGGCTCGCTGCGCCCGGCGCTCGACGCCGCCGCCGTCTCCGGCGCGGGCGTCTTCGTCCTCGCCCTCACCTCCAACCCGGAGGGCGCCGAGGTCCAGCGGGCCACGGCCGCCGACGGCCGCTTGCTCGCCGAGCTGATGCTCGGCCACATGGCCGCCGAGAACGCCGGGGCGGACCCGCTCGGCTCGGTGGGCGCGGTGGTCGGCGCGACGCTCGGGGACGCGGGGGTGGACCTGGCGATCAACGGGCCGCTCCTCGCACCCGGCATCGGCGCCCAGGGGGCGACCCCGGCGGACCTGCCGGCGGTGTTCGGCGACGCGGTGGGCAACGTGGTCCCCAGCGTGAGCCGGGGCGTGCTGCGCCACGGTCCGGACGTGTCCGGGCTGCGCGAAGCCGCCGAGAGGTTCGCGGACGAGGTCCGCGGTGCCGTCTCCGGCAGTTGACCCTGGCACGTTTACGGCGTGGTGACGAATTACCGGCGAGAAACCTGGTCGATATGTCGGGAAAATCCGGGTCGGCCACAGCTGACCAGGACTTTTCGTCTGTTCTCGCTGACTACAGCGGCCCTTGCCGCTAGTCTCCGTCGAGAGCGGCCGAGCACAGTGTGTTCTCCGCTCACCTGGCGGGGGGCGTCCAGCTTCCCCGCCGGTCCGTATCCGACAGATCGACATCCGAGGTGACGTAGGCGTGGCTCTTCCGCCCCTTACCCCTGAACAGCGCGCAGCCGCGCTCGAAAAGGCCGCCGCGGCTCGCCGGGAGCGGGCCGAGGTCAAGAATCGACTCAAGCACTCCGGCGCTTCCCTCCACGACGTCATCAAGCAGGGCCAGGAGAACGACGTCATCGGGAAGATGAAGGTCTCCGCACTGCTGGAGTCCCTGCCGGGCGTCGGCAAGGTCCGCGCCAAGCAGATCATGGAGCGTCTCGGCATCTCCGAGAGCCGCCGGGTCAGGGGTCTTGGCTCCAATCAGATCGCATCCCTGGAGCGTGAGTTCGGCGGCAGCCCCGCCTGACGTTCTCAGGCACTCCTGAGAACCTGGATAATCGCCCCATGGCTGCAACATCCCGGGGGACGTCCCCCGTACCCCCGGACGTACGTCCGCGGCTGACCGTGCTCTCCGGCCCTTCGGGCGTCGGCAAGAGCACGGTCGTCGCTCATATGCGCACCGTGCACCCCGAGGTCTGGCTCTCCGTGTCGGCGACGACACGGAAGCCGCGCCCCGGGGAGCGCAACGGTGTCCACTACTTCTTCGTCGAGGACGAGGAGTTCGACAAGCTCGTCGCCAACGGCGAACTGCTGGAGTGGGCAGAGTTCGCGGGCAACCGCTACGGCACGCCCCGCCGCGCCGTGCTGGACCGCCTGGAGGCCGGGGAGCCGGTCCTTCTGGAGATCGACCTCCAGGGCGCCCGGCTGGTCCGCCAGTCGATGCCCGACGCGCGTCTGGTGTTCTTGGCCCCGCCGAGCTGGGAGGAGCTGGTGCGCCGGCTCACCGGCCGGGGGACCGAGGCGCCCGAGGTCATCGAGCGGCGGCTCGCCGCCGCGAAGATCGAACTGGCCGCCGAGGCCGAGTTCGACACCACGCTCGTCAACACCTCCGTCGAGGACGTGGCCCGTGAGCTGCTAACGTTGATGCTTCAGGCTTAGATCTCCTTGATCTTTGATCTTTACCCCCTTCGGAAGGCAGAGAGTGTCCTCTTCCATCACCACGCCCGAGGGCATCATCAACCCGCCGATTGATGAGCTCCTCGAAGCCACCGACTCGAAGTACAGCCTGGTGATCTACGCGGCCAAGCGTGCCCGCCAGATCAACGCGTACTACTCGCAGCTCGGTGAAGGTCTCCTGGAGTACGTCGGTCCGCTCGTCGACACCCACGTGCACGAGAAGCCGCTGTCGATCGCACTCCGCGAGATCAACGCGGGCCTGCTGACCTCCGAGGCCATCGAGGGCCCCGCGCAGTAACGCAGGAACACGAGGCACCTTCACCCAGGCCCGGCGGCCCGTCCGCCGGGCCTGGGGTGTTTCCGGGGCGGGATGAACGCGCGCTGTGCGGTGAGGCAGCATGGGACGGGCAGTTGCGGCAGGGTGTCGCGACGTCGTGTTGCCGAGTGCGGGGAGACACAGTGGACAAGCCGAAGGTGGTCCTGGGGGTCAGCGGGGGGATCGCCGCCTACAAGGCGTGCGAGCTACTGCGCCGGCTGACCGAGTCCGGCCACGACGTACGGGTCGTCCCGACCGCCGCGTCGTTGCACTTCGTGGGAGCCGCCACCTGGTCGGCGCTCTCCGGCCACCCCGTGACCGACGAGGTCTGGGAGGACGTGCACGAGGTCCCGCACGTGCGGATCGGGCAGGACGCCGACCTCGTGGTGGTCGCCCCGGCCACCGCGGACATGCTGGCCAAGGCGGCCCACGGGCTCGCCGACGACCTCCTCACCAACACCCTCCTGACCGCCCGCTGCCCGGTGGTCTTCGCCCCCGCCATGCACACCGAGATGTGGGAGCACCCGGCCACCCAGGAGAACGTCGCCACTCTGCGGCGCCGGGGCGCGGTCGTCGTCGAGCCCGCCGTCGGCCGGCTCACCGGCGTCGACACGGGCAAGGGCAGGCTGCCCGACCCCGGCGAGATCTTCGAGGTCTGCCGCCGGGTCCTGGCGCGCGGAGTCACCGAACGCGACCTCGCGGGCCGGCACGTGGTGATCAGCGCCGGCGGCACGCGTGAGCCGCTCGACCCGGTGCGCTTCCTGGGCAACCGCTCCTCCGGCAAGCAGGGCTACGCGCTGGCTCGCACGGCGGTGGCCCGGGGGGCCCGCGTCACCCTGATCGAGGCCAACACCGGGCTGCCCGACCCGGCCGGGGCCGACGTCCTGCGGGTCGGCACGGCCGTCCAGTTGCGCGAGGCCGTGCTGAAGGCCGCGCCCGACGCGGATGTCGTGGTGATGGCGGCCGCGGTGGCTGACTTCCGACCCGCCGCCTATGCCTCCGGCAAGATCAAGAAGAAGGACGGCGAGGAGGCGCCCGCGCTCACCCTGGTCCGCAACCCCGACATCCTCGCGGAGGTCTCCGCCGAGCGGGCCCGCCCGGACCAGATCGTCGTCGGCTTCGCCGCCGAGACCGACGACGTGCTGGCCAACGGCCGCGCGAAGCTCCGCCGCAAGGGCTGCGACCTCCTCGTGGTCAACGAGGTGGGCGAGCGCAGGACCTTCGGCTCGGAGGAGAACGAAGCGGTCGTCCTGGCCGCCGACGGCCAGGAGACCCCGGTGCCCCGCGGCCCCAAGGAAGCCCTCGCCGACACGGTCTGGGACCTGGTTTCGGGAAGGTTCCAGCCGATTTCACAATCAACCCTCCGGGCGAGCGAAAACAGCCCATAAGGCCCAACAGGGCGGCTGAGAAGGGTGGATTGTCCTACTGGTGCCCCGCGTGTCACACGTCACGAACCTCCCAAAGGGCGAGACACCTGCCCCAGTCGCCGGATGTGACCGATAAACTGGCCGACGGTACGCGCCGAGCGCAGCTCTCGGTCGTACCACCCATGATCAGCCAGCAGCCGCTGCAACCCCAGGGAGCGATGTGTCCCGCCGTCTCTTCACCTCGGAATCTGTGACCGAGGGTCACCCCGACAAGATCGCTGACCAGATCAGCGACACGATTCTCGACGCGCTCCTGCGCGAGGACCCCGCCTCGCGCGTCGCCGTCGAGACCTTGATCACCACCGGACTGGTGCATGTCGCGGGCGAGGTCACGACCAAGGCTTACGCCGACATTCCCAACCTCGTGCGCAACAAGGTCCTGGAGATCGGCTACGACTCCTCCAAAAAGGGCTTCGACGGTGCTTCCTGCGGCGTCTCGGTCTCGATCGGCTCGCAGTCGCCCGACATCGCCCAGGGCGTCGACACCGCGTACGAGAAGCGGGTCGAGGGCGATGACGACGAGCTCGACAAGCAGGGCGCGGGCGACCAGGGCCTGATGTTCGGCTACGCCTGCGACGAGACGCCGGAGCTGATGCCGCTCCCGATCCACATCGCGCACCGCCTCTCCCGGCGGCTGTCCGAGGTGCGCAAGAACGGGACCATCCCCTACCTGCGTCCCGACGGCAAGACCCAGGTCACCATCGAGTACGACGGTGACAAGGCGGTCCGGCTGGACACGGTGGTCGTCTCCTCGCAGCACGCCTCCGACATCGACCTGGACTCGCTGCTCGCGCCCGACATCCGCGAGTTCGTCGTCGAGCACGTGCTCGGGCAGCTCGTCGAGGACGGCATCAAGCTGGACACCGAGGGCTACCGCCTGCTGGTGAACCCGACCGGCCGCTTCGAGATCGGCGGCCCGATGGGCGACGCCGGCCTGACCGGCCGAAAGATCATCATCGACACGTACGGCGGCATGGCCCGGCACGGCGGCGGCGCCTTCTCGGGCAAGGACCCCTCCAAGGTCGACCGCTCGGCCGCCTACGCGATGCGCTGGGTCGCCAAGAACGTGGTCGCGGCCGGTCTCGCCGCGCGCTGCGAGGTCCAGGTCGCGTACGCCATCGGCAAGGCCGAGCCCGTCGGTCTCTTCGTGGAGACCTTCGGCACCGCCGCGGTCGACACCGAGAAGATCGAGAACGCGATCGGCGAGGTCTTCGACCTCCGTCCTGCCGCGATCATCCGGGACCTCGACCTGCTCCGCCCGATCTACGCCCAGACCGCCGCCTACGGCCACTTCGGCCGTGAGCTGCCCGACTTCACCTGGGAGCGCACCGACCGCGTGGACGCCCTGCGCGCCGCCGCCGGCCTGTAGCGAGCCCCGCCCGCGTACGACAGCGGGGCGAGCGTCATCCCGTACGACAGCGGGGCCCGGACACCGAACGCGGTGGCCGGGCCCCGCTGCCGTGCCCCGCCGCTGTCAGTGCTCTCTGGTAGGAATTCAGCTGTGAGCAGCGAGAACGAGGAGACCGCCGAACCCGGTCCCGGGGCGCCGGAACAGCTTGCGCTGATCCGGGAGACCGTGCGCCGGGCGAAGGTGCCGCGCGCCAAGCCGCGCACCTGGCGCGGTGCCGAGCTCGCCGAGGAGCTGCCCGTCGCCCGCGTCCTGGTCAACAAGGGCGTCCTCCACCTCGACCAGTACTTCGACTACGCGGTCCCCAAGGAGCTGGACGCCGACGCCCGGCCGGGCGTCCGGGTGCGGGTGCGGTTCGGGGCCGGGGGGCGCAACGTCCAGGGCGGGCGGCGCGAGGGCGGCGGGCTGATCGACGGCTTCATCGTCGAGCGCCGCGCCGACTCCGACTACCAGGGGGCGCTGGCCGCCCTCGCCTCGGTGGTCTCCCCGGAGCCCGTCCTCGGGCCCGACCTGCTGGCCCTCTGCCGTGCCGTCGCCGACCGGTACGCGGGCAGCCTCGCCGACGTCCTCCAGCTGGCCGTCCCGCCCCGTAACGCCCGCGCCGAGTCGAAACCCTCACCGGACCCGCTGCCCCCGCCCCCGCCCCCGGAGCCGGGCACCTGGGAGCGGTACGGCCAGGGCCCGGCCTTCCTGCGCGCCCTGGCCGAGGGCGGTGCGCCGCGCGCCGTGTGGACCGCGCTGCCCGGCCCGCACTGGCCCGCCGAGATCGCCGGGGCCGTCGCGGCGACGCTCTCCGCCGGGCGCGGCGCGCTCGTCGTCGTGCCCGACGGGCGGGCCGCCGGACGGGTCGACGCGGTCCTGACCGAGGCGCTCGGCGCCGGCCGGCACGCCCTGCTGACCGCCGACTCCGGCCCCGAGAAGCGCTACCGCCAGTGGCTCGCGGTGCGCCGGGGCTCGGTGCGGGCGGTGGTGGGGACCCGGGCCGCCATGTTCGCCCCCGTCCAGGACCTCGGCCTGGTCGTCGTCTGGGACGACGGGGACTCCAGCCACAGCGACGACAACGCCCCCTTCCCCCATGTCCGCGAGGTCCTGGAGCTGCGCGCGGCACAGGGCCGGTGCGGCTTCCTCCTCGGCGGCACCAGCTGCACGGTCGAGGCCGCCCAGCTCGTGGAGAGCGGCTGGGCGCTGCCGCTCCTCGCGGACCGCGAGCGGCTGCGCCGGGCCGCGCCCCTCATC
Organism: Streptomyces sp. NPDC091649; assembly: GCF_044756785.1. Classification (NCBI taxonomy): domain Bacteria; kingdom Bacillati; phylum Actinomycetota; class Actinomycetes; order Kitasatosporales; family Streptomycetaceae; genus Streptomyces; species Streptomyces sp. NPDC091649. The sequence goes on along the minus strand of NZ_JBIVTR010000007.1, from coordinate 99,968 downwards.
CGTACGGTCGGGGACGGCGAGCTGGCCCGGGACGGTGCCGCCCGCTCCGCCCGGCTGCCCAGCCTCGCCTGGGGAGTCGTGCGCGACGGCCTGCGCAGCGGCCCCGTGCTCGTCCAGGTGCCCCGGCGGGGTTACGCCCCCCGCCTGGGCTGCGAACGCTGCCGCACGCCCGCCCGCTGCCGGCACTGCGCGGGCCCCCTCCAGGCTCCCGACCAGCAGGACCTGGACTGCGCCTGGTGCGGGAGGGCCGAGCGGGCCTGGCACTGCGTGGAGTGCGGCTCCACCCGGCTGCGGGCCCGGATCGTGGGCGCCCGCCGTACGGCGGAGGAGCTGGGCCGGGCCTTTCCCGCCGTACCCGTCCGGACCTCGGGGCGTGACCACGTCCTGGACGCCGTGCCCGCCGCCCCGGCCCTGGTCGTCTCCACCCCAGGCGCCGAGCCCGTCGCCGAGGGCGGCTACGCGGCGGCCCTGCTCCTGGACGGCTGGGCCATGCTCGGCCGGCCCGACCTGCGCGCGGGGGAGGAAGCGCTGCGCCGGTGGACGGCGGCGGGGGCGCTGGTGCGGGGCCAGGACGAGGGGGGCACGGTGGTGATCGTGGCCGAGCCGACGGAGCGCGCGGTGCAGGCGCTGGTCCGCTGGGACCCGGCGGGATTCGCCCGGCGGGAGCTGGCGGAGCGGGCCGAGCTGGGCTTCCCGCCGGTCTCCCGGATGGCCTCGGCCACCGGCCCGCCGGAGGCCCTGGCCGGGTTCCTCCGGACCGCCGGGCTGCCACCGGAGGCCGAGATCCTGGGCCCGGTGCCGGTCCCGTCGGCCGAGCCCGGCAGACCTCGCCGTCCCGGGGACGCCCCGCCGGGCGAGACCTGGGAACGTGTCCTGATCCGAGTGCTCCCGGGTCGCGGGGCGGCGCTCGCCCGCGCTCTGAAGACCGCGCTCGCGGCTCGTACGGCCAAGGGCTCCACCGACCCGATACGCATCAGGATCGACCCGCCCGATATCGGCTGACGCCGCACGGCGGCCCCGGCCGCCGCACCCGGACATGGGACTGCCCCGCCGTGCGACCGGCACGGTGGGGCAGAAGGGGCGGGGGACGGTCAGCGGTTGCGGGGGCCCGGGAAGGCGCCGGGACGCAGGTCCTCGCGGACCGGCTGCTGGGCGGCCGACGGCTGCGGCGGCATCGAGCGGGCCGCCGGGACCGTGGGCACCGGGGAGGCGGAGCCTCCGGCCGGGCCGTGACCGACGGAGACCGGGCGAGGCGCGGCCGTGGTCTCGCCGCCCGTCTCGGCGACCGGCTGCGCAGTGGTGCGGCGCGTTCCGTAGCGGCGGTGCACCGCCTGCTTGGTGACGCCGAGGGCGGAGCCCACCGCGTCCCAGGAGAAGCCCAGCGAGCGGTCGAAGTCCACCGCGGCCGTGACGAGGGTCTCGACGCTGTCCCGCAGTTCCTGGGCGAGGCGGACGGTGGGGGCCGGGGCCCTGCCGTAGACGACGAAGCCCGCGGAGGGGCCGGAGCGGCGCGGACGGTAGACGTTGCCCAGCTGGGCGGTGAGGGTGCGCAGCGCGTCCACCTGCCGCCGGACCCGCTCGATGTCCCGCACCAGAAGATGCAGACTGGCCCGCGCTTGGGCGTCGTGGGTTGCGTGGTCGGCCATGAAGAAGCCTCTCGAACCGGCGTTGAAAGGGATCGGGCCGCATCGGGGCGGCCCGCTTCGGTCAATCTCCTTTGACCAACGCCCGAGCCGGGTATGTGGTCACGCTATCGGGGCGTATGTGCATATGCACGCGGCGTGCGCGGCGCGCGTACGCCCCCCGGCCGCCGTGCGCCCCGAGGGCCGCGCCCGGCGGGCGGGCCACCCCCTAGACTGGTGTGCTGCCCGTCACCGTACGTCTTGGCCCGAGAGGCAGTCAGCCACCCATGAAGCTCGTCTTCGCCGGCACCCCCGAAGTCGCCGTCCCCGCCCTGGACGCCCTGATCGCCTCCGACCGCCATGAGGTGGCCGCCGTGGTGACCCGTCCGGACGCCCCCGCCGGGCGGGGCCGCCGACTCGTCGCCAGCCCGGTGGCCGAGCGGGCGGAGGAGGCCGGGATCGAGGTGCTCAAGCCGGCGAAGCCCCGGGACGAGGAGTTCCTCGCCCGGCTGCGCGAGATCGCCCCGGACTGCTGCCCGGTCGTCGCCTACGGAGCCCTGCTGCCCAAGATCGCACTCGACGTGCCCGCCCGGGGCTGGGTCAACCTGCACTTCTCGCTGCTGCCCGCCTGGCGGGGCGCGGCGCCGGTCCAGCACGCGGTGATGGCCGGGGACGAGGTGACCGGCGCGTCGACCTTCCTGATCGAGGAGGGCCTGGACTCCGGCCCCGTCTACGGCGTCCTCACCGAGGAGGTCCGCCCCACCGACACCAGCGGCGACCTGCTCACCCGGCTCGCCTTCGCCGGCGCCGGGCTGCTCGCCGCCACCATGGACGGCATCGAGGACGGCACGCTGCACGCCGTGCCCCAGCCCCACGAGGGCGTCACCCTGGCCCCGAAGATCACGGTCGAGGGCGCCCGGGTCCAGTGGTCCGCGCCCGCCCTGCGGGTCGACCGGGTGGTGCGCGGCTGCACCCCCGCCCCCGGGGCCTGGACCCTGTTCCGCGGCGAGCGGCTCAAGCTGGTCCAGGCCACACCGGTCCTGGACCGCACCGACCTGGCCCCCGGCGAGCTGTCGGCCGCCAAGAACAACGTGTACGTGGGCACCGGGTCCCACGCGGTCGAGCTGCTCTGGGTCCAGCCGCAGGGCAAGAAGCCGATGAGGGCCGCGGACTGGGCGCGCGGCGTCCGCATCGCCCACGGCGAGCTGCTGGGCCCGTAGCGGCACTCGGCGGCGGTGCCCGGGCCTTCGTCCGGGGCCCCGGAGGCGGCGACGTACGCTGGGAGGGTTCGCACCCCACACCATCAGCGGAGCACCTTTCACGTGAACGACCAGCCGCGTCGCCGTCCCGCCAAGCCCCACCGCCGTCCGCAGAAGGACCCCGTCCGTTTCCTCGCCTTCGAGGCGCTCCGGGCCGTCGACGAGCGCGACGCGTACGCCAACCTCGTGCTGCCGCCGCTGCTGAAGAAGGCCCGCGCCAAGGGCGGCTTCGACGGCCGGGACGCGGCGCTGGCGACCGAACTGGTCTACGGGACGCTGCGCCGCCAGGGCACGTACGACGCGATCGTGGCCGCCTGCATCGACCGGCCGCTGCGAGAGGTCGACCCGCCGGTGCTCGACGTCCTGAACATGGGCGTCCACCAGCTGCTCGGCACCCGCATCCCCACCCACGCGGCGGTCTCCGCCAGTGTGGAGCTGGCCCGGGTGGTGCTGGGGGAGGGGCGCGCGAAGTTCGTCAACGCGGTGCTGCGCAAGGTCACCGCGCACGACCTCGACGGCTGGGTGGAGAAGGTCGCCCCGCCCTACGACGAGGACGCCGAGGACCACCTGTCCGTCGTGCACTCCCACCCCCGCTGGATCGTCTCCGCCCTGTGGGACGCGCTGGGCGGCGGCCGGGCGGGCATCGAGGACCTCCTGGAAGCCGACAACGAGCGGCCCGAGGTGACGTTGGCGGCCCGCCCCGGCCGCTCCACCACCGACGAGCTGGCCAAGGCCCTGGGCGAGGACAACTCCCTGCCGGGCCGCTGGTCCCCGTACGCCGTCCGGATGGCCGAGGGGGGCGAGCCCGGCGCGCTGGAGGCCGTCCAGGAGGGCCGGGCGGGCGTCCAGGACGAGGGCAGCCAGCTCGTCGCCGCCGCGCTGGCCGCCGCACCCGTGGAGGGCCGCGACACCCGCTGGCTGGACGGCTGCGCCGGACCCGGGGGCAAGGCCGCCCTGCTGGCCGCCCTCGCGGCCGGGCGGGGCGCCACCCTGCTCGCCGCGGAGAAGCAGCCGCACCGCGCCCGGCTGGTCGAGCGGGCGCTCGCCGGCAACCCCGGCCCGTACCAGGTGATCACGACGGACGGCACCCGCCCGCCGTGGCTGCCCGGCACGTTCGACCGCATCCTGATGGACGTGCCGTGCTCCGGCCTGGGTGCGCTGCGGCGCCGCCCGGAGTCCCGCTGGCGGCGTCGCGCCGAGGACCTGGAGGGCTTCGCCCCGCTCCAGCGCGGCCTGCTCCGCGAGGCGTTGAAGGCCGTACGGGTCGGCGGCGTGGTCGGCTACGCGACCTGCTCGCCGCATCTCGCGGAGACCCGGGTGGTGGTCGAGGACGTCCTCAAGGGCCGGGGCGGGGAGCCGGTGGAGGCGGAGTGGGTCGACGCCCGCCCGCTGATGCCCGGGGTGCCCGCTCTCGGCGAGGGACCCGACGTCCAGCTCTGGCCGCATCTGCACGGTACGGACGCGATGTACCTGGCGCTGCTGCGCCGGACCGGCTGAGAATCCGGCCCCGCGAACAGCGAGAGAACAGCAAAGCGCTGGCAAAATGCCCAGAATGCGCGAACTGTGATGATCGTGTGAGGCTTCGGGGCGCATCGGGGCGGGGAACCGGCGGGAGACGTGGCAGGCTGGGGTCATGGCGCAGATCAACCCCAGCATCCTGTCCGCGGATTTCGCACGTCTCGCCGAGGAGGCGAAGGCCGTCGAAGGCGCGGACTGGCTCCACGTCGATGTCATGGACAACCACTTCGTGCCGAACCTGACTCTCGGCGTGCCGGTCGTCGAGGCGCTCAGCAAGGCCACGGACATCCCGCTGGACTGCCACCTCATGATCGAGGACGCGGACCGCTGGGCCCCGCAGTACGTGGAGGCGGGCGCCGGGTCGGTCACCTTCCACGCGGAGGCCGCGGCCGCTCCGGTGCGCCTGGCGCGGGAGATCCGGGCGAAGGGGGCGCGCGCCTCGATGGCGCTCAAGCCCGCGACGCCCGTCGAGCCGTACGAGGACCTGCTCCCCGAGCTGGACATGCTGCTGATCATGACGGTCGAGCCGGGCTTCGGAGGCCAGTCCTTCCTGGACATCATGCTGCCGAAGATCCGCCGCACCCGGGAGCTGATCAGCAAGCACGGCCTCGAACTGTGGCTCCAGGTCGACGGCGGGGTCTCGGCCGCCACCATCGAACGGTGCGCCGAGGCGGGAGCGGACGTCTTCGTGGCCGGGTCCGCCGTCTACGGCGCGGCGGACCCGGCGGCGGCGGTGCGGGATCTGCGGGCGCAGGCGGACGCGGTCACGGCCGGGGCTCCCTGGGCGTGCGACCACTGAACCAAGGACAGATGAACGTGGCCCGACAGGGCTGATCAAGGATCGCCGTATCTGACAGGATGAACGGCGTATCGGGCGTGTGAACAGCAGTGAGGAGATCGCGGTGTCTGGCATCTCGGCGGGTCGGTCAGCCATGCGGATGGGACCTGCGGAGCTGGTGCAGGCGGCGGCCATGGCCCGCCGGTTCTACCTGGAGGGCAAGTCCAAGATCCAGATCGCCGAGGAGTTCGGCGTGAGCCGCTTCAAGGTGGCCCGGGTCCTGGAGACCGCCCTCGAACGCGATCTCGTACGCATCGAGATCCGGGTGCCGGCCGAGCTGGACGCCGAACGCTCCGACGCCCTGCGCGCCCGCTACGGGCTGCGGCACGCGGTGGTCGTCGAGTCCCCGGCCGAGGAGCAGGAGGACGCCCCCGACCCGGAGAACCTCGGCGAGGTCGCGGCCGACCTCCTCGGCGAGCTGGTGGCCGAGGGCGATGTGCTCGGCCTGGCCTGGGGCCGCTCCACCATCCACATGGCGGCCGCCCTGGACCGGCTCCCGCCGTGCACGGTCGTCCAGCTGACCGGCGTGTACGACGCTGGCACCGCCGAGCGCGGCTCGGTGGAGGCGGTCCGCCGGGCCGCCCAGGTCTCCGGCGGCGAGGCGCACCCCATCTACGCGCCCATGCTGCTGCCCGACCCCGCGACGGCCGCCGCACTGCGGGACCAGACCGGCATCGCCCGCGCCTTCGAGTACTTCGACAAGGTGACGGTCGCGGCCGTCTCCATCGGCTCCTGGGAGCCGGGCATCTCCACGGTCCACGACATGCTCTCGGACGCCGAGCGCGCCCACTACGCCTCGCTCGGCGTCGCCGCCGAGATGTCCGCGCACCTCTTCGACTCCGACGGCCGCCGGGTCGGCCGTGATCTGGGGGAGCGCTGCATCACCGTGGAGGCGGACCGGCTGCGCCGCATCCCCGAGGTGGTCGCGATCGCGGGCGGCCAGCGCAAGGCGGCGGCGATCGGCGCGGTGCTGCGCTCCGGCCTGGTCACCAGCCTGGTGACGGACACCGCCGCGGCCGACTATCTGCTCACCGAGTCCGCCGCGGGCGTCCACCCGGCGCTGGACCGGGCCGACCCCGACGGGGAATGACGTCGGCCGGGACGGACCGGGGGGCCGTGCACCGCATACGGTGCACGGCCCCCCGGCCCGTCCCGGCCCCGTTCAGCCGGCCGGTGGCGCCTTGGCCGCGCACGGGCCGGGCACGGCGGCCTCCGCACGCGCGGGCGGGACACCCAGCACGGTCTCCTCCAGATACTCCTCGGGCTCCTCGTACTGGCCCACGTCGGCGGGGTTGTAGCGCGGCGTCCGGCGTGACCAGTCCAGGTTCCCGCGCATCCAGCTCCGCATCCCGTCGAGGTAGGGCACCAGCAGCCCGGACAGCTCCGGATACAGCTCCAGCAGCTCGTCCTCCGCGGTGAGGAACCGCTCGGTCTCCATCGCGAGGCGCTCCGCGACGTGGTCCAGCGCCTGCTGCTCCCCGAAGCCCCGGTGGTGGCGGACCAGGTGGACGAGGTTGTGGATCTCGCCGAGCACCTGCTCCTTCTCGAAGGAGTACACGTCGTTGGCCCAGCACACGTGGTTGCAGGCGGCTTCCAGGGCGGTGATGAAGCGGGGGTCGTTGTGGAGCGACTCCGGGGCCTCGATCCCCGCCACGATCTCTATGAGGTCCATGCAGACGTGGATGGCCCCGGTGTGCCGCCGCTTGGCGATGTACGTGTCCTCCGAGGGCACCGTGTTCCGGGCGCGGTTTCCCGCCTCCCAGGTCGTGGCGGTCGTGAGGTAGGTGACCAGGTGCCAGGCGAACCGGGTCCGCCAGTGCGGGGCCGCGTTCGGTGTCGTACGTTTCCACAGGTCGGCCAGGGCGGTGACGGCGGCCGGGACCTCTTCGCCCGGCAAGGGCTCGGGGGCGGAGCCGTCGACCACCGCGCGCATCCGGTCGACGACGTTTCTCACCCGGTCGGGAGACCGGCCGAGGTGTCCGTCGTCCAGTTGGTCGTCGACGAGGAAGAGCCAGACGAACCAGTCGGCCACCAGATCGAGGTGCTCCTCGTCGGCCGTCGGGTAGACCATGCCGACGAACGCCCCGAAATCGGCTTGTTCGAATCGCTGCCTCGCGGACTCGCGGTGGACCAGCCCCGTCCGTCTGGTCCAGGCGTCCAGATGCCCCCGGGTGTGTCCCACATGCGGGTTGGTCCGCTGGGGGAACGGGCAGTAGATGTCCGGCAGTTCGCTGTCCACGGGCGGATCTGGATCCTCTCCGGTCAAACGGTGTGCCCAGGGTTGCCGATGAGCCGGATCGGCGTTTCGGACACCCCGAGACCTGCGGCTTTGAAGCTACCCGACCCCTTGTCACCCGGTCCAGGGATGGTGATCAAGAATGATGCGAATCCCGGTCGGGTAGGGTCCGTGGGTAAGGCAGGTTCCACTTGCCCCGGAGCCCCCGGCCGCCTCTTCGGAGGAAGATACGAACGCGGGGGTCTTTTGCTGTGTCTTCGTGGAAACGTCCTGCACCGTTTCGTATGAAAAAATGAGTGTTATGCGTTTTCTTGAGCCGGGCACCGGTCGCTACACAGAGTCCCCCGCGGTCCCGTACGACCTCACGTACGACGACGTCTTCATGGTCCCGGGCCGCTCCGCGGTCGGCTCCCGGCAGGGCGTGGACCTCTCGTCGCCCGACGGGTCCGGTACCACCATCCCGCTCGTGGTCGCCAACATGACCGCGATCGCGGGCCGCCGGATGGCCGAAACCGTCGCCCGCCGCGGCGGCCTCGTCGTCATCCCCCAGGACATTCCGATCGAGGTCGTCACCGACGTCATCTCCTGGGTCAAGACCCGCCACCTCGTCCTCGACACCCCGATCGAGCTGGCCCCCGGCCAGACCGTCGCCGACGCGCTGTCGCTGCTGCCCAAGCGCGCCCACGGCGCGGGCGTCGTCGTCGACGCCGACCGCCGTCCCGTGGGCGTCGTCACCGACCACGACCTCACGGGTGTCGACCGCTTCACCCAGCTCTCCGAGGTCATGTCCAAGGACCTGGTGCTGCTCGACGCGGACATCGACCCGCGCGACGCCTTCAACAAGCTCGACGGCGCCAACCGCAAGCTCGCCCCCGCCGTCGACGCGGAAGGACGCCTCGTCGGCCTCCTGACCCGCAAGGCCGCCCTGCGCGCCACGCTCTACACGCCCGCGACCGACGCCGAAGGCAAGCTGCGCATCGCGGCGGCGGTCGGCATCAACGGCGACGTGGCCGGCAAGGCCAGGCAGCTCCTGGACGCGGGCGCCGACGTCCTCGTCGTGGACACGGCCCACGGCCACCAGGAATCCATGATCAGCGCGGTCCGGGCCGTGCGCGCGCTCGACCCGCGGGTGCCCATCGTCGCGGGCAACATCGTCGCCGCCGAAGGCGTGCGCGACCTGATCGAGGCCGGCGCGGACATCATCAAGGTCGGCGTGGGACCGGGCGCCATGTGCACCACCCGCATGATGACCGGCGTCGGCCGCCCGCAGTTCTCCGCGGTCCTGGAGTGCGCCGCCGAGGCGAAGAAGCACGGCAAGCACGTCTGGGCGGACGGCGGCGTCCGGCACCCGCGCGACGTCGCGATGGCGCTCGCGGCCGGCGCGTCCAACGTGATGATCGGCTCCTGGTTCGCGGGCACGTACGAGTCGCCCGGCGACCTCCAGCAGTCCGCCGACGGCCGCTTCTACAAGGAGTCCTTCGGGATGGCCTCGGCCCGTGCCGTCAAGAACCGCACCTCGGAGGAGTCCGCGTACGACCGCGCCCGCAAGGCGCTCTTCGAGGAGGGGATCTCCACCTCGCGGATGTTCCTCGACCCGACCCGCCCGGGCGTCGAGGACCTCATCGACTCGATCATCGCCGGAGTCCGCTCGGCCTGCACCTACGCCGGTGCCGGCTCCCTGGCGGAGTTCACCGAGAAGGCGGTCGTCGGCGTCCAGAGCGCCGCCGGATACGCCGAGGGCAAGCCGCTGCACGCCAGCTGGAACTGACCCCCGCACACCCGGACGACCCCGCCCTCCCCGGCCCCGAGCACGGGAGAGGGCGGGGTCGTTTCCGGTCCCGGAAGGTGGCCGGGGGCGCGCTTCAACTCTGTTGCAATGTAAGTAATATGAAGCGCACTCAGCTGCCTGCCTCTCTGCGGTAAGGGATCTCATGTCCTTCTTCACTGACCTGGCCCACCAGTACATCGACGGCGAGTGGAGGCCGGGGAAGGGGTCCTGGGACATCATCGACTTCAACCCGTTCGACGGCGAGAAGCTCGCCTCGATCCCGGTCGCCACCGCCGAGGAGGTCGACCAGGCGTACCGCGCCGCCGAGCGCGCCCAGCAGGCGTGGGCGGACACCAACCCGTACAGCAGGCGGGCCGTCCTGGAGAAGGCGCTGCACCTCGTCGAGGAGCGCGAGCCGGAGATCAGTGAGGCGATCGTCGCCGAGCTCGGCGGCACCCGGCTGAAGGCGGCCTTCGAACTGCACCTGGCCAAGGAGTTCCTCCGCGAGGCGATCCAGCTGGCCCTGCGCCCCGCCGGACAGATCCTGCCCTCGCCGACCGAGGGCAAGGAGAACCGCGTCTACCGCGTGCCCGTCGGGGTCGTCGGTGTGATCAGCCCGTTCAACTTCCCCTTCCTGCTCTCCCTCAAGTCCGTCGCCCCCGCGCTGGCCCTCGGCAACGCCGTCGTCCTCAAACCGCACCAGAACACCCCGGTCTGCGGCGGCACCCTGCTGGCCAAGATCTTCGAGGACGCCGGGCTGCCCGCCGGACTGCTGAACGTCGTGATCACCGACATCGCGGAGATCGGCGACACCCTGCTGGAGCACCCCGTCCCGCAGGTCATCTCCTTCACCGGCTCCGACAAGGTCGGCCGCCACGTCGCCACCGTCTGCGCCCGGAACCTCAAGCGCGCCGTCCTCGAACTCGGCGGCAACAGCGCCTTGATCGTGCTCGACGACGCGGACGTGGACTACGCCGTCGACGCGGCGGTCTTCAGCCGGTACGTCCACCAGGGCCAGGTCTGCATGGCCGCCAACCGCATCCTGGTCGACCGCGCCGTCGAGGCCGAGTTCACCGAGAAGTTCGTCGCCAAGGTCGCCTCCCTCACCGTCGGCGACCCCGCCGACCCGGCGACCCAGATCGGCCCGCTGATCAACTCCTCGCAGGCCGAGTCCATCTCCAAGCTCGTCGACCAGACCGTCGCCGCCGGGGCGACGGCCCTCCTGCACGGCCGCGCCGACGGCAACCTGGTCAGCCCCTCGGTGCTGACCGGTCTCGCCGCCGACTCGCCCGTCCTGCAGCAGGAGATCTTCGGCCCCGTCGCCCTGCTGGTGCCCTTCGACGGCGAGGACGAGGCCGTCCGCATCGCCAACGACACCCCGTACGGACTCAGCGGCGCCGTCCACACCGGCAATATCGAGCGCGGGGTGCGGGTCGGGCAGCGCATCCACACCGGCATGATCCACATCAACGACGGCACCGTCCACGACGAGCCGATCGTCCCCTTCGGCGGCGAGAAGAGCTCCGGCCTCGGCCGGCTGAACGGTGACTCGATGATCGAGGCGTTCACCACCCACAAGTGGATCTCCATCCAGCACGGCCGCTCGCAGTTCCCCTTCTGAGGGCCTCCCGCCCGGTCCCGGCCGGGCGGCCCCCTGCGCCGAGCACGCCCGCGACGGCGGCTCATGGTCTACTGCGGGAGGCGGTACGCGCCGCCTCCCGCAAGCCGACCCACCGCAGAGAAGTGAACCGCCCGACGTGCGCCTGAACGACCTCGACGAACGCATCGTCCACGCCCTCGCCGAAGACGCCCGGCGCTCCTACGCCGACATCGGCGCGATCGTCGGCCTCTCCGCACCCGCCGTCAAACGCCGGGTCGACCGGCTGCGGGCCGAAGGCGCGATCACCGGCTTCACCGTGCGGGTCGACCCGGCGGCACTCGGCTGGGAGACCGAGGGGTTCATCGAGATCTACTGCAGCCGCAACACCTCCCCGGACGCCATCAAGCAGGGCCTCGCCCGCTATCCGGAGATCGCCTCGGCCTCCACGGTGACCGGAGAGGCGGACGCCGTGGTGCAGGTCTTCGCCGCCGACATGCGCCACTTCGAGCAGGTGCTGGAGCGGATCGCGGGGGAGCCGTACGTCGAGCGGACCAAGTCCGTCCTGGTGCTTTCGCCGCTGCTGCGGCGGTATTCGGCGGAGGGCCCGCCAGCCTAGAACAGTGGCGCACATCACCCCGCTGACCTGCGGTGACGCTCCACGCAACGATTCGCCGGGCGTGGCCCTCCCCGCGCAACGAATCGACGGTTGATGCGCAACGCTCGCGCCTTGTCCGGCCCGATCCGGGCCGCGTAGCGTCAATACGTCTCCCCACCCCGCCCGCACCGTCCGAGGTCAGCCATGCCGTCGTTGCGCACCGCCCTGCTCCAGAGTTCCGGACGTCCCGGCGCCGTCGCCGAGAACCTGAAGACGCTGGACGAGGCCGCCGCACGGGCCGCCGGCGCGGGAGCCCGGCTGCTGGTCTCGTCCGAGCTGTTCCTCACCGGATACGCCATCGGCGACGCCGTCCCCGAACTGGCCGAGCCCGCCGACGGCCCCGGCGCCGAGGCCGTCGCCGAGATCGCCGTACGCCACGGCCTCGCCGTCCTCTACGGCTACCCGGAGCGCGACGGGGAGCGGATCTTCAACGCGTCCCAGCTCATCGGCCCCGACGGCGCCCGGCTGGCGAACTACCGCAAGACCCACCTCTTCGGCTGCTTCGAGCGGGAGTGGTTCACCCCCGGCGACCTGCCCGTCGTCCAGGCCGACCTCGACGGCCTCCGGATCGGCCTGCTGATCTGCTACGACGTCGAGTTCCCGGAGAACGTCCGGGCGCACGCCCTGGCCGGCACCGACCTGCTGCTGGTGCCCACCGCGCAGATGCACCCCTTCCAGTACGTCGCCGAATCCGTCGTCCCCGTACGGGCCTTCGAGAACCAGCTGTACGTGGCGTACGTCAACCGCACGGGCCCGGAAGGCGAGTTCGAGTTCGTCGGACTCAGCTGCCTGGCCGGCCCCGACGGCACCGTGCGCACCCGCGCCGGACGCGGCGAGGAACTCGTCGTCGGCGAGGTGGACCCGGAGTTCCTGGCCGCCTCGCGCGCCGCCAACCCCTATCTGCACGACCGTCGCCCCGGTATGTACGGCTCCCTGGGGAGTGTCTGACCATTCCGCGTGGGCGGGCGTCGTCCGGCGCGGCACCTCGCGGCGTTGCCGTGACGCCCGCATCGCTCCGCGATGAGGACGCTCCGACGCCTTGCGACGCACCGCACCGGACGACGCCCGCTGATCCACACGGAATGGTCGGACACCCCCGGCCCGAGCCCGCCCCGCCTCTTCCTCCGTACCGCGCAAGGAGTCCTCACCCCATGACGTCCACGGTGCCCAACGCCGTCCAGCACACCGACGCGGCAGCCCCGCCGATCACCATGTTCGGGCCGGACTTCCCGTACGCGTACGACGACTTCCTCGCCCACCCCGCGGGCCTCGGGCAGATACCGGCGACCGAGCACGGCCGGGAGGTCGCCGTCATCGGCGGCGGGCTGTCGGGGATCATCACCGCCTACGAGCTGATGAAGATGGGCCTCAAGCCCGTCGTCTACGAGGCCGACCGGATCGGCGGCCGGCTGCGCACCGTCGGCTTCGACGGCTGCGACCCCTCGCTCACCGCCGAGATGGGCGCGATGCGCTTCCCGCCCTCCTCCACGGCGCTCCAGCACTACATCGACCTGGTGGGCCTGGAGACCCGGCCCTTCCCCAACCCGCTCTCCCCGGCCACGCCCTCGACCGTCGTGGACCTCAAGGGCGAGTCCCACTACGCCGAGACCATCGACGACCTGCCGCAGGTCTACCGCGACGTGGCCGAGGCGTGGAACGCGTGTCTGGAGGAGGGCGCCGACTTCTCCGACATGAACCGGGCGCTGCGCGAGCGTGACGTCCCGCGCATCCGGGAGATCTGGGCGCAGCTCGTGGAGCGGCTCGACAACCAGACCTTCTACGGTTTCCTCTGCGACTCCGACGCCTTCAAGTCCTTCCGGCACCGCGAGATCTTCGGCCAGGTCGGCTTCGGCACCGGCGGCTGGGACACCGACTTCCCCAACTCCATCCTGGAGATCCTGCGCGTCGTCTACACCGAGGCCGACGACCACCACCGCGGCATCGTCGGAGGCAGCCAGCAGCTCCCGCTGCGCCTGTGGGACCGGGAGCCGCAGAAGATCGTCCACTGGCCGCTCGGCACCTCGCTGGCGTCCCTGCACGAGGGCGAGCCCCGCCCCGCCGTCACCCGGCTGACCCGCACCGCGGGCAACCGCATCACGGTCACCGACGCCACCGGGGACATCCGCACCTTCCCGGCCGCCGTCTTCACCGGGCAGTCCTGGCTGCTGCTCTCCAAGGTCGACTGCGATGACGCGCTCTTCCCGATCGACCACTGGACGGCGATGGAGCGCACCCACTACATGGAGTCGTCCAAGCTGTTCGTCCCGGTCGACCGGCCGTTCTGGCTGGACGAGGCCGTCGACGGCCAGGGCAACCCCACCGGCCGCGACACTCTGTCGATGACGCTGACCGACCGGATGACCCGGGGGACGTACCTCCTGGACGACGGGCCGGACAGGCCCGCCGTCATCTGCCTCTCCTACACCTGGTGCGACGACAGCCTGAAGTGGCTGCCGCTCTCCCCGCAGGAGCGCATGGAGGTCATGCTCAAGTCGCTCGGGGAGATCTACCCGAACGTCGACATCCGGAGCCACATCATCGGCAACCCGGTCACCGTCTCCTGGGAGAACGAGCCCTGGTTCATGGGCGCGTTCAAGGCGAACCTGCCCGGCCACTACCGCTACCAGCGGCGGCTGTTCACCCACTTCATGCAGGACCGGCTGCCCGCCGACAAGCGGGGCCTGTTCCTGGCGGGCGACGACATCTCCTGGACGGCCGGCTGGGCCGAGGGCGCGGTGCAGACCGCGCTGAACGCGGTGTGGGGCGTCATGCACCAGTTCGGCGGCTCGACCGACGCGACGAACCCCGGTCCCGGCGACGTCTTCGACGAGATCGCCCCGGTCGAGCTTCCGGAGGACTGAGCCGGGGGACCGGACGGCAGGGCGTGGCGGCCGGGGGGAGAGCGGGCAGAGCGCGGCGGCCGGGGGAGCGGAGACCGCCCCGCCGGACTGTCCGCCGTGCCGCCGGCCGCGCCCCCGCGGCGGGATCAGTGCTTCCCGGGCCCCGCGCCCTCTCCGTCCGCGCCCTCTTCGTCCGAGTCCTCGTCGTACGTGGAAGTGCCGGAGTCCAGCAGCGGTTCCTGCGTCTTGAGGTGGGCCGGGGCGAAGGCCCGCAGCACGTGGTAGCCGGTGATCACGACGATCGTGCCGAGCGCGATGCCGCCCAGCTCGAAGTTGTCGGTGATCTTCAGGCTGACCCCGCCGACGCCGATGATGATGCCCGCGGCGGCCGGGACCAGGTTGAGCGGATTGCGCAGGTCCACCCGGCCGTTGAGCCAGATCTGGGCTCCGAGCAGACCGATCATCCCGTAGAGGATCACGGTGATGCCGCCGAGCACCCCGCCCGGGATCGCGGCGACGACCGCGCCGAACTTGGGACACAGGCCGAAGAGGAGGGCGAAGCAGGCCGCCGCCCAGTACGCCGCGGTGGAGTAGACGCGGGTGGCGGCCATCACGCCGATGTTCTCGGAGTACGTGGTGTTGGGCGGCCCGCCCACGGCGGTGGAGAGCATCGACGCGGCGCCGTCCGCCGCGATGGCGGTGCCGAGCTTGTCGTCCAGCGAGTCGCCGGTCATCTCGCCCACGGCCTTCACATGCCCGGCGTTCTCCGCCACCAGCGCGATCACCACGGGCAGGGCCACCAGGATCGCGGACCACTCGAAGCTCGGCGCGTGGAAGGACGGCAGCCCGATCCAGTCAGCGGAACCGACGGCGGACAGGTCGAGGCGCCAGTGGTCGGTGGCGGCGCCACCGCCCAGCGGGGAGTGGATCTTCCCGAACACGAGGTCCAGGACCCAGGACAGCACGTACCCGAAGACCAGCCCCAGGAAGATCGCGATCCGTGAGAGGAAGCCGCGCAGGCACACCACGGCCAGGCCGGTGAACAGCATCACCGCCAGGGCCGTCCACTGGTCCTGCGGCCAGTACGTCGACGCGGTCACCGGCGCCAGGTTGAAGCCGATCAGCATCACCACCGCGCCCGTCACCACCGGCGGCATCGCCGCGTGGATGATCCGGGCGCCGAACCGCTGCACGGCGAGGCCCACGAGGAACAGGGCCACCGCGACCGCGAACACCGCGCCCGTGATGGTGGCGACGTCCCCGCCGCTCGCCCGGATCGTGGCCGCGACGCCGACGAAGGACAGCGAGCAGCCCAGGTAGCTGGGAACCCGGCCCTTGGTCGCCAGCAGGAAGATCGCGGTCGCGACGCCGGACATCATGATCGCGAGATTCGGGTCGAGGCCCATCAGGACCGGCGCGACGAACGACGCCCCGAACATCGCGACCACGTGCTGGGCGCCGAGTCCGAACGTACGGGGCCAGGAGAGCCGCTCGTCGGGGCGGACCACCGCCCCGGGCGCCGGTGTCTTCCCGTCACCGTGCAAGGTCCAGCGCACGCCGAGGCTCATGGTTGCTCCCTGAAGGTCTGCTCGGTGTGCCGGCCGGTCTGCGACCCGGTGTTCGGTGTTCACCTGCGGAAAAGATCAGCGCCATGGTAGTGGGACGGCGGGCGGTGGGTGCGCGGAGGTCGCCCGCCGCGGCCCGCCTCCCCGCCGTGTACCGCGCTCCCTCCACCGTCCGCGCGTGCGCCCGGGGCCGCCGTGCGGGGCGGAAGGCCCCGGACCAGGGCCCGCCCCGGGCCCGGGTCAGCCTCCGGTGGAGGAGCTCTTCGCCGCCGCGCCGCCCCCGACCGTCGAGCCGGTGACCTTGCGGTCGGCCGACCGCAGCACCCCGGCGCCCAGCACCAGGCCGAAGGCCAGCACCGTCACCACGCCGAACGACACCACCAGCGAGGTCGCCTCGGCCAGCGAGCCGATCGCGGAGGGGGCGATCAGCCCCGAGGTGTACGTGATGGTGGCGACGCCCGCGATGGCCTGGCTCGGGTTCGGTCCACTGCGCCCCGCCGCGGCGAAGGCGAGCGGGACCACGACCGCCACACCGAGGCCCAGCAGCCCGAAGCCGCACATCGCGGCGGCCGGGGTGGGCGAGAACACGACCAGCAGCCCGCCCGCGGTGGCCAGCAGTCCGCCGGAGCGCACCGTGCGGACCGCGCCGAACCGGTCGACGATCCGGTCCCCGGCTATCCGGGCCACCGCCATCGTCAGGGCGAACGCCGTGGTGGACGCCGCCGCGAGGCCGTCCGAGCTGTCCAGGACGTCCCGGAGGTAGACCGCCGACCAGTCCAGGCTCGCCCCCTCGGCGAACACCGCGCAGAAACCGATCGCCCCGATGACCAGGGCCGACTTCGGCGGCAGGGTGAAACGCGGCGGCGGCTCCTCGTCCGGCCGGCTCTGGAGGTCGAGGACGCCCCGGCAGGCGATCAGCCCCAGCGCCGTGAGCACCACGGCCGCGATGACGTGGTGGAGGCGGGCGTCGGTCGCGGTGTGGGCGGCGACCGTGCCCGCCGCCGAACCTACCAGCGTGCCCACGCTCCACATCCCGTGCAGGCCCGACATGATCGACTTGTCGAGGCGGTTCTCCACCTCGACGCCGAGCGCGTTCATGGCCACGTCGGACATCCCCGCCGTCGCCCCGTAGGCGAACAGTGCCGCGCAGAGGGTGAGCAGGTTCGGTGCGAGCGCGGGCAGGATCAGCGCCAGGGTCCACAGCGCCAGCAGCCCCCGCAGGGCGGTCCGCGCGCCGAACCGGTGGCTGATCCGGCCGGCGAGCGGCATCGCGACCGACGCGCCGATCGCCGGGAAGGCGAGCGCCAGGCCGAGCTGGCCCGCACTCACCCCCGCGTGATCCTGGATCCACGGCACCCGGGTGGCGAAGCTGCCGGTCACCGCCCCGTGGACGGCGAAGACCGCGGCGATGGCGATCCGCGCCCGCCGTACCTGCTCCGTGCTGTAGACCGTGACGGTCGAGTCGTTCGTCATGCCGTCGTGTCCCTCCCCTGGGAATTCCCGGATGCCGACTGTCCCGGCGCCTCCGTGCGACGATGCGGGGCGTAAACTATCAGGAACCCTGCCTGATAAATAGTTCTTTCTCGCGGCCCGGGAAACGCCGGGGCGGCGATCTGGAAGGATTCCCGTATGCCCGCATCACCGAGCACGGCTCGGGCCATCAACGACCGGCTCGCCCTGCGGCTGCTCCAGCAGGATGGCCCGCTGACGGCCACCCAGCTCAAGAAGCTGACCGGACTCTCCCGCCCCACCGTCGCCGACCTCGTCGAGCGGCTCCAGGGAGCCGGGCTGATCCAGGTCGTGGGCGAGTCGGGGGCCGTCCGCCGCGGACCCAACGCCCGGCTGTACGGGATCGTCGCCGACCGGGCCCATCTCGCGGCGCTCGACGTGCGCCTGGGAAGCGTCAGCGTGGTCGTCACCGACCTGCTGGGGGCCACCCTCGCCGAGGGCTCCCTGCCCATCGGCGGCGACACCGGCACCGGACCCGCCGTCGAGCGGGCCGTCGCCCTCCTGGAGCGCACCGCCCGCGCCGCCGGATCCGTACCGCTGCACAGCGTCGGGGTCGGAGCGCCGGGTCTCATCGACCCCGTCACCGGCGAGCTGCGCGACAGCACCGGCCTGCCGGCCTGGCACCGGGGCCTGGTCCGGGAGCTCCAGCGGCGGCTGCCCGCCACCGTCCTGGTGGAGAACGAGACCAACCTCGCGGCCGTCGCGGAACACCGGGAGGGCGCCGCCCGCGACCGGGAGACCTTCGTGCTGTTCTGGCTCGGCCAGGGGATCGGCGCCGCCGTGATGCTGGACGGAGCGCTGCGTCAGGGCGCTTCGGGAGGCGCGGGGGAGATCGGTTTCCTCCCCGTCCCCGGGGCGAGCGGGCTGCCCTCGGCGGTCAACTGCGACGGCGGTTTCCACTCCCTGGCGGGCTCCGCCGCCCTGTGCGAACTCGCCGCCGGCCACGGACGCTTGGACCTCGGCGCGGTGGCCGACGGACGGGAGGAGGCGGCGGCCGTGGACGCGGTGCGGACCGCGCTGGAGGCGGGGGAGGCCGGCGAGCCGTTCCTGAAGGAGCTGGCGGACCGCCTGGCCCTCGGAGCCGCCGCCGTGGTCTCGGTGCTCGACCCCGGCTGCGTCCTTCTCGCGGGGGCCGTCGGCCATGCGGGCGGAGCGGCGCTCGCCGCCCGGGTCGAGCAGCGGCTGGCGGCGATGTCCCCCCTGCGCACCGAGGTCCGCGCCGGTTCGCTGGGCGACGGGGCCGTGCTGCGCGGGGCGCTGATCACAGCCCGGGACGCGGCGCAGGACGCGTTGTTCGCCCCGGAGGGCTGACCGGCCGAGGGCCGGCCGGGGGCCGGCCGGGGCTGGTCGGCCGAGGGCGGGCCCGGCCACGGGCCCCGCCTTCCGGCCACGGCCGGTCAGCCTTCCGGCCACGGCCACGGCCCCCGCCTTCCGGCCACCGGCCCCGCGTCCCGGCCATCGCCACGGGTTTTCGCCTCCCGGCCAGGGCCACGGCCCCGGGCAGCGGCCACCCCCCCCACGGCCCCCGTCTCGTGCGACGGCCACCGGCCCCGGCGGTGGACGCCGGGGCCGGTGGCCGTCGCGGTTGACCCGGCGGCGAACGGGAAGGTCCGCCCGCCGCCGGGACGTGGGTGGAGCGGGGTCAGCAGGCGCCGAGGTCCTTCCAGACGCCCCACTGGCCGGTGGATCCGGGCGTCTCGCCCTTCGTCCACCACGACGCCTTCCACTGGTGGCCGTCGTGGCTGACGGTGGAGCCGCCGCCGTACTCGGTGGTCGCGTTCCAGGCCGGAGCCGAGCAGCTGCTGCCCGGCTCCGTCGGAGTCGGGGTCGGGGTCGGCGTCGGGCCGGTCGGGTCCGGCGTCGGCGTCGGGTCGGTTCCGGTGCCGGGCTCCACCACGGTGGTGCCGCGGGCCAGGTCGCCGGCGAGGGAGTAGGACTTCCCGCCGAAGGTCACGGTCCAGTTCGACGGGGTGGAGGTGGGCAGGTAGTAGACGAAGTCCAGCTCCACCGAGGCGCCCGGGGCGAGCGTCTGCCAGGCCGGGAGCTTCAGCGAGACGCGGTTGTAGTCGCCCTTGAGCCCGCCGATGTTGTTGGCCGCCGTGTGGTCGCTGCGGATGATCGTGGTGCCGAACCCGGACTGGTCCTTGGCGTTGGCCGGGGCGGAGGTGGAGTAGTCGAACTGGAACTCCGTACCGCCGGGCAGCGTGGCCTCGGTACGGTTGGTGATCTTCAGCTTGGGGCTGATCGGGTAGTTGGAGTCGCCCAGCGGGAACTGCCCGAAGGAGACGTCGATGTTCACGGCCTGGGTGGGCAGGTCGATCGTGGAGCGCTTCGCGCCGTACGGGGTGGCCGACTTGAAGGCGTCGTACATCGCGGTGGTCAGCGTGGAGCCGGTCTCGTACTGGCCCTTCGCCGCGTTCCACCCGTAGTCGCCCGCCAGCTCCCAGATCATCGTGCCGCCGATGCCCTTGTCCACGACGTAGTCGGCCTTGGCCTTCACCGACTGCTCGTCCTCGGTGGAGAGGAACACCTTCTTCTGTGCGTTCCACAGCCACGGGGCGACCAGCGTGGAGTCGTACTTACGGGCGTACGTTCCGGTGAGACGGGTGTCCGCGGGGAAGCCGTAGTCGGTGACGTAGTCGCCGACGATGCCCTTCTCCAGGTTCTTCGCGTGCCACATGGGGTTGGAGCCGGCCGGTGATTCCTTGCCGTCGGTGTCCTTGTCGTGCCACAGGTTGTCGATGCCGACCGCGCCGTCACCGCACTTGGTCAGACCCGCGCCCGCCGGGCAGTCGGTCGTGGCCGCCCTGCCCCACAGGCCGTCGGTGCCGCCCTGGACGTTCTTGAAGCCGCGGGTGTAGTACGGCAGGCCGATGTTGATCCGGCCGGCCGGCATCGAGCCGCGGAAGTAGTGGTAGGCCCAGTCGGTGTTGAGGTAGCCGGTGCCGCCGTACTGCGAGGTGGAGTACACGCTCGCCTGCGCCAGTTCGGCGTCCTTGCCGTCGTCGAACAGGGAGGCGTTCGGGCCGACGTACTCGTTCCAGGCGCCGTGCAGGTCGTAGGACATGATGTTGACGTAGTCCAGGTACTTCTGCATCTGGTACGTCTCCATGCCCCGCAGCAGGTAGCCGGAGGAGGGGGCGGCGACGGTCAGCAGGTAGTGCTTGCCGTCGGCGGCGCCCGCGCGGTCGAGCTTCTCGCGCAGTGTCTTCATCAGGGCGTCGTAGCCCTTGACCAGTCCTGCGCGGCGGCCGTTGGACAGCGTGTGGTCCAGCGGGTTGCCCGCGTCCTTCATCGACGTCGCGTACTCGTAGTCGATGTCGACCCCGTTGAAGCCGTACTTCTTGATGAAGTCGACGGCCGAGTCGGCGAAGGTGTCGATGCCCGCCTGGTTGACCGATCCGTCGGCGTTGGTCGCCATCGAGTAGAAGCCGCCCGAGTCGACGCGCTCGCCGTCGGGGCCGAAGTAGCCGCCCGTCTCGGCCCAGCCGCCCACGGAGACCAGGGTCTTCACGTCCGGGTGCTTCTTCTTGTACTTGGTCAGCAGGTTGAAGTGCCCCTTGTAGGGCAGCGCCGGGTCCATCTCCGCGCCCGCGACACCGGGCCAGGTCATGCCGGTGGAGGCGTTGTCGGCGCTGTCGGGGCCGACCGAGAGCTTGTTGGAACCGTCGACGTGCGCGAAGGCGTAGTTGAGGTGCGTGACCTTGTCCCAGGGGATGTCCGGGACGAGGTAGGCGTCCTTGCCGTCCTTGCCGGTACGCCAGTTGGTGAAGTAGCCGATGACGCGGCGCTTGTGGTCGGCGCCCATCTTCTCGCGCCCGTCGGCGTCGTAGACGGAGCAGTAGGGGACGTCGACACCGGGGGTCCGGTAGAGCCCGTCGGGGCGACAGGAGGTCTGGTCGGCGGCGGCCGAGGGGCCTGCGGCGAGTGAGCTCATCAGCAGTCCGGCGACGGCGGCGCCGGCGGCGAGCAGGGTGGCTCTCG
Source organism: Streptomyces sp. NPDC091649 (assembly GCF_044756785.1). NCBI lineage: Bacteria > Bacillati > Actinomycetota > Actinomycetes > Kitasatosporales > Streptomycetaceae > Streptomyces > Streptomyces sp. NPDC091649. The sequence goes on along the minus strand of NZ_JBIVTR010000007.1, from coordinate 78,574 downwards.
CTCGGGTGGGGGACAGCATGTGGTCGTTCCTCCTGGGGAGGTCGGCAGAACACAACTGGCAAAAAAAGGGGGTGGGTCGTGTCGGGGTCCTGGTGTGCGCACACCGGCGGACCGAAACCTCGGAGGTGACGCAGAGATTAAGAGGACTAGACCAGTGCGTCAATAGGTATGGACCTTTAGCGGTCAACATTCCTGTCGATTTCTCGCCGCCCGGAACGCGCCACCCGTTCTGTGACCCAGCCCACAGCGCTCACCCGCATGGCCGTGCGGCCCACGTGGCAGACTGGTTCCGTACCAGTAGCAGCGCACTCCGGGGTCGGTGCAATTCCGAACCGGCGGTTACAGTCCGCGACCCGTCCGCAGCCAGCGGCCGGTTGACCAGGTGAGATTCCTGGACCGACGGTTAAAGTCCGGATGGGAGGCAGTGCGCGGCGGGTTGTCATCGGTACGCCGCCGTCGGCGGACGCATGGCCGGGAATCTCCCGGGACACCGTGCGTTCCTGGCGTTCCCGTCCTCGGGATTCCGGCGTTTTCCCTGATGAGCCGCTCTATCTGTCGTCATCGACAGGCCCCGGAGTCCGTGCCCGAAGAGGCAGGAGGACCCGGTGGACACCGCAGCCGACATCACCGCCATGCGCCGAGCGATCACGCTCGCGGCGCGCGGTCTCGGCTCCACCAGCCCCAACCCGGTCGTCGGCTGTGTGATCACCGACGCCGCCGGAGCCCCGGTCGGCGAAGGCTTCCACCAGCGCGCCGGAGAGCCGCACGCCGAGGTCCACGCCCTGCGCGCGGCCGGCGGCCGGGCCCGCGGCGGCACCGCCTACGTCACCCTCGAACCCTGCGACCACACCGGCCGCACCGGCCCCTGCGCCCAGGCGCTCCTGACCGCCGGGATCAGCCGCGTCGTGTACGCGGTCGGCGACCCGGACCCGGGTGCCGCCGGCGGCGGCGACACCCTGCGCCGCGCCGGGGTCCGGGTCGAGCAGGGCCTCCTCGCCGACGAGGCGGAGGCGGGCAACGCCGCCTGGCTGACCTCGGTGCGCCTCGGGCGGCCGTACGTCCTGTGGAAGTACGCCGCCACCCTCGACGGCCGGATCGCCGCCGCCGACGCGACCAGCCGCTGGATCACCTCGCCCGAGGCCCGCGCCGACGTCCACCGGCTGCGCGCCGAGGCCGACGCGGTGATCGTCGGCTCCGGCACCGCCCGCACCGACGACCCCCAGCTGGGCGTACGCGGCATCGACGGCGCCACCCAGCCGCTGCGGGTCGTCGTCGACACGAACGCCACCGCCGTGAAGCCCGGCGCCCGGGTCCTGGACGACACGGCGCCCACCCTGGTCGCCGTCGCCGAGGACGCCCCGGTCGGCCACCTCCCCGGAGCCGCGGTGCTGCGCCTGCCCCGCGCCGCCGCCGGACCCGGCCTGGACCTCCACGCCCTCCTCGCGGCCCTGCACACCCGCGGCGTCCGCTCCGTACTCCTCGAAGGCGGACCTACCCTCGCCGGCGCGTTCGTCGCCGCCGGGACGGTCGACAAGGTCGTCGGCTATCTCGCCCCGGTGCTGCTCGGCGCGGGCCCCGCCGCCCTCGCCGACGCCGGAATCTCCACCATCTCCGGGGCGTTGCGCCTCGATGTGACCGAGACCGTGCCGATCGGCCCCGACCTGCGCGTCACCGCCGTCCCCGCTCCTGCTCGGAAGGGAAACTGAGTGTTCACCGGAATCGTCGAAGAACTGGGTGAGGTCACCGCCGTGGAGCAGCTGGAGGACGCCTCCCGCTTCCGGCTGCGCGGCCCCGTCGTCACCGAGGGGGCCCGGCACGGCGACTCCATCGCGGTGAACGGCGTCTGCCTCACCGTCGTGGACACCGGCGACGGCGAGTTCACCGCCGACGTGATGGCCGAGACGCTGAAGCGCTCCAGCCTCGGCGCGCTCACCACCGGCTCCGGGGTCAACCTGGAGCGCCCGATGGCGCTCGGCGGCCGGCTCGGCGGGCACATCGTCCAGGGCCACGTGGACGGCACCGGCACCATCGTGGAGCGCACCCCCTCCGAGCACTGGGAGATCGTCAAGGTCTCCCTGCCGCCCGAGCTGACCCGTTACGTGGTGGAGAAGGGCTCCATCACCGTCGACGGCGTGAGCCTCACCGTCGTCGACGCCGGGACCGATCACTTCACCATCAGCCTCATCCCCACCACCCTCGCCCTGACCACGCTCGGCCGCAAACAGCCCGGCGACCCGGTCAACCTGGAGGTGGACGTCCTCGCCAAGTACGTCGAGCGGCTGCTCGGCGACCGGGCCGGACAGGACCGGCGATGAACCTCGCGAACTGGCTCAACTCCGAAGCCTTCACCGTGTTCGGCCAGCACATCAAGTGGTCGGACATGATCGGCAACCTCGTCGGCCTGATCGCCCTGGCCCTCGGCTGGCGGCGCTCGATCTGGACCTGGCCCGCCCAGCTCCTGTCCGGCGTGATCCTGCTCGTCGCCTTCGCCTCCGCGCACCTCTCCGGCAGCGCGGGCAAGCAACTGGTCGTGATCGTCGTCGCCCTGTGGGGCTGGTGGTCCTGGAACCGCGGCAGGCGGCAGGCCCAGGACGGTTCCATAGCCGTCCGCTTCGCCACCTGGCGCGAGCGCGGCGTGCTGATCGGCGCCGCCGCTCTGGGGACCCTCGCCGTCGGCGGCCTGTTCACGGCCTTCCCGTCGCTGTCCTGGGACCCGTGGCCGGACGCGTACATCTTCGTCGGCACCGTCGTCGCGATGTACGCCCAGGCGCGCGGCATGGTCGAGTTCTGGTTCGCCTGGCTGCTGGTCGACCTCGTCGGCGTCCCGCTGAACTTCGCCAACGGATTCGCCTTCTCCGGCTTCGTCTACGTCATTTACGGCGCCCTCGTCCTGTGGGGGATGCGCGACTGGTGGCTGCGTACGCGGACACCCGCTCTGGAAGGAGCCACGGCATGACTGCCCAGCCCACCTGGTTGCACCCCGGCCACGACCCGCTCGCCCAGGACCTCTCCCTGGACCCGGTCGAGCAGGCCGTCCGCGACATCGCCGCCGGCCGGCCCGTCGTCGTCGTGGACGACGAGGACCGCGAGAACGAGGGCGACCTCGTCATCGCCGCCGAGAAGGCCACCCCCGAGATCGTCGCCTTCATGATGAGCGAGTGCCGCGGTCTGATCTGCGCGCCCATGGAGAGCGACGAGCTGGACCGCCTGGAGCTCCCTCAGATGGTCGAGCACAACACCGAGTCGATGCGGACCGCGTTCACCGTCTCCGTCGACGCCTCCGCCGCGCACGGCGTCACCACCGGCATCTCCGCCGCCGACCGCGCCGCCACCCTGCGGATGCTCGCGGGCGGCGTCGCCGGCCCCGGCGACTTCGTCCGCCCCGGCCACGTCTTCCCGCTGCGCGCCCGCTCCGGCGGCGTTCTCGTCCGCGACGGCCATACCGAGGCCGCCGTCGACCTCGCCCGGCTCGCCGGGCTCCGCCCCGCCGGGGCCATCGTCGAGATCGCGGGCGAGGACGGCGTCATGCTGCGGCTGCCGGAGCTGGTCCCCTTCGCCCGCAAGCACGGCCTGACGATCATCTCCATCGAGGACCTGATCGCCTACCGCCGCAGCAGCGAGCCCACCGTCCACCGCGAGGCGGAGACCCGGCTGCCCACCACGTTCGGCGACTTCACCGCGTACGGCTACCGCTCCAGCGTCGACGGCGTCGAGCACGTCGCCCTGGTCCACGGCGACATCGCGGACGGCGAGGACGTCCTCGTCCGCATCCACTCCGAGTGCCTGACCGGCGACATCTTCCAGTCCCAGCGCTGCGACTGCGGCCCCCAGCTGCACGCCTCCATGCGGCGCGTCACCGAAGCGGGCCGGGGCGTCGTCGTCTACCTCCGCGGCCACGAGGGACGCGGCATCGGCCTGCTCTCCAAGCTGCGCGCGTACGAACTCCAGGAGCGCGGCGTCGACACCCTCGACGCCAACCTGGAGCTCGGCCTGCCCGCCGACGCCCGCGACTACGCGGCCGGCGCCCAGATCCTCACGGACCTCGGCGTGCGCAGCCTGCGGCTGATGACCAACAACCCCGAGAAGACCGCGGCCGTCGTCCGCCACGGCATCGCCGTCACCGGCCGGGAGCCCATGCCCGTCCAGGCGGGCGAACACAACCTGCGCTACCTGCGCACCAAGCGCGACCGCATGGGCCACGACCTGCCCTGGCTCGACGGCGCCGCCTCGACCTGCGCCAACCAGTAGCCACCACCAACACACCGACGCGACGAGCGACACGAACAACAGGAGAGACATGAGCGGCAAGGGTGCACCCGAACTGTCCGTACGCAACTGCGGCGACCTGCGCGTGGCCGTGATCGCGGCCCAGTGGCACGAGAAGGTCATGGACGGACTCGTCGACGGCGCCCTGCGCGCCCTGCACGAGCTGGGCATCGACGAGCCGACCCTGCTGCGCGTCCCGGGAAGCTTCGAGCTGCCCGTCGTCGCCAAGGTCCTCGCCGGACGCGGCTACGACGCGATCGTCGCCCTCGGCGTGGTCATCCGCGGCGGCACCCCCCACTTCGAGTACGTCTCCCAGGGCGTCACCCTCGGCCTCACCCAGGTCACCGTCGACACCGGTGTTCCCGTCGGCTTCGGCGTACTGACCTGCGACACCGAGGAGCAGGCGCTCGACCGCGCCGGCCTCGAAGGGTCCAACGAGGACAAGGGGCACGAAGCGGTCACCGCCGCCGTGGCCACCGCGGCCACCCTGCGGACCGTCAATGAACCCTGGCGCTGAGCGCCCTTGCGCGACCCCGTATTCTGAGGACCATCATGGCTGACAAAACCTTCGAAGAGCTCTTCGCCGAGCTCCAGCTCAAGGCCGCCGAAGGCGACCCCTCCACCTCGCGCACCGCCGAACTGGTGGGCAAGGGCGTGCATGCCATCGGCAAGAAGGTCGTCGAAGAGGCCGCCGAGGTCTGGATGGCCGCCGAGTACGAGGGCAAGGAAGCCGCCGCCGAGGAGATCTCCCAGCTGCTGTACCACGTCCAGGTGATGATGGTCGCCCGCGGCATCTCGCTCGACGACGTCTACGCCCATCTCTGAGCAGGCCCCCGCACCGGTCTCCGCGACCGGCCCCGGCACACCCGCCGCGAAACAGCCCGCACACTCCCTCCGCACGAAGGAAGCCGACCTCATGCTGCGCATCGCCGTCCCCAACAAGGGTTCACTCTCCGGGCCTGCGATGGCGATGCTCCATGAGGCCGGCTACCAGCAGCGCAAGGAGTCCAAGGAACTGGTCCTGGTCGACCCCTCGAACGAGGTCGAGTTCTTCTACCTCCGCCCCCGGGACATCGCGATCTACGTCAGCTCCGGCAAGCTCGACATCGGCATCACCGGCCGCGACCTGCTGCTGGACTCCGAGGCCGACGCCGAGGAGATCCTCCAGCTCGGCTTCGCCCGCTCCACCTTCCGCTACGCCACCAAGCCCGGCACCGCGGCGGGCCCGCAGGACTTCGACGGCATGACGATCGCCACCTCCTACGAGGGCATCGTCGCCGCCCACCTCGCCGAGGCGGGCGTCAAGGCGTCCGTCGTCCACCTCGACGGCGCCGTGGAGACCGCCATCGAGCTGGGCGTCGCCCAGGTCATCGCCGACGTGGTGGAGACCGGCACCAGCCTGCGCAACGCCGGACTCGAAGTGATCGGCGAGCCGATCATGACCTCCGAGGCCGTCGTCATCCGCCGCAACGGCGCCCCCGCCGACGACCCCAAGGTGCAGCAGTTCCTCCGCCGTCTCCAGGGCGTCCTGGTCGCCCGGTCCTACGTGATGATGGACTACGACTGCCGCGTCGAGCACCTGGAGCGCGCCGTCGCCCTCACTCCCGGCCTGGAGTCGCCGACCATCTCCCCGCTGCACCACGAGGGCTGGGTCGCCGTCCGCTCCATGGTCGCCGCCAAGGAGGCGCAGCGGATCATGGACGACCTGTACGAGCTCGGCGCCCGCGCCATCCTCACCACGGCCATCCACGCCTGCCGCCTCTGACGGCCCAGGCCGCCCGCACTCCCCGAGAGAAGACCCGATGTCCGCGCCCAGGCCCGAACTCCCCGCCCTGCCGGTAACCTTCCGGCCCACCCTCACCCGGGTGGTCCTGCTGAGCACGGGCCTGGCGATGTTCCTCGTCATCACGGTCATCGCGCTGATGCTGGAGCGGCTCACCCCGGGCGACCGGGTCACCTTCGTCTTCGTCGCGGCGCTCTTCTTCGGCGTCCTGGCCCTGCTCAGCAGGCCCAAGGTCGCCGCCGACGACACCGGGGTCACCGTCGTCAACCTCACCCGGACCCGCAGGCTGGCGTGGGAGGAGATCCTCCGCGTCAATCTGCGCTCCGGCGACCCCTGGGTCTTCCTCGACCTCAGCGACGGCACTAGCCTGCCCGCCCTCGGCATCCAGCCCGGCCTCGCCAAGCAGCAGGCCATCCGCGACGCCCGCGCCCTGCGTTCCCTCGCCGAGTCGCGCGGCGCCGGAGGCGACGACACCCCGAGCGGCGGCTGAGCCCCCGCACGGCGCGGGGCCTTGTTGTCTACTCTGGTGGGCGGCGGCGCCCCGCGCGCCCCGCCCCGCCCGTACAACGGCCCCACCCCGGGCCCGCGGGGTTCTTCCTGCGACCCAAGGAGTGACTCCCTCCAGCAATGGACGGATCGTCCGGTAGTACCTGCGCCGCCCCTTTTCCGGAGGCGGCGGCCTCATGACCACCCCCCTGCTGCTCCTCGGCGCGGCCTTCCTCCTCATCCTCGCCAACGGATTCTTCGTGGCAGCCGAATTCGGGCTCGTCACCGTGGAGAGGCCCGACGCGGAGCGCGCCGCCGCCGGGGGCGACCGACGGGCCCGTACCGTCGTCGAAGCCCTGCGCGAACTCTCCTTCCAGCTCTCCGGCACCCAGCTCGGCATCACCATCACCTCCCTGGTGGTCGGCATGCTCGCCGAACCGGCCCTCGCGCAGCTGCTCGCCGGGCCTCTCACCGCCACCGGACTGCCCGCGGGGGCCGTCCCGGGCGTCGGCGTCGTCGTCGGGATGCTGCTGGCCTCGGCCGTGCAGATGGTCGTCGGCGAACTCGTGCCCAAGAACTGGGCGGTCTCCCGGCCGCTCCAGGTGGCCCGCTTCGTCGCCGGACCGCAATCCCGCTTCGCCGCCCTCCTGCGGCCCGTGATCACCTGCCTCAACGCCCTGGCCAACCGGCTGGTGCGGCTCCTGGGCGTCGAGCCCACCGACGAACTGGCCTCCGCCCGCACCCCGGGCGAGCTGGTCTCCCTGGCCCGGCACTCCGCCGAGGCCGGAGCCCTGGAACAGGACACCGCCGACCTCTTCGTCCGGACCCTCTCGCTGGCCGGCCTCACCGCCCAGCACGTCATGACCCCCCGGGTGAAGGTCAGCGCGCTGCACTCCTCCGCGACGGCCGAGGACGTCCTCAACCTCACCCGCGCCACCGGCCTCTCCCGCTTCCCGGTCTACCGGGACCGCATCGACGAGGTCATCGGCATGGTCCACCTCAAGGACGCCCTCGCCGTCCCCGCCCCCGAGCGCCTGCGCACCCCGGCGGGGCGGATCGCCGTCCCCCCGCTCCTGGTGCCGGAGACCCTGCCCGTGGAACCGCTGCTGCGGCGGCTGCGCCACGAACAGCCGATAGCCGTGGTCGTCGACGAGTACGGCGGCACCGCCGGCGTCGTCACCCTGGAGGACATCATCGAGGAACTCGTCGGCGAGGTCCGCGACGAGCACGACGCCGAGGGCGCAGGCCGCCCCGAGCTGACCGCCGCCATCGGCGAGGACGGCCGCCCGGTGTGGGACGCCGAGGGCAGCTGCCGGGTCCACACCCTGCTCCGGAGCGGCCTGGACGTTCCCGAGGGGCCCTACGAGACCGTCGCCGGCCTCGTCGCCGGCCTGCTGGGCCGCATCCCGGCCCCCGGCGACCGGGCCGAACTGCCCGGCTGGCGGATCTCCGTCCGCGAGGTCGGCCACTACCGCGCCGAACGGGTCCGTTTCACCCGGGCGCCCGACCCGCTGCCGGACCCGTCCGCACGGGGCCTGCTGGAGGCCGCGCGATGAGCCTGCTCCAACTCCTCCTCGCCGCTCTCCTCGTCCTGGCGAACGGCTTCTTCGTCGGCGCCGAGTTCGCCCTCGTCTCCGTACGTCGCAGCCAGATCGAACCGCTGGCCGCGCGGGGCTCCGGCCGGGCCCGCACCGTCCTGCACGGTTTGGAGAACCTGCCGCAGATGATGGCCGCCGCCCAGTTCGGCATCACCGTCTGCTCCCTCACCCTCGGAGCCGTCGCCGAGCCGACCGTCGCCCGTCTCCTGGAGCCGGTCTTCCACGCGGCACACCTCCCCGACGGGCTCGTCCACCCCCTCGGCTTCGCCCTCGCGCTCCTGTCCGTGGTCGTGCTGCACCTGGTCATCGGCGAGATGGTCCCGAAGAACCTCGCGATGGCGGCACCCGAACGGACCGCGCTCTGGCTGAGCCCCGGCCTGGTCGCCTTCGCCCGGCTCTGCCGACCGGTCACCGCGGCGCTGGGCGCCTGTGCCGGTCTGGTGCTGCGGCTGTTCGGCGTCGAGCCGAAGGACGAGGTGGAGGCCGTCTTCACCAGCGAGCAGCTCAACCGGCTCGTGGAGGACTCCGGACAGGCCGGCCTCCTCGGACCGGAGGAGGCGACGCGCCTGGAGGACGCCCTGGGACTGGGCAGCAGGCCCGTCGCCGGCGTCCTGCTGGAGCGGGCCTCGCTGGTCACCGTCGATCCGTCGGTGACCCCGCGCCGCATCGAGGAGCTGACGGTGCGCACCGGCTTCTCCCGCTTCCCGGTCTGCGCGGACGGCGGCGGCCCCTTCATGGGCTACCTGCACGTCAAGGACGTCCTGGACCTGGAGGACCCGGACCGTGCCGTCCCGCGGCGGATCTGGCGCCCGATGGCGACCGTGCGGGCCGAACTCCCGCTCGACGACGCCCTGACCGTGATGCGCCGCGCCGCGACGCACCTGGCGCAGGTCGCGGACGCATCGGGCCGGATTCTCGGCCTGGTCGCCATGGAGGACGTACTGGAGACGCTGGTGGGGGAGGTGCGCGACCCGGCTCACCGAACGGTTTCGGTGCCCCGCCACACCGTGGACGTGCCGAGGACGCCGGGTCTCCCGGTGCCGCAGGCCCTCGTGCGCTGACGTGAGGCCGCGCCGGGAGCCGGCGGCCCGGCGCGGCCTCATGCCGCGCCGGGCGGCTCCTGCCTGCCCCGGCCCACCGGCCCGCGCCCCGACAGCACCTCTCCGTACGCCTGCATCAGGTCCGGGAGCCGCAGCGTCGACAGGTCCTCCCGGCTCAGCTCGCCCGGACAGCCGGAGAGCCGCAGATCACGGTAGGCGCAGCTCTTCTCGTACAGCGTCCGCAGGAAACGGCCGTTGCCCAGCTCGTCGATCCAGCCCTGGTCCACCACATGGCCGCTGATGGAGCGCAGCTCGTCCACCGCCTCCTCGTCCCACACGTCGTCGTTCTCGGCGGCCAGGACGCCCCCGATCGCGGTGAGTTCGAGCGGCCGGTAGCTGGGGAAGTCGACCCGGCTGGTGAAACGGGAGGACAGCCCCGGATTGGTGGCGAGCAGCCGGTCCATGCCCTCCGGATAGCCCGCGAGGATGACGACGAGGTGGTCCCGGTTGTCCTCGGCCCGCTTGAGGAGCACCTGGAGCGCCTCGTCGCCGTACGCGTCGCCCTTGCTGTAACCGGAGTTGGCCAGGCTGTACGCCTCGTCGACGAACAGCACGCCGCCGAGCGCGGAGTCGATCAGCTCATTGGCCTTCACCGCGGTCTGGCCCAGGAACTCCCCGACCAGGTCCGACCGTTGGGCCTCGATCAGGTGATCGCCGCCGAGCAGCCCGAGGGCGTAGAACACCCGGCCCAGGATGCGCGCCACGGTGGTCTTGCCGGTGCCGGAGGGGCCGGAGAAGACGAAGTGGCGCTTCGGCGGCTGGACGGGGAGGCCCCGCTCGGCCCGCAGCCGCGCCATGTTCAACTGCGCGGAAAGCGCCTTGACCTGCCGTTTCACCGGCTCCAGGCCCACCATGCGCTCCAGCTGCGCCAGCGCCTCCGCCAGCAGGGCGGGGTCGCTGGGCCCGGCCGGGAAGGGCGGCGGCTTGCGTGCCGTCGACCGGCGTACGCCCTCCACCGGAGCGGGCGGGACGGGGGCCGCGTCGCCGAGCGGGCCGGGGTCGCCCAGCGGCCAGGAGTCACGGCCGTCCACCAGATCGGTGCCGAGCAGCGCGTCGCCCTCCGGCTGCGCCTCCGTCCCCGGGCCCCCCGGACCGAAACCGGTCAGGGCCACGGCGGCCAGGTCCGCCGACTCGTCGTACCCGTCGCCCTCCACGAGCGCGGCGAGCCGGGCGGAGGTGTCCATGAAGGCCGGGTCGACCCGGTGCACCGCCCGGTACAACGGCAGGGCGGCCGCGCTGCGCCCGGTGCCCTCGTGGGCCCGCGCCAGCCAGTACCGCAGCTCCTTGCGCTGCGGCTGCTCGCTGCGACAGCGCATCAGCGCGGCCGAGAGCAACGGCTCCGCCTGCCCGAACATCTCCAGCCTCACGCGCGCCATCCCGCCGAACAGCCCTGCCTCGATGCCCAGCACCGGATCGTCGACGAGCTGCTCGGTGCAGCGCACCAACTGCTCCCAGTCCTTGACCAGATACGCGCGGCAGGCGTGCAGGAACCGCACCTGGGGATCCGCGTCCACCGGTGGCAGCCCGGCCAACGCCCGGTCCAGCTCCGGCACATGGCGTCCGTCCAGCCAGTGCGAGGCGTGCGCCAGCAGCAGATCGCGCCGGCTCTCCAGCACCGGCTGCACCCACCAGCCCAGCCAGTACCAGGAGTTGAGCGTGCGCCGGTGGCGGGCGCGCTGTTCACCGAAGCGGTCGCGGTGCCGGTGCATGCGCAACAGGGCCGTGGTGGTGTCGATGCGCAGCGCGTGGAGGCCGAGCCAGCCGTCCGCCATGCCGGGATCGAACCGCACCGCGGCTCTGAACTCCTCCTCCGCCTGGGGGTAGGCGCCCATCGTGTAGGCGTCCATGCCACGCAGCCAGGCGAGGTCGGCAGGGGCTCCAGCGCCCTGTGTGCCGATGTCCATCAGGTCCCCCACAAACCGTGCCCCCAGGATGTCCCGCCCGCACAGCATGCCCACCGGAGCGTGCTGAATCACGGCGCGGAGGAAGGGAATTGACCACACCGAGGTGCATCGTACCCGCGTCCGGGGGAGGGGGGCCGCTCGTTGGCCGATGCCGGGGTGGTGACCGAGGGTGAGTGAATCGCTCTGCGTGGTCGCCGGAGCGGTGGTGGGAGCACAGAGCGAAGCCCCCGATCACGGGGGAACAACCGGGGGCTTCGCGTCTGCGGGGGCTCCGAAAAGCCGCACAATGAGAACGTAAGACCAGTAAGGCCCCCCGGTCAAGCAGAGTTGAGGCACTTCTGAGGTGAATTCCGACTGCTCAGTATGGCGGGTCGTTCCGGCTACCGTGCGTGACGACGCGGTTCGGTCCCGCTGTCGAACGGGGCCCCGGCAGCCACGCGTAGCCCGCCGGTGACTGGCGTACCAGTGCGTCGGCGTACGGCCGTGAGGGATCTCCGGCGAAATGCCGTTCCTCGGCGCGTGTCCATCCGTCCCAGAACCCGGTGAGCCCGGGTCCGTCCCGGCGTCGGCCCCGCTCCCAGGACGTCGCCCGGTCCAACTCCATCCAGCACAGCGCCGCCAGCCACGGACGTACCTCCCGGCGCCCCGAGCCCACCCCTTCCACCAGCACCACCGGCGCCGGCTCCAGGGCCCGCTCCGGGCCGAAGCGGCGCTCCGTCCAGTCGTACGGCGCATAGCGGCCGTGCTCGCCGCGCGAGAGCGGCAGGATCACCTGCTCCAGCAGCCGCCCCGTCCAGCCGAACAGCTCCTCGTGCGTGGCGAGATCGTCCAGATGGAGGACCGGCGCACCGCCCAGCGCCGCCGCGAGGCGGGCCGCGAAGGTGCTCTTGCCCGAACCGGCGTACCCGTCGACCGCGACGAGCCGGACCGGCCCGCAGGAAGGGGGCAGGGCGAAGAGGTCATCGGCGTGGCGGGCCAGGTCGTCCATGGCATCAGGGTACGTTCCGGCACGGGAAGCCCCCGGGGGCCGTCGCAGGTCACGCCAGTGGTCCAGACCCATATTGGTCCGGTGGCGGCTGCCGAACCGCTGGCCCGATCCTCCCGTGACCCGGGATAGTTGGCGCACCGCACCGCATACCGCTTTCGCATCCGACCGGGGGTCACGACCATGACGAGTCCCACTTCGCGCAGAACCGTTCTGACCGCCGCACTCGCCGCGGCGGCGAGCGCGGCGAGTGCCGGCACCGCGGCCTCCGCCGTGTCCGCCGCCCCGTCCCGGCCCGCGGGCCCCTCCGCCCCGGGGGTCCTCGTGGACAACCGCTTCTGGCACACGTACACCGACTGGCGCTGCGGCACGGGCGACGGGACCCGGGTGGCACCGGGGCCCCGGCCCGGCGTGGTGATCGCCGCCCCGGCCGGCCGCAGCGACTACACCGACCCCCACACCGGCAGGACGGCCGCCTGGGAGTACGCCACCTGGACCTCCCCCGTCCACCGCTCCGCCGTCCCCGCCACCGAGGTGATCGCCTCCTGGAACGCCCGTACCCCGGCCGGCACCTGGATCCAGGTCGAGCTGAGCGGCACGTACGCGGACGGCACCGCGACCCCCTGGTTCGTGATGGGCCGCTGGGCGGCGGGCGACGGCGACGTCCGCCGTACGTCCGTCGACGGCCAGGGCGATCCGCACAGCTCCGTGTGGACCGACACCTTCTCGGTGGACGACCCGGCGAGCGGCGTGCGCCTGGTCTCCTACCGGCTGCGGCTCACGCTGTACCGCACCCCGGGCAGCCGCCTCACCCCGACCGTCTGGCGGGTCGGCGCGATGGCATCCGACGTGCCCGACCGCTTCACCGTGCCCGCGAGCACACCGCTGCTCGCCCGCGAACTGCCCGTCCCCCGCTACTCGCAGAACATCCACATCGGGCGGTACCCCGAGTACGACAACGGCGGCGAGGCGTGGTGCAGCCCCACCTCCTCGCAGATGATCGTCGAGTACTGGGGCCGCCGCCCCACCGCCGAGGACCTCGCCTGGGTCAAGCCGGGCCTGCCCGATCCCCAGGTCTGCCACGCCGCCCGCAACACCTACGACTACCAGTACGAGGGCTGCGGCAACTGGCCGTTCAACGCCGCCTACGCCGCCACGTACCGCGACATGAACGCGGTCGTCACCCGGCTCGGCTCGCTCACCGACGTGGAACGGCTGATCGGCGCCGGCATCCCCGTCATCACCTCCCAGTCCTTCCTGGAGGAGGAACTGACCGGCGCCGGATACGGGACGGCCGGCCACCTGATGACGGTCATCGGCTTCACTCCCGGGGGCGACGTCATCGCCAACGACCCCGCGTCACCCGACAACGACGCGGTACGCCGGGTCTACCGGCGGCGCGAATGGGAGAACATCTGGCTCCGGACCAAGCGCTACGACGCGAACGGCCGGGTCAGGGGCGGTACGGGCGGGGTCTGCTACGTCTACTGGCCGGTCCGGCCGACGCCGAGCCAGCGCCGCGTGCTGCGGTCGCTCGGCCTGTCGTGAGCATGGGCGGCCCATCGGTCGTCCCGACGGCGGCGACCCAGGAGCGGGCGGTGCCGGGCGCTGGTCAGGTGTGGCTCCGGGAGCCGATCAGGTCCTGGTACCAGCGGTAGCCCGCCCCGGGCGTGCGCCGCGTGGTCGACGTGGACGATTCCGCAGCGCCGGGCGTGTCCGCGGGCCCACGCGAAGCCGTCCGGCAGCGGGGCCGGGCGTAGTAACCCCGTACGTCCACGCCCCGCGCGATCGCCCGGGGCGACGGCCTCCAGACGGCCCTGGAGGCAGGAGATCCGCACCGAAGACGCCTCGTGCTCGGGACAGTGGCCGTTCAGCAGCGGATCGGTCCAGATCAGGTGCGCTGCGTCTCGGCGCGCGACGCCGCGGCCCGCGACGCCGCGGCCCGCGACGCAACCGTGTGGCGGTACGGGGAAGCCGTCCATGCACCAGTTAGTAGAACGCTTTACCGCGCTTGTACAGGGCAGTTCAGCTGACTCTCCCACGAATCTGCTAAACCCCGGCTGAACTGAACCAGTTTACTGGACAACGTTGTCAGTGCTGTGCAGAGTGACTGCGAAACCACGGATCCGTGGGGGCGGAACGGCGGAAGGGCTGAAGGCGATGGTGTACGGCGCGCTCGACATCGGAGGAACGAAAATCGCTGGAGCACTCGTCGACGCGGACGGCCGCCTGGTGACCCGCGCCCAACGGGCCACACCGTCCGGCGCGTCCGCTGACGGGCTGATGGCGGCCGTGACCGCCGTCCTCGACGACCTGTCGCGGCATCCGGCCTGGTTCGCGCTCACCTGCGTGGGGATCGGGAGCGCGGGCCCGGTCGACACCGTCGCCGGAACCGTCAGCCCGGTCAACATCCCCGGCTGGCGCGGCTATCCGCTGGTGGAACAGGTGCGCGCGCACCCCCGGATGCCCGCCGGAGTGGCCCCGGTGCTGGTGGGCGACGCGGTCGCGATGACCGCGGCCGAACACTGGACGGGCGCCGCCAGGGGGGTCGACAACGCGCTCTGCATGGTCGTGTCCACCGGCGTGGGCGGCGGACTGATCCTGGACGGCCGGCTGCACGCCGGGAGGTCCGGGAACGCGGGGCATATCGGCCACGTCTGTGTGGACCAGAACGGCCCGCTCTGTCCGTGCGGCGCGCGCGGCTGTGTGGAGGGCTTCGCCAGCGGCACCGCGATCGCCGCCCACGCGCTCGCCTCGGGCTGGACCCCCCTGGACGGCGAGGCGCCGACCGCGGCCGCGGTCGACCGGGCGGCACGCTGCGGGGACGAGCGCGCCCTGGCCGCGTACGACCGGGCCGGGAAGGCGCTGGCCGCCGCCGTCGCCGCGACCATCGCGCTCGTCGAACTCGACCTGGTGGTGATCGGCGGCGGGGTCTCGCAGGCCGGGGAGACCCTCTTCGGGCCGTTGCGCCGCCGTATGGACGAGTACGCGGTACTCGACTTCGCCCGGGACGTTCCGATCGTCCCGGCCGGCCTCGCCCTGGATTCCGGACTGATCGGCGCGGCCGCCGCGGGGGCGGGGCTCTCATCGGCCGGGTGCGCCCTGCCGCGCGTCCCCGCGCCCCGGATCTGAGGGATGCGGGGAGGGCCCACGGGCCCGGCCGCCCCGCACCGCACGTGCCGCGAAGACGGTCATCCTCCAGGGGCGCGGACGCCTGTCGGGACCTTCCGGCAGCACCGGTGAAGCTAAAACGACAACTTAACTTAATCGGTTCGGCTCCAAGTGTTGTCTGGCGATGACCGACCTCTTAACCTCATTCTCGGCTGCCCGGTGATGACTCGTCATATGGCTCAAGATGCACCGTGCGTCGCGATGGCCGAGGAATTGACCCCTTCCCGCGGCCAGGTCATTCACACAATGACGCGACAACGGAAATGGCGACCGCGCGACGCGGCAGCACCATCATCACCTTCGACGAAATCGCCGTACGCCAACGGCAAGCTCTTTCCGCGTGCATGCCCCGAGTGAGGAGCAGGGAATGAAGAGAAAGCTGGCCATAACGGCCGGATTGCTGCCGGTCGTGGCCGCGGCGACACTCGCCGTACCGGCCACCGCGCAGGCGGAGGACCACAGGACGGACCGCGCGGTCAGCCGGGCGACGGACCGGGCGGCGGGTTTCCGCGTCAGCGACGGCCGACTGCTGGACGCCAACGGCGAGGACTTCGTCCTCAGGGGCGTGAACCACGCCCACACCTGGTACCCGGACAGGACCGACCAGGCGCTTTCCGACATCAAGGCCCTGGGCGCCAACGCGGTGCGGGTTGTCCTCAGCACCGGCGACCGCTGGACCAAGAACGACACGGCGGACGTGAAGGGCGTCGTCGCCGAGTGCAAGAAGAACCGGCTGATCTGCGTCCTCGAAGCCCACGACACCACCGGCTACGGCGAACAGGCGGGCGCGGCGCCGCTGTCCGCCGCGGTCGACTACTGGATCGACATCCAGGACGCGGTCAAGGGGGAGGAGGAATACCTCATCCTGAACATCGGAAACGAGCCGCACGGAAACTCCGGCCACGCCGCCTGGACGGATGACACGTCGCAGGCGATCGGCCGTATGCGTGCCGCCGGATTCACGCACACCTTCATGGCGGACGCGCCGAACTGGGGCCAGGACTGGACCCACATCATGCGCGACAACGCCCCGGACGTATTCGCCGCCGATCCCGACAAGAACACGATCTTCTCGATCCACATGTACGGCGTCTTCGCGGAGGCGTCCACCGTCCGGGACTATCTGAACCGGTTCGTGAACCGTGGCCTTCCTATCGCCGTGGGTGAGTTCGGACATGACCACTCGGACGGAAACCCCGACGAGGACGCCATTCTCGCCACCACCGAGGAGCTCGGCCTCGGCTACCTGGGGTGGTCCTGGAGCGGCAACGGCGGCGGCGTCGAGTACCTCGACATGGCCACCGACTTCGACGCGGGCCGGCTGACCTCCTGGGGCGAACGCCTCTTCAACGGACCCGACGGCATCCAACGGACCGCTCGCGAAGCAAGCGTCTTCGGCGACGGCACCGGCGATCCCGCCGGCTCCTGCGCGGTCACCTACCGGCTCAGCGACTGGGGCGACCGGTTCAACGCCGACGTCACCGTCCGCAACACCGGGACCGAGGAGATCAAGGGCTGGCAGCTCGACTTCGCCTTCCCGGGCAGTCAGACGCTCCACCACTCCTGGAACGCGAAGGTCGTCCAGGACGGTCGGCGACTGCGGGCCACCGACGAGCCGTGGACCGAGACCATCCCGGCCGGAGGCGCGGTGAGCTTCGGACTCAACGGCGCCTCGACCGGCCCGAACGGCGTTCCGGCCGAGTTCGCCCTCAACGGCACCGCCTGCACCCGGAACTGACCCCACCGCGCTGACTCCCACCGCACGCACCGCACCCATCCCACGCACCGCACGCACCGCACGCATCCCACGCGGACAACCAGGCGCCGACCGGCGGCCTCCCTGCGCCCCGAGTACGGGCCGGAGGGAGGCCGCAGCACCACGTACGCCGCGGGCTGCCACGCGCGTGGCACCGCACGGAACCACGAAGGAAGATCCGCCCCCATGCCGTACACCGACCAGCCCCCCGGCCGAGCCGACTCGCTCCGCGAGGAGATACCGGAGCCCGACGACTTCGACGCCTTCTGGGACGAGAGCCTCACGCTGTCCCGCGAGGCGGGGGGCGACCCGCGCCTCAGACCCGTCCGCGACACCCTGCTGTCCACCGTCGACGTGCACGACCTGCGGTTCCCCGGCTGGCGCGGCCAGCCTGTGGCCGCCTGGCTCATCGTCCCGTCCGAGGCGGACGGACCCCTGCCCGCGGTGATCACCTACCTCGGCTACAGCGACGGCCGGGGCCTGCCCACCGACCACCTCTGCTACGCGTCGGCCGGATACGCCCACCTCGTCGTCGACAGCCGCGGCCAGGGACACGAAACACCGGACCACGACGAGAGCACCCGCCCGCAGTGGGTCAGCGGGTTCCTGACCCGGGGCATCCACGACCCGCGCGAGCACTACTACCGCCGCCTCATCGTCGACTGCGCGCGCGCCGTGGACGCCGCACGCCGCCTGCCGCACGTCGATGCCGACCGCATCACCGTCCAGGGCGCCAGCCAGGGCGGCGGCCTCGCACTCGCGGTGGCGGGCCTGGCGGGCCCGGACATCGCGGCGGCCCTGCCCGACGTACCGTTCCTCTGCCACTTCCGGCGCGGGGCCGAGACCGCCACCGACGGCCCGTACACCGAACTCGTCGACTACCTGCGCCACCACACCCGGGACGCTCCCGAACGGGCCTTCGCCACGCTCGGCTATTTCGACGGAGCGCACTTCGCGCGGCGTGCGCAGGCCCCGGCGCTGTTCAGTGTGGGCTTGATGGACCCGGTCTGTCCGCCGCCCACCGTGTACGCGGCCTACCACCGCTACGCGGCCGACAAGGACATAACGGTCTGGCCCTTCGCCGACCACGCGGGCGGCCAGGGCGCCACCGTCCCGTCCCACCTGCGCTGGCTGCGCGAGCGTGGCCTGGCCCCGGCGGCCCGGTAGCGACCGGCCTCGCCAGGACGAGAGGCGAAGGGCCGTACCCCCGCGGAGGAGGTACGGCCCCGAGCCGGTGCGATCACGCCCGCCCGGGGGGCGGCGGGCCGGTGGAACCGCGCGGCGTCAGTGACGGTGTCGGCACCTGGAGCGGCCCGCTGTGCGAGCCGGCGATCACGGCGAACAGGGTGCGGGCGACCTCTTCGCCGAAGTGGTGCACGTCGTGGCTCATCGCCGAAAGCGTCGGGTGCGTCAGACGGCACAACTGCGAGTCGTCCCAGGCCAGCAGGGACAGATCGTCCGGCACGCCGATCCCCATCTCGGTCGCCACCGCCGCACCCGCCACGGCCATGATGTCGTTGTCGTACACGATCGCCGTCGGCCGGTCGGCCGACAGCAGCAGCCCCCGGGTCGCCCGGGCGCCCTCCTCACCGGCGAAACCGGTCGACACCTGACGGTGCCCCTCCAGCCCCAGCTCACGCAGGGTCGACTCGAACGCGGCGGCCCGGATGCCGCTGTGGCCCAGGCCCGCCGGGCCGCCCACCCGCGCGATGCGGCGATGGCCGAGCGCGGCCAGGTAGCGGACCGCCTCGGCGGCGGCCGTCGCGTCGTCGGTCCACACCGACGGGAACGAACCCGTCAGCGAGGGATGCCCCACCGCGACGGCCGGCAACCCGATGGCGCCCAGCGCCGGAACCCTGGGGTCCTCCCGGTGGAAGTCCACCAGGATCGCGCCGCCGATCATCTTGCCGCGCCACCAGTTCTGGTACAGGGCGATCTCCTCGTCGAGGTCACGCACCAGACGCAGCAGCAGTGAGCACGACCGCTCGGCCAGCACGCTCTCGATGCCGGAGATGAATTCCATGTAGAAGGGCTCCAGGCCGAGCAGCCTGGCCGGCCGGCAGATCGCCAGCCCCACGATGTCGACGCGTTGGCTGGAGAGGCTGCGGGCGGACTGGTGCGGTGCCCAGCCCAGCTCGGTGGCGGCCGCGAAGATGCGCTCCCTGGTGGCGGCGGACACTCCGGGGCGGTTGTTGAACGCCATCGAGACCGCGCCCTTGGACACCCCCGCCCGGACCGCCACCTCGTTGATCGTGACGCGGCCGGAAGCAGGCCCGGAGTTTCGGCCCGGTGACGGCTTCACATCGCTTCCACACTGAACAGCGCGGCCCGTACGGAGTCGACGTCCGCCCGGGCGCAGTCGCTGACCCGGATCCGGGCCCGCTCGCCGGGAAGCAGCGTCAGCAGACCGCGGTCCGCGCGCGCGTCCGGGCCCAGCCGGTCGGCCTGCAGGAGAAGATCCCTCACCAGAGTCTGTGCCGTCACCACGACATCGACTCTATCGCCCGGCCCGGGCGCCGGCTCGACGCGGACGTCGAACCGTGGCCGCGGGTAGTCGAACTCCTTGTCGGCTACCGGGAAGTACACCGCGCGCAGACCGTCCGCGTCGGCCACCAGGAACTCCTTCGGGGAGTGCGCGGCCGGCGCCAGCCCACCGTCGACCTCCAGCCGCAGCACCGACCGCGGTCCGGCCACGGCATCGACCACAGACTCGCGCACCACGGCGCCGTCCGCCTCCATGAGCCGGAGCGTGACGGCCGTGCGCCACGGGTCGGCGGACTGGTTGACGACGGCGAGGGTGGGCCGCCCGGCACCCGGCTGGAGGGTCAGCAGCCGGTCCGCGTACACCCGGCGCAGCTCGTGGTAGAGCGGCTTCAGCCGTCCGTCGCCGTCGATCGCGGCCCACGAGCTGACCGGCCAGCAGTCGTTGAGCTGCCAGACGACGGTCCCCGCGCAGACCGGCCAGTTCGCCCGCCAGTGCTCGATGCCGGACGCGACCGCGCGCGCCTGTACTACCTGGGTGAGGTAGTGCCAGCGGTCGAAGTCGCCCTCGGGCAGCGGGAAATGGCGGGCGACGCCCCGGTTGAGCTTGCCGTTGCCGTCGTCGGCCTTCTGGTGGTGCAGCATGCCGGGCGAGTCCGGCGCGAGGTCCTCGCCGGGCAGCGCCCGGCGCAGGGTCGCCATCGCCGGAGGAGCCTGCCAGCCGAACTCGGCGACGAAGCGGGGAACGCCGGTGCGGTATGCGGCGTAGTCCAGCCGGTTCCACACCTCCCAGGAGTGGTGGGTGCCGTGGGCGGGGTCGTTGGGGTGGTGGTCCCAGGAACCCGACCAGGGGCTGCCGGCGGTGTACGGACGGGTGGGGTCGAGCTCGGCGACGATCCGCGGCAGCAGCCCGAGGTAGTAGCCCTCGCCCCACGAGTCACCCGCGAGCGGCTCCTCCCACTCCCAGTCCCTGAAGCCCCAGAGGTTCTCGTTGTTGCCGTTCCACAGGACCAGACTCGGGTGCGGCATCAGGCGGACAACGTTGTCACGAGCCTCGGCCTCGACCTCCCCGCGCAGCGGCTGTTCCTCGGGGTAGGCCGCGCAGGCGAAGAGGAAGTCCTGCCAGACCATCAGCCCCAGTTCGTCACAGACGTCGTAGAAGGCGTCGTCCTCGTAGATGCCGCCGCCCCAGACGCGGACGAGGTCGATGTTGGCCTCGGCGGCCTGGGTCAGGCGGACGCGGTACCGCTCGGGGGTGACACGGCTCGGCAGGACGTCGTCCGGGATCCAGTTCACGCCCCGCGCGAAGATCCGTACGCCGTTCACGACGAACGTGCAGCCGGTGCCGTGTTCGTCCGGCGAGCGGTCCAGCTCGACCGAACGGAAGCCGATCCGGCGGTGCCACGTGTCCAGGGCGCCGGCCCGGCCCTCACCTTCGCCCGCGCTCCCGTCCTCATCGAGCAGCGCCAGGTGGAGGTCGTAGCGGGGCTGCTCGCCGTAGCCCCGGGGCCACCACAGCTCGGGTTCGGTGACCTCCAGGCGCAGTACGGCGTCCTGGCCGTCGAAAGCCGCCTCGGCCCGCGCGCCCGCCACCTCGGCGCGGGCCAGGAGCCGCTTGCCGGTGCCGCGTTCGGTGCGCTCCACCCGCAGGTGGATCTCCACGTGGCCCGTCCCGTCCGCACCGACCGTGACCAGGGGGCGCACCTGAGCGATCCGCGCGGTGGACCAGTGCTCCAGGCGGACCGGACGCCATATGCCCGCGGTCACCACGGTCGGACCCCAGTCCCAGCCGAAGCCGGCGGCCATCTTGCGGATGTACTGGAAGGGCTCCGGGTACACGTTGGGCCGCTCACCGGTCCTCGCCCGGACCGCGGCGGCCTCGTCGTAGGCGGAGGCGAAGCGGACCTCCAGCGTCCCGGCGCGCCCTGTCACGTCGAACCGGTAGCCGCGGTGCATGTTGCGCGTACGGCCGATGACGTCGCCCGCGAGAGAGACCTCGGCGGCGGTGTCCAGCCCGTCGAAGACCAGGTCCGCGCGTTCGTGGCCACTGGCGTGCGGGCTGACGGCGTCGGGGGAGAGGTCGGTGACGTACGACCAGGCGCGCCGGCCGACCCACGCGACCTCCGTCTCGTCGCGGCCGATGAACGGGTCGGGGATGAGCTGGGCAGCCAGCAGGTCGGTGTGGACGCAGCCGGGAACCCGGGCCGGAAGCAGCGCCTCCTCATGGCGCAGGCTCCAGCCGGCGGTCAGCTGAGTGACGTCCTTCATGGTGCGGCTCCTATCGCCTGGCTCAAGCCAGGTGGGTGTACGACGCCGACAACCTAACGCGGGACTGCCGCGCTGTCCATGAACCGGTAAAGCTCGATTCAGTCTCCTGAGAGTGGCGATTTGTCCAGGATTTTTCCGCTGCTACCAGCAGGACGGCAGTGTTTAGTAACGATTGGGCATCGTGCTGGAAATCAGAGCTTTACCGGTTCACTGCCGACTGACATAGTGCCGGACATCCCACCCGAAGACCTGAGCCGCAACCTCGAAGGAGCTGGGCATGGGGAAGACGAAAACGCTCATGGGCACGTTTCTCGCCGTCACGATGGCGACCGTGGCCGGGTGCAGTGGCGCGGGAGCACCCTCCACCGAGACCGCGACAGCCCCCGCGGACCCGGGGGACGTCTCGGGTGACATCAAGGTCCTGACGCACCGCACCGACCTCGTCCAGGACGGGACGATGGACGAGTACGCGGCGGAGTTCAACAAGACCCACCCCGGTGTGGAGATCAAGTTCCAGGCCCTCACCGACTACGAGGGCGAGATCAAGATCCGCATGAACACCGAGGACTACGGGGATGTGCTGATGATCCCCGCGGTGGTCGCCAAGAACGACTACCCGAAGTTCTTCGCCCCCCTCGGCACCGCCTCCGAGCTCGGCCCGAAGTACCGCTTCACCGACAAGACGGAGGTGAACGGCAAGGTCTACGGCATCGCCCAGTTCGGCACGGCCAACGGCTTCGTCTACAACAAGTCCGTCTGGAAGAAGGCGGGGATTAAGGAGTGGCCGACCACCCCCGACGCGTTCACCGCCGCACTGAAGAAGATCAAGGACAGGACCGACGCGGTCCCCTACTACACCAACTTCAAGGACGGCTGGCCGCTGAGCAGCCCCTGGACCAACAGCGTCGGCTCGGTCACCTGTGATGCGAACGCCTTCGACAAGCTCGCCGGACCGGTCTCCCCGTGGCGGCCGGGCAGCGAACTCCACGTCATCGACAAACTGTTGTACGACATCGTGGACGGCGGGCTGGCCGAGAAGGACCCGACCACCACGAACTGGGAGTCCTCCAAGAACCTGCTCGCCAAGGGCGAGATAGGCGGCATGCTGCTCGGCTCCTGGGCGGTCACGCAGATGCGGGACGCGGCGAAGAAGGCCGGGGCCGATCCGGACGACATCGGCTTCATGCCCTTCCCCGCGCAGCGGGGCGGCACGTTCTGTGCCACTCTCGCATCGGACTACCAGCAGGCGGTGAACGTGCACTCCGAGGACAAGGGTGCCGCGCGGGCCTGGATCGACTGGTTCACCGAGAAGTCCGGCTACGCGCAGCGGGAGGGCGCGGTCTCCGCGGTGAAGGCGGCCGCGATGCCCAGCACTCTCAAGAGCTATGTTGACAACGATGTCAGGCTGGTGGAGCGCTCCGAGGCCGAGACCGGCAAGGTCAACGACATCGACAACGCGGCCGAGATCGGCCTGGCCAAGCAGGACTACCGGCGGCAACTGATCGACACGGCGCGCGGGGCCCGCGAGGGCAGCCTGAAGGACTTCTTCGCCGACCTGGACAAGCGGTGGGACGAGGCGGCGAGGACCGCCGGTTCCTGACGGGCGGCGGGAAGGGCCCCGGCCGGGGGACGCCGGCGCCGACAGCGGCGCGGGACACCGGTCGGGCGCACGGCCCAGGCGGGCCCTGCCGTCAGCCCCGGACACGAAAGGCCGACATGACCGAGACAACCGACACCGCGCACCCGGCGTCCCGCGTGACAGCCGGGACGGGCCGGGAGCCCGCGCGGCGCCATGGGCCCCGAGGCCCCGCGGAGCGTTCTTGGCGCAGCAGCCCGCTCCGGCGTTGCACGCCGTGGCTGTTCCTGGCGGTTCCGCTGGCGCTGCTGATCACGTTCACCTACGTCCCCGTGGCCAACATGGTCTATTACAGCTTCACCGACTGGGACGGCATCAGTCCGGACCGGAACTTCACCGGGATCGACAACTACACGCAGATCTTCACCCGCCCCGAATTCCTCCGGGTGTTCCTCGTCAGCGGCTACTACCTCGCCGCCTCCGTCGTCCAGATCGTCCTCGCCCTCTATTTCGCGACGGTGCTCAGCTTCAACCTGCGCTTCCGCAACCTCTTCAAGGGAATCCTCTTCTTCCCGTATCTCGTGAACGGCGTCGCGATCGGCTTCGTCTTCCTCTACTTCTTCCAGGACGGCGGCACGCTCGACTCCGTCCTTTCCTGGTTCGGCGCGGACACCGACCACGCCTGGCTGGGCGACCCCGCATCGGCGAACACGTCGCTGGCCGGCGTTTCCGTCTGGCGCTTCACGGGGCTGAACTTCGTCCTGTTCCTCGGGGCGATCCAGTCCGTCCCGGGCGAGCTCTACGAGGCCGCCGAACTCGACGGCGCCACCCGGTGGCAGCAGTTCCGGCACATCATCGCCCCGAGCATCAAGCCGGTACTGAGCCTCAGCGTCATCCTGGCGATCTCCGGCTCCCTCGCCGTGTTCGAGATCCCGTACATCATGACCGGCGGCGCGACCGGCACCTCGACCTTCGTCATCCAGACGGTGAAGCTCGCCTTTCAGTTCAACAAGACGGGCCTGGCCTCCGCGGCCGCCGTCGTCCTCCTTCTGATCATCCTGGTGATCACGTGGATTCAGCGCCGCCTTGTGCCCGACGAGAAGGTCGACCTCGTATGACCAAGCCTGTGAACAAGACCGGGACCGCCGCCGGGACCGCCGCCGAGGGCGGCTCCGTGAGCAAGGCGGCGCGCGTGACGCCGGCCCGGCCCGCGCGGGGTGGCGGACGCCGCTGGATCGGTCCCGCCCTGACCTACCTGTCGCTCATCGCCGCGTCGCTGACGGTGCTGCTGCCGCTCGCCGTCGTCTTCCTCACGTCGCTCAAGACGTCGAGTGAGGCCGCGGACTCGGGCGCCCTGTCGCCGCCGGGCGACTGGCTCAACTTCGACAACTACGTCACCGCGTTCTCCGACGGCAAGATGCTGTCCGCCTTCGGCAACACCGCCTTCATCCTGCTGTTCTCCATCACCGGGACCGTGATCATCGGTTCGATGACCGCCTACGCGATCGACCGGTTCGCCTTCCGCGCCAAGAAAGCGGTGGTGGGGCTGTTCCTGGTCGCCACGCTCGTGCCCAGCGTCACGACCCAGGTCGCGACCTTCCAAGTGGTCAACAGCTTCGGCCTGTTCGACACCCGGTGGGCGCCCATTCTGCTCTACATGGGTACGGACATCGTCTCGATCTACGTGTTCCTGCAGTTCATCCGGGGAATCCCCACCTCGCTGGACGAAGCGGCCCGACTGGACGGGGCGAACGCCTTCACCATCTACCGGAAGATCATCTTTCCGCTGCTCAAACCGGCGATCGCGACCGTCGTCATCATCAAGGGGATCACCGTCTACAACGACTTCTACATCCCCTTTCTCTACATGCCCTCCGAGGAACTCGGCACCATTTCCACGGCTCTGTTCCGCTTCAAGGGGCCGTTCGGGGCGCACTGGGAGAACATCTCCGCGGGCGCGATCCTCGTCATCGCCCCCACTCTGGTCATCTTCCTGTTCCTGCAGCGCTGGATCTACAACGGGTTCGCCCAGGGCGCCTCGAAGTAGCACGCCGAGGCGGCCGACCGGGCCCGGACGGCCGCGGACGGCTGCCGGTGACGGTGCGACCGCTTCCCCCCGTCGGTGCGCGCACCGGCCTCGTCGCCGGCCCGTGCCGAGGCCGCCGGCCGGCGGTGAACGGGTCGTGCCGAACCGAGTGCGGACGAGGAGCACAGCCCGCGCCCGGAGCCCGGCCGGGCCGGCCGCTCGTGGCGGCCGGCCCACGGGGTTGCCGATCGCCAGGTCAGCGGGCGTACGCGGCGAACTTCTCGATGGCGTCCGGGGTGACCGGGGTGAAGAAGTTGACGAGATTGCCGTCGGGGTCGCGGACCAGGAGCGCACGGTTGCCCCAGGGCATCGTCGTGGGCTCCTTGACGAAGTCGGCAACGAACCCGGTCAGCCTCCGGTGCAAGCTGTCCACGTCGTCGACGAGGAACTCGATGATGACGCTGCGGTTGTCGGCCGGGGCGGCGGAGCCGGGCGCGAACAGCGGAACGGTCCGGGTACTGCCGATCGCGAGGGTGCCCGAGGCGGTTCGCAGTTCGGCGAAGTCCTCGGTGGGCCGGCTAGCCCGCACTCCGGTGGCGCGCTCGTAGAAGTCGACGAGGCGGGCCACGTTGTCCGTGATGACGCGGATCGAGACGAGGTTCATGGGGTTCGCTCCTGGTGGTCGTGCGCTTGTTCGCTCAGTCGGTCGTTGCTGATGACCCCACGCTACGAGCGATACCGGACAGAATCCGACCGGTATCTGCGGCAGACTTCCCGGTATGTCCCGTCCCCTGTCCCGCGTACTCACCCTGCTGGAGCTTCTCCAGGCGGGGGGCACCCGCACTGTGGCCGAACTCGCCGACCGGCTCGGCGTCGGCGAGCGCACGGTGCGCCGGTACGTCGACCACCTCGTCGACCTCGACATCCCCGTGGAGTCGGTGCGCGGCCGCTACGGCGGCTACCGGATCGGCCCCGGCCACCGCATGCCCCCGCTCATGCTGACCGACGACGAGGCGCTGGCCGTGCTGCTCGGCCTCGTCACCGGCCGGCGGTCCGGGATCCCGGCGGCGGCGGGCACGGCGGGTGAGACGGCTGCGGCCAAGATCCGGAGAGTCCTGCCGGAACGGCTTCGCCGCCGACTGGACTCCGTGCTCGACTCGCTGACCTTCACGGCCCCGGCGGGCGGGACGGCCGGTCCCGAGACCGCCGTCCTGCTCCCCATCGCCGACGCGGTACGCCATCGCCGGCCGGTCGCGATCCGGTACACCGCCTCCGGCGGCCGGCGCAGCGACCGCACCCTGTACCCGTACGGGCTCGTCGCGCACTCGGGCAGGTGGTACGTGACGGGGAGGGACCTCTCGGTCGGCGAGGAGCGGACGTTCCGGTTGGACCGCGTCGCCGGCGTCCGGGTCCTGCCGGGCTCGTTCGAACCGCCCGCCGGCCACGACCCGGCGGAGCGCGTCCTCACGGCGCTCGCCACCGCCCCGTACCGGCATGAGGTGACTCTGCGGGTCCAGGGGACCGCCGAACAGATCCGCACCCGCCTTCCGGGCAGCGTAGCGACGGTGACGGAGGCGCCGGCCGCGAGCGGTACGGACGCGGAGACCGGGACAGGGACGGAGACCGAGACCGGGGCAGAGACCGGGACAGAGACCGAGAGCGGGGCAGACACGGGGACGGGAGCGGAGGCCGGGCGCTGGTCGCGGGTCGAGATCCGCGCCGAGCGCCTCGACTGGCTGCCCGGCGTACTCGCGTCGCTTGACCTCCCGTTCGTCGTCGAGCGACCGGACGAGCTGCGCGACCTCGTCGCTGCCCTCGCCGGCCGGCTCATGGATGCCGCCCGGCGCACCCCGCCCGCCGGCTGACGGATGCTGCCCGGCACCACGAGCCCTTGTCCTGGCTCCGGCCCGGAGACGCGCTCAAGGCTCCCACGCCGCCCGCGCGGTGAGCCCTCCGATCACCCCGGCGACATGGTCGCCGCCCCATGGGGGCCCAGCCGTCGACGAGTAAGGAAACAGCTCCACCACAAGGCTCGTCGTGCACCGCGGCGGCTCCCCCCGGGGTCGACGAGCACGCCGTGCGCAGGGGCATGAGCACCGACTACGAGGGCGACTGCGGCGCCAGGCGGTGAGCCCTGCCCGCCTCGTCGACCTGCAGAAATTCGGCACGGCCGCGTCCCTCGACGTCGGCGAGCAGAATCCGCTCCGGAGCGATCCCGGTATCCGCCATGACCCTACGGGCCTTCTCGGAGAAGACGCCGGCCTCCGTGGCCTCCCACACCAGAATTCCACCCCGAGGGGTGATGAGAACCTTGTCGACGTGTGCATCACCGCTCACATCGGCGAACCGCGTCTCACCTTTTTGCGAAACAGGCTCGCTGATCTCCTCGGGAGAGGACCACTTCACGTACGTCTCCCTGTTCTCACCCGTGCTCAGGTTGTACCAGACGGTCACCCTCCCGTCCGGTTCGATGCGCAGGTAGTCGGCCAATCTGTCCCCGTTGATGTCGGAGAACTGGATCTCCTTCAGATCTTCGACATGGTCGAGACGATCGCTCGGGGGGATGTCGGCGGTCTCGGTGGGCCTTTCCATGCACATACGGGACCCATCGGGACCGACTGCGGCCCAGGTGCGGACGGTCACCCCGCCGTCCTCGGCGACGACGATACAGTCGGGCAGTTCGTCGTGGTCGATGTCGCCGAAGCGCAACGCGGCACCCGTCGCGCCGTCGTCGGGCTTGTACGAGTTCTTCCCCCGGCCTCTGTCCTCCAAGGTTCCTTCATTATTGAAATAGACGTTCCACCGGAAAGTGAACTTCTGATTTGCGCTTACTCTCACGTATTCGGCTGCATCCTCGACACCCAGGTCGAAGGCGAAGTATCTTTCCCCGGCCGAAAACCAGTCGGGCACTTCAGGGTCGGTCCGCACCGGGCCCGGAGTCTTCGCGTCCGCGCTCGATTCCCACGGCATCGGAACGAAACGCAGGACCGAGGCGAGGGCGGCCAGAGCCGCGACCGAGGCCATCGCGATCACTCGATGCCGTCGCTTGCCGGAGCGCCCTCGCACGGCCGGGGCAGGCGGGCCGGGCTCCGTCGGCGCGGGCCCGGTCTCCGGCACGGGTACGTACGGTTCGCCGCGCGTGGCGAGAAGGAGACGGCGAAGAGTGGTGAACGTCCGATGCCGGGGCGAGTCGGCCTTGAGGATGCTGAAGTGGTCGCCCGGCAGGGCGGAGCTGTCGGGGAAGACGGACTGCGCCGAGGCCCGGGACACCACGCCATCGCTCTCGCCCGCGTACACCGACACCGGGATGGGACAGGTTCGGTCGGTGACCGCGGCGGCGTGCACGACATCACGCACGACTGTGCGCAGGGTCATGTTGACCTGGTCGTTCAGCGGACGGAGGTCCGACTCCTGCGGATGGCGCCCGCCCAGTACACGCCGCCGCAGAGAGAGCAGCAATTCGGAGCCGTTACTGGGGCACGCAAGCATGACCAGGCGCTGGATTCGGACAAGTTCCTCGCCTCTGCCATCGTGGAGCATACGGGCCAGATAGCGCTGAGCCACCAGCCCACCCTGGCTGTGGGTGACCAATAGCAGCTGGTCAAACGCGCCGGCTTCCGTGGCCAGGTATTCCTTGAGGCTGTCCGCGACCGTGTCGATCGACGGGAAGACCTGAAGCGGATTGACCGAAAGTAACCCAGTCGAGTACGCGAACGGCAACGGTTCGACAAATCCGAGACTTCGGTCCGCGGTGATCAGCTCGCGCAACGGCTCCCATGTCCTCGGCCCGGACATCAAGCCATGGACCATCACGAGCCCCAGTCGGCCGTCCCCCACGATACCGATCCCCTCTCCGAAAACATGGAACGTTCACCCTAAGGGTTGTCGCGCAATTCCCGGCGGGCGCGCGAGCTACGGCACCTCGCCGCGTTGTCGGAACGTCCACATACATCCAGTACGCAGACGTCCCTCCGCCTTGCGACGCACCGCATCTGATGCCGTGCGCTGATCCACCGAGAATTGCGGGACAACCCTAGCCGCTCCCTTATTGATCCGAAACGCTTTGTGTTCAGATTCGTTGACGGTGTGTGAGCGATTTGGTGGGGGACGCGCGGACCTGGTCGCCGGACGCGCAGGAGGCTGTGCGTCTGCTGGTGGTGTCCGCGCTGGTGGAGGGCCGGGACCGGTCGGAGGTTGCGGCCCTGTTCAGAGTGTCGGTCAGGCAGTGGACAACTGGAGGGCGAGGTGGCAGGCGGGTGGCCGGGCCGCGCTGCTGTCCCATCCGCGGGGCCGGCGTGCGGGTGAACGTCAAGTTCTGTCCCAGGCCGAGCAGGCCGCCGTCCGGCAGGCCGTCCTCGACCACACCTCATCAGAACTGGGGCTTTCCGGTCAGCTATGGACGCGAGCGCGGATAGGCGAGCTGATCTTCAAGCTGTACCGGGTCCGCTTCGCCGAGCCGGGAGTGGGCAAGTACCTCAAGCGTTGGGGGCTGACGTTCCAGCGGCCGGACAAGCGGGCGTCGTTCGACGCGAAGATCATGTGTCGCTTCCCGGACCGGATCGTCGGGCACTTCGTCCGTAAGGTCCACCTGGTCGTCGACCGGCACTCGGCCCACCGCTCGAAGACCACCCGGGCCCGGCTCGCCGACCACAAGGATCGGATCGAGCTGCACTTCCTGCCCTCGTACTCACCCGAGCTGAACCCTGACGAGCTGGTCAACGCCGACCTCAAACGCAGCCTGCCGCACACTCACCGGGCCAGGAACCAGACCGAACCCGCCGCCGAAACCCGGCGGTTCTTCCACCGTCGGCAACACCAACCTCGCGTCGTGCACGGATACTTCGGCGGCCAGCATGTCCGCTACGTCATCGACGCGTAACCCCATGAGTTCTGACCAATAGGTTCTGCCTCCTTGGTCACCCGGGCCTGTCGTCAGCCAGACTGCGCCTCCTACCAGCCGTGCTGGGCGTCCCCCAATATGGTGCCGCCGAGGTGCGCGGCGAGTTTCTCGGCGCGGGGAAGGTCGCCCCATTTGTCGACGTGAACGAAGACAGTGTGGCGGTCGGATGGCTGCAACCAGTTGACGTCATCGCAGTTGAAGAGAACTTCCACGCCATCATATTTGGCAATACCATATGAATCCGTCTCGTCGTCGTCCGGCCACCTACCGTGCAAGCCAATCGAGGCAGTTCCCTGCCCCACGGCCCTCACGAACCGGTCCTCCACGGTGCCTGGTGAGATGTAGTGCAAGACGGACAGAGGCAGTTCAGGCTCCAGCAAGCGGTGGTGGGCCGTAAGGATGTCCGAGCCGAAGTCCAGAAACTCACCTGTCACCGGGTCCTTCCGGGGACTGGCATAGCTGAAGTCGGCCTCGGGCACCGCCGCCGCCAACCGCCGCGCATCCTCGACAGTCAGCAGATCGGCCATCAACGTCACCTCGTCGGCGCGCTCCTCCAGCAGATCGTTCAGGCGCAGTGCCTGCGTCCACGCCTCCATGGCGTCAGTGGTACGGAAGACGGGATACGCCCGTGAGTTGCCCATGCGCCCCACCTTCGCACGCAGCAGTGGGGATGCTCAGGGGAGGGCTCCATACCTCCCTCATCAAGCCGCCGTGATGGGTTGGCGTACCGGAAGAGGGTGAGATTCCACCGCCGACATGTCCGCTGCGTCATCGATGAGTGAAGCCCATGAGTTTCTGATCAACAGGGGTTTTCAACCTCACGAGGAGTTCCATGAATGGAGAGGCGCGGAGCGTCGAATTCCTTGTCCGGTCTCCTGGCGATCACCCGATCGGCAAGACCGAACTGTTTCCCGTGTGACGGGTGGTTGGACGGACTGCCCCGGACGCGGGCACGAGGAAAGCCCCTGGATGACGGTTTCAGGACCGATATCACCCTGCGGTCAGAAGCTTCGCCCGCCTGTCCACCCGCCCGGAGCCGCGCACGGTCTGATCGCTGCCCGGGCCCACCGGCAGTCCCGCCGCTCTCGCCGCCGCCGACCGTGCCCGGCGCACACGAGCGTGTTTCGTCACCCGTGAAATCACGGATTCTCCTCCCGGGCGAGGACCCACGGCTTCCGGGAGGCCGGCGCCGCCGGGACGGCAGTGTGGTCCACACCATCTCCCTCACAGCTCCGCCCACCTCCGGGAGGTGGGCGGGTTCGCTCGCTGGCGTGGTGGGGGAGGTGTGGGATCAGTGCGCGACCTTGAGCCCGATCACGCTTCCGACGATCAACGCCAGGAACACGATCTTCAGCGCACTCACCGGCTCACCCCCGGTGAGCATGGCGTACAGGACGGTGAGCACGGCGCCGATTCCCACCCACACCGCGTACGCGGTACCCACGGGCAGGTCCCGCATCGCGAAGGCGAGTCCTCCCATGCTCGCGGCCAGGGCCGCCGCGAAGATCAGGGTGGGGGTGAGCCGGCTGAAGCCCTCGGACTTGCCCAGGGCGGTCGCCCACACGGCCTCCAGGACGCCCGACAGGGCAAGAATCAACCACGACATGACAGCCTCCAGCGGGCCGTCTTGTCGCACACCGGGTACGGCACCCATCGTCCGGAAGCCTCATTTCGGGCTCAATCCAAAATTTCACACGGGACATGGATTGGCAATCCCGCCGTGTGGCGTCGCCCACAGCGCGCCCCCGTCCGCACCGCGGGCACCTGCCCGTTTTCCGTGCCGTATCGCGGGAGCGGGGTCCGTGGACGTTCGTGCCGCTCCCGGCCGTGACCGGGATCTCGTTCTGCGCGACCCACGCTCCTGGCACCCTGGTTCGGGTCACGGGGGACCCAGTCGAAGCCGCACGAAGAGCGAGACGCCATGACCGCGAGCACCGCCGCAGTAAACGCCCACCACGCCCGCCGCGTCCGCACCGGCGGCCCCGAGGACGGCTCGAAGCTGATGGAGCACATCGCCGGCTGGGCCTTCGTGGTGGTGTTCGCGATGCTCGTCACCCAGCTCGGCCTGCTGTGACGGTCTGACGCAGCACGGGCTCCGCTCCCCACCCGTCCGGACCGACCCACCCGGGGCCCGTAAGCCCTCCAGGCCGTCCCACCTGCCCGTTACCCCGTGACGTGAGACACGCGATCGGGCATACTCGACCCGCCACGGCCGATGACCGTGCCACCCGTGACCCGGGAGGGCAGGATCGGCGGTGCAGTCTGCTTTTCCCGGCTCACTTCCGGGAGATCACCCGGCGGCGTCTCTCCCACCCCGAGCGCGCGACCGCCGCAACGCCCGACAGGGAGGAGAGCGCCGTCATGTCCGACCGTGCCCAGCAGCCGGTGGAACGCCGTCTGCCCACCGAGGAGTCCCGGCAGCTCGTCGCACTCGTCCGCGACATCGCGACGAAGGAGATCGCTCCCCGGGCGGCCGAGGAGGAGGAAGCGGGCGTCTTTCCGCGCGAGGTCTTCACCCTCCTGTCCGAGGCCGGACTCCTGGGACTCCCGTACGCCTCCGCCCACGGCGGCGGTGACCAGCCCTACGAGGTCTACCTCCAGGTCCTGGAAGAGCTGGCCGCCGCCCGGCTCACCGTCGGTCTCGGCGTCAGCGTCCACTCCCTCGCCTGCCACGCCCTCGCCGGGTACGGCACCGACGAGCAGCGTGCCGCGCACCTGCCCTCCATGCTGTCCGGCGGCCTGCTGGGTGCCTACTGCCTCTCCGAGCCCGCCTCCGGCTCCGACGCGGCCTCGCTGCGCACCAAGGCCGTACGGGACGGCGAGGAGTGGGTCATCACCGGGACCAAGGCGTGGATCACCCACGGCGGCGTCGCCGACTTCTGCACCGTCCTCGCCCGCACCGGCGTCGAGGGCCCCCGCGGCATCACGGCCTTCCTCGTCCCCGGCGACGCCGAGGGGCTGAGCGCCGCCCTCCCGGAGAAGAAGATGGGGATGAAGGGCTCGCCCACGGCCCAGCTCCACTTCGACGGCGTACGGGTCGGCGACGACCGGCGCATCGGCGAGGAGGGCCAGGGCTTCGCCATCGCCCTGTCCGCGCTCGACTCCGGACGCCTCGGCATCGCCGCATGTGCCATCGGGGTCGCGCAGGCGGCGCTGGACGAAGCCGTCCGTTACGCCACCGACCGGCGGCAGTTCGGCCGTCCCATCGCGGACTTCCAGGGGCTGCGGTTCATGCTCGCCGACATGGCCACCCAGATCGAGGCCGGCCGGGCGCTGTACCTGGAGGCGGCCCGCCTGCACGACGCCGGGAAGCCCTTCTCCCGGCAGGCGGCCATGGCGAAGCTGTTCTGCACGGACGCGGCCATGCGGGTGACCACCGACGCCGTCCAGGTGCTCGGCGGATACGGCTACACGCTCGACTTCCCGGTCGAACGGCTGATGCGCGAGGCGAAGGTGCTCCAGATCGTGGAGGGCACCAACCAGATCCAGCGCATGGTCATCGCGCGCCACCTCGCGGGTCCCGAGACGCGCTGAACCGTGCCCGCGCCTCGGACCGGGCGGGCGGTGCCGCGGCCTGGATCCACTCCGGGTCGCGGCGGCCCGGCAGCGTGCGGCCGGCGCTCTCCCACTGCCTGAGCAGCGCGCTGTAGATCGGCGGGTCCGCGGGGGAGCCCACGGGCGAGGCCCCGGTGGAGCGAGGCAGCGGCCGGGCGGGCGCACCCGGCTGCGGAACCGATTCTTCAGGGGCGGTTGCGGCGAGGCGGCGGCGACCCGGACCGAGCGTGGAATGCGGCGTGGTCATACGGGGCCAACGCCGCGGGGCGGGCCGGGGTCACGCTCGCGCCGATTCGCGCGCTCGTTCGCGAAGGCCCGCACCCGGGCACACGGAACCGCGGGCGCCACGGCGGCGGGGCCGTCGTGGCGCCGCACGTCCGGCGTGTACGTCAGGCGGCCTCGCGTCGCATCCGCGGCACGCGCAGCGGGCGGGATCCGGGACCTCCGGCATGCGAGAAGGGCTGCATCCGCCAGTCGAGCCCCTGGGGGAGCGTCAGCAGCAGACCGGCCTCCTGCTCCTGGAGCTCCAGCGTCTCGTCCGCGGGACGGGCGTCCGTCACACCGCGGCCGGTTCCGGCGCAGACGGTGAGGACGAAGGGGTTCCACGGCGTGGGGCACCGGGCGTGCTCCGGCAGGACGTCCTCGTCGGCCAGCAGCGCGATGGGCTGGGCACAGTCCGGGCAGATCACCCGGACCATCTCGAACATGTCGTACGCGTCGGCGGTACCGTCCTCGTCCGGATCGACAGGCTCCGGTTCGGTACGTCCGGTGAGCTTCAGGCTCTGCATGGGAATTCCCCCCTCGGGTGGGCCGACAAGGCGTCACGGCCTCGACCACAGCAAGCACTTCCCGCCGTGCAGGGCCGATAACCGCGAGGCGGCCCGCTACCGACCCGTAAACCTGTGGTATTCGTCACATGCCGCCCGCAGGTGCCGTTCCGTGAGCCGCGCGACTGTGCCGAGGGGCGCCCTGGGCCATAGGTTGATCCGCATGGAGGAGCTGGACCGTCAGATCGTTGAGTTGCTCGTCAAGGACGGGCGGATGAGCTACACCGACCTGGGCAAGGCCACGGGCCTGTCCACCTCGGCGGTTCATCAGCGCGTCCGCCGGCTGGAGCAGCGCGGGGTGATCCGCGGCTACGCCGCGGTCGTGGACCCCGAGGCCGTCGGGCTGCCCCTCACCGCGTTCATCTCGGTGAAGCCGTTCGACCCGAGCGCCCCGGACGACATCGCCGAACGGCTCGCCGGGGTGCCCGAACTGGAGGCGTGCCACAGCGTCGCGGGGGACGAGAACTACATCCTCAAGGTGCGGGTGGCGACACCGCTGGAGCTGGAACACCTGCTCACCCGGATCCGCACGCTCGCCGGCGTGTCCACCCGGACCACCGTCGTCCTGTCCACCCCGTACGAGGCCCGGCCCCCGCGTATCTGAGCGGCGGGCCGGCCCGCGCCGGAGGGGGCCGGGGGCAGGGCGGCGGCCGGCAGGCGCGAGACTGGTCCCATGAGCCAGAGCACCGCCCCCCAGAGCGCCCCCGAACACCGCACCGTGCTGTTGCGCGGCGGAGACGTCCACAGCCCCGCCGATCCGTTCGCCACCGCGATGGTCGTTGAACGCGGGCATGTCGCCTGGGTGGGTTCCGAAGGGGCGGCCGACGCCTTCGCGAGCGGCGTGGACGAGGTGGTCGACCTCGAAGGTGCCCTGGTCACCCCCGCGTTCACCGACGCCCATGTGCACACCACCGCCACCGGCCTGGCCCTGACGGGGCTCGACCTCTCCGGCGCCCGCACCCTCTCCGAGGCCCTCGGCCTGGTCCGTGAGTTCGGGGACGGCCGCGCCGCCGGGGACGTCCTCCTCGGGCACGGCTGGGACTCCGCCCGCTGGCCCGAGCGGCGCCACCCCTCGCGCGCCGAGCTGGACGAGGCGGCCGGCGGCCGGGCCCTGTACCTGCCGCGGATCGACGTGCACTCCGCGGTCGTCACGACGGCCCTGCTGGACCTCGTTCCGGGCGTCACCGCGATGACCGGATACCACCCCGACGCGCCACTGACGGGCGACGCCCACCACGCGGTACGGGCCGCCGCCCACGGCGCGCTCCCGGCCGCCCAGCGGGCCGCCGCCCAGCGGGCCGCCCTCGACCACGCCGCCTCCCTCGGCATCGGCGGCGTGCACGAGTGCGGCGGGCCCGAGATCTCCGACGAGGAGGACTTCACCTCCCTCCTCGCCCTCGCCGCCGAACGGCCGGGACCGCGCGTCTTCGGCCTCTGGGCCGAGGAGATCGCGGACGGGAAGGACGCCCGGCGCATCCGCGAACTCGGCGCCGTCGGCGCCGCCGGCGACCTGTTCGTCGACGGCTCCCTCGGCTCGCACACCGCCTGCCTGCACCGGCCCTACGCGGACGACCCGCACACCGGCACCGCCCACCTGGACGCCGGCCGGATCGCCGCGCACGTCACCGCGTGCACCGAGGCGGGCCTCCAGGCGGGCTTCCACGCCATCGGCGACGCCGCGGTCACCGCCGTGGTGGACGGGATCAGGGCCGCCGCCGGGACGCTCGGCCTCGACCGCGTCCGGGCCGCCCGTCACCGCGTCGAGCACGCCGAGATGCTTACCCCCGAGACGATCGCGGCCTTCGCGGAACTGGGCCTCACCGCCTCCGTGCAGCCCGCCTTCGACGCCGCCTGGGGCGGCCCGGAGGGGATGTACGCCGAGCGCCTCGGCACGGAGCGGGCCGCCACCCTCAACCCGTACGCGGCGCTGCTGCGCGCCGGAGTGCCGCTGGCCTTCGGCTCCGACAGCCCGGTCACCCCGCTCGACCCCTGGGGCGCCGTGCGGGCCGCCGCCCACCACCGCACCCCGGAGCACCGCATCTCGGTCCGCGCCGGGTTCACCGCCCACACCCGGGGCGGCTGGCGGGCCATCGGCCGCGACGACGCGGGCCTCCTGGTGCCCGGCGCCCCGGCCGACTACGCCGTCTGGCGCACCGCCGAACTCCTGGTCCAGGCGCCGGACGACCGGGTCGCCCGCTGGTCCACCGACCCCCGGTCCGGCACGCCCGGCCTGCCGGACCTGACGCCCGGGGCCGACCTTCCCGTCTGCCTGCGGACCGTGGTCTTCGGACAGACTGTCTACGTGCGACCGAACGAGTGACGTCGGGACATTCCGTACCGCCGATCGATGGCTCGCCCGCTGGTCCGCGACCTGCGGCCCTTCGGCACTGACCAGGCCGTTTCGGATGGAGTCGCAGGTCGCACGGCTGTTGACAGAAAGCGCCCACGGGCCGGTAGGTTCGGCCGGGTCCACCACAGGACGTCCGACCGGTCAAACCTCCACGCAGTCGTCGAACGCCGCTGGGTCATGAGGTGGTGTGCCGCACGGCCACCACCGCTGACAGCCAGGTTCAGCGCCCGCGCCTCGGGGGCGAGGGAAGGTTTCGGCCGGACGGAGGGTGCGACCCGGGTGGGGCCCGGACGTTCAGTAGACAACGGCTTTCGGTCGGCCCGCAGCCAGCGGGTCCCGGGCCGGCCCGAAGGGCGCCGGGCCCCGATCCGCAGCTCCGCGGTCCGCCTCGCCGGGGCGCGGACCTTGTGTTCTGTCCGCAGTTCCACGGATCTGTCCGCGCCGCGCCGCGCGCCCGCGCGACCGCGTCGGAGTGCGGCGGCGGTGCGCTGGATATGGTGTCCCCCTGTGTACGGACTTTAAGGGGCAGTAGTGAACGACGGCGGTCAGAGGCAGTTCGGCCCGCTCGGCAGGGTCCTGGTGATCATCCCGACCTACAACGAGGTCGAGAACATCAGGCCGATCGTCGACCGGGTGCGCGCCGCCGTCCCGGATGCCGACATCCTGGTGGCCGACGACAACAGCCCCGACGGCACCGGCAAGGCCGCCGACGAGATCGCCGCGGCCGACGGCCAGGTCCACGTCCTGCACCGCAAGGGCAAGGAAGGGCTCGGAGCCGCCTACCTCGCCGGTTTCGACTGGGGATCCGAGCACGATTACGGCGTGCTCGTCGAGATGGACGCCGACGGCTCCCACCAGCCCGAGGAACTGCCCCGGCTGCTCACCGCGCTCAAGGGCGCCGATCTGGTCCTCGGGTCCCGCTGGGTGCCGGGCGGCCGCGTGGTCAACTGGCCCAAGAGCCGTGAGGTGATCTCGCGCGGCGGCAGCCTCTACTCCCGACTCGCCCTCGGTC
The DNA here is from genome assembly GCF_044756785.1 of Streptomyces sp. NPDC091649. Classification (NCBI taxonomy): domain Bacteria; kingdom Bacillati; phylum Actinomycetota; class Actinomycetes; order Kitasatosporales; family Streptomycetaceae; genus Streptomyces; species Streptomyces sp. NPDC091649. The sequence continues at coordinate 40,530 of NZ_JBIVTR010000007.1, read as the reverse complement.
TCTCCGTCCGTGACGTCACCGGCGGCTTCCGCGCCTTCCGCACCGAGACGCTGGGCGGCCTCGGCCTGGGCGAGGTCGCCTCGCAGGGCTACTGCTTCCAGGTGGATCTCGCCCGCCGCGCGGTCGAGGCGGGCTATCACGTGGTCGAAGTCCCCATCACCTTCGTCGACCGGGAGATCGGCGACTCGAAGATGAGCCGGGACATCCTCGTCGAGGCGCTGTGGCGGGTCACCGGCTGGGGCATCACCTCCCGCGCGAACAAGGTGCTGGGCCGCAAGTCCCCCTGACGCTCCCGCGACGACGGCCGCGGGCGGACGCCGCCGCTCATGATCGCCCCCTTACGTCACTCGCACGCCGGTACGGGCACACTGGGAACATGACGACCGGCACTCCGCCCCCGACCCGTCCCCGGCGCTCACGCGTCCGCCGATTCCTGCCGCCGGCCCTGGCCGCCTGGCTGGTCCTGGAGATCTGGCTCCTGACCCTGGTCGCCTCGGCCGCGGGCGGCCTCGTCGTCCTGCTGATCCTAGTGGCCGGAGCCGTGCTCGGCGGCGCGGTCATCAAGAGCGCGGGCCGACGCGCCTTCAAGAATCTGACCGAGACCCTCCAGCAGATGCCGGGGCAGCCCGGCGCCTCCGCCACGCCGCCCGACGCCCTCACGGGCGGCAAGGGCTCCCGGGGCAACGGACTGCTGATGCTGGGCGGACTGCTGCTCGTGATCCCCGGTCCGGTCTCGGACGCGGCAGGACTGATCCTGCTGGTGCCGCCGGTACGCACCCTCATCAGCCGCTCCGCGGAACGCTCGCTGGAACGCCGGATGCGGGCCGCCGCGCCGGGCAGTGTCTCGGACGCCTTCCAGCAGGCCAGGATGCACCGGCCGGACGGACGGGTGGTCCAGGGCGAGGTCATCCGCGAGGACGGCCCCCAGCAGCCCTCCGGGCCCGACGACGACCCCCGGGGACCCCGCCCGCCGCTCACGCCCTGACAGGGTGCGACCGCACCCGTGCGCGGTCGATCGGGCACGGGTGCGCCCGCCTCGGACCGTGACCCGCCGGCCGGGCATACCAAGAGCCGCGGGGGGGGGGGGCGGGGGGGGGGGGGGGCCCCCCCGCCCGGGGGGGGGGGGGGGGGCGGGGCCCGCCCCCCCCCCCCCCCCCCCCCCCCCCCCCCCCCGGCTATGGTCACCA
>NZ_JBIVTR010000007.1:0-39333 GCF_044756785.1 Streptomyces sp. NPDC091649 | reverse complement strand
GGCCCGGGCGGGGGGTCCCCGCGGGCCGGGGGGCCGGCGGCGGCCCGCCCCCCCCCGCCCCCCCCCCCCCCCCCCCCCCCGCCGCCCCCCCCCCCCGCGCCCCCCCCCCCCGCGGCTCTTGGCGCTGTGCGTGGAACGCGGTCAGGCAGACTTCCTGCTGTCCCGCGGGTGCACGGCGATGTTCATGGCTCCGGAGCGCAGAACCGCCAGCCTCTCGGCCAGCACCTCCTCCAGCTCCTCGCGGGTGCGCCGCTCCATGAGCATGTCCCAGTGCGTGCGCGCCGGCTTGCCCTTCTTCTCTTCGGGGCCGTCCCCGTCCACCAGGAGTGCCTGGGCGCCGCACGCCTTGCACTCCCACTCCGGCGGAATCTCTGCTTCTACCGAGAACGGCATCTCAAAACGATGTCCGTTCTGGCATGCGTACTCCACCGCCTGGCGCGGGGCCAGATCGATGCCGCGGTCCGTCTCGTAGCTGGTAACCACAAGTCGCGTGCCGCGGAGAGCTCGCTCACTCATGAATCGTGCCTCCCGGGCTTGTCGCCCACAGGACAAAATGTCGCTGTCGTCGTCATCCGGTCAACGTCCGGTCGGCGGTAAAGATTCCCGTTGCCGGTCATGCGTCGCCCGTCGTGCCGCTGCTTTATCTGGGTTGAGTACCCGCACATGCCCGGTTTGTCACCTTTGATGGATGTTGTCACCCAACGGTTGGACCGCTTCCACTGGCAGTAACGGTCCTCCGGGCAGGCCAAAGACGTATACTACCGGCCTTTGACTTCAACGTCTAAATCCGTTCCGGCACAGGATTGCCCGCGGCCTCCACCGCACGTCTCACCGGGACGCGCGCGAGCAGCACGGCGCCGAGGGCGAAGAAGACGATCAGCGAGATGATCGCCTCCCGGTAGCTGCCCGTCAGCTGGTACGCCAATCCGAACACCAGGGGTCCCAGCCAGCTCAGCCCCCGGTCGCTCATCTCGTACGCGGAGAAGTACTCCGCCTCCTTGCCGCGCGGCACCAGGTGCGAGAACAGCGACCGCGAGAGGGCCTGGCTCCCGCCCAGCACCAGGCCGATCGCCGCCGCGAGCACGAAGAAGAACACCGGCGCGTCGGCGGGCAGCAGGTAGGCGGAGACCAGGATCAGGGTCCAGATGACCAGCGATCCCAGAATCGTGCGCTTGGCCCCGTGCGTCCGGGCGAGCCGTCCCATGCCGAGCGCCCCCGCCACCGCCAGGATCTGCACCAGCAGTACGGCGACGATCAGCGTCGTCTGATCGAGGCCCAGCTCCTCGGAGCCGTACAGCGACGCCTGCGAGATCACCGTCTGGATCCCGTCGTTGTAGACGAGATAGGCGAGCAGGAAGGAGAGCGTGAGCGGGTGTCGCCGCATGTCGCGCAGGGTCGCCCGCAGCTGCTTCCACCCGGATCCGACCGCCCCCTCGCCGCCCGGCGGCAATCGGCGGTCGCGCAGCCGCCGCAGCGGCACGAGCGTGAACGCGCCCCACCACACACCGGCCGAGGCGAGGCAGATCCGCACCGCGTCGGACTCCGCGAGGCCGAAGGACTCATGGCCCGTATAGAGGATCAGATCCAGGACCAGGACGATGGCGCCCGAGGTGTAGCCGAAGGCCCAGCCGCGCGAGGAGACCGCGTCGCGCTCCTCCGGCCCGGCGATCTGGGGCAGGTAGGCGTTGTACAGGACCATCGACACGGAGATCGAGGCGTTGGCCACGATCAGCAGGAAGGCCCCCAGCAGATAGCGGTGGCCGTCCAGGAAGAACATTCCGGCCGTCGCCGCGGCCCCCGTGTAGGCGGCCGCCGCCAGCAGCGGCTTCTTGCGCCCCGTACGGTCCGCCGCCGCGCCCACGATCGGCATCAGCACGACGGCCACCACGATGGACGCCGACACGGAGTACGCGAACAGCGAGCCCGCGCGCACGGGTATGCCCAGCGGGTGCACGAATCCGTCGGGATCCGCCGCCGCCTTGGCGATCGACGTCAGATACGGACCGAGGAAGACGGTCAGCACGCTGGTGGAGTAGACGGAGCACGCGAAGTCGTAGAAGTACCAGCCGTGCTGCTCCCGTCGGCGGGCGGCCGCCGACACCTCGTCCGGCGGCTGTCCGGACGGATCGGCCTTCCCCGTGGTCCCGGTGCTCAAGCCGCGCCCCCTCGGTCGTCCCCTGTGGACGTGGACGGACCGGGCGTCAGGGCCATGCCCCCCGCTCGCTCAGCACCGTACGCAGCGTCTCGATGTGATCGGTCATGATGCCATCGACGCCGAGGTCCAGGAGCGCCGCCATCCTCTCCGGCTCGTTCACCGTCCAGACGTGCACCTGGAGTTTGTGCGCGTGCGCCGTGCGGACGAAGCGGGCGTCCGCCACCGGGATGCCGCCCTGTCGCTCCGGCACCTGGACGCAGACCGCGCCCGCGCGCAGCGCCGCCGGTATCCCGTACGAACGCAGGCGCAGCCCCAGGACGCCCCGCACCCCGTACGACGTGGCCAGCCGGGGCCCCGCCAGCCGGTGCGCGCGGGCCACCCGGGTCTCCGAGAACGAGCCGACGCAGATCCGGTCCCAGGCGTCGGTGCGGCGGATCAGGCCGAGCAGCGGCTCCAGCGCCGATTCGGCCTTGAGGTCCACGTTCCAGCGCGCCCCGGGGAACTCCTCCAGCAGGTCCTCGAAGAGCGGAAGCGGTTCGCCGCCGCCGATCCGGGCCCGGCGCACCTCGCTCCAGGGCAGTTCGGAGATGCGGCCCCGGGCGTCGGTGACCCGGTCCAGGGTCGCGTCGTGGAAGGCGACGAGCCGGCCGTCCGCCGTGGTGTGCACATCGGTCTCGAAGTAGCGGTAGCCCGCGTCGGAGGCCCGGCGGAAGGCGGCCGCCGTGTTCTCCACGCCGTCCGCCGCCCCGCCGCGATGGGCGAAGGCGATCGGCGTCGGGTGGTCCAGGTAGGGGTGGCTCGGATTCACTGCGGCAGTATCGCCTGCCCGGGCGCCGGGGCGGCGACGGGGGCGAAACCGGCGGGCGGCGCGGTGGTGGACAGTCCGTCGGGAGCCGCCGTCCCCTCGGCGCCGGCGGGCGAGGGAAGCGCGAACATCCGCAGGAAGAACTGGGCCAGCGGGCCGATGGCGAGGGCGTACAGCACCGTGCCCGCTCCGAGCGAGCCGCCCAGTACGAAGCCGGTCGCCACGACGGCCACCTCGATCGCCGTGCGGACGAGCCGGATGGAGCGCCCGGTGACCCGGTTCAGCCCGGTCATCAGCCCGTCGCGCGGTCCCGGGCCGAACCGGGCCGCGATGTACAGCCCGGTCGCCACCCCGTTGAGGACGATGCCCAGGACCATCGCGGGAATCCGGAACCCGAACCCGTCGAGGTCGCCGACGACGGCGAGCGTCCCGTCCATGGCCAGCCCGACCACGAAGACGTTCGAGACCGTGCCGAGCCCCGGCCGCTGGCGCAGCGGGATCCACAGCAGCAGGACCACCGCGCCGACGATGATCGACACGACGCCGATCGATATCCCGGTCAGCTCCGTGAGGCCCTGATGCAGCACGCCCCACGGCTCCAGGCCCAGTTCCGCCCGCACCAGGAGAGCGGAGCTCGCCCCGTACAGCGTCAGGCCCACGTACAGCTGGACCAGCCGTCGGGTGAGATGAGTGGTGCTCCGGACGGTGGGTTTGGCCACGTTGTGCCCCCAGCTGTAGTGGTGGTGGACTGGTCCGTGCCACTCTGTGGCAGGGGATCGGCCACCAACTATGGCCAATTCGAGGAAGGTGGACTGATTTCGATGACGCAGTGGACATCGACGGTGGGGGCGGCCCAGCTGGCCCGGCAGCTCCGGTCGCAACAGGCGCGGCCCACCGGACCCGGCGGCCGCAAGCCGCCCGCCTACCGCGCGCTCGCCGACGGGATACGGCTGCTCGTCCTGGAGGGCCGGGTCCCGGTCGCCGCCCGGCTCCCCGCCGAACGCGAACTGGCCCTCGCCCTGTCCGTCAGCCGTACGACCGTCGCGGCGGCCTACGAGGCGCTGCGCGCCGAAGGCTTCCTGGAGTCCCGGCGCGGAGCGGGCAGCTGGACCGCCGTCCCGGCCGGCAACCCACTGCCCGCCCGCGGCCTCGAACCGCTGCCGCCGGAGTCGCTCGGCTCGATGATCGACCTGGGCTGCGCGGCCCTGCCCGCTCCCGAGCCCTGGCTGACCCGCGCCGTCCAGGGGGCGCTGGAGGAGCTGCCGCCGTACGCCCACACACACGGCGACTACCCGGCCGGACTGCCCGCCCTGCGCCGGACGATCGCCGACCGCTACACCGCGCTCGGCGTCCCGACCATGCCCGAGCAGATCATGGTCACCACCGGCGCGATGGGCGCCATCGACGCGATCTGCCACCTCTTCGCGGGACGCGGTGAACGCATCGCGGTCGAGTCCCCCAGTTACGCCAACATCCTCCAGCTGATGCGTGAGACGGGCGCCCGGCTCGTCCCCGTCGCGATGGAGGAGGGGCTCGGCGGCTGGGACATGAACCGCTGGCGCCAGGTGCTGCGCGACGCCGCGCCCCGACTCGCGTACGTGGTGGCCGACTTCCACAACCCCACCGGTGCGCTCGCCGACGAGCAGCGGCGCCGCGACCTGGTGGAGGCGGCCCGGTCCGCCGGAACCGTCCTGGTCGTCGACGAGACGATGAACGAACTCCGTCTGGACCCCGGCGTCGACATGCCGCGCCGGGTCTGCGCCTTCGACCCGGCCGGCGGCACGGTGCTGACCGTCGGCTCGGCCAGCAAGGCGTTCTGGGCCGGAATGCGGATCGGCTGGGTGCGCGCCGCCCCGGACGTCATCCGCAGCCTGGTCGCCGCCCGCGCCTACGCCGACATGGGCACGCCCGTCCTCGAACAGCTCGCCATCAACTGGCTCATGGGCACGGGGGGCTGGGAACAGGCCGTCGAGGTCCGGCGGAGCCAGGCGCGGGAGAACCGGGACGCCCTGGTCGCGGCGGTGCGCCGGGAGCTGCCGGACTGGGAGTTCGCCGTGCCGGGCGGCGGTCTGACGCTGTGGGTGCGCACCGGGGGGCTCTCCGGGTCCCGGCTCGCCGTGGCGGGCGAACGCGTCGGGGTCCGGGTGCCGTCGGGCCCCCGCTTCGGGGTCGACGGGGCCTTCGAGGGATACGTACGGCTGCCGTTCACGGTGAGCGGGCCGGTCGCCGACGAGGCGGCCGTGCGCCTGGCCGCCGCGGTGGACCTGGTGCGCTCCGGGGCTGGCGCGGGGGCCGACGCTCCGCGCAGTTTCGTGGCCTGAGGGTCTCCGGGCTCCCGTGGGAACGCCCGCGGGCGGGAGCGGCCCGTTCGAACGGTCCGCTCCCGCCCGTGCCGGCCGGGAGCGCCCGGCTCAGCTCTCGGCGCCCGCCGTCCGCGCCTCCGCCAGGGACGCGGACGGCCTGACCTCGGAGACCATCGCCTCCACCGGCACGGCCCCGGCCGGACGGGCCGCGATGTCCACCGCCACGGGAACCTGCGCCGGCGCGGGGGCCTCGTCGGCGGGCACCGGTGCGGGGGCGGCCTCCATCGGGGTGTGCCGTTCGGGCAGCAGGTCGAGCACCGCCTGCCGCTGCGCGTCGCCGGTGGCGTCGTCGTACGGGTCCGGGGTGGCGGGCACCTGGAACCGCAGGACCGGGCCCGCGCCCAGGCGGACGTAGCCGCGGCCCGCGGGGACCTCGGGCGGCGGCGTGGTGTGCGGCTCGGCGCCGAGGACGCCTTCGATCTGCTCGCGCGAGGCCGGCCCGAGGACGGCGCGGGCACGCGTGTGGGTCCGCACGGTCTCGGTGAGGGTGTCCAGCGCGTCGAACTGCTCGGCCAGCACGACGGTGACCTGGGCCGCCCGGCCGTGCCGCAGCGGGATGCGGAGCAGCTCCTGCGGGTCGGGCCTGCCGTCGGCCGCGGCGAGATGCCCCAGTACGCCGGGGCGGTCCAGCAGGATCCACAGCGGGCGCCGGACGTCGTCCGGCACCCGGTGGCCGTTCTGCCGGGCCCGGTTGGCGCTGATCAGTCGGCGCTCCGTCTCGTGTGCCGCCCACTCCAGCGTGGCCAGTGCCCCGCCGAGGCCGGACTCCACCGCGAGGACGCCGGTGCGCCCGGCGAAGACGCCGTACTCACCGGTTCCGCTGCCGTCGACGACGATGACGTCGCCGTTCTGGAGGGCCTGGAGGGCGATCGAGCGGACCAGGGTCGTGGTGCCGCCGCCGGGGTGGCCGACGGCCAGCAGATGAGGTTCGGTGGAGCGCCCGCCGGTCCGCCAGACCACGGGCGAGGCGTCCACCGTCGTGTCGCCGTCGCGCACGGGGACGGTGCGCGAGACGACGTCCGGGTCGGTGAAGCCGAGGACCGTCTCGCCGGGGGCGGTGACGAAGCGCTGGGCGGCGATCGTCGTGGGCAGCGCGTCGAGCACGGTCATGACGAGGCGGTTGGCCTCCTCGTCCCAGCTGAAGCGGTACTCGCGCCCCCGGCCGCACTTGGTGTGGAGCAGCTGCTCGATCCGGGAGCGGGCGGCGGCCTCGCCGTCCGTGAAGTACGCGGGGTAGGAGATCCGCAGGCGGGAGAGCCGCCCGTCGCCGTCGAAGACGTACTCGTCGAAGGTCTTCGCCCAGTCGCCGCCGTGGGCGAACAGCGGGTCGGGATCGTCGGCCGTCGAGAAGTAGGGCACGAGCGCCTCGTACAGCGACCGCAGGCGCGCGGCCTCCGACTCGTCGGGCCCGGTCCTCGCCGGGGTCCGCTCCCGCCCCTTCCACGCGGCGGCGCCCATCACCGTGACGAGGGCCAGGATCGGCCCGTAGGGGACGAGCGCCACCACCAGCACGCAGGCCGCGCCGAGGAACAGCTTGGGACCACGCCGTTCCTTCGGAGTCGCGACCCACCTCTGCCGGCCGGACACGGCCAGCAGCCGCAGGCCGCGGAGCACCGTGATCAGCGGATGGAGGACGTCGGTGGCACTGTCGGCGGCCGTGCGCGCGATCTCTCTGCCACGGGTGATCGAAGCGCTGCCGCTGCTCAGAATGCGGGGGAGTGGTCGCCGGGCCACGTCGGTCTCCTGAAAGGGGTGGGAGCGGTTGCGGAGCGTCAGAACTTGATCCCGCCCAGCAGGCCGGCGAGGCTCGCCCCGCCCGCCGTGATGCTCGGCGCGATGGCGGTGCCGGCCAGGTAGAAGCCGAACAGGGCGCAGACGATGGCGTGGGATGCCTTGAGCCCGTCCTTCTTGAAGAACAGGAAGACGACGATGGCGAGCAGTACCACGCCCGAGATGGAAAGGATCATGAGCGGTTCTCTCCTGGTTGAAGGGGACAGTCACCATGAGTCCTTCCAGGATCACGGGAAGTATCTATACGACAAAAGGTGCAATCGAGTGAATATGTTGCTCTTTCACTTGACTGGCTCACAGAAGTCGCCCTCCGGGGAGCGGCATCACCCCGTCCGTGCCGGGCAGGATCAGCCGCGGTGATCCCTTGCCGTATCCGGGCCGGGTCATGTCCCTCCGGGAGCAGTACCCTGTCGATTCACTCGTACGGCCCCGGCCGTACTCCCCACCAGGTCGACCGCGGCGCCGAACAGCCGCGGCAGCAGTCAAGGAAGGCGGTCCGTCCGATGAGCGAAACCCCTGATCCCGAGGTGGTCGAGCTGGCGACCAAGGTCTTCGACCTGGCCCGCACCGGTGACACCGAGGCACTCGCCGCCTACGTCGACGCCGGGGTCCCCGCCAACCTCACCAACGACCGGGGCGACACGCTGCTGATGCTCGCCTCTTATCACGGGCACGCCGGCACGGTCGCCGCGCTCGTCGCCCGCGAGGCCGACCCGGACCGGGCCAACGACCGGGGGCAGACCCCGCTGGCCGGAGCCGTCTTCAAGGGGGAGGACGCCGTCATCGACGCCCTGCTCGCCGCGGGGGCCGACCCGGCCGCCGGAACGCCGTCCGCGCTGGACACGGCCCGGATGTTCGGCAAGTCCGACCTGCTGGAACGCTTCGGTGCCCGCTGAGACGGCGGCGGTCGCGTCCGGGGGCGCGTCCGCCGTGGGCTCCGCTGACCGGTCCGTCGTAAATGTGGTCGCGGTGGCGAAATGGCTGGGTCATCATGACGTCGCGGGCCCGCTCAGGGCCACCGACGAGAGGCAGAGGAAGATGCTCTACACCAGGCGAAAGACGGCGGTCGGCCGATCATGTCACTGCGCGGCGTAACGGTGTCCCCCCGGACGCCCCCGCGTGCCGAGAGGCGCGGGGCACTGCACAGTCCCGGTTGCGTCGACAGCTTGATGTGAGGCTTTCTCCCATGTTCGATCCGTTCATAGCGCCGAGCGGCACCCTGCTCGGCCTGTTGCAGAGGGGCCGCGGCGACGGCACGCTCCACGCGCTCGCCGCACCGCGCCCCGAGGCCCTCGCGGCTCTCAACCACTGCGTCGTGAGCGACCCCCGTCACGACTGGCAGGTGGAGAACCGCTCCCTCTACTACGCGCGCCTCTACCTCGACCTCGACGGCGGTATCGAGGAGATCGAGCGGCACCTCGCCGATCCCGACGACCGCACCGATACCGACGACTCCCGCACCGGACTGGCGCTGTCCGTCCTCGGCCACCTCGCCTCCTACGGACGCGACGACGCCCTGGCCCTGCTCCGCCGCTACGCGGCGACCGGCGCCAACTGGACCTGGGCCCTGGACGAACTCGCCCTGCGCGACGACGACGCCGGCCTGCGCTCCCTCGCGCTCCCCGTCCTCGCCCGCTTCCCGGCCACCCGCCAGGGCGCGGCCGACCTCGCCGCCGCCGTACGGGACTCCTTCGAGCCACGCCCCTGGCGGCTGTGGGCCGACGACCCGCGCGCAGCGGTCGGCGCCCGGGTCAGGGCCGCCGGCGAGCAGGGCTCGTTCGACCGGTGGCAACGCCAGCTGCGCTCCGGCGGCCCCCGCCCCGGCTGGAGCGTCCAGGCCGTCTTCGACTGGGCCCAGCAGGCCCTGGAGCGCGGCAGCGAGCTGCACGTCCCCGCGGCCCGCTGTCTCTCCGCCGTCGCCACCCCCGACGACCGGCACCACATCGTCGAGGCCGCCCGCAGCGGCCCCGAAGGCGCCCGCTGCGCCGCACTGCACTACCTCGCGGAGGCGGGCGACCCCGCCGTCCTCGACCTCATCGAGGCCGCCGCCGTCAGCCCAGCCCGCACCGTCGCCGACACGGCCGTCGCCGCCTTCGAGCGGATGACCTGCGACGACGCCGTACAGCGGGCCCGGCGCTGGGCCCATCGCCCCGACGCCCTCGGAGCGTCGGCCGCCGGAGTGCTCGCCTGCCGAGGTACCGCCCAGGACGCTCCCCAAGTCCTCGGCGCACTGCGGGAGGCCGTACGCGGCGACGGACCCGACGCCCCCCGGCTGTGGACCCTGGTCGACGGAGCGGGCCGGCTCGGCATCGCCTGCGCGGCGCCTGTGCTGCGCCACGTCTACCGCGAGACGTCCTCCTCGCACCTGCGGGGCAGGGCCGCCCGTGCCCTGGCCGCCACCGACCCGTCCTTCCCGACCGGGTTCGCGGTGGAGTGCCTCTGGGACTGCGAGGAGACCACCCGCGAGGTGGCCGCCCTGCACGCCGAGACCGGAGACATCCGCGTCGCCGAACGCCTGCGCCGCCTCGCCGCCGACCCGGCCGAGGAGGCCGAGGTCCAGACGGCGGTACGGAGCCGGATCGGGCCGGACGCACCGGCCCACTGACGGCGTGAGCCCGGGAGGAGGGGCGTTGTCGCACCCTCCTCCCGGGCCTCCCGCCATGGACGTCGCCGAGTGCCGGGGTCCGTCGAACAAACGCGCGAGGCGGCCGGGTGGGACGATCCCGAGGCCCTGACCGACGTGCTCGCGCTCCCGGGGCCGGATCGGAGGGCCGCCTTCGCCGTCACAGCGCGACCCGGTCCGCCCGCCGAGGCGTACCGACGCCTCCGGTGTGCGACGACCAGCCGACAGCCACGCGAGCCGCGGCCCTGCGAGGGCGCGGCGCCGGGCACAGAATGGCGCCATGACCGGACGCTGGGAGTTCTGGATCGACCGGGGCGGCACCTTCACCGACGTGGTGGGACGACGCCCCGACGGCCGTCTGATCACCCGCAAGCTCCTCTCCCACGACCCCGACCGCTACGACGACGCCGCGGTCGCCGGGATCCGGCTGCTGCTCGGCCTGGGCCCCGGCGAACCGGTGCCCGCCGACCGGGTCGCCGCCGTCCGGATGGGCACCACCGTCGCCACCAACGCCCTGCTGGAGCGGCGGGGCGAGCCGACCGTCCTGCTGGTCACCGAGGGTTTCCGGGACGCTCTGCGGATCGCGTACCAGAACCGGCCCCGCCTCTTCGACCGGCACATCGTCCTCCCCGACGCCGTCCACGAGCGCGTGATCGAGGTCCCCGAACGCGTCGACGCCCACGGCCGCGCCGTACGGCCCCTGGAACTCGGCCCCGTACGCGAACGGTTGCGCGCCGCCCACGCCGACGGGCTGCGCAGCGCCGCCGTCGTCCTGATGCACGGCTACCGCCACCCCGCCCACGAACGGGCCGTCGCCGACGCGGCCCGTGCGGCGGGCTTCACCCAGGTCAGCACCTCCCACGAGGTCAGCCCGCTGATCAGGCTCGTCCCCCGCGGCGACACCACCGTCGTCGACGCCTACCTCTCACCCGTCCTGCGCCGGTACGTCGACGAGGTCGCCGCCCGCCTCGACGGAATCCGGCTGATGTTCCTCCAGTCCAACGGCGGTCTGCGCGAGGCCGCCCGGTTCCGCGGCAAGGACGCCGTCCTCTCCGGCCCGGCCGGCGGCGTCGTCGGCATGGTCCGCACGTCGTTGCGGGCCGGATACGACCGCGTCATCGGGTTCGACATGGGTGGCACCTCCACCGACGTCTCCCACTACGCCGGCGCGTTCGAAAGGGAACTGGGAACCGAGGTCGCCGGGGTCCGGATGCGCGCCCCGATGATGAGCATCCACACCGTCGCGGCCGGCGGCGGCTCCGTCCTGCACTTCGACGGCAGCCGCTACCGCGTCGGCCCCGACTCGGCCGGCGCCCACCCCGGCCCCGCCTGCTACCGCCGGGGTGGCCCCCTCACCGTCACCGACGCCAACGTGATGCTCGGCCGCGTCCAGCCCGCGCACTTCCCGGCGGTCTTCGGGCCGGACGGGGACCTTCCGCTCGACGCCGTCCTCGTGCGCGAGCGGTTCACCGCGCTCGCCGACGACGTGGGGCACGCCACCGGGCGGCGGCCGGACGAGGCGGAAGCGGCGGCGGGCTTCCTGGAGATCGCCGTGCTGAACATGGCCAACGCCGTCAAGAAGATCTCCGTGCAGCGCGGCCACGACATCACCCGCTACGCCCTCACCGGCTTCGGCGGCGCGGGCGGCCAGCACGTCTGCGCGGTCGCCGACGCCCTGGGCATCGACACGGTCCTCGTCCCCCCGCTCGCCGGGGTGCTCTCCGCGTACGGCATCGGCCTGGCCGACGCCACCGCGATGCGCGAGCAGTCGGTGGAGGAGGAACTCGACCATGCCGCCCGGCAGCGGGTGGAGAGGCTCTGCGCGGAGCTGGCCGACCGGACCCGCGAAGCCCTGCGCGCCGACGCGGTGCCGGACTCCGCGATCAGCACCCAGGCCCGAGTCCTGCTGCGGTACGCCGGTACGGACGCGGCGCTGCCGGTGGACCTGGACACGGAGACCGCGATGGCCGAGGCGTTCGCCGCCGCGCACCGGACCCGGTTCGGCTTCACGATGGACAAGCCCGTCGTCATCGAGACGGTCTCGGTGGAAGCGACCGGGGCCACCGGGGCGACCGACGATGCCGCGCCCGACACCCACGCCGGTCCGTGCGGCACCCCGCCCGCCCCGGCCGACACCGTGGATCTGTACGCCGAAGGGCAGTGGCAGCGGGCCCCGCTGTACCGCCGGGCGGACCTGCGCCCCGCCGACACCGTCACCGGGCCCGCCGTCGTCGCCGAGGACGACGCCACCACCGTCGTCGACCCCGGCTGGGCGGCCGAAGCGGGCCCGGCCGGACACCTCGTCCTCACGCGCCGTCGGCCCCGCCCCGAACGCACCGCCGTCGGAACCCGGGTCGACCCGGTGATGCTGGAGGTCTTCAACAACCTCTTCATGTCCATCGCCGAGCAGATGGGCGTCCGCCTCGAGAACACCGCCCACTCGGTCAACATCAAGGAGCGCCTCGACTTCTCCTGCGCCCTGTTCGACGCCGACGGCAACCTCATCGCCAACGCCCCGCACATCCCGGTGCACCTCGGCTCGATGGGCGAGTCGATCCAAGAGGTGCTGCGGCGCAACGAGGGGAGACTGCGCCCCGGCGACGTGTACGCCGTCAACGACCCGTACCACGGCGGCACCCACCTGCCCGATGTCACCGTGGTGACTCCCGTGTTCGACGAGGGCGAAGGACGGGAACAGGGCCGGCTGCGCTTCCTCGTCGCCTCGCGCGGCCACCACGCCGAGATCGGCGGCATCACCCCCGGCTCCATGCCCGCCTTCAGCCGGACGGTCCACGAGGAGGGCGTGCTCTTCGACAACTGGCCGCTCGTCCGCGACGGCCGGCTGCGCGAGGCGGAGACCCGCGACCTGCTCACCACCGCCCCCCACCCCTCCCGGAACCCGGACGCCAACCTCGCCGACCTGCGCGCCCAGATCGCCGCCAACGAGAAGGGCATCGCCGAACTGCGGCGCATGACCGACCAGTTCGGGGCCGACGTCGTGGACGCCTACATGGGGCACGTCCAGGACAACGCCGAGGAGTCCGTACGTCGCATCATCGCCGGACTGCACGACGGCCACTGCCGCTACGAGACCGACAGCGGGGCCGTGATCCGGGTACGGCTGACCGTCGACCGGGACGCCCGCGAGGCCCACCTCGACTTCACCGGAACCTCGCCCCAGGTGCCCGGGAACGCCAACGCCCCCCGGTCGGTCGTCATGGCCGCCGTCCTCTACGTCTTCCGCACTCTCGTCGGGGAGGACATCCCGCTCAACAGCGGCTGCCTGAAGCCGCTGGAGGTGACGATCCCGCCCGGTTCCATGCTCGACCCCGCCTACCCGGCGGCGACCGTCGCGGGCAACGTGGAGACCTCCCAGGCGGTCACCGGAGCCCTGTACGGAGCGATCGGCGGCCAGGCCGAGGGCTCCGGCACCATGAACAACCTCACCTTCGGCAACGACCACGTCCAGTACTACGAGACGATCGCCAGCGGATCCGGCGCGGGGAACGGCTTCCACGGCGCGGACGCCGTACAGACCCATATGACCAACTCCCGGCTCACCGACCCCGAGATCCTGGAGTGGCGGCTGCCCGTCCTGCTGGAGGACTTCGCGGTCCGCGACGGCAGCGGGGGAGCGGGGCGGTGGCACGGCGGCGACGGCGTCGTGCGCCGCATCCGCTTCCTGGAACCGGTCACGGTCGCGCTGCTCTCCGGGCACCGCCGGGTCCCGCCGTACGGAGCGGGCGGCGGGGAGCCGGGGGCGCTCGGCGAGCAGCACATCGAGCGGGCGGGGGGCGAAGTGGTCCCGCTGGAGGGCCGCGACACCGCCGAACTGGACGCCGGCGACGTCCTGGTGGTGCGCACGCCGGGCGGCGGAGGATACGGCCCCCCGGCGCACGGGACCGCCGCCCGGGACCGGTCGCATTAGCGCCGTTTCGACCGTTGTCAGTGCGAGGACCTAATCTGTCCCACGTGACTTCGCCTGCCTCCCCGGACAACGCCTCGCCGCAGCTCAGCGCGGGGCCGCGGCCTGCCCCGGGCCCCGCCGCCGACGAGGGGCTCTCGCGGCGGCTGCGCGCGCTCGCGTGCACGGCGCCGCTGCACGACCTCGACGTCCGCAAGGCGAATCTGGCCGGCGAGTACACGGTGTACGCCATGGCGGAGGTCGCCCTCGCCGCGATCGACCACGTCACGCTCAACATGGACTTCGACACCGGCGCCGACCACGACCAGATAGTGGCCAGACTGCTGCCCCGGGTCGGCGCCCAGGCCCCCGACCGCCCCGTCGCCGAACACGAACGGGTCGCCCGCTGGGTCCTGGAGAACCTGATCAACGTCGGCAGCGTCGACCGCGGCTTCCGCGCGGTCTACGGCACCTTCGGCCCCGACGGCGCCTACGTCCGCCGGGACTACGACTTCAAGCTCATCGAGGAGGTCCCGGGCCACGGCGGCACGGTCTACCTCCGCGCCACCGACGAGGCGGTCAACGTCCTGGTCGGCGCACTGGACACCGACGTCACCAGCGCCCAGATCGCCGCCGAGGTCAAGCTGGAGGTCCTCATCAGCCGGGGCCGCCTCGCGGACGCCCAGCTCGCCGCCGAACAGGCCCGCTACCGCACCGTGCAGTACGCCGAGACCCTGCGCCGGACCCTGGAGGCCACCCGGCGCAACGTCCGCGCCGTCGACTGGCTCCACACCGTCCCCGACATGATCGTCGAGGCCCTGGACCACGTGGCCGACCGCTACCGCCACGAGAACGCGATCCTCACCAACATCCGCAAGGCCCGCGACGAGGCGGAGGACCCCGAGCACAAGCGCCGGGCCGCCGAGCTCGTCGACATCGTCAAGGACTGCATCCGCCGCCACACCCAGCTCCAGTCCCGGCTCCTGGAGGCGGGCCCCCTCTTCCGCGCGGAGCAGGACCGGCAGGCGTTCGCCCCGCCCGCCGCCCACGCGGGCCTCGACCTGTACGGGCAGCTCCTCGCCCCGCTCCTCCCCCTCCCCGTCGAGCAGTCGACCCGGGCCACCGACGCCTTCTTCACCCACGGCACCGGACTGCGCACCCCCACCTCCGTACGGGTCGGGGACCTGGTCGACCTGCTGCTCACCCCGCCGCAGGAGCGCGAGCACCTGGGGGCGGAGATGCCCGAGCCCGACCTCATCGCCACCCCCGACGACAGCCGGTTCAGCGAGGAACAGCTCGCCCGCGCCACGACCCTGCTCGACCTGGAGCACGACGCCCCGCGCCGGCTCTCCGGACTGCTCGCCGAAGCCCGCCGCACCGGAGACACCGACCTGCCGTACCTGGTCGCCCTGCTCGCCGTCCACGCCGCCAGCCCCCCGGTCGGCACCGCCTACCGCCAGGGCGAGCGACGCCTGCTGTTCGCGGTGGACGACGGGGCGGAGCTGGACGACCCGGAGTTCGGCGGCGCCGACCTGATCGTGGGCACCGCCCTGCTGGACGCCGCCGGCATGGCCGCCGACCGCAAGGAGCTCTCGTGACCGGCCCGCCGCCTTCCGCGCACCCGCACCCTTTCCGTACCGAGGAGTCCCAGCCGTGAGCGACCACGACGCCGAGCACCCCGACGCGTGGACCGAGCCCTCGCCGTACGCCGGGCCCGCCACCCCGTACGCGGCCGACTCACCGCCCCCGCACGCCGCCGAGCCCGTCGGACAGCCGCCCGTCACCCCGGCCGACGCCGCCGACGCGGCCCGCCTGGTCTCCTTCGGGCTCCAGCCCAAGCTGCTGCCCGCCCGGGACGCCGAATACGCCGACCTGCTGCGGCGCTACCGCGAGGAGAGCGCCTTCGCCCGGCTCGCCGACGCCGTCGCCACCGGCCTCGGCCTCATCGTCCTGGAGGTCTCCCCGCGCGCCGGGATGGCCGTCACCGCGGGAGAGGACTCCGTCTTCGCCGTCCGCATGGGCGACTACGCCCGCCGGGCCTCCACCGACGCCGCCGACCGCTTCCTGCACGGCCTCGCCCACCTCGCCGTCGCCGCCCTCGCCTTCCCCCGCCCCGAGGACCTCGCCGACGACGCGTACATCGGCCGCATCACGGTCAACGGCGTCGACGCCTTCGTACGCCAGGCGTGCCGCCGGCTGGAGGAGCGTGCCGAGGAACACGGCGACAACACCGACCCGACCAGCGACGCCCCCGGACTCGAAGCCGGCTGGCGGGTCTACGCCCGCCGCAGCGCCACCGGCGCGACCAAGGACGCCCGGCGGCTCGCCGGCTCCACCACCGGCATCATCGGCAAGGCCGTCGCCTTCCTCACCGACTCCGGCTTCCTCCAGCGCACCGGCGACGACGCGGGCGGCGCCTACCGCACCACCGCCCGCTACCAGCTCCAGGTCCGCGACCTCGCGGGCAGCGCCGCCATGGCGGAACTGCTGGAGCTCGGCGTCGTCCCCGTCACCGACGGCTCCGCCACCCTCCTGCCGCCGCCCGACCCCGACAGCATGGAGCTGGCCGCCGACGCGGGTCTGCCCTTCCACTCCTGACCCGCCCGGCCGCTCCCGGCCACACCGTCCAGCCCCCCGCACCTGCCGCTCCGCCCCCGCTCACCGAACGACGAGAGTCCGCCGCCATGTACGAGTTGTCCCGGGTCCGCCTCTACTCCATCGGACCTGCCGGTGCGCGCTACGCCGACACCGTCCTCGACCTGCGCGGCGTCGGCGCACCCGTCCCCCACCCCGCCCCCGCCCAGGCGGAGTTCTTCGAGGACGAGCCGGTCGGCCCGCCCCGGCGCCCCGCCCCGGCCGGCGTGCTCTTCCTGGAGAACGGCGGCGGCAAGTCCGTCCTGCTCAAGCTCATCTTCTCGGTGATGCTCCCCGGCCACCGCAACACCCTCGGCGGCGCCAGCTCCGGCGTGCTGCGCAAGTTCCTCCTCGCCGACGACTGCGGGCACGTCGCCCTGGAATGGCAGCACACCCTCACCGGCGAATGCGTCGTCGTCGGCAAGGTCAGCGAGTGGCGCGGCCGCCAGGTTTCCAACGACCCCCGCAAGTTCGCCGAGGCGTGGTATTCGTTCCGCCCCGGACCCGGCCTCAGCCTGGACAGCCTGCCCGTCGCCGAGTCCTCCGCCATGGGCCGCGCGGCCGAAGGCGTCTCCGGCGCCCGCGGCAGGCGGCGCACCATGAAGGGCTTCCGCGACGCGCTGATGGACGCGGGCAAGTTCTACGCACACCTCGACGTGCACTGGGAAGAGATCCACGACCGCTGGAACGAACACCTCGGCGACCTCGGCCTCGACCCCGAACTCTTCCGCTACCAGCGCGAGATGAACGCCGACGAGGGCGAGGCCGCCGGACTCTTCGCGGTGAAGAAGGACTCCGACTTCACCGACCTGCTGCTGCGCGCCGTCACCGACACCCGCGACACCGACGGACTCGCCGACCTCGTCAGCGGCTTCGGCAACAAGCTGGGCCGCCGGGCCGAGCTGACCGCCGAACGCGACTTCACCGCCGGCTCCGTCGACCTGCTCGGCCGCATCGTCGAAGCCACCGAGACCCGCGCCCGCGCCCGCGACGTCCACGCCGGCGCCGAACGCCGCACCCGCACCCTGGCCCGCCGCCTGGCCGCCCGCGCCGCCGAGGAACGCGGGCGCACCGGCGAGCTGGCCGAGCGGGTCACCGCCGCCGCCCACACCGTCACCGAAGCCGACGCCGCCCGCGGCCGCCGCGACCGGATCGCCGCCGAACTCGCCTACCGGCACGCCTCACTGGCCCTGACCGCAGCCGAGAAGAGCGCCGCCGCCGGCCGCAAGGAGCTGGTCGAGGCCCGCACCCTGCACGCCGCCTGGCAGGCCGCCGAAGCCGTCCTGCGCCACCGCGCCGCAGCCGACCGCTCCGCCAGGGTCGCCGCCGCCATCCGCGAGGCCGAACGCGACGCCGCCCCCGCCCTCGCCGCCCGGGCCGCCGCCGCCACCGACCTCGTCCGCGCCCTGCACAGGGCCGCCGAGGAGGGCGAACGCCTCGCCAACGAGGAGGAGGAGCGCTCCGACACCCTCCAGGCCACCGGCGAACGTGCCCACCGCGACGCCACCATCGCCGCCACCGAGGCCCAACGCGCCCGCAGCGAAGCGGGACACCTGCGCCAGCGCCTGGCCGAAGTCGGCCAGGAGACCGCCGAAGCCGTCAAGGCCGGCTGGCTCGACGACACCGCGCCCGACGCCGACCCCGCCCGCGCGGCCCTCGCCGCCAGCGACGCCGAACAGTCCGCCGTGGCCGCCTGGGACACCGCCCGCGAAGCCGCCCGCGGCGCCGCCGACACCGCCCGCGAAGCGGCCGCCGCGGAGAGCCGCGCCGAACTGGCCGCGGCCCGCGCCGCCGACCGGGCCAGGGCGGCCGAGCGGAGTCACGACGCCGAGCTGCGCGCCGCCGAATCCATCGCGGCCGACCCCCGCCTCGCGGACCTGCTGGGCTTCCCCTCCGGCACCGGCGTCCCCCGCCCCCGCCGTGAATCCGCCGACGAGGCGCCGGCACCCGCCCAGGGCACCACCGCAGGCCCCGGACGGCGGAGCGACGACGGAGCTGCCACCGCCGCCGAACCGGCGCCCGACCGCGCCGTGGCCCTCGCCGACCAAACCGCCCAGCGGCCCCTGACCGCAGAGGAGTTCGACCGCGGCGCCGACGAACTGCGCGACCTCCTCGACCAGTCCGTCGCCTCCGCCGAGCGACGCCTCTTCGACCTGCGGACCGCCGCCGCCGACGACGCCCGCATCCTCGGCGCGCTCGGCGAGGGCGGCCTGCTGCCGCCCGGCCCCGACGTCCTCGCCACCGTCGAGTACCTGGGCGAGCACGGCATCCCCGCGCTGCCCGGCTGGCGCTACCTCGCGCAGGCAGTCGACCCGGCCGACCACGCCGCCGTCCTCGCCGCCCGCCCCGAGCTCGTCGACGGCGTCGTCATCACCGACCCGGCCGCCCACACCCGCGCCCGCGAGGTCCTCGGCGGCGCGGCCCTGCTGCCCCGCTCGACCGTGGCCGTCGGCACCGCCGCCGCACTGCTCGCCCCCGTACCGGCCCCCGGCACCGGCTCCGACGACCGGAGCGACGGCGTCTTCCTCGTCCCGCCGAACCCGGCCATGCACGACGAACACGCCGCCGACGAGGAGCGCCACGCGCTGCGCAGCCGCGCCGCCGCCCGCGACGAGGACATCAGGACGCTCGCCGCCCGCCTCGCCGGGGACCGGGCCCTCGCCTCCCGCATCGGCTCCTGGCGCGCCGACTGCCCGCCCGGAATGCTCGCCGAACTGGCCGAGGCCGCCGCCACCGCCCGTACGGCGGCGGAGAGCGCCGAAGCCGTCCTCGCCGAGGCCCGCACCGCCCGCGCCGAAGCCGACGAGGCCGCCGCCGACACCGCCCGGGTCCGTGACGAACGCCAGGAGGCCGCCCAGCGGGCCCGCCGCGCCGCCGACGCGCTGGCGGGCCTCGCCCACCGGCTGCGGGAGCGGGCCGGCTGGCAGGTCCGACTGCGCGAACTGGTCGACGAGGCCGCCGAGTCCGAGGCCCGCGCCGCCGTCTGCCTCGACCTCGCACGCGCCGCCGACGAGGACCGCAGGGCCGCCCAGCGCGCCGGGGACGACGCCCGACGGACCGCCCGCGCACTGCGGGCCGAGCGCGCCGAGATCGCCGGTGTCCCCGAAGTCCTCCCCGAGCCCGACGAGAACCGGGCCCGCACCGCTCTGCCCACCCTGCGCGAGGCGTACCGGGCCGCCTCCCAGCTGTACGAGAAGGTCGGCGTCGGCGCCGACCTGCGCGCCGAACAGGCCCGCGCCGAGAGCGACGAGAGCGCCGCCCTGGCCGAGCTGGACCGCCTCACCAACAAGGTCCGCACCCGCGCCGCCCAGCTCCTGGAGGGCACCGACGGCGCCGACGGCCCCTCCCGCCAGTCCGCCGCCGCCCGCGCCGAAGCGCACGTCCAGCTCCTGGAGACCCGCGCCTCCACCGCCAGCGAGCATCTGGGACGGCTGCGCGGCGAGGCCGAGCGGCTCGCCCCCGACGACGAACGGCAGCACCACGCCGAACTGCCGGACGACCTGGTCCCGGCCGACGCCGAGGCGGCCCAGGCTCTCCTTCGTACGGCCACCGCCGAGCTGGCCGCCGCCACCGGGGCCCTGGACACCGCCCGTGCCGCCCACAGCGAGCTGCTGCACGCCCACCGCACCGCCGAGGACTCCGCCGGCGGCTTCGACGAGACCGCGGCCCTGCTGCGGGACCTCCTGCGCGACCACGGCACGGAGGACGGGACCGAGGCCCCCGACCCGTACCCCGGCACCCTGGAGGAGGCCCGGCAGTCCGCCGCCGAGTCCCGCCGCTCCCTGCGCGGCTGCAACGCCGACCTCTCGGCGGCCGAGAGCGCCGTCCGGGAAGCGAGCGACGTCCTCGTCCGGCACGCCAACTCCACCCGGTACGAACAGGTCCGCACCCCGGCCCGCCAGCAGATCCGCGAGCTGCCCGCCTCCGCGCTGCCCGAGCACGCCCAGAAGTGGGCCGACGCCTTCGCCCCGCGGCTGCGCGTCCTCACCGACGAACTGATCCAGCTGGAGCGCAACCGCGAGTCCATCGTCGACCGGCTGCGCGGCCTCGTCGACTCCGCGCTCACCACCCTGCGCTCCGCCCAGCGGCTCTCCCGGCTCCCCGAAGGACTGGGGGAGTGGTCGGGTCAGGAATTCCTCCGGATCCGCTTCGAGGAACCCGACCAGGCCACTCTCACCGAACGCCTCGGCGAGGTCGTCGACGAGGCCACCCGCGCCGCCCTCAAGAAGAACTCCGACCTGCGCCGGGACGGCATGTCCCTGCTGCTCCGAGGAGTCGATGCAGCGCTGCGGCCCAAGGGCATCGCGGTGGAGATCCTGAAGCCGGACGCCGTGCTGCGCGCCGAGCGCGTGCCGGTCGGGCAGATGGGCGACGTCTTCTCCGGCGGCCAGCTGCTCACCGCCGCCATCGCCCTCTACTGCACGATGGCTGCCCTGCGCAGCAACGACCGGGGCCGCGACCGCCACCGGCACGCGGGAACCCTCTTCCTCGACAACCCGATCGGCCGTGCCAACGCCACGTACCTGCTGGAGCTCCAGCGGGCGGTGTCGGATGCCCTGGGCGTGCAGCTGCTTTACACGACCGGCCTGTTCGACACCACGGCGCTCGCCGAATTCCCCCTCGTCATCCGCCTGCGGAACGACGCCGACCTGAGGGCCGGGCTGAAGTACATCAGCGTGGAGGAGCACCTGCGTCCCGGTCTGCCGCAGCAGGACCCGGACGGAGAGACGGTGCACGGCGAGATCACGGCGACCCGGATGTTCCGTCGGGACGAACAGACCGCCGTCGAGGCCCCGCCCGCCCGCCCGGATGCACAGCCGGGCGGTTAGAGCCCGCCGAGAGCGGGTCCGGGGGTTCAGGCCCGGGCCCGCTGCCCGGGGTCAGGCCCGCGAGAGGTCGCCCGTTTTCGGGCGGCCGCCTATTGCGCCGCCCATTCCGCCGTTTACGCCGCCGTTTATGCCTCCGCCCGTGCCGTCCCGCTCGGCCGCCCGCTCCGCCCGGCGGGACCGGCGCCGCTCACGACGTATCCGCCGGGCCGAGCTGCTCGGCACGGATACCACTCCGTTGCGCTGGTTCCACACCTGCCGGGTCACCCAGACGTCGAGCACCGACCAGGTGGCGACCACCGTGCTGGCCACACTGCTGAGCACCATCGGGAAGGCCAGCCAGGAGCCGGTCAAGGTGCTCAGAAAGGCGACCATCGCCTGGATGATCGTCAGCGACATGATGAGAACGGCGCGCACGGCGGCCGTCCGCACCGCGTCGGGCATGCGCCGCTTCGTGGCCGGCTCCTCCACCCACAGCTGGCGCGGAATCCGTGCCCCGTCCGCGGCTTCCGTCCTCGCGGCCGCCGGTACTCCGGCGTTCCCGCGTTCCTTCGTGCTCAAGGACCTTCAACTCCCCACCACTGTCCGCCTTCAGGGTGGCTGCCCGGCTTGCGCCGGTTCTACGCGGGCGGAACCCGTCCGTCCTGCCGCGCACGACCCCACCGTGCGTCTACCCCGTACATATGGACGAACCACCCGCCCCGATGATTCCCCGGAATTGCTCCTGGAGAGCACGGAGGGTCACGGGGCGAAGAGTTCCAGCCAACTGATACCTGCCGGTACCGGCAGGCCCTGCCGGGATTCCCTGTCGCTTTAGCGAATTTCGTCTCCGGGAATACCCGGACAACTCATGATCAAGCCCAAAGGAGACGGCTGAAAATCATCCGGACGTGTCTTCGAGTTGTCTCTGTGTCGGTAGTAGGCTCGCGCCGTTTATTGACGCAGGACGGACCTCGCCCGCGTCCGCCCGTCGCGCGCCGGTGTACACGACGGTGCGGGGCGGAGCAGGGCCGAGGAACGACCGTGAGAAGACCACCCTCGCGATGCGGGGTCGATCTGGGGGAGGCCATGCGCTTTCGCGGGAAGTCCATCCGCAGGAAGATCGTGGCGTTGCTGCTGGTGCCGCTCGTCTCCCTCACGGGCCTCTGGGTCTTCGCCACTTACATCACCGGCCGCCAGGCGGGCGAGCTGATGAGCGCCGGGTCCATCGTGGAGAAGGTCGGCCACCCGCTGGAGGACGCCGTCCGCGCCGTACAGGCCGAGCGCAGGCAGACGCTGGTATTCCTCGCCGATCCCCGGGCCTCCGACGCGCTCCCCGTCCTCATGGGCCAACGCGCCGCCACCGACCGCATCGTGGGCGAGGTCAGGGAGAACGCCCGGGCGCAGGACGTCAGGGACGCGCTGACCGCGGCCGACAGCAGCCGGCTGGACGCGATCCTCAGCGCCGTCGACGGACTGGACGCCCTGCGGGACTCGGTCGAGAAGCGCACCATCAGCCGGGCGAAGGCGCTCGACTTCTACAACGGCCTCGTCGACCCCTCGTACCGCTTCCTCAACGGACTCCACGCCCTGGAGAACGTGTCGATGGACAAGCAGATGCGGGCCCTGGTCGGCGTCTCCCGGGCCCGGGAGCTGCTCTCCCGCGAGGACGCGCTGATCGCCTCCGGCCTCATCGCCGGCCGCTTCACCACCTCCGAACTACGTCAGATCTCCGGCCTCGTGGCCCAGCGCGAACTGCTCTACGAAGTCAGCCTGGAAAGCCTTCCCGCCGCCGAACGCCGACGCGTCGAGCAGTTCTGGGGCAGCCCCGACACCGAACCGCTGCGCACCGCCGAGGACGCGCTGATCGCCGCCGGGCCGACGAAGCGCCCCGGAGCGGTCGACGCCGACCGCTGGGAGGAGTCGGCCGTGCCCGTCCTCGACCGGCTGGCGGGCGACGCCAAGGAGATGGGCAACCGTTTCCAGGACCGCGCCGAACCGGCCGCCTACCGGGTCCTCGCCCAGGCCGGGATCGCCGGGGTGCTCGGCTTCCTGGCCCTGGTCGTCTCGGTCTTCGTCTCCGTACGCGTCGGCCGCGAACTCGTCCGGGACCTCTCCCGGCTGCGCAAGGACGCCCACGAGGTCTCCGGCGTCCGGCTGCCGAGCGTCATGCGCCGACTGGCCGCGGGCGAGCAGGTGGACGTCGGGACCGAGGCCCCCCACCTCAGTTACGAGCCCGATGAGATCGGCCAGGTCGGACAGGCGCTCAACACCCTCCAGCGGGCCGCCGTCGAGGCCGCGGTCAAACAGGCGGACATGCGGCGCGGCGTCTCCGAGGTCTTCGTCAACCTCGCCCGCCGCAACCAGGTCCTCCTGCACCGCCAGCTCACGCTGCTGGACGCGATGGAGCGCCGCACCGAGAACAGCGACGAACTGGCCGACCTCTTCCGCCTCGACCACCTCACCACCCGCATGCGGCGGCACGCCGAGGGCCTCGTGATCCTCTCCGGCGCCGCCCCCTCCCGCCAGTGGCGCAAGCCCATCCAGCTGATGGACGTGGTGCGGGCCGCCGTCGCCGAGGTCGAGGACTACGAACGCATCGAGGTCCGGCGCCTGGCCCGGATCGGCGTGGGCGGACCCGCCGTGGCCGACCTCACCCACCTGATCGCCGAACTCCTGGAGAACGCCACCGTCTTCTCGCCCCCGCACACCGCCGTCCAGGTGCACGGCGAACGCGTCTCCAACGGCTTCACGCTCGAAATCCACGACCGCGGCCTCGGCATGCCCCCCGAAGTCCTCCTCGACGCCAACCTGCGGCTCGCCGAGACCCCCGACTTCGAGCTGTCCGACACCGACCGGCTGGGCCTCTTCGTCGTCAGCCGGCTCGCCCAGCGGCAGAACGTCCGGGTCTCCCTCCAGAAGTCGCCGTACGGAGGCACCACCGCGGTCGTGTTCATCCCCGCGGCCCTGCTCACCGACGCCCCCGACACCCACGGCACCGGTTTCCGCCTCGACCGCCGTGCCGAG
Source organism: Streptomyces sp. NPDC091649 (assembly GCF_044756785.1). NCBI lineage: Bacteria > Bacillati > Actinomycetota > Actinomycetes > Kitasatosporales > Streptomycetaceae > Streptomyces > Streptomyces sp. NPDC091649. Next base: position 15,226 of record NZ_JBIVTR010000007.1, on the reverse strand, counting down.
CGGGCGATCGCAGGCGGCCGGAGCTCCGACGCGCGGGGCGGCGAGCAGAGTACGGGCGGCGGGGAGCGCCGCGTCAACGGCGGGGCCCCGGTCCTGGCGCCGGTCCCCACCGGGCGCACCGAAGCGGGCGCCCTGGACGGGCCGGTCGAGCTGGAGGCGCCGGTCGGCGCGCTGGACTTCTCCGGCGACCCGCTGGACCGTTCGCCGGATCCGGCCCTGGACCCGGCGCTCGGCCCCGTCCTGGACGGGGTGTCCGACCTGGAGGACACCGAGAGCGAGCGCGGCGGCATCTTCCGCGCCCGGGACCTGCGCCGCGAGGGTGACCGCGAGCCCCGCCGCGACGAGTCCGGCGGCCCGCGCCGGACCACCGACCGGGAGCAGCACCAGCAGGCCCGTGACCACGGCGACGAGCCGACGGCGCAGGTTCGCCCGATGCGTTCCGCCGGACCCGTCCCGCTGCCCCGCCGTACGCCGACGCTGGTCACCGACCGGGGTCGCCGGGTCGACGACCCGGCCGCACCCCACGTGAAGGCCACCGGTCCGGTCCCGTACTCCGCCGACCGGGCCCCCGACGCGGCCGGCAGGCCGGTCCGTGCCTCCGAAGCGCCCTGGACCGCGCGAGCGGCCGCACAGCGCACGACGGAGGCGCAGCGCACGGCAGAGGCGCCCCGCTCCGCGGAACCACCGCGTGCCCCCGGGCCGTCCGGCACGTCCGGCACGTCCGGCACGTCCGGCACGTCCGGCACGTCCGGGCCGTCCGGGCCGTTCCGTTCGACCGAACCACCGCGCGCACCGGAACCGCCCCGTGCCACCGAACCGCCCCGTAGGCCCGCCGCGCCCCGTACGTCCGGCGCACGGCAGGACGTCCCCCCGGCGGCGGCCGGCCCCCCGGGGCCCGACACCGTGGGCGGACTGCCCCGGCGGGTCCGGCAGGCCAGCCTCGCCCGCCAGTTGCGCGAGGACTCCGCTGACCGGAGTCCGCACCGGGCGCCCGTGGACACGTTCGACGACGCCGAACGCGACGCGGACGAGGTGCGCGACCGGATGGCGTCGCTCCAGCGCGGCTGGCAGCGCGGCCGTCGACAGAACGCCGAAGCCACCGAAGCCACCACGATCGACAACAGCGACAACAGCGACAACACCGAGGACACCGGCGGCCCCGGTGGCACAGCACCAGGAACCACTCCGGGAGGGGACGGTCGATGACCGCACCGAACGCCGCAGCACCCAACCCCGCACGCCACGGCTCGGGCGAACTGAACTGGCTGCTGGACGAACTCGTCCAGCGCGTCTCCAGCATCCGCAAGGTGCTGGTGCTCTCCAGCGACGGACTCGCCACCGGCGCCTCGGGGGATCTGACCCGTGAGGACAGCGAGCATCTCGCCGCCGTCGCCTCCGGATTCCACAGCCTCGCCAAGGGCGTGGGCCACCACTTCGACGCCGGCCGGGTCCGCCAGACCGTCGTCGAACTGGACGAGGCGTTCCTCTTCGTCACGGCCGCCGGCGACGGCAGCTGTCTCGCCGTCCTGGCGGACGCCGACTCCGACGTCGGCCAGGTCGCGTACGAGATGACCCTGATGGTCAAGCGCGTGGGGGCCCATCTGGCCAACGCCCCACGGACGACCGGTCTGCCCGCCGGAGGGTGAGCGTGGCGGGCATGAGTGCCGACTCCCCCCGGGGCGCCGGTCCCGGAGATGACGGGACCGTCGATCCCCAGGTCTCGCGGTGGTACGACGCGGAGGCTGGACCGGTGGTCCGCCCGTACGCGATGACCCGGGGACGTACCAGCAGCGCCTCCCGTCATCGCCTCGACCTGATCGCGCTCGTCGTGCCGGAACCGGCCGCCGACGATCCCGGCCGGGATCAGACGCTCGCCCCCGAACACGTGGCGATCGTCGAACTCTGCAGCGACATGCCCCAGTCCATCGCCGAGCTCGCCGCCGAACTCGACCTCCCCGTCGGGGTGGTCCGGGTCCTGGTGGGTGATCTCGTCGAGGACGAACTGGTGCACGTCACCCGTCCCGTTCCGCCGGCCGAGCTGCCGGACGTGAGCATTCTTCGCGAGGTTATCCATGGCCTTCGGGCGCTCTAGCCGCCGAAAGCAGCGGCTCGTCGAGCCTGTCACCCTGAAAATCCTGGTGGCGGGAGGGTTCGGCGTCGGCAAGACGACCGCGGTCGGCTCGGTCAGCGAGATCAGGCCGCTGCGCACCGAGGAACGCCTCACCGAGGCGGGCCGCCCGGTGGACGATCTGGAGGGGGTGGAGGGCAAGACCACCACCACGGTCGCGATGGACTTCGGCCGGATCACCCTGCGGGAGGACCTGGTCCTCTACCTGTTCGGCACACCGGGCCAGGACCGCTTCTGGTTCCTGTGGGACGAACTGGCCCAGGGTTCCCTGGGCGCGGTCGTCCTCGCCGACACCCGGCGGCTGGAGGACTGCTTCGCCGCGGTCGACTACTTCGAGCGCAGGCGGATCCCCTTCACGGTCGCGGTCAACACGTTCGAGGGCGCCGAGCGGTTTCCGACGGAGACCGTGCAGGCCGCCCTCGACCTCGACCCCGAGGTCCCGGTGCTCGTCTGCGACGCACGGGACCGGTCCTCCGTGCGCGACGTCCTGGTCGCGGTCGTGGAGCACGCCCTGGAGCGTGCGGCACGGGCCCGCGAGCCCGTCGCCACCTGAGCCGGGGGCGTCCCGCCACGCGTGCGGCCCGTACCCCCGCCGACAGGGGTACGGGCCGCACGTCGTCCGGCGGACCGGGCCCCGAGTGTTCTGCGGCGGTGACGCCCAGTCAAGTGAAGGGCAGCGAAAACCTGCCGGCCCCCCGGGATTCACCGGACCGCGACCACCGCCGAGCCGTGCCCGAGCAGCCCCTGGTTCGCCGTGATGCCGACCCGCGCGCCCGGGATCTGCCGGTCCCGGCCCGGCCGCGCAACTGCCGGGTGAGCTCGCAGACCTGCGCGATGGCCTGGGCCGGGACCGCCTCGCCGAACGAGGCCAGGCCCCCGCTCGCGTTCACCGGGATCCGGCCGCCCAGCGCGGTCGCCCCCGTGCGCAGGAGCTGTGCCGCCTCACCCGGCCCGCACAGCCCGATGCCCTCGTACCACTCCAGCTCCAGGGCCGTGGACAGGTCGTAGACCTCGGCCAGCGAGAGGTCCTCCGGCCCGATGCCCGCCTCCTCGTACGCGGTGCGCGCGATCGAGGCCAGGAAGCTCTCGGGAGAGGGCTCGACGGCCACCGCCGAGTCCGTGCCGATGTCCGGCAGGTCCAGGACGGTCCTCGGGTAGGTCGGCGTCACGGTGGACACCGCACGGATCCGCACCGGATCACGCACCCCGTGCCGCCGCGCGAAATCCATGCCGCACAGCACCACCGCGGCGGCCCCGTCGGACGTGGCGCAGATGTCCAGCAGCCGCAGCGGATCGGCCACCATCGCCGAGGCGGCGACCTCATCGGCCGTCACCGGGCGCCGGTAGCGGGCGAACTCGTTCAGCGCCCCCGCCGCCGCGTTCTTCACCTTCACCAGCGCGAAGTCCTCCGGAGTGTCCCCGTACAGAGCCATGCGACGGCGGGCGTACAGCCCGAAGTACGCGGGGTACGTCGCTCCGAGCACCCGGAAGCGCAGCCAGTCCGGATCGTCCGGCCGCTCCCCGCCCGCCGGGGCGAAGAAGCCCTTGGGCGCCGCGTCCGCCCCCACCACGAGCACCACGTCCGCCAGCCCCGCCAGGATCTGTGCCCGTGCCGTGTCGATGGCCTGGGCCCGGAAGCGCACGCGGCGTACACGGACGACACCCGCGCTCCCTGCCACCCGAGCGCCCGGGCGAAGGCGGCCCCCGCCACGTACCCCGGATAGCCTCCGCGCACCGTCTGCGCGCCGACCACCGACCGGATCTCGGGCCAGCCGATCCCGCGTCCGCGAGTGCGCGGTGCGCGGCGGTCCGGCCGTACGTCACGAAGCCTCGCCCCCACTTCCCCCACGGATGCATTCCGGTGCCGAGGACGGCCACCTCGCCCGTCATGAGGCGCCCCCCTGGTCAGGTCCGGCGTCCGGAAGCCGGCCGGCCCCCGGCCCCCCGGCCGCGTCCCCCGCCGGCACGGGCCGCCAGTGCCACGTCGTGTGCACGACGCCCGTCGCCCGGTCCTCGTCCAGGACGCCCGGCACCGCCTCCACCACCGAGCCGACGGGGAGATCGGCCACGCCCACCCCGGGGGCGGCCTGTCCCAGCACCACCATGCGCCCGGCGGCCAGTTCGACGGCGACCAGCGTGTACGGAGCCCAGGGCGCCCCGGGATCGCTGACGTACGGGGGAGGGGGCCGGTAGCGCCCGTCGGTGCAGGACCACACCGTGCCCCGCTTCGACAGCGGCACCTCCGCCAGTTCGCCCCCGGGGCAGCCCGGGTTGCGGCAGTGGCCGTCCTCCCGGGGGAAGTGCACCGACCGGCAGCCGGAGCAGCGGGTGCCCAGCAGCCGGAATTCCTCCTCCGCGGCGTACTCGGTGAACCAACCGGCCACCACGGGTATGCGCGTGCGCGTCAAAGCCCCTCCCGGCACTGGAACTGACGGAACGTCAGAAGTGTGCCACGGGTGTCCTCGTCCGGCGAGGGGCCCGGTCCGCCGCCCTCAGTCGCGCCCGTCCCCGGCGCGCTCGTCCGTGCCGTGCTCCGCCAGCCACTTCGCCGCGGTCTCCGCCAGTTCGGCGTCCCGGCCCGCGAGCATCGTCCGGATCATCCGCGCGTCCCCGCGCAGGGACCACACCGGGTGCCCGAACGTGGCCGGGTTGTTCTTCTCGATCAGGAAGTGGGCGGGCCACGCCGTGCCGTAGCCGATGAGCGGCAGTGCCGCCAGAAAGCGCTTTTGGCCGCGCGCCAGCCCGTACCCGGAGAGCGCGAGCCCGGTCAGGGTGCCGGTCAGATGGACCCAGCGGGTGGCGGCCCGGGAGTGCATCGCGACGTAGTACGGCCAGAACTCCTCGTACGTTTCGAACGTCTGCTGTGACATACGGGCACCGTAGCCGTCCGATCGGCAACCGAACACGCCTCTTTCGCGTCCGAGATGAAGAACGGGCGGCCGGAGCCCACGGGGGTGGTCCCGGTCGCCCGTCGCCGCTTCCCGGCAGCGGGTCCGCCCTGTCAGTGCCCGGCGACCGACCGGCGGTGCACCGGGAAGTCGAAGTAGGTGTCGGGGAACGGCTCGGGCCTGAAGGTGAAGTGCCACCACTCCTCCGGCAGATTCGCGAACCCGGCCTCGGCCAACGTCCGCTTCAGGAGCTGCCGGTTGGCGCGCTGGGCGCCCTGGATCCGCGGGTCGTCCGTGTGCGACAGGGTGTCGAAGCAGTCGTACCCCGTGCCCATGTCCACCGAGTTGTCGGGGAACCGCTCGTCCTGCGGCGCGAAGCAGGGGGTCGGCCCCTCGTCCGGAACCTGCGGCCGGGCCGGCGCGGCCGGCAGCCTGACCAGGGTCAGGTCCACCGTGCTGCCCCGGCTGTGCCCGGACTTCTCCGCGATGTACCCGTCCGCGAACAGCCGGTCCTTGTCGACCCGCGGATAGAACTCCGCCTTCGTGGACTGGTCGCCCAGGTCCTTCGCCCACCGCACGAAGTGGTCCACCGCCCGCTGCGGCCGGTAGCAGTCGTACACCTTCAGCGAATATCCCTGGCGCAGCAGCCGCCGCTGCGCCAGGTGCAGGGCGCGGGCCGCGGGCCGGGTGAGGATGCAGACCGGCTGCCGGTAGCCGTCCACCCGCTCGCCCAGAAAGTTGTGCGCCGTGGTGTAGCGCATGTCCTGGATGATCGTCGGATCCACCGAGTGCAGCGCCACGAACTCGCCGGGAGCCCGCGGTTCGGGGCGAGCCTGAGCCGCGGGGGAGAGGGCGGTGGCGGCGAGGAGGGTGGCGGCCGTGGCGGCCAGGGCGCGGAGAGCGGTACGCATTCCTGTCATGGGCACATCGTCTATCAGCTTCGCGGCCCCCGGGAAAGGACGCGGCGTCGCGGCCCTCGGGAAAGGACGGCCCGGAAGGCGGCGCCTGGAAAGGCCGCCCCCGGGAGACGGGAGGGACGGTCCGATACAGTCCGCCCGTGTCCGAATACGGCAGCAGCCCCGAACCAGCCGCCCCGCGGCCGCCCCGGTACGCACGGGATTCCCACTGCGGCACGTGCGGAGCCCCGTACACCGCCCTCCCGTCCGCCGACGCGTGGCCCCGCACCTGCACGCACTGCGTAACCACCGCATACCGCAACCCGCTCCCCGTCGCGGTGGCCATGCTCCCCGTCACCGGCCCGTGCTCCACCGGACTCGTCGTCATCACCCGCACCATCGAGCCGCAGAAGGGCGGCACGGCCCTGCCCGGCGGGTTCATCGACCACGCCGAGGACTGGCGGGCGGCGGTCGTCCGCGAACTGCGCGAGGAGACCGGCATCTGCGCCGCCGCACAGGACGTCCGGCTGGCCGACGTCCTCAGCGACACCGGCGGCCACCTCCTGGTCTTCGGCCTGCTTCCGGCACGCCCTCTCGCGAGCCTCCCGCCCTCGGTTCCCACCGACGAGACGTCCGGCTACGACGTCCTGTACGGCCCGCGCCCCCTGGCGTTCCCCCTGCACACGGAAGCCGCCGACGCCTGGTTCGACGGCCGCTGTTCCTGAGGCGGCACAGCGCGGGGCCCGGCCGGAGGAGAGGCGACACGGCGGAGGCGGTCACAGCGGGGGCGGCCAAGGGAGGGGACGAGACGGCGGCGGCCGGAGGGGCGGGGCGCAGCGGGGGCGGCAGCACCCCGCGCCCACGCCCCCTGATCCAGCCCTCGCGCCCCCTCAACCCCGCTCGCCTACCCCCCGCACCCGCACCGGGCAGTCGATCCCGCCCCCAGCGCCGTCCCCCCGCTCCACCACCACGCGGTCGCCCTCCCACCGCGTCACATACCGTTCGACCTCCGCCTCCGCCCACCCGTCACCCGCGTCCCGCACCACCAGCCCCCCGCCGGTACGCCCCGGCGCGGGCGCCCACACCTCCAGCTCCGGACCGCCGTCCGCCCCCCGCACCGGAATCACCGCGCCCGCCCGCGCCAGCACCGGAACCCGCGACAGCGGAGCGTCGACCAGGACCTGGCCCGAACCCTCGTACGCCCGCCCGGTCGCCGTGTCGTACCACCGCCCCCGGGGCAGCCGCACCGCCCGCCGCCGCACCCCGGGCTCCAGCACCGGAGCCACCAGCAACGCGTCGCCCAGCACGAACGCGTCCTCGCACTCACGCAGCGCCCGGTCGCCCGGCGCGCCCCACCACATCGGCCGCACATAGGGCGCACCGGTCAGCCGCGCCACATGGGACAGCGTCACGAAGTAGGGGTGAAGCCGCTCCCGCTCCACCAGTGCCGCCCGCGCGTGCTCCAGTACCTCGGGCCCGAACTCCCACGGCTCCCGCCGCCCCGCGTCGATCGCCGCATGGGTCCGGAACAGCGGCAGATACGCCCCCAGCTGGAACCACCGCAGATACAGCTCCGGCGACGGGAACCCGTCGAACCCGCCCACATCCGGACCCGAATACGGCACCCCGCACAGCCCGAGACCCACCACCAGCGACAACGACGCCCGCAGCCCCGGCCACCCCGTCGACACATCCCCGGACCAGGTGCCCCCGTACCTCTGCATCCCCGCCCAGCCCGACCGCGAGAAGAGGAACGGGCGCTCCGCGGGCCGCAGCCGGAGCAGCCCCTCGTACCCGGCCCGCGCCATCGCCAGGGCGTACACGTTGTGCGCCTCGCGATGATCACCACCGGCGCCCTCCAGCACGTGCCGGGCCGAACGCGGCAGCGACGGATCCCCGAACGCCGCGAAGGAGACCGGCTCGTTCATGTCGTGCCAGACCCCCGAGAAGCCCTGCGCAAGCCGTTCCTCGTACAGAGATCCCCACCAATCCCGCACAAGCGGATCAGTGAAGTCCGGATAGACGCAGGCCCCCGGCCACACCTCCCCGACCACCACCCGCCCCCGCGCGTCCCGGACGTACGCACCACGCTCCCCGACCGCCACACCCCCGTCGAACACCGCGTCGCCCGGCTCCGCCTTCACCCCCGGATCCACGATCGACACCAGCCGCACCCCGTCCTCGCGCAGCTCCTTCGCCAGCGCGGGCAACGCGGGGAACCGCTCCTCGTCCACCGTGAACACCCGGTGTCCGTCGTAGTGGTCGATGTCCAGATGCAGCACGGACAGCGGCAGCCCCCGCTCCCGGTACCCGTCGACGACCCGCCGCACCTCCCGCTCACTCCCGAACCCCCACCGGGCGTGCTGCGGCCCCAGAGCCCAGGACGGCGGCAGCGCCGGCACGCCCGTCAGCGCCGTCCACCCCTGGAGCACCCGGGCCGGCGTCCCCGCCACCACCCAGCAGCGCAGCGGCCCGCCCTCCATCCGCACCTCGCACGTCCCCGGCCGGTCGTGCCCCGACCCCGCGCCCTCCTCGCCCTCCCGCAGCACCACCCGGCCCGCCCAGCTGTTGTCGTGGAACGTCAGATGCGTCCCCGCGTCCGACACCACCACCTGCACCGGCATCGTCAGAGACAGCGGATCGTCCCCCGGACCGAAACGCCCGCCCGGATCCGTGTTCCACAGCCCGTACACCCCGTCCCGCAACCGGGGCCCCGCCGCCCGCCCGCCCAGACCGAAGAACCGCGCGTCGGCCGGCACCTCGGAGCGCTGCACCCACCGCACCGGCCCTCCGCCCACCGGCTCCCACCAGCGAGGCGGCAGCTCACGCCGCAACATCAGCCCGCCCGGCGTCCGCAGCTCCACCGCTCCGGTCCGTGACACCACCACCGTGAGCCGTTCCGAGACCACCTGCCAGCCGCCGTCCTTGTCCGGCTCCAGCACCGCCCGCGGATCCGGCGCGGGCGCCTCACCCGCCACCGCGTACGACGGCAGCGGCTCCGCCCCGTCCCACGCCCAGAACACCGCGCCGCCCACCGACACACGGATGCGCAGCTCCGAACGGGCGAACCGCACCACGCCCCCGCCCGGACCCGGCTCCGCACCCGTCAGCGCACCGGGCACCCGGGCCCGCTCCGGCCCCCGCGCCGGCAGCGCCGCCGCGTCCGCGGACCTGCGCCGCCAGGCCGAGCGCACCGCGCGCAGCCCCCGCAACGAACCGACCAACCTCACCCGACGCACCAGGTCACGACCGTCCATGGCGCACACCCTGCCACCCGCCCGACGCGCAGAACCCTCCGTTCAACTCCCGTTCACCCATGCCGGGCCCGAAGGGGCCGAACCCCCGACGGCGGGGCCACCCTGGTGCCGAAGACGATCACATGGCATCGTCCGTGTCAGCCGCTCACGCGCACACCCCCGCCCGTGCGCGCCGACACGCCGACCCCGCGTACCCGTACTGCCAGGGAGCAGCCCTCATGACCGCAGCCACGCCCGACGCCCCGCTCTGGCAGCCCGGCCCCGACCGTATCGAGGCCGCGGCCGTCACCCGCTTCCAGAACTGGGCCGCGACCCGCTACGGCGCGCCGGCCGACGGCGGGTACGCGGCCCTGCACCGCTGGTCCGTCGACGAGCTCGACACCTTCTGGCGCGCCGTCGCCGCATGGTTCGACATCCGCTTCTCCACGCCGTACGAGAGCGTCCTCGGCGACCGTGCCATGCCCGGCGCCACCTGGTTCCCCGGCGCCACCCTCAACTACGCCGAGCACGCCCTGCGCACCGCCGAGGACCCGGACCGCGCGGACACCCCCGCCCTCCTGTACGTCGACGAGACCCACACCCAGGTCCCCGTCAGCTGGGCCCGGCTCCGCCGCCAGGTCGGCTCCCTCGCCGCCGAACTCCGCGCCCTCGGCGTCACCCCCGGCGACCGCGTCAGCGGCTACCTCCCCAACATCCCGCAGGCCGTCGTCGCCTTCCTCGCCACCGCCGCGGTCGGCGGCGTCTGGACCTCCTGCGCCCCCGACTTCGGCGCCCGCAGCGTCCTCGACCGGTTCCAGCAGATCGAACCCGTCGTCCTGTTCACCGTCGACGGCTACCGCTACGGCGGCAAGGAACACGACCGCACCGAGACCGTCGCCGAGCTCCGCCGCGAACTGCCCACCCTGCGCGCCGTCGTCCACATCCCGCTGCTGGGCACCGACGCCCCCGAGGGCGCGCTCGCCTGGGCCGCCCTCACCTCCGCCGACACCGAGCCGGTCTTCGAGCAGGTCCCCTTCGAGCACCCCCTGTGGGTCCTCTACTCCTCCGGCACCACCGGCCTGCCCAAGGCCATCGTCCAGTCCCAGGGCGGCATCCTGCTCGAACACTTCAAGCAGCTCGGCCTGCACTGCGACCTCGGACCCGAGGACCGCTTCTTCTGGTACACCTCCACCGGCTGGATGATGTGGAACTTCCTCGTCTCCGGCCTCCTCACCGGCACCACCGTCGTCCTGTACGACGGCAGCCCCGGCTATCCGGACATCAGCGCGCAGTGGCGGGTCGCCGAACAGACGGGCGCGACGCTCTACGGCACCTCCGCCGCGTACGTCATGGCCTGCCGCAAGGCCGACGTCCACCCCGGCCGCGACTTCGACCTCTCCCGCGTCCAGTGCGTCGCCACCACCGGCTCCCCGCTCCCGCCCGACGGCTTCCGCTGGCTCCACGACGAGGTGGCCGAAGACCTCTGGATCGCCTCCGTCAGCGGCGGCACCGACGTCTGCAGCTGCTTCGCCGGGGCCGTCCCCACCCTCCCCGTCCACATCGGCGAGCTCCAGGCCCCTTGCCTCGGCACCGACCTCCAGTCCTGGGGCCCGGCCGGCGAACCCCTCATCGGCGAGGTCGGTGAGCTGGTCGTCACCAACCCGCTGCCCTCCATGCCCATCCGCTTCTGGAACGACCCCGACGGCAGCCGTTACCACGACAGCTACTTCGACATGTACCCGGGCGTCTGGCGGCACGGCGACTGGATCACCATCACCGACCACGGCTCGGTGATCATCCACGGCCGCTCCGACTCCACCCTGAACCGCCAGGGCGTCCGCATGGGCTCCGCCGACATCTACGAGGCCGTCGAGCGGCTCCCCGAGATCCGCGAATCCCTCGTCATCGGCCTCGAAGAACCCGACGGCGGCTACTGGATGCCGCTCTTCGTCCACCTCGCCGACGGCGCGACCCTCGACGACGACCTGCGGGCCGCGATCAAGCGGACCATCCGCGAGAACCTCTCCCCACGCCACGTACCGGACGAGGTCATCGAGGTCCCCGGCATCCCGCACACCCTCACCGGCAAGCGCATCGAGGTTCCGGTCAAGCGCCTGCTCCAGGGAACCGACCTGGCCAAGGCGGTCAACCCGGGCTCCGTCGACAACCTCGACCTCCTCCGCTTCTACGCCGAACTGGCCGCGCGCCGCCGCCGATAAGCCCGCCTGTCAGACCCTCTGATTACGCTGAGTGAGCAAGGTTTCACCGCGCTCAGCGGCGACAACAGGGGGACGCATGGCACACACCGACCACACGAGGCACAGCCACACGCAGAAGGCGAAGCGCCGCACCAAATCGGGAATCAAGCACGGCAGCAAGCACGACAGCAAGCACGACAGCACCCTGCGACGCACGCTGCGCCGCGAAGCCCCCAGCACCGTCGGTCTCCTGGTCGACGAGGAGGACTTCGCGGCCATGCGGCGATATCGCACCTTCCCCTTCGACGACCACACCGTCTACCTGCGACAGGTGGAGGGGCTGCTCAAGGCGCTGGCCGCCCAGGGCATGCACACCACGATCGCCCTCTTCGACCCCGAGGACTACGCCGAGTTCTGCGCGGAGTCCGGAATCGACGCGGACACCGGTGCCGGCCGTAGCCGCTTCACCGCGGAGATCGCCGCCGCCGGAGCGACCGTCGCCTACACCGGCCAACGCCTGAGCGACCTCATCCCCGACCTCGTCGCCCGCGCGGTCCGCCAGGCCACCTGGGAGTACGCCACACTCCTCCTCACCGACCTCGGCGCCTGCGCCGACTGCGGCCAGGACATCGGACGCGCCGCCTTCGACCGGGCCTCGCACCTCCTCATGCGCCTCCTGGAGACGGCGGGCCCGGGGGCCCACCACCTGGTGTGCAGCACCCCGACGGACAACGACCAGCTCCTGGCTGTCCTTCACACCCACCGCGACAACACCGGACCGGCCCGCCTCGACAGCGCGGCGGGCGCGGAGTTCGCCACCGTCCTCGCGGTGGCCATCGCCCTGGAATCGCGCGCGGGAGTCGTCCTGCGCACCAGCGCACCCGACAGCACGGACCGCGTCCACGGCTGGCGTCTGGCCCACGGAGCCCTCGCCCCGCTCACCGCCGGCGAGGTCTTCAACGCCTACTGCACCGACGCGGACACCGGAGAGCCCGTCTCCCCGGAATCCGGCGTCGAGTACTGCGCGGGATTCGACATCGGGGCCGACCCGGCCGAGCCCCACCACTGAGACGCCACACAGCAGGAGGGGCTTCCCGCCACCCGGCGGAAAGCCCCTCCCCAACACCCCTGCCCCGGCCTGCTCGGCTACTCGCCGGACAGCACGGCCTGCGCCGCGCTGCGCGCCTCGTCCGCGGAGTCGGCCGAGCGAGCGGCGTTCGCCGCCCGCTCGCACTGGGCCAACGTGTACTTGGCCAGTGTGGCCCGCACATAGGGAATGGACGCGGCGCCCATCGACAGGGAGGTGACGCCCAGTCCCGTCAGCACACACGCCAGCAGCGGATCGGCCGCCGCCTCACCGCACACACCACAGCTCTTGCCCTCGGCACGCGCCGCGTCGGCGGACAGCGCCACGAGATCCAGCAGCGCCGGCTGCCACGGATCCTGGAGCCGCGACACCGCGCCCACCTGACGGTCGGCCGCGAAGGTGTACTGCGCCAGGTCGTTGGTGCCCAGCGACAGGAACTCCACCTCCTGAAGGATCGACCGCGCCCGCAGAGCCGCCGACGGGATCTCCACCATCGCGCCGAACTTCGCGCGGAGACCGGCCTCCCGGCACGCGTCCGCGAACGCCTTGGCGTCGATGCGGTCGGCCACCATGGGGGCCATGACCTCCAGATACACCGGCAGACCCTCGGCGGCCTTGGCGAGCGCCGTCAGCTGGGTACGCAGCACCTCGGGATGGTCCAGCAGACTCCGCAGCCCACGGACGCCCAGCGCCGGGTTCGGCTCGTCGGCCGGGGTCAGGAAGTCCAGCGGCTTGTCGGCGCCGGCGTCCAGCACGCGTACGACGACACGCCCCTCGGGGAACGCCTCCAGCACCGCGCGGTAGGCCGCGACCTGCTTCTCCTCGGACGGGGCCTGCTTGCTGTCGTCCAGGAACAGGAACTCGGTCCGGAACAGCCCGACCCCCTCCGCCCCCGCCTCGACCGCCGCGGGCACATCGCCCGGGCCGCCGACATTGGCGAGCAGCGGCACCTTGTGCCCGTCCGACGTGGCGCCGGGGCCGGTCGAGGCGGACAGCGCCGCCTTACGAGCGGCGGCGGCGCCCTCCAGCTCGGCGCGCTTCTCGTCGCTCGGGTCGACGAAGATCTCACCCGTGCTGCCGTCCACCGCGACGACCGTGCCCTCGGCCAGCTCACCGGCGCCGGGCAGCGCCACCACGGCCGGTACGCCGAGCGCCCGCGCCAGGATGGCGCTGTGGCTGGTCGGTCCGCCCTCCTCGGTGACGAAGCCGAGCACCAGCGCCGGGTCGAGGAGCGCGGTGTCGGCGGGCGCCAGGTCACGCGCGATCAGTACATACGGCTCGTCGCTGTCCGGCACGCCGGGCATCGGCACACCGAGCAGGCGCGCCACGATCCGGTTCCGTACGTCGTCGAGGTCCGCGACCCGTCCCGCCAGGTACTCCCCGGCATTGGCGAGCAGCGCCCGGTACGCGGCGAACGCGTCGTACACGGCACGCTCGGCGGTGCTGCCCACGGCGACGCGCCGGTCGACGTCGGACATCAGCTCCGGGTCCTGCGCCATCATGGCCTGCGCCTCGAGCACGTGCTGTGCCTCGCCGCCGGCAAGGTTGCCGCGAGCGATCAGATCCGCGGCGACCGCTTCCACCGCCTGCCTGGCGCGCCCCTGTTCGCGACCGGCCTCCTCGGCGGGAATCGATTTGGCGGGCGGCTCCAGCACCGCCGTACCCATGTGCCGAACCTCGCCGATGGCCACACCGTGGCTCACGCCGACGCCTCGCAGCGTTGTCTCCATTTCACCCGTCTCCGGTTGTGCGGCGACCGAGTCACCGCGGTGGTTGTGCAACTGGCTTGTCACTGCGCGCGAGGCGTCACTGCCAGCCGAACAGCGTGTCGCCGAGCTTCACGTCCCCGTCCTCACGGACCTCGGAGAGTGATTCGGCGGTGGCCTCCAGGGCCACGATCGGGCAGATGGGTGACTTGCCGGCGGCCTCGACGGCGACCGGGTCCCAGCGCACGATGCCCTGGCCCCGGGTCACGGTGTCCCCCTTGTTGACGAGAAGCTCGAAGCCCTCGCCGTTGAGCTGGACGGTGTCGATGCCGAGGTGGGTCAGGACCCCGTGCCCCTCCGCGTCGACGACGACGAACGCGTGGGGGTGAAGGGAGACGACGACGCCGTCGACCGGGGACACGGCCTCCGAGGGCTCGCGTACGGGGTCGACGGCGGTGCCGGGACCGACCATGGCGCCGGAGAAGACCGGGTCGGGAACCGCGGTGAGTCCGATGGCGCGTCCAGTAAGAGGGGACGTCACGTTGGTCATGGGGGGCCTCCCAGGGGGTGGAGATTCAGGTGTCGCCGCCGCGGCTGATGGGGGACGGCGTACTGCTCAGCAGAGTAAGTCATATGAAGTCCCGGTTCCGCCCGAGACCTACCGCTTGGCGGACCTAGGGGTGCACCAGAAACGATTTGCCTCGACTCCCGGCGGCCTGTACTGTCGTACTCCTGCCTGACCCCAACGCGACTTTGAGTCGGGGGTCGGCGGCGACCTTCAAGCCCAGATCCTAACCTTGAACCCTTCTTCGGCATGCCCGCAGGACGTGGTCAGGGAAGCGGAAAGGGCCTGATAGAGTCGGACTCGCCGGAAAGGGAAAACGCGAAAGCGAAGAACCTGGAAAGCGAAAAGAAGCAATACCAGCAGGATCGCTCGGCCCGCTTCGACCGAGAATCGGACAGATAAGAGTCTGATAGAGTCGGAAACGCAGGACAGCAAGACAAAGCAGTAAACGAAGGGAAGCGCCCGGAGGGCCCCGGTGAAACGGGACCGAAGGAAGCGTCCGTTCCTTGAGAACTCAACAGC
>NZ_JBIVTR010000006.1:80481-331720 GCF_044756785.1 Streptomyces sp. NPDC091649 | reverse complement strand
CGAAGGCGTCGAGAAATTCGAGGCGTCCTGGAACGACCTGCTCAAGTCGACCGAGGCCGAACTCAAGCGCCTCGCCCCCTCGGAGGACTGACCACTTTGTCTGCTGTTCCCGGAGCCAACCCGCTCCGTGACGCACAGGACCGACGGCTCCCGCGTATCGCGGGGCCGTCGGGCCTGGTCATCTTTGGCGTCACGGGCGATTTGTCCCGTAAAAAGCTGATGCCCGCCGTCTACGACCTGGCCAATCGCGGCCTGCTGCCGCCGGGCTTCTCGCTCATCGGCTTCGCGCGCCGCGACTGGGAGGACGAGGACTTCGCCCAGGTCGTCCACGACGCCGTCAAGGAGCACGCCCGTACGCCGTTCCGCGAGGAGGTCTGGCAGCAGCTCATCCAGGGGATGCGCTTCGTCCAGGGCAACTTCGACGACGACGAGGCGTTCGAGACGCTGAAGTCGACCATCCAGGAGCTCGACAAGGCGCAGGGGACGGGCGGCAACTTCGCCTTCTACCTGTCCGTGCCGCCGAAGTTCTTCCCCAAGGTCGTCCAGCAGCTGAAGAAGCACGGCCTGGCCGACCAGAGCGAGGGCTCCTGGCGGCGTGCCGTCATCGAGAAGCCGTTCGGTCACGACCTGGCCAGCGCGCAGGAGCTCAACCAGCTCGTGCACGCGGTCTTCCCGCCGAACGAGGTCTTCCGGATCGACCACTACCTGGGCAAGGAGACGGTCCAGAACATCCTGGCGCTGCGGTTCGCCAACACGATGTTCGAGCCGGTCTGGAACCGGTCCTACGTCGACCACGTACAGATCACGATGGCCGAGGACATCGGCATCGGCGGCCGGGCCGGCTACTACGACGGCATCGGCGCCGCCCGTGACGTCATCCAGAACCACCTCCTCCAGCTGCTGGCGCTCACCGCGATGGAGGAGCCCGGCTCCTTCCACCCGAAGGCGCTAGTCGCCGAGAAGCTCAAGGTGCTCACCGCCGTCGAGCTGCCCGACGACCTCGGCAAGCACACCGTGCGCGCCCAGTACGAACACGCCTGGCAGGGCGGCCAGGAGGTCCTCGGCTACTGCGAGGAGGAGGGCATCGACCCCAAGTCGACGACCGACACCTTCGCCGCGATCAAGCTGACGATCAACAACCGCCGCTGGGCGGGCGTGCCGTTCTACCTCCGGACCGGGAAGCGGCTCGGCCGCCGGGTCACGGAGATCGCGGTCGTCTTCAAGCGCGCCCCGTATCTGCCCTTCGAGTCCGGTGCGACCGAGGAACTGGGCGGCAACGCCCTGGTCATCCGGGTCCAGCCGGACGAGGGCGTCACCGTGCGCTTCGGCTCCAAGGTGCCCGGCACCTCGATGGAGGTCCGGGACGTCACGATGGACTTCGCGTACGGCGAGTCGTTCACCGAGTCCAGCCCGGAGGCGTACGAGCGTCTCCTGCTCGACGTGCTGCTCGGCGACGCCAACCTCTTCCCGCGCCACCAGGAGGTCGAGCTGTCCTGGAACATCCTCGACCCGATCGAGGAGTACTGGGACACGCACGGCAAGCCCGCGAAGTACGCGGCGGGCACCTGGGGCCCGGCCGAGGCCGACGAGATGCTCGCACGTGACGGACGGAGCTGGAGGCGGCCATGAAGATCGATCTCACGGAAACCACATCCAGCAAGATCAACCAGGCGCTGGTGTCGGCCCGCCGGGCCATCGGCACCCCCGCCATCGGCATGGTGCTCACGCTGGTCATCGTCACCGACGAGGAGAACGCCTACGACGCGCTCAAGTCGGCCGGCGACGCCTCGCGCGAGCACCCCTCGCGGATCATCGCGGTGATCAAGCGGGTCAGCCGCTCGCCGCGGGCCCGCCGGGACGCCCGGCTCGACGCCGAGGTCCGGGTCGGTTCCGACGCGGGCACCGGCGAGACCGTCGTCCTGCGCCTGCACGGCGAACTGGCCAACCATGCCCAGTCGGTGGTCCTTCCACTGCTGCTGCCGGACGCGCCGGTCGTGGTGTGGTGGCCCGAGGGCGCGCCCTCCGACCCGGCGAAGGACCCGCTCGGGGCCCTCGCCCAGCGCCGGATCACCGACACCTACTCGGCCGAGCGCCCCATCGACGCGCTGGCGGTGCGCGCGGCGACGTACAGCCCCGGCGACACCGACCTGGCCTGGACGCGGATCACACCGTGGCGTTCCATGCTGGCCGCGTCGCTGGACCAGCAGCCCGCCGAGGTGATCGGCGCGACCGTCGAGGGCGAGAGCGACAACCCGAGCTGCGAACTGCTCGCCATGTGGCTGGCGGACCGGCTCGGCGTCCCGGTGGAGCGCACGGTCTCCGAGGGCCCCGGTCTCACCGCGGTCCGCATGGAGACGAAGAACGGCGTCATCGTCCTCGACCGCGCCGACGGCACGCTGGCCACGCTCTCCATGCACAACCAGCCGAACCGCGGGGTGGCGCTCAAGCGGCGCGACACCGCCGAGCTGCTGGCCGAGGAGCTGCGGCGGCTCGACCCGGACAACACCTACGCGTCCGCCGTGAAGTTCGGCGTGGACCGGCTGCACACGGGCGGCGAGGGCAGGGCCGCACCCGCCGGGAACGCCGAGGAGCAGGCCGCCGAGGCAGCCGATGCCAAGGCTCCCGCCGCGAAGAAGGCCCCGGCCAAGAAGGCGGCGTCGAAGTGACGCCTCCCCAGCTGGTCGTGCACCGCGACAAGGAGCTGATGGCCCAGGCCGCGGCGGCCCGGCTGATCACGAAGATCGTGGACGCCCAGGCATCCCGGGGTCACGCCTCGGTGGTGCTGACCGGCGGGCGCAACGGCAACGGCCTGCTGGCCGCGCTCGCCGCCGCGCCCGCCCGGGACGCGGTCGACTGGGCGCGCCTGGACCTGTGGTGGGGCGACGAGCGGTTCCTGCCCGAGGGGGACCCGGAGCGCAATGTCACCCAGGCCCGCGAGGCACTGCTCGACGCGGTGCCGCTCGACCCGGCACGGGTGCACGCGATGCCCGCCTCCGACGGCCCGTACGGCCAGGACGCCGACGCCGCGGCAGCCGGTTACGCCGGCGAACTGGCCGCCGCAGCGGGCCCCGAGGACCATGGCGCGGTGCCCGCGTTCGACGTGCTGATGCTGGGCGTCGGCCCGGACACGCATGTGGCCTCGCTCTTCCCGGAGCTGCCCGCGGTACGGGAGACCGAGCGCACCGTCGTCGGTGTGCACGGGGCCCCCAAGCCGCCGCCTGTGCGCGTCTCGCTGACGCTGCCGGCGATCCGCGCGGCGCGCGAGGTGTGGCTGCTGGCGGCGGGCGAGGACAAGGCGGAGGCGGCGGCCATCGCGCTGTCGGGGGCCGGGGAGATCCAGGCCCCGGCGGCCGGCGCGTACGGGCGGAGCCGGACGCTGTGGCTGCTGGACGCCGCGGCGGCCTCGCGGCTGCCGCGCGCGCTGTATCCGCCCGCGTCTCCCTGAGGCTCGACCCCGCAGGCCCGGACCGCTCATATGACGAGCGGTCCGGGCCTGCGGGGTGAAAGGCTTGTTCCATGGTGCATATCGGAACCGTGGTGATGGGCGCGTCCGACGTGGCGAGGGCCGCCGCCTTCTGGAAGGCGGCACTGGGGTACACCGAGCGCGAGCCGGGCACGGACGACTGGGTGGTGCTCGTGCCGGTGAACGGGCCCGGTGCGGGACTGTCGCTGGGCCGCTCCGCCTCCCCCGTGCAGGAGGTCCCCCGGGTCCACCTCGACCTCTACTCGGACACCCAGGAGGCCGAGGTGGAACGGCTGATCGGGCTCGGCGCCGAGAGGGTCGCCTGGGAGCTGTACCCCCCGGAACCGGACTTCGTCGTGCTCGCCGACCCCGAGGGCAACCGTTTCTGCGTCATCGACACGACGCGCGGCGGCTGAGCGGCCCCGTGCTCGGGATCAGAGGATGATCTGGTCCGTTCCCTGCTCCAGTTTCGTGATGGCGGCCCGGCAGGCGCCGGTGAAGCGGTCGAAGACCTCGGTCGTGCTGCCCGCCCTGCCCGCCCGGGTGTTGTTCGTGAACATCGCGGCACGGAGTTCCGTGGTGAGCTCCAGCTGACCGCCCTTGGCGAGCATGGTGCGGTTGCACGGGTTGCGGGTGTTGACCCCGCCCAGGTCGGGCAGCTCGTTCCCGTCCCGCCAGGCGATGCCGATCGCGTCGAACTCGGCCTTGAGCAGGGTCTTGAAGCGGGTGTTCAGTCCCCCGACGACCACGGCCTGCGGGACGGTGCCCGCCTGCGCCGCCGTGCAGCCGTGCAGGCTCAGGACGTTGAGGCTGCCGGCCGCCATGGAGATGGCGACGTGGTCGTCGCAGTTCTTGGCGGTGACGTGCAGGTCCCTGTTGCCCGAGGAGCGCAGCCCCTCGAACATCCAGTAGTCGAACACCCCGTGGCCGTCGCTCAGCGGGACGAGCGTGGCCGGGTGGTAGCCGGCTATGGCGAGGCAGAGTTCGGAGGTGCCCATCTCGATGCCGCCGCCGTGCATGGCCATGACGGTGGTCCGGTTGTACGGGTATCCCTGCGGGAGCGAGTGGTCGGCGTACGCGTGTCTCCGGTAGCGGCGGGCGAACTCGACGCCCTCCTGGCCGGCGAGCTTCTGGTAGAGGTCGGTGTTGGAGGTGTAGATGTCCAGGTCACCGGTGGCGTGGGCGTCGGTGGTGGTGAGCGAGCCCAGCAGCGGACCGCTGACGGCTGCGGTGGCGAGGGCGGTGAGGACCGTACGACGGCTGGTGGAAGTCATGATCAGCATCGTCGCCGACACCGGCCCGGACGCAAAGGGGGTCTCCTGTGCGGTCCGTCACTGGCCGGGGGTCGCGACGTGCTCCAGGAAGGGCTCCAGCAGCCCGGGCACCGCCTCGGCGGCGAAGGCGAGGCCCTCGGCCGCACCGGTGTCGTACACCGTGTACGCGCCACCGCCGGCGGCCGTGGTGGCGGTGATGTTCAGCAGCCCGGCACGCCGCTGGAAGACCGACTGCCTGACCGTCCAGCCGATCACCCCGGTCCGCTCCAGGGCGGCGGTGGAGCGGCGGGCCGTACCGGAGCGGGTGACCAGGTAGCGCCCGGAGAGCGCGTGCCCGAGCCCGCGGTAGGCGTCCAGGGCGAGCGCCACCGCCACCGGTGCGAGAACCGCCGTGCAGCCGAGCGCGATCCACAGCAGCACGGGCGTGAGCAGCGCCCCGAGGACGGTCAGGACGAGGACCGGTCCGAGGACCGCGGCGAGCGACCAGCGCAGTCGGCGCCCCCGGGCGGCCCGTGGGTGGCGGACGAGCGGAGCGCCGGTCGGGGAGACCGCCTCGCGCAGCACGTGGGCGGCGACGGTGTCGGCCCGGTGCCGGGGGGCGGCCGGGAGCAGGGAGTTGTGGTCGGCGTTCCTGGCCTCGTGGTCCTTGGCGAGGCCGGTGGTGATGGCGTCCAGGCGGGCCGCGCCGAGCAGCCGTACGCCGAGCGGCTGGACGAGGTCGACGCCGCGCAGCCGGGCCTCCTCGACGGAGACGGAGCGGGAGGTGAACAGTCCGCGCCGGACCCGCAGCGTGCCGCCGGGCTCGCGCTCCAGGCGGTAGTTCCACCACATCTCGATCCAGAGGCCGAGCGCACCGACGACGCCCGCGACCAGGGCGGCCAGGACCAGGGCGGTGATCGTCCAGAGCAGTGGGGTGTCCCGGAAGCGGTCGCCGACCCATTCGATGACCTCGCCCTGGGCCCCGACCCAGTCGCTGATCTGAAGCACGGCCCCGGCGGCGGCGCCGCCGAGCATGGGGGCGACGAAGGAGACCGGGGCGTAGCGGATCCAGCCGGGGTCCAGGACGGCCAGTTCCCCTTCGCGGTGGCCCCCGTCCGCCGGTGCGGTGGCGGCGCGCTCCAGCAGGAGGCGGCGCAGCCGTTCGCCCTCGGCGCGGGTGACCGGGTCGAGTTCGAGGGTGTCGCCGCCCTGTTCCCCGGTGCCGATCCGGACGGTCACCAGGCCGAGGAGGCGGAGCATCAGGTTGGCCGTGAGGTCGACCGTGCGGATGCGGGTCCGGGCAAGGGAGCGGCGCTTGACGAGGAGCAGACCGGTGTGGAGGTCGACGCGCTCCTCGCCGATCCGGTAGCGGGTGCGGTGCCAGCGGACGCGGTCGGCGCCCGCCGCGGTCCCGATGACCAGGGTGGCCGCGGCGAGCACCCAGAGCACGGCGGCGGGCAGGCCGAGCCATCGGGTGAGCCCGAGCGTGACCGGGATGGCCGCGCCCGCGACGACGCCCGCCACGACCAGGGCGGTG
Organism: Streptomyces sp. NPDC091649; assembly: GCF_044756785.1. Lineage (NCBI taxonomy): Bacteria > Bacillati > Actinomycetota > Actinomycetes > Kitasatosporales > Streptomycetaceae > Streptomyces > Streptomyces sp. NPDC091649. The sequence goes on along the minus strand of NZ_JBIVTR010000006.1, from coordinate 325,467 downwards.
ACCAGGACCGTACGGGGGTCGAGGCGGCGCCAGTCGCCTTCCGGGGCGGCGGTGCTCATGTGGCGTCGCCGGGGGTGTCGCGGGTGATGCGGGTGAGCTGCCGTGCCAGGTCGGCGGCGACCTCGTGGTCCAGGCCGGCGATGCGTACCGCTCCCTTGGAGGAGGCGGTGGTGACCGTGACGGTGGCGAGGCGGAAGAGCTGCTCCAGCGGGCCCCGTACGGTGTCCACGGTCTGGATCCGGGACATCGGGGCGATCCGCCACTCCTGCCAGAAGTACCCGGTGCGGACGTAGACGGCGTCCTCGGTGATCTCCCAGCGGTGTGTGCGGAACCACCACAGGGGGAAGAGGACGGCGGCCGCCGTGCCCGCCGCGGCCAGGACGGCGGCGGGCAGCAGCAGCCAGAAGCGGGCGGGCCCGATCAGGGCGCCCAGTACCGCGAGCGGGGCGACGGGCACGGCGGTCAGCAGCAGCCACTGGGCCCGCCACCAGCCGACGGCGCGCTCGTTCAGCGTGTTGCGCGGCGGCCGAAGCCGTATCGTCGCCTCCGTTGCCCGCGGCATCGGGTCAGCGCCCCCGCAGGGTGCGGTAGGCGTCGACCAGGGCGGCGGTGGAGCTGTCCAGCTGCCCGGCGTCCGCCTCCCCGCTCGCCGTCAGGAGCGGTTCGATCTTCTTGGCGAGGACCTTGCCCAGCTCGACGCCCCACTGGTCGAAGGAGTCGATGTTCCAGACGGCGCCCTGGACGAAGACCTTGTGCTCGTACAGCGCGATGAGCTGGCCGAGGACCGAGGGGGTCAGCTTGTCGGCGAGGATCGTCGTCGTGGGGTGGTTGCCCCGGAACGTCTTGTGCGGGACCAGTTCCTCGGGCACCCCTTCCGCCCGGACCTCCTCGGGCGTCCTGCCGAAGGCGAGGGCCTGGGTCTGGGCGAAGAAGTTGGCCATCAGCAGGTCGTGCTGGGCGATCAGCCCGGGCAGCAGATCGTGGACCGGGGCGGCGAAGCCGATGAAGTCCGCGGGGATCAGCTTGGTGCCCTGGTGGATCAACTGGTAGTACGCGTGCTGCCCGTTGGTGCCGGGCGTGCCCCAGACGACCGGTCCGGTCTGCCAGTCCACGGGGTCGCCGTCGCGGTCGACGGACTTGCCGTTGGACTCCATGTCGAGCTGCTGGAGGTACGCGGTGAACTTGGACAGGTAGTGGCTGTACGGCAGCACCGCGTGCGACTGGGCGTCGAAGAAGTTGCCGTACCAGACGCCGAGGAGGCCCAGGAGGAGCGGGGCGTTCTCCTCGGCGGGGGCGGTGCGGAAGTGCTCGTCGACGAGGTGGAAGCCGTCCAGCATCTCGCGGAAGCGGTCGGGGCCGATGGCGATCATCAGCGAGAGGCCGATCGCCGAGTCGTAGGAGTAGCGGCCGCCGACCCAGTCCCAGAACTCGAACATGTTGGCCGTGTCGATGCCGAACTCCTCGACCTTCGCGGCATTGGTCGACAGCGCCACGAAGTGCCGGGCGACGGCGTCCTGACCGGCCTTCAGCCCGGTGAGCAGCCAGTCCCGGGCGGAGGTGGCGTTGGTGATGGTCTCGATCGTCGTGAACGTCTTCGAGGCGATGACGAACAGGGTCTCGGCCGGGTCGAGGTCGCGGACCGCCTCGTGCAGGTCGGCGCCGTCGACGTTGGAGACGAAGCGGACGGTGAGCGAGCGGTCCGTGAAGGAGCGCAGCACCTCGTACGCCATGGCGGGGCCGAGGTCGGAGCCGCCGATGCCGATGTTGACGATGTTCTTGACGGGCTTGCCGGTGTGGCCGGTCCACTGCCCGGACCTGACCTTCTCGGCGAAGCCGGTCATCTTGTCGAGGACGGCGTGCACGGCGGGTACGACGTTCTCGCCGTCCACCTCGATCACGGCGTCGCGCGGGGCGCGGAGCGCCGTGTGCAGGACCGCGCGGTCCTCGGTGGTGTTGATCTTCTCGCCGCGGAACATCGCGTCCCGCAGCTCGGCGACCCCGGTGGCGGCGGCGAGCTCGCGCAGCAGGCGCAGTGTCTCGTCGGTGACCAGGTGCTTGGAGTAGTCGAGGTGGAGGTCGCCGACCCGGAGGGTGTAGGCGGTGCCGCGCTCCGGCTGCCGCGCGAACAGCTCGCGCAGCTGGGGTGCGCCGAGCTCCTCACGGTGCCGTGCGAGAGCCGTCCACTCGGGCGTCTGGTCGAGCTTGGTTCGGCTTGCTGCGTTCATCCCGGATATCAGCCCACTTCTTCTCGTCATCAGCATCCCCGCTGCCCCTCCAACCTAATTGATCGAGGAGGCCGACGGCGCGGAGGAGGGCGGTGGCGCGGGCACGCGGCACCGGCCGGACACCCGTGGGGTATCCGGCCGGTGAACGACTGTGGTTCGGTGGTGCCGCGCTGGTGGGAGCCTCAGATCTCGCCGCGGAGTTTGGCCAGCGCCTCGGCGAGGATCGCCTCGCCGTCCTCGTCGCTCCGCCGCTCGCGTACGTACGCCAGATGCGTCTTGTACGGCTCGGTGCGGGGCGGGTCGGGCGGGCTGTCCTTGTCCTGGCCGGCCGGGAAGCCGCAGCGCGGGCAGTCCCAGGTGTCCGGCACCGGCGCGTCATGGGCGAAGCTCGGCTGCGTCTCGTGCCCGTTCGAGCACCAGAAGGAGATGCGGAGACGCGGCGCGGACTCGCCCCGCTCGGCCTCCCCCATCGGCCCCGCTCCGACCCGGCTTCCCCGGATCGCGTTGCCACTTGCCACGGTCGTAACTCCCTGCGTGATGGTGCTCGAGCGATGCCCCAGTCTACGTAAGGCCCAACGCGCGTCCAGTGGAAGGAGTTACACCGTCACCGGTATGCGCGGACGGGTCAGCTGTCCAGCTTGACGAGCAGTCCGAGCACCACGACGCACGCGAACCAGGCCAGACCGACGACGACGGTGATCCGGTCGAGGTTGCGCTCGGCGACCGAGGAGCCGCCGACGGACGACTGCATTCCGCCGCCGAACATGTCGGAGAGGCCGCCGCCCTTGCCCTTGTGCATGAGCACCAGCAGCATCAGCAGCAGGCTGAAGACGATCAGAGCGATCTGGAACGCCAAAACCACGGCTGGTCCCTACTTTCCGGAATTCTTGACTACTGCGGGTACGTACACCGGGGGCCGAAGGGCACTAGCCCCTCCGGCCCCCGCAAGGGTACGACGGATCCGCGCTACCGCATACTCACTGGTCGCGGAAGCGGACGATCTTGACGAACTCGTCGGCGTCCAGTGCGGCGCCGCCGATGAGCGCGCCGTCCACGTCGGGCTGCGCCATGATGGCCGCGACGTTGCCGGACTTCACCGAGCCGCCGTACTGGATGCGGACGGCGTCGGCCAGCTCCTGCGAGTACAGCTCGGCCAGCCGGCGACGGATCGCGCCGCAGACTTCCTGGGCGTCCTCGGGGGTGGCGACCTCGCCGGTCCCGATGGCCCAGACGGGCTCGTAGGCGATCACGATGGTCTCGGCCTGTGCGGCCGGGACGTCCTTCAGGGCGCCGTCGAGCTGCGCGAGCGTGTAGGAGACCTGGTCGCCGGCCTTGCGGACGTCCAGGCCCTCGCCGACGCAGAGGATCGGGGTCAGGCCGTGCTTGTAGGCGGCCTTCACCTTGGCGTTGCAGAGCTCGTCGCTCTCGCCGTGGTACTGGCGGCGCTCGCTGTGGCCGACCGCCACGTACGCGCAGCGCAGCTTGGCGAGCATGGAGCCGGAGATCTCACCGGTGTACGCGCCGGAGTCGTGCGCCGAGATGTCCTGGGCGCCGTACTTGATCTTCAGCTTGTCGCCGTCCACCAGGGTCTGCACGGAGCGCAGGTCGGTGAAGGGCGGAAGGACGGCGACCTCTACGGCGTCGTAGTCCTTGTCGGTCAGGGCGAAGGAGAGCTTCTGGACGTGGGCGATGGCCTCGAGGTGGTTGAGGTTCATCTTCCAGTTGCCCGCCATCAGCGGGGTGCGGGTGGTCATTGAGAGTCAGTCCTCCAGTGCGGCGAGCCCGGGAAGCGTCTTGCCCTCGAGGTATTCGAGGCTCGCGCCGCCACCGGTCGAGATGTGTCCGAAAGCGTTCTCGTCGAAGCCCAGGATGCGAACGGCCGCGGCGGAGTCGCCACCGCCGACGACGCTGAAGGCCGAGGAGTCGACGAGCGCCTGGGCGACCGCGCGGGTGCCGTCGGCGAAGTCGGGGTGTTCGAAGACGCCCATGGGGCCGTTCCAGAAGACGGTGGCCGCGTCGGCGAGCTTCGATGCGTAGAGCTTGTTGGTCTCCGGTCCGTTGTCCAGCCCCATCTGGCCGGCCGGCATGGCGTCGGCGGCGACGGTGGTGGGGTCGGCCGGGGCCTTGGTCTTCAGGTCCGGGAAGGACGGGGCGACCACGACGTCGACGGGGAGGACGAACTCCACGCCCTTCTCCTCGGCGCGGCGCAGGTACTCCCGCACGGCCGGGATCTGGTCCTCCTGGAGCAGCGAGCTGCCGACCTCGTGGCCCTGGGCCTTGAGGAAGGTGTACGCCATGCCGCCGCCGATCAGGATGCGGTCGGCCCGCTCCAGCAGGTGGTCGATCACGCCGAGCTTGTCGGAGACCTTGGCGCCGCCGAGGACGACCGCGTACGGACGCTTGACGTCGGTGGTGAGCTTCTTCAGGACGCCGACCTCGGTGGCGATGAGGTAGCCGGCGTAGTGCGGGAGCCGGGCCGGGAGGTCGAAGACCGAGGCGTGCTTGCGGTGCACCGCGCCGAAGCCGTCGCCCACGTAGACGTCGGCGAGCTCGGCCAGCTGGTCGGCGAAGGCGCCGCGCTCGGCGTCGTCCTTGGACGTCTCACCGGCGTTGAAGCGGAGGTTCTCGATGACGGCGACCTGGCCGTCGTCGAGGCCGGCGACCGCGGCACGGGCGGACTCGCCGACCGTGTCGGCGGCGAAGGCCACCTCGGCGCCGAGGAGTTCGCCGAGCCGGGCGGCGGCGGGGGCCAGCGAGTAGGCCGGGTCCGGGGCGCCCTTGGGGCGGCCGAGGTGCGAGGCGACGACGACGCGCGCGCCGGCCTCGGCGAGCTTGGCGACCGTCGGGACGACGGCGCGGATGCGGCCGTCGTCGGTGATCGTGGTGCCGTCCAGCGGCACGTTGAGGTCGGCGCGGACGAATACCCGCTTGCCCGCGACCCCTCCGGCGAGAAGTTCGTCGATCGTCTTCATCTGTCTTCCGTTACTCCTTGCAAGGACGGATGAGCATGTTAGGGCCTGGCTTCCGGCCCTTCGACATGGCCAGGGGCTCGACCGGCGCAGCGCTGCGCCGGTCGAGCCCCTTACTCACAACGTGTTGTCCGTGATCCTGGGATCAGAGCTGCTCGCCGACGAAGACCGTGAGGTCGACGAGGCGGTTGGAGTAGCCCCACTCGTTGTCGTACCAGCCGAGGATCTTCACCGAGTTCCCCTCCTGGACCATGGTCAGGGAGGAGTCGAAGGTGCAGGACGACGGGTCGCCGACGATGTCCGAGGAGACGATCGGGTCCTCGGTGTACGTCAGGAAGCCCTTGAGGGCGCCGTCGTCGGAAGCCTTCTTGAACGCGGCGTTGACCTCGTCCTTGGTGACCTCGCGCGCCAGCGTCACGACGAGGTCGGTGGCGGAGCCGGTCGGAACCGGGACCCGCATCGCGATGCCGTCGAGCTTGCCCTTGAGCTGCGGAAGGACCAGAGCGGTGGCCTTCGCGGCACCGGTCGTGGTCGGGATGATGTTCTCGGCGGCGGCGCGGGCGCGGCGCAGGTCCGAGTGCGGGAAGTCCAGGATCCGCTGGTCGTTGGTGTACGCGTGGACCGTCGTCATCAGACCCTTGACGATGCCGAAGTTCTCGTCGAGGACCTTGGCCATCGGCGCCACGCAGTTGGTGGTGCAGGAGGCGTTGGAGATGACGTTGTGGTTGGCCGCGTCGTACTGGTCCTGGTTGACGCCCATCACGATGGTGATGTCCTCGTCCTTGGCCGGAGCCGAGATGAGGACCTTCTTGGCGCCGCCCGTGATGTGCTTCTCGGCGTCGGCCTTCTTGGTGAAGATGCCGGTCGACTCGATGACGATGTCGACGCCCAGCTCACCCCAGGGGATGTCGGCCGGGTTGCGCTCGGAGAGCACCTTGACGGTGTGACCATCGACGGTGATGGTGTCGGCGGTGTGGCTGACCTCTGCCTTGAGACGACCCAGAACGGTGTCGTACTTCAGCAGGTGGGCCGTGGTCGCAGTGTCACCCAGGTCGTTGACAGCCACGATCTCGATGTCCGCACCCTGCTCCAGCAGAGCGCGGAAGTAGTTGCGGCCGATGCGGCCGAAGCCGTTGATGCCTACGCGGATCGTCACGAACCGATCTCCTCGTTAGGTACGCCGGTTTTCGACGCCGGCGAGTTGTATAGGGATGTCCCCGACCGCTTCCGACCCTACCTCTCCGAGCGCCCGGGGGTGACATCGAGAGGGCCCCTGGAAGCCACGGAATACGACCGGAGGCCCGTACTCGCCAGTAGGAGCACGGACCTCCGTTTCGCCGTTCAGGACCGGGGTCCCGGCGGCCCCGGGCCGCCGTTCCCCGTCGCCCGGGGCCAACGTCCCCCGCCCGCCGCCGAGTCAGCCGACCAGGCCGTCGGCGAGTTCCTCGCTGAGGGTGGACTCCGTCCCCGGGATGCCCAGGTCCTGGGCCCGCTTGTCGGCCATCGCGAGCAGACGGCGGATGCGGCCGGCGACCGCGTCCTTGGTCAGCGGCGGGTCGGCGAGCGCGCCCAGCTCCTCCAGGGACGCCTGCTTGTGCTCCATGCGCAGCCGTCCGGCGGCCGCGAGGTGCTCGGGAACCTCCTCGCCGAGGATTTCCAGGGCGCGCCCCACCCGGGCCCCGGCGGCGACCGCAGCGCGGGCCGAGCGGCGCAGGTTCGCGTCGTCGAAGTTGGCGAGCCGGTTGGCCGTGGCGCGGACCTCGCGCCGCATCCGCCGCTCCTCCCAGGCGAGGACGGCGTCGTGGGCGCCGAGGCGGGTCAGCAGGGCGCCGATCGCGTCGCCGTCGCGGACGACCACGCGGTCCACCCCGCGCACCTCCCGGGCCTTGGCGGCGATGGAGAGCCGGCGGGCCGCCCCGACCAGGGCGAGGGCCGCCTCCGGCCCCGGGCAGGTGACCTCCAGCGAGGAGGAGCGGCCGGGCTCGGTGAGCGAGCCGTGGGCGAGGAAGGCCCCGCGCCAGGCCGCCTCGGCGTCGCAGGTGGCCCCCGAGACCACCTGCGGGGGCAGCCCCCGGATCGGACGGCCTCGGCCGTCCACCAGACCGGTCTGGCGGGCCAGCTGATCGCCGCCCGCCACCACCCGTACGACGAAACGCGAGCCCCGGCGCAGTCCGCCGGGGGCCATCACGATCAGCTCCGAGCTGTGCCCGAAGATCTCCAGGATGTCGCGCTTGAGGCGGCGGGCGGCGTTGCCCGTGTCCAGCTCCGCCTCGATCACAATCCGGCCGCTCACCAGGTGCAGCCCGCCCGCGAACCGAAGAATCGCCGAGACCTCTGCTTTCCTGCAGCAGGTCCGGGTGACGGGAAGATGAGAGATTTCGTTCTTCACCGCTGGCGTCATCGCCATGGGCCGATCCTTCCATGCATCCGAAAAATACGGTCGTACGCGGCGGCCAACAGCTCCTGATCATGGACCGGAACGCCGTCGGGCGATGCCACCGGCGCCAGCTCGACCGCGGCTCCGAGCCGCCTGGCGGCATCGACGAGGGACTCGCGGTCGGGCACGGCGGCCTCGTCGGCCAGCACCACGTCCAAGGCGAGTTTAGGGGCGTGTCGCCCCAAAACCTCCAAATGACGCTGCGGTGAGAAGCCTTCTGTTTCCCCGGGCTGGGGTGCGAGGTTCAACGAGAGCACCTTGCGGGCCTTCGTGGTGACCAGGGCGTCGAGCAGTTCCGGCACGAGCAGATGCGGGATCACGGAGGAGAACCAGGAGCCGGGACCGAGCACCACCCAGTCGGCGTCCAGGACCGCTTCCACGGCTTCCGGGACGGCCGGCGGGTCGGGCGGGACCACGTGCACGGACTGCACCTCGCCGGGCGTGAGCGCCACCGTGGCCTGTCCGCGCACGGTGACGATCGCGTCGGGCAGGTCGGGGTCGTGGCCCTTGACCAGCGCCTGGAGCTCCAACGGAACGGCCGACATGGGCAGCACCCGCCCGTGCGCGCCGAGGAGCTTGCCGACCAGGTCGAGCGCCTGGACGTGGTCGCCGAGCTGCTCCCATAGGGCCACGATCAGCAGGTTGCCGACCGCGTGCTCGTGGAGGTCGCCCTTGGACTCGAAGCGGTGCTGGATGACCCGGGACCAGGTGCGGCCCCAGTCGTCGTCGCCGCACAGCGCGGCGAGCGCCTTGCGCAGGTCGCCGGGCGGCAGGACGCCCAGCTCCTCGCGCAGCCGGCCGCTGGAGCCGCCGTCGTCGGCGACGGTGACCACGGCCGTGAGGTCGCCGGTGATCCGGCGCAGCGCCGCCAGGGACGCCGAGAGACCCATGCCGCCGCCGAGGGCGACGACCTTGGGCTGAGCACCGCGCTTGCGGCCGGAGAGTGCCGAGGTGGCACGGCTCAGGCGCCGCATGCGCAGATTGCGTCCGGTCACTCTCGCCCCATGTCACGGTGGACGAGGACGGTCTCGACGCCTTCGGCCGCGAGGCGGGCCGAGAGCTTCTCCGACATGGCGACGGAACGGTGCTTGCCGCCGGTGCAGCCCACCGCGACGGTCACGTAGCGCTTGCCCTCGCGGCGGTAGCCGGCGGCGATCAGCTGGAGCAGCTCCGTGTACTGGTTGAGGAACTCCTTCGCGCCCGGCTGGTCGAAGACGTAGTCGGAGACCTCCTGGTTGACGCCGGTGAAGGGGCGCAGTTCGGGCACCCAGTGCGGGTTGGGCAGGAAGCGGCAGTCGACGACCAGGTCGGCGTCGACGGGCAGGCCGTACTTGTAGCCGAAGGACATCACCGTGGCCCGCAGCTCCGGCTCGGACTCGCCCGCGAACTGGGCGTCCATCTTGGCCCGCAGCTCGTGCACGTTGAGGCTGGAGGTGTCGATGACCAGGTCGGCGTCGCCGCGCAGCTCGCGCAGCAGGTCGCGCTCGGCCGCGATGCCGTCGACGATGCGGCCGTCGCCCTGGAGGGGGTGCGGACGGCGAACGGACTCGAAGCGGCGTACGAGGGCGTCGTCGGAGGACTCCAGGAAGACGATCCGCCGGGTGACGTGCTTGGCCTCCAGGTCCGCGAGGGATTCGCGGAGGTTGTCGAAGAAGCGCCGGCCGCGTACGTCGACGACGACGGCGATCCGGGCCACGTTGCCCTGGGAGCGGGCGCCGAGCTCCACCATGGTGGGGATCAGCGCGGGCGGCAGGTTGTCGACGACGAACCAGCCGAGGTCCTCCAGGCACTTGGCGGCGGTGCTGCGGCCGGCGCCCGACATCCCGGAGATGATCACCAGCTCGGGGATGGCCGCCTCACCCGTCTCGTTCGGGGTGTTCGTACTCACGTCTGCTGCTCCGTCTGCTCGGTCTGCGGTGTCTCGGTCGGTGATGTCCCGGGCCGTGACGTCCGGGTCGGTGACGTTGCGGTCCGCGGTCTCGTGCGCCGCCGTGTCCTGCGCGGTCTCGTGGCTGTTCTCGGTCATGAGCTGCCCCCGTCGTCCTCTTCGATGATCTCTCCTGTGGCCGTGTTGACGGCAGGCGCCGCGGGAGCGGTCGAGGCGAGGGCCGCGGCCACCGATTCCGCCGTCCTTCGCCCTATCCCGGGGACCTCGCAGATCTCCTCGATTGTCGCTCGCCGGAGCTTCTTCACCGAGCCGAAATGCTTGATCAGGGCCTGCTTCCGGGTCTCGCCGAGGCCGGCCACGTCGTCGAGAGGGCTGCTGCGGAGGCGCTTGGCGCGTTTGGCGCGCTGGTAGGCGATGGCGAAGCGGTGGGCCTCGTCCCGGACGCGCTGGAGGAGGTAGAGGCCCTCGCTGGAGCGGGGCAGGACCACGGGGTCGTCGTCGTCGGGGAGCCAGACCTCTTCGAGGCGTTTGGCGAGGCCGCAGACGGCGATGTCGTCGATGCCCAGCTCGTCCAGGGCTCGCTTGGCGGCGGCGACCTGGGGCTGCCCGCCGTCGACGACGACGAGCTGCGGCGGATAGGCGAACCGCTTGGGCCGGCCGTCGTCCTCCCGGGGCTCGGAATCGTCGGCCGGTGAGGCGCCGGTGAGGGCCGGGGCGGGAACGGGGCCGGTGGGGGCGGGGGCCGGGGCGGCCTCCGGCGTCTCCTCCCACTCCCCCGTGCGCTCCTTGTCCTGGAGGTAGCGCTTGAAGCGGCGGCCGATCACCTCGTGCATCGAGCGGACGTCGTCCTGGCCCTCGAAGCCCTTGATCTGGAAGCGGCGGTACTCGCTCTTGCGGGCGAGGCCGTCCTCGAAGACGACCATGGAGGCCACCACGTCGTCGCCCTGGAGGTGGGAGATGTCGTAGCACTCGATGCGCAGCGGGGCGCCGTCCAGGCCCAGTGCCCCGGCGATCTCCTCCAGGGCGCGCGAGCGGGTGGTCAGGTCGGAGGCGCGCTTGGTCTTGTGCAGCCCGAGCGCCTGCTGGGCGTTGCGCTGGACGGTGGCCATGAGGTCCTTCTTGTCGCCGCGCTGCGGGATGCGCAGGCTGACCTGGGAGCCCCGGCGCTCGGCGAGCCACTGGGAGACCGCTTCGGCGTCCTCGGGCAGGGCGGGGACCAGGACCTCCTTGGGGACGGCGTCGCCGCGCTCCTCCCCGTACAGCTGCTGGAGGGCGTGCTCGACGAGGCCGGAGGTGTCGACCGCCTCGACCTTGTCGGTGACCCAGCCGCGCTGGCCGCGCACCCGGCCGCCGCGTACGTGGAAGATCTGGAGGGCGGCCTCCAGCTCGTCCTCGGCGACGGCGATCAGGTCGGCGTCGGTGGCGTCGGCGAGGACGACGGCGCTCTTCTCCATGGCCCGCTTGAGGGCCTCGGCGTCGTCGCGGAGGCGGGCGGCCCGCTCGTACTCCATCTCCTCGGCCGCCTGCGTCATGTCCTTCTCCAGGCGGCGGATGTAGGTGCCCGTACGGCCGGCCATGAAGTCGCAGAAGTCCTCGGCCAGCTCCCGGTGCTCCTCGGGGGCGACCCGGCCGACGCAGGGGGCCGAGCACTTGCCGATGTAGCCCAGCAGGCAGGGGCGGCCGGTGCGCTCGGCGTTCTTGAAGACCCCGGCGGAGCAGGTGCGGACGGGGAAGACGCGCAGCATCAGGTCGACCGTCTCGCGGATCGCCCAGGCGTGGCCGTAGGGACCGAAGTAGCGCACGCCCTTCTTCTTGGCTCCGCGCATGACCTGGACGCGGGGGAACTCCTCGTTGAGCGTGACGGCGAGATAGGGATAGCTCTTGTCGTCGCGGTACTTGACGTTGAAGCGGGGGTCGAACTCCTTGATCCAGGAGTACTCCAGCTGGAGCGCCTCGACCTCGGTGGAGACGACCGTCCACTCGACGGAGGCGGCGGTGGTGACCATCGTGCGCGTACGCGGATGGAGGCCGGAGAGGTCCTGGAAGTAGTTGGCCACGCGCTGGCGCAGGTTCTTGGCCTTCCCGACGTAGATCACCCGGCGGTGCTCGTCGCGAAATTTGTAGACCCCCGGGGAGTCGGGGATCTGTCCCGGCTTGGGGCGGTAGCTGGAGGGGTCTGCCATGCCTCATACCCTACGTGCGGGCAGTGACAGCACGTCGTCCTCGGGTGGTGCCGCGCTCCGGGGAGCCGTGGGGTGTTCGCACCCCGGAGCGCGGGCCTGTCGGCCGGTGGGCCGGTGGAGCCGCCGCTCAGGCGTCCGTGGCCGGGGATCGCCCGGTGCGGCTCCGGCGGCGTACGGCGGCGGCCCCGCACAGGGCCAGGGCGATCAGCGCCCCGGCCCCGGCGGTGGTGGAGACCGCGGTCAGAGCCGTGTCCGGCGCACCGGACGCCGGGGTGGCGAGCACGGGGCTCCCGGCGGCGCCCGGTGCCTGGTCCGCGACCGGGCCGGGAGCGGGCGCGGCCGCCGGGGCTCCCCCGGTGCCGGCGGCCGCCTCGGGGCCGTAGCCGCCCGCCTTGCCGGAGCGGGCGTACGCGGAGCCGGGCAGCTTGTCGCCGTACGCCTCCTGGACCCGGGCCCGGTAGGCGCTGAGCGCGGTGCCGCGTGCGCCGACGGCGGCCTTGGCGTCCTCGTCCAGCGGGAGGACCCGGGAGCCGTCGTGGACGTACCAGGCGTCGATCTGCGGTTCGCGGAAGACCGTGCCGCCGGGAAGCTCGCGGGCGCCCTGGGCGGTGTAGCGGGCCTCGTCGTCGCCGGTGGCGATGTTCACCACCCGCCACCGGTCCCCGCCGTCCGCCCCGGGGGCGGTCCACAGGGACGCCTTCCGCCCGTCCGGGGAGACGGCGGTGCTGGCCAGGTAGTCCAGGGTGCTGGGGTCGGCGCCCGGCTTTCCGGCGACGAAGGCGGCGGAGAGCGTGCGGACGGGAACGGCCCTCCCCTCGATCCGGGGTGCGCCCGCCGCCCCGCTCACCGTGCCCTCCCGCGCGAAGAACCGGGACAGGGTGCTCAGCGTCGCGGGCTCGGTGGCGGCCTCGTGGGCCGCTTCGAGGGTGGCGGCGGTCAGCTTCGGCGGGGCCGCCCGGCCGTCGTCGGCGAGGGCGGGAGCGGCGGCGGTGAACAGGGCGGCGCCGGTGAGGGCGGTGGCGACGGCGATACGCCGGGTGATGGGGTTCATGTCCTCACGCCCCGATCCGGTAGAGCGAGTGGGTCCAGGAGAACTCGTTGTTGTCCACGTACCAGGCGTGCGAGGCCCAGTTGTAGCGGTCGCTGGAGGGCCATGGATCGCCCCAGTAGACCCAGTTGCCGGCGTCGTCGTAGCCGTAGACGACATGCATGTGGCCGCCGCCGGACGACCACTGGATGCGGGTCTCGACGGGGCGCCGGGCGGAGATCTCGGACTGCACGGTCGGGTAGCGCAGCCAGCCGGTGACGTAACTGCCGGGCCTGACCCCGGCCCAGGACAGGCCGGTCTGGACGTTGCCGAGCGTGGCCTGCCAGTTGGGGCACGAGGAGTTCTGACCGCGGTTGAAGGCGGCGTTGCAGAACTGGTTCTGGGAGTAGGAGCGGCCGAACCAGGCGGCGATGGTGTTGCCGCCGGCGGCCCAGCACCAGTTGCTCTGCTGCTGCGCCTGCATGGTGATGTCGAGCCGTTGGGCGGCGGCGACGGTGGAGCCGGCTCCGTCCGGGGGCTGGGCGGCGGTGGCGGTGCCCGCGGGGACGGCGAGCAGGACGGCGGCGAGGAGGGCGGTGAACGAGGACCTTCCGGGCCTGACTCTTCGGGGGCGCATGGCGTTCCTCCCAAGGTGGGGGGGTGGGGATCGGAGGAGCGCGTCCGGACGCTGACGACGAGCATCCGGCGTTGTCCGGAGCAGGTCAACACGCTTCAATGCGAGGTGGCATCACGGTGTGAACGGCACGGCGTCCGTGTGAACGGCCCCGCCCCGGTCACCTGCTCCCCCGCATCCCCCGGGGGGTGGTGTCGCCACTCCCCACGTGAACGTTCACCGGAGGCCCGCCATGCGGCAGACCGAGACCGAACTGGCGCAGGTTCTGCGCACCGGACCGTTCCATCTGGCGTTGCGCACCGCCCTGTCGGTGCGCGGACTGCCGCTCCAGCGGGTGCGGCACCATCTGGCGCACCGGGGCGTCAAGCTCGGGGTGACCAGCCTCAGTTACTGGCAGCAGGGGGTGCGCCGCCCCCGGCGGGCCGAGTCACTGCGGGCCGTGCGGGCGTTGGAGGAGGTGCTCGCCCTGCCGGACGGCTCGCTGCTGCGGCTGCTGCGCGACGGCGACGCCCCGGCGGAGGGGGACCGCCCGGCCGCCCGTTCGTACCGCTCCCTGATGGAGGCGTCGGGCTCGGTGGAGCGGCTCCTCGCGGCGATGGAGTCACCGGTGGACGGCGGGCTCCACACCGTGGGGCACCAGGAGCGGGTGCGGATCGGGGCGCGGCGCGAGCTTGCGGGCCGCGCCTCCCGGCACGTGGTGCGCGCGCACCGGGACGGCGTCGACCGCTACCTCGCGGTCCACCGGGGCGATCCCGGCTGCGACCCGTCGCGGATCGCGGTGCAAGCCCTGGAGAACTGCCGGACGGGCCGGGTCCGCTGGGACCGGGACGCGGGGGTGCTGGTGGCGGAGCTGCTCTTCGACACCCGGCTGCGGTCCGGTGAGACCTACCTCTTCGGTTACGGCTTCGAGGACGGCACGGGCGGAGCCGGCGGCGAGTACGTGCGCGGCTTCACCTTCGGGGGCGGCCAGTACGTGCTCCAGGTCGGCTTCGACGAGGCGGCGCTCCCGGTGCGCTGCCGCCGGTTCGTCCAGGCGTCGGCGGGGGCCGCGCGCGGCGCCCGCGGGGACCTCACGCTCACCGGCCGGCACCGGACCGTGCACCTGGTGGAGGAGGACGTACGCCCGGGCCTGATCGGGATCGACTGGGACTGGGAGTGAGCGGGCTCCCGAGGCCGTGGGCCTCGGGAGCCGGAGCCGGCGCGCGCGGGCCCCGGGTCAGGCGTCGGGGCCCGCGACGAGCTTGCCGCCCTCGGCGCTGACGGGGACGGCGGGCAGCGGCACCGTGGCCGGGCCCTTCACCGGCTTGCCGGTGGTCACGTCGAAGCGGCTGCCGTGGCAGGGGCAGTGGCCCTCGGTGCCCTCGATCTTGTCCAGGAGGCAGCCGCCGTGGGTGCACTGGGCGCTGAACGCCTTGTACTCGCCCTTCGCCGGGCAGACGACGACCAGGCGCTGCTCGCGGTAGAGCTTGGCTCCGCCGACGGGCACCTCCGAGGCGGCCCCGAGGTCGACGGGCGCGGTGGGGGTGGGGTTCTCGGCGTGGCCGAGTTTGGACTCGGTCGAGCAGGCGGCCGCTCCCAGCCCGGCGGCGCCGGCGAGCGCGGCACCCTTCAGCACGGTACGGCGGGCGGCGGGCAGGCCGGGCATGCGGACTCCACGGGTCGTTGTTCGGGGTGGATCACGGTGGATCGGGTCGCCGGACTGCCGGACCGGGTGGTGCGACGACGACGGCCCTGCGTGCCGGTGACAGAACCGACGATACCGGCGGGGATCGGAAGCCCCGCGACCGGGCCCGGGGCCCCTGGCGCGGAACGCCCGGCGCGGAACGCCCGGCGCGGAACGGCAGGCGACGGCACGGCCCTCTCCTCGTACCGCGACGGCGGCCCCCTCGTACCGCGGGGACCGCCGTCGTCGATGAGGGCCGGGCGGCTGCCGGTCCGGCAGCCGCCCGGCCCTCGCTCAGGACTTCCGGGCGCGGGCTGCCTTCTTCACGGCCGCCTTGGCCGTGGCCGTGCCCGCCTTGGCCGTGCCCGCCTTGGCCGTGCCCGCCTTGGCACCCGCCGCGTTCGCCTTGGCCGTCGTGGCCTTCTCGGCCGCGGCGGCCGTCTTCTTCGTCGGGGCGCCCCTGCGGGCGGCCCGCTTGCGGGCCGTCCCCCGCCCGGAGGGCACCGACGCCTCGCTGATCCGATCCGCGTCCAGGATGGACTGGAGGAACTTGCCGGTGTGGCTGGCGGGGACCGAGGCGACCTGCTCCGGTGTTCCCTCGGCGACCACCAGACCGCCGCCGTTGCCGCCCTCGGGGCCCATGTCGACGACCCAGTCGGCGGTCTTGATGACATCCAGGTTGTGCTCGATGACGATCACCGAGTTGCCCTTGTCCACCAGGCCGGAGAGCACGGTGATCAGCTTGCTGATGTCCTCGAAGTGCAGACCGGTGGTCGGCTCGTCCAGGACGTAGACCGTGCGGCCGGTGGAGCGCTTCTGGAGCTCGCTCGCCAGCTTGACGCGCTGCGCCTCACCACCGGACAGGGTCGGCGCGGACTGGCCCAGCCGTACGTACCCGAGGCCGACCTCGTTGAGCGTACGGAGGTGGCGGGCGATCGTCGGGACGGCCTCGAAGAACTCCAGGCCCTCCTCGATCGGCATGTCCAGCACCTCGGCGATGGACTTGCCCTTGTAGTGGACCTCCAGGGTCTCCCGGTTGTAGCGCGCTCCGTGGCAGACCTCGCACGGGACGTACACGTCCGGCAGGAAGTTCATCTCGATCTTGATCGTGCCGTCGCCGGAGCAGTTCTCGCAGCGGCCCCCCTTGACATTGAAGGAGAAGCGGCCCGGCAGATAGCCGCGCACCTTCGCCTCCATCGTCTCGGCGAACAGCCGGCGGACGTGGTCGAAGACTCCGGTGTACGTGGCCGGGTTGGACCGGGGGGTCCGGCCGATCGGCGACTGGTCGACGTGCACCACCTTGTCGACGAGGTCGTCGCCGTCGACCCGGGTGTGCCGCCCGGGCACCGACTTCGCGCCGTTCAGCTCGCGGGCCAGATGGGTGTAGAGGATGTCGTTGACCAGGGTCGACTTCCCGGACCCGGAGACGCCCGTGACGGCGGTGAGGACGCCGAGGGGGAAGGAGACGTCGATGTCCTGGAGGTTGTTCTCCCGGGCGCCGTGCACGGTCAGGCTGCGGGCCGGGTCGACCGGGCGGCGGACCTCGGGGGTCGGGATCGACCGCTTGCCGGAGAGGTACTGACCGGTGATCGACTCCTTGTTGGCCAGCAGCTCCTTGAGCGAGCCGGAGTGGACGACCTTGCCGCCGTGCTCACCCGCGCCGGGGCCGATGTCGACCACCCAGTCGGCGACCTTGATGGTGTCCTCGTCGTGCTCGACGACGATGAGCGTGTTGCCCATGTCGCGGAGCCGGACCAGGGTCTCGATGAGCCGGTGGTTGTCGCGCTGGTGCAGGCCGATGGACGGCTCGTCCAGGACGTACAGCACGCCGACCAGGCCGGAGCCGATCTGGGTGGCCAGCCGGATGCGCTGGGCCTCGCCGCCGGACAGGGTGCCGGCCGCACGGTTCAGCGAGAGGTAGTCGAGGCCGACGTCGACGAGGAACTTGAGCCGCTCGTTGACCTCCTTGAGCACCCGCTCCGCGATCTTCTTGTCGCGGGCGTTCAGCTTGAGGCGGCCGAGGAACTCGGCGCACTCGCTGATCGACATCGCGGCGACCTCGGCGATGGACTTCTCCATCACCGTCACCGCGAGCACGATCGGCTTCAGCCGGGTGCCCTCACAGGTCGGGCAGGGCACCTCGCGCATGTAGCCCTCGAAGCGCTCCCGGCTGGAGTCGCTCTCGGCCTCGGTGTGGCGCCGCTTGACGAACTGCACCGCGCCTTCGAAGGCGGGCGTGGTGTAGGCGCGCTCGCGCCCGTAGCGGTTGCGGTAGCGGACCTCGGTCTGGATCTTGTGGCCGAAGAGGAGGGCCTTCTTGGCCCGCTGCGGCAGCCCGGCCCAGGGGATGTCCGTACGGAAGCCGAGCGCCTCGGAGAGCGCGCCGATCAGGCGGCCGAAGTACTCCTTGGTGTGGCCGTGGGACCAGGGGTGGATCGCGCCCTCGTCGAGGGACTTCTCCTCGTCCGGGACGATCAGCTCCGGGTCGACCTCCATGCGCGTGCCGATGCCGGTGCAGTCCGGGCAGGCGCCGAAGGGCGAGTTGAAGGAGAAGGAGCGCGGCTCCAGCTCCTCGAAGGAGAGGTCGTCGTACGGGCAGTAGAGGTGCTCGGAGAACATCCGCTCGCGCTCGGGGTCGTCCTCGGGCAGGTCGACGAAGTCGAGCACGACCATGCCGCCGGAGAGCCCGAGCGCGGTCTCGACCGAGTCGGTCAGCCGGCGCTTCGCGCTGTCCTTGACGGTGAGGCGGTCGACGACCACCTCGATGGTGTGCTTCTCCTGCTTCTTGAGCGTGGGCGGCTCGGCGAGCTGGATGGTGGCGCCGTCGACCCTGGCCCGGCTGTAGCCCTTGGTCTGGAGATCGGCGAAGAGGTCGACGAACTCGCCCTTGCGCTCGCGCACCAGCGGGGAGAGGACCTGGAAGCGGCTGCCTTCCGGCAGGCCGAGGACCTTGTCGACGATGGCCTGCGGCGACTGGCGCGAGATGGGACGGCCGCACTCGGGGCAGTGCGGCTTGCCGATCCGGGCGAAGAGCAGCCGGAGGTAGTCGTAGACCTCGGTGATGGTGCCGACCGTCGAGCGCGGGTTGCGCGAGGTCGACTTCTGGTCGATGGAGACCGCCGGGGACAGACCTTCGATGAAGTCGACGTCCGGCTTGTCCATCTGGCCGAGGAACTGTCGGGCGTACGAGGAGAGGGACTCCACGTAACGGCGCTGGCCCTCGGCGAAGATCGTGTCGAACGCGAGGGACGACTTGCCCGACCCGGAGAGCCCGGTGAAGACGATGAGGGAGTCGCGGGGCAGGTCGAGCGAGACGTTCTTCAGGTTGTGCTCGCGCGCGCCACGGACGATGAGACGGTCGGCCACGCCGGTCCGCACCTTTCTGGAGAGAAGCGGGGGAACTGAGCCCCCGTCCCAAGGATATGGGGGGTGCCACAGCGATGGATGAAGGTTCCGATTCCGAGCGTATAGCACGCACATTCGATTTACGGCCACCCCTCGACTCCTTCACCCGAATGGGTGGCGGAGCTAGGCTCGACCGCATGATGGATCATGCGCACGACCTGGGAGCTGTACGCGGTGCTACCGAACGGCTGCTCGACGCAGCCGGTGAACTGGACAACGCCTCGGTCGCCAAGGCGTCACGGTTGCCCGGATGGACTCGGGGCCATGTACTGGCCCACCTGTCACGTAACGCCGACGCGCTCGGAAATGTTCTCCGGGGCCTCCCGATGTACGCGAGCAGCGAAACCCGGGACGCCGACATCGCCGACGGCGCCTCCCGGTCGGCGGCCGAGCAGCTGACCGACCTGCGGGAGAGCGCCGGCCGCTTCCTGGCGGTCGCCGCGGAACCGGCCGACTGGTCCCGTACGGTCACCCTGCGCAACGGCGTGACGGATTCCGCTGCGCGGGTCCCCTTCCGGCGCTGGGTCGAGCTGGAGCTGCACCACGTCGATCTCGACGTCGGCTACGAGCTGGAGGACCTGCCCGCGGAGTTCGTGACGCGGGAGATCGCCTTCCTCACGGAGCGCTTCCTGGGCGATCAGGAGGTCCCCGCCACCGCGCTGACCGACCGGGACGGCCGCACCTGGAGCACGGGCGGCGGTCCGCCGGGCGCTCTGGTGACCGTGCAGGGGTCCGCCGTGGAGCTGCTGGGCTGGCTCTGCGGCCGCCGTGACGGCTCCTCCCTGACCGTGGCCGGGGGCCCACTGCCCGCACTGCCCCCGCTATAGGCTGAGCCCCATGACGTACAGCGGAGCGGTGAAGGTCGGCGGACCGGCGAGCGTGCACGAACTGACGGATCTGATGATCTCCAAGGTCGCCGTCGGCGCGATGAACAACAACGCCTATCTGCTGCGCTGCCGGGCGACCGGCGAGCAGCTGCTGATCGACGCCGCCGCCGAGCCGGAGACCCTGCTCGCGCTGATCGGTGACGACGGAATCGCGTCCGTCGTCACCACCCACCGGCACGGGGACCACTGGCAGGCGCTGGCCGAGGTGGTCGGCGCGACCGGCGCCCGGACGTACGCGGGCCGCTACGACGCCGAGGGCGTCCCGGTCCCGACCGACGTCCTGGTCGAGGACGGCGACACCGTCACCGTCGGCCGGGTCGAGCTGACCGCCCGCCATCTGGCCGGTCACACCCCGGGCTCCATCGCCCTGGTCTACGACGACCCGCACGGCGCCCCGCACCTGTTCACCGGGGACTGCCTCTTCCCCGGCGGGGTCGGGAACACGAACCAGGATCCGGAGGCGTTCGCGAGCCTCCTGCACGATGTCGAGACGAAGCTGTTCGACCGGCTGCCCGACGAGACGTGGGTCTACCCGGGCCACGGGCACGACACGACGCTCGGCGACGAGCGGCCCCGGCTGCCCGAGTGGCGCGCCCGCGGCTGGTAGCCCGCGCACACCGCCCGTGGCCGTACGCACGCGAAAGCGGCCGGGGTGGACGGCTTTCGCCGCTGCCACCCCGGCCGCCGCCGGTGCGTCCCTGTGCCGCTCCGCGCGGCCCCGGGTCAGCTGCTGATGCTCTTGCTCTCCTCGTCGGCCGGACCGGCGGTCTCCGCCGTCGCGGCCTCCTCCGCCTCGGCCGCCGCCCGCTTCTTGTTGGCGATCAGGCTGGTGATCGTGGTGATCACCAGGACGCCGCAGATGACGGAGAGCGAGAACGGGATGGAGATCTCGGGCACGTGCACCCCGGACTCGTGCAGGGCGTGCAGCACCAGCTTGACGCCGATGAAGCCGAGGATCACCGACAGGCCGTAGCTGAGGTGGACCAGCTTCTTCAGCAGACCGCCGATGAGGAAGTACAGCTGACGCAGACCCATCAGCGCGAACGCGTTGGCCGTGAAGACGATGTACGGGTCCTGGGTCAGGCCGAAGATCGCCGGGATGGAGTCCAGCGCGAACAGCACGTCCGTCATGCCGATGGCGAGCATGACCACCATCAGCGGGGTCATGATGCGCTTGCCGTTGTTCCGGATGAAGAGCTTGGTGCCGTGGTACTTGTCGGCGACGCCGAAGCGGTGCTCGATCGACTTCAGGAGACGGTTCTCCTCGAACTCCTCGTCCTCCTCGTCGGCGCGTGCCTCCTGGATGAGCTTCCAGGCGGTGTAGATCAGGAACGCGCCGAAGATGTAGAACACCCACGAGAAGTTCGCGATCACGGCGGCGCCGGCGGCGATGAAGATCGCCCGGAGCACCAGGGCTATCAGCACACCGATGAGCAGCACGCGCTGCTGGAGGTGTGAGGGCACCGAGAACTTCGCCATGATCAGGACGAAGACGAAGAGGTTGTCGACACTCAGCGACTTCTCGGTGATGAATCCCGCGAAGAACTCGCCGGACGCCTGGGTCTCACCGAAGACCGCGAGACCGGCTCCGAAGAGGATGGCCAGCACGATCCAGACGATCGTCCAGATTCCGGCTTCCTTGGTCGACACGTCATGGGGCTTGCGCCCGATGAAGAAGTCGACGGCGATCAAGGCCGACAGACCAAAGATGGTCAGGGCCCATAGGGTCCATGAAACGTCCACTGCGCCTCCGGCAGTTCGCTACGGCTACTGATCAGCGTCGTCGCTGCCGGAGGTCTCTTCCACCCTGCACACGCGGTGCGCGCCTGGGCCGGCGCCCCGGGACCCGTGAAGGTCCGTATTGACGGGACGTCGCGTAAGGAGTACTCCCCTCCGTTCCACGAACAGTACAGGCAACACCAAGGAAAGGTAAAGGAATCAGTAAAGAGCTCGCCAAAAGCGCAGGCCACGAGGGGTGTGCATCAGCGGCCGGCGGCTCGTCGAGCGGCCGCCACCGCCGCGAGCGCCTGTTCCAGGACCCGGCTGCCCGGCGGGATCGCGGGCGGCTCGTACGTCCAGGCGTGTCCGACCCACGGATCGGCGAGACGACTGTCGGCGACCGGCGTGATCCGCAGCAGTGAGCGCCACAGCGGGTCGAGCACCGGCCCGTACGCACTGGCCTCCTCCCGGTCCGCGACCATCAGGAGGTGCACGCCGACCGAGGGGCCCTCGTCGGCGAGATAGCGCAGCTGGGTGACGGCCCGGTCGTCGAAGCCGTGCGGGAAGTCGTTGACCACCAGGAGCTGCTCGCCGGTGTCCAGATCCGGCGGGAGCGAATCGGCCGCCCCGGCCCGCACCGCCATCTGCACCAGGTCCACCCGCCGGGTGAGGTGCGCGAGGACCGAGGCCACTCCGGCGGATCCGGCGGCGGGCGGGCCGGCGAGGACGCCCGCGTCGACCAGCGGTGCGAGCGGACCGGCCGCGGCGCCCGCCGGGTCGATGACGTGCACCGAGAACTCACCGGGCGGATACACCGCCAGCAGCCGCGCCGCGTGGGCGACCGCGGTCTCCACGGCCCGTCGGCGCAGCTGGTCCGTGTCCGTCAGGGCGGCCGCCTCGGACGCCGACCGCCCGCTGTCCACCCAGACCCCGCGCTCCAGCGGCAGCCGGACGAGCAGCGGGATGCGCAGGTCGGGGCGCTCGGGAAGGTGGAGGTCTCCGATACGCAGGGCCATCGGCATCTCCATGGGGACGCGGTGGGCGTGCCAGACGGGGTTGCCCCAGCCTGCGTACGCGGCCGGAAGCGCGGGCTCGACGACGGCCGCCTCGGCCGCCAGCTGGGCCAGGTCGCGGTCGAGGGCCTCCCGGGCCCGGGAGGTGAGTTCGTCGCGCTTGGCGCGGGCCTCCTCGCGGGCGCGGTCGCCCGCGCCGCCGATCCGGTTGCGCGGGTCGGACAGGGTCCGGTCGAGCTCCTGGTCCATCCGGGACTCGGCGAAGTCCACGGCGCTGCGGTAGGCGGCGACCGTGCGGGCCAGATCCTCGAACATGCCCCAGATCTGGTTGTAG
Organism: Streptomyces sp. NPDC091649; assembly: GCF_044756785.1. Classification (NCBI taxonomy): domain Bacteria; kingdom Bacillati; phylum Actinomycetota; class Actinomycetes; order Kitasatosporales; family Streptomycetaceae; genus Streptomyces; species Streptomyces sp. NPDC091649. Next base: position 303,083 of record NZ_JBIVTR010000006.1, on the reverse strand, counting down.
AGACGCTCGTCCATCGACCAGCCGGTGGCGTCGCCGGCCACCGGCTGAGCGGGCTGCCCGGGCGGGGCGGGTGGCGCGGCGGGCGGAGGGGGCGGGGGCGCGGCGTGCTGCCGCCGCGGGTGCGCGTAGTCGATGGGGCCGTCGCCGGTGGCCCCCGCGCCGACCGGTCCTGTCGCGGCCGCGCCCGGGGCGGGGCGCGGCGGGACGGGGGCCGGATCCTGGACGGGGTGTGCCGGGCCGGTCAGCGGTTCGGAGGGCATCGGGGCCCGGGGCGGCGTCGGGGAACCGTGGTCCGCCGCGGAGCCCGTCGGGTGCCGGACGCGGTCGCCTTCCGGGGTCCGGGGCGGCGGGGCCACCGAGCGGGCCAGACCCCGGGTGACGGCCTCCTGGATGGATCCGGCCAGTCCGGTGGCCTCGGCCACGCCCTGGTCGGCGAGCATCTCGGCGAGTCCGCCGGCGTACCCCTGGCCCACGGCGCGGACCTTCCAGACGTCCTGGCGGCGGTAGAGCTCCAGGGCGCTGACCGCCGACTCGGCGTCCAGGCCGGTGAGCGTGAAAGTCGCGATCTCGGTGCCGTCGAGCCCGGTGACGGCGACGAAGGGGGCGGGGACGGCGCTGAACCGCACCGGGCCGTCGGCTCCCGCGGGAAGGGCGAGCAGCACGGTGACCCGGTGGGCTCCGGCCGGCAGGGCTTCCAGGTCGACGGCGAGCCGGTGGTCGGCCGCCGCCTGCTGGGAGACCTCCAGCCCGGGAAGCTGGGGCGAGCCGGGGTGGGCGATCCAGTCGACGCCTCGCACCGTGCCCCGGTCGTCGCCGAGGGTGGCCCCCGCCACGACGGGCGTGCCCGCCGATACCCGGATCTCCAGACGGGTCTGGGGCAAGGTGTGGTTCTGCCCCCGGACCAGTTCGGCCGTCATGATTGCCCTGTCCCCCTCGACGATGGCGCGCGCCGGTGGGCGCGCTGCCGTGCGGTGCCGCGTTCATGCTGTGCCGTGGCCGTGTGCCGTGCGCGGGGCAGCTCCCGGCGGCCGGTGGCCCCCGGGAGCTGCTCCCGGCCGCTTCGGTGCCGGCCGTGCCGGACCGGCCCCGCGCCTACAGGTGCGGGAGGATCGACGGCATCAGGTCCTGGAAGGTGCGGCCGTTGGCCGGGTTCCCGAGGGCCGTCATCTGCCATCCGCCGCCCGAGCGGTGCACCTTCGCCATGATCTGGGCGGTGTACTGGCCGCCGCCGTCGAGCGTGTACCGGGCGAGCTCCTGCCCGTTGGTCTCGTCGACGATGCGGCAGAAGGCGTTCTGCACTTCCTGGAACGTCTGGCCGGTGAAGGAGTTCACCGTGAAGACGATCTGGTCGATGTGGACCGGCACGCGCTGGAGGTCGACGAGGATCGCCTCGTCGTCGCCGCCGGAGCCGGCGCCGCCGACCAGGTTGTCACCGGTGTGCTTGACCGAGCCGTCATCGCTGACGAGATGCCGGAAGAACACGACGTCGACCGGCTGCTTGTCGGCGAAGAGCACCGCCGAGGCGTCCAGGTCGACCTCGCGCGTGCGGGAGCCGAACAGGCCGCGGCGCGGAGCCGCCTGCCAGCCGAGCCCCATCCGTACCGCCGTCAGGGCACCCCCGTCGCTCTTCTGCAGGCTGATGGCCTGACCCTTGGTCATATTGACCGTCACGCGCTGTCCCCTCTCGGCATTGCCCCGCAGCCATCCGTGTGCGGTTTCCCCGCACCCTACGCATTCCACCCCTGGCGGCAGCAGGCTCGGTCCGCTTTTGTGTCGGTCTTGCAACACACCGGTGGGGCATGGCCGGTGCTACCGGTTCCCCGTCGCGACCCGCGCGGAACGGGCGGCAGAACCGGTGCCGGCCGGCGCCGGGATCAGGCGAGGCCCGCCTCCTTCATCTGACGCAGTTCCTTCTTCAGTTCGCCGACCTCGTCGCGCAGCCGGGCGGCCACCTCGAACTGCAGATCCGCGGCGGCGGCCCGCATCCGCTCAGTCATCTCCTCGATGATCCCGGCCAGCTCGGTCGCGGGCCGGTCGCTGAGCACCGCGCCGGGCGAGGCCGCCCGACCCTTCGCCCCGCCCTTGCCGCCGAGCGCGGGCACAGGGGCCTTGGCCTCCTTGCCCTGCCGGTAGCCGGTGCCGAGGAGCTGCTCGGTGTCGACCTCCTCCCGGGCGATGGTCGCGACGATGTCGTTGATCTTCTTGCGCAGCGGCTGCGGGTCGAGGCCCCGCTCGGTGTTGTACGCGACCTGCTTCTCGCGGCGGCGGTTCGTCTCGTCGATCGCCTGCGCCATGGCCGGGGTGATCCGGTCGGCGTACATGTGGACCTGTCCCGAGACGTTGCGGGCGGCTCGGCCGATGGTCTGGATGAGGGAGGTGCCGGAGCGCAGGAAGCCCTGCTTGTCGGCGTCGAGGATGGCCACGAGGGACACCTCGGGGAGGTCGAGGCCCTCGCGCAGGAGGTTGATGCCGACGAGTACGTCGTACTCGCCGGAGCGCAGCTCGCGCAGCAGCTCGATGCGGCGCAGGGTGTCGACGTCGCTGTGCAGGTAGCGGACCTGGATGCCGAGCTCCAGGAAGTAGTCGGTCAGGTCCTCCGCCATCTTCTTGGTGAGCGTGGTGACCAGGACCCGCTCGTCGCGCTCGGTCCGCTTGCGGATCTCGTGGACCAGGTCGTCGATCTGGCCCTCGGTGGGCTTGACCACGACCTCGGGGTCGATCAGGCCGGTGGGGCGGATGATCTGCTCGACGAACCCGTCGCCGCGCGAGAGCTCGTACTTCCCGGGTGTGGCGGAGAGGTAGACCGTCTGGTCGATCCGCTTCAGGAACTCCTCCCACTTCAGCGGCCGGTTGTCCATCGCGGACGGCAGCCGGAAGCCGTGGTCGACGAGGGTCCGCTTGCGGGAGGCGTCCCCCTCGTACATCGCACCGATCTGCGGGACCGTGACGTGGGACTCGTCCAGGACGAGCAGGAAGTCGTCGGGGAAGTAGTCCAGGAGGGTGTTCGGGGCGGTGCCGGGCTCGCGGTCGTCGAAGTGCATCGAGTAGTTCTCGACGCCGGAGCAGGTGCCGATCTGGCGGAGCATCTCGATGTCGTACGTGGTGCGCATGCGCAGTCGCTGGGCCTCCAGCATCTTGCCCTGCTTCTCCAGCTCTGCCAGGCGCTGCTCCAGCTCCTGCTCGATGCCGCCGACGGCCTTCTCCAGGCGTTCGGGCCCGGCGACGTAGTGGCTGGCGGGGAAGACGTGGACCATGGGGTCCTCGCTGATGATCTCGCCGGTCAGCGGGTGGAGCGTGGACAGGGCCTCGATCTCGTCGCCGAACATCTCGATGCGGACGGCGAGCTCCTCGTAGACCGGGAAGATCTCGATGGTGTCACCCCGGACCCGGAAGGTGCCGCGGGTGAAGGCCAGGTCGTTGCGGGCGTACTGCATCTCGACGAAGCGGCGCAGCAGCTGGTCGCGGTCGATCTCCTCGCCGACCTCGAGCCGGACCATCCGGTCCACGTACTCCTGCGGCGTGCCGAGGCCGTAGATGCAGGAGACGGAGGCGACCACGACGACGTCGCGCCGGGTGAGCAGCGAATTGGTCGCCGAGTGGCGCAGCCGCTCGACCTCCTCGTTGATGGAGGAGTCCTTCTCGATGTAGGTGTCCGACTGCGGGACGTACGCCTCGGGCTGGTAGTAGTCGTAGTACGAGACGAAATACTCCACCGCGTTGTTCGGGAGGAGCTCACGGAACTCGTTGGCCAGCTGGGCGGCGAGGGTCTTGTTCGGCGCCATCACCAGGGTGGGGCGCTGCAGCTTCTCGATCATCCAGGCGGTGGTCGCCGACTTTCCGGTGCCCGTCGCGCCGAGCAGGACGACGTCCTTCTCATCGGCGCGGATACGCCGCTCCAGCTCGGCGATGGCCGCCGGCTGGTCGCCGCTGGGCTGGTAGGGACTGACGACCTCGAAAGGCGCCACCGTACGTTCGATCTTGGAAACGGGCCGCATGCAACCACCGTACGGCTCGCCACTGACAACGGCCTCGGATCAGCGGGACCGGACCCCGCCCGCATGTTCGCGGGCGGGGCTCCACGGGCGCCGGCCGGCCCGCGTACCCGGGTCCGGCCCACCCGTCACGGCCCGCGGGTCGAACAGGAGAACCACGGCGGCCAGGAGCAGGAAGCAGGCCGGGCCGGCCAGCATCGGCCCGATCATCTCGGCGGGCCGGTCGCCGGGCAGGACGTCGGCCAGGTCGGACGGCACGGTGGGCGGCAGGTGCAGGTGCACGTCGAGCGCGGCCATGCCGGTGTAGTGCATACCGGTCACCGCGACGGCCATCAGGATGCTCGCGCCGAGACCGGCGAGAGCCCCCCGGAGGGTGACGGCCGCCCACAGCGCGCCGGTGGCGGCGCCCCCGGCAATCAGCACCGAGAGGATCACGAGAGGCGTGTCGTAAGCGAAACTGGCGGCCATGCGCATGCCCGCCATGCCGAGGTAGTGCATCGAGGCGATGCCGAGGCCGGTGATGACGCCGCCCGTGATCAACGCCATGCGCGTCGCCCCCCGGTACCCGACAATGAAGATGCCGATGCCGACCATCACGACGGCCACGGCAAGGCCGGCGAAGGTGAGGGGTTTGTCGTAGGAGATCGGAGTCTCCTGGACGGTGAAGCCCGTCATCGCGACGAAGTGCATGGTCCACACGCCGGAACCGATGGACAGCGAGCCCAGGGCCAGCCAGCCGGCCCGGTAGGAGCGTGCGGTGTGGAGGGACCGGGTGGTGCAGCGGAGTCCGAGGGCGGCTCCCAGGGCGGCCATCAGGAATGCCGCGACCGGAGTCACCAGGCCGTAGGTGAATCCGTCGACTGTTCCTTGCATACGCGCACGCCCTTCGAAAAAGCCCCGGGGCTTTGGAGGGTCCCCAAGGAGCGGGTCCCGGCAGGCAGACAAAGAAACCACATTTTATCGGCACGGCCTCACCCCGTGCTCCGGCGGTGGTCCCCGGGACCGAAGGTCCCGTTCATTTCGCGGCCATCGCCGCCCCGCCGGGCGTTGGCGGGCCGCTGTCACTCTCTGCGTGTCCGCACACTCCCGACGTGAGGAGTCCCCGTGTTCGTCCGCACCGCAACCGCCTCCACCACGGCCGCCGCCCTGCTCGGCGCCGGCGCCCTGCTGCTGCCCGCCGACCGTCCCGAGACCCCGGAGCGGCAGGACGCCCCGGTCGTCGTGGCCCACCGGGGGGCATCGGGCTACGCGCCGGAGAACACCCTCGCCGCCGCCGACGCCGCGGACGCCCTCGGCATCGACTGGGTCGAGAACGACGTGCACCGCACCCGTGACGGCGAGCTCGTCGTGCTGCACGACACGAGCCTGAAGCGCACGACGGACGTCGAGCAGGTCTTCCCCGGCCGGGCGCCGTGGGCGGTCAAGGACTTCACCGCGGCGGAGATCGCGAAGCTCGACGCGGGCAGCTGGTTCAGTGCGCAGTTCGCCGGGGCCCGGGTGCCGACGCTCACCCAGTTCCTGGACCGCCTGGAGCGCAACCGGCAGAAGCTGCTCCTGGAGATCAAGAGCCCGGCGGCCTACCCGGGCATCGAGCGGGACATCATCCGGGTCCTGGGCCGGTCGGGATGGCTGGACCGCTCCCACGTGCGGAGCCGGCTGGTCATCCAGAGCTTCGGGGCCGACAGTGTGAAGAAGGTGCACACTCTGCGCCCGGACGTCACGACCGGATTCCTGGGCACCCCGGCGGTGGCCGATCTGCCCTCGTACGCGGCGTTCACCGATCAGATCAACCCCTCGTACGCGACGATCGGCGCCGACTACGTGGCGGCCGTCCAGCGGCTCAAGGGCCCGCACGGCAAGCGTCTGCGGGTGAACACGTGGACGGTCAACAAGGCGGCGGACGCGGCGAAGGCCCGTGACATGGGGGTCGACGGCATCATCACCAACTTCCCCGACGTGGTGCGCGACGCGACGAGCTGACGCGGCGGGAGGCGGGGCCGCCGGGTCCTCCGCCGCCGGCCCCGCGGCTGTCGGTGTCGGGCCGTGCCGAAGGGCCCGCCGCTGTCGGTGGCGGGCCGTACGGTGGTCGGCATGAACAGTTACGGGCTCCGTGGCGAGCCGACCGTCGAGTGGTCCGTGGTGGACAGCGGTATCGGCCCGCTGCTGCTCGCCGCGACCGGGGCCGGTCTGGTGAACGTGTCCTTCCACGCCCGCCCCGCCGTCCGGGACGCGGTCCTCGACCGGCTGCGTACGCGGTTCGCCACGGAGCCGGTGGAGGCGCCCGGTTCCGCTCGGCTCGCCGAGCCCGTACGCGAGCTCGCGGCGTACTTCGCGGGTGTGCGGCGGAATTTCGACCTCGCTCTGGACTGGTCGCTGACCTCGGGGTTCCACCGTGCGGTGCTCCGCGAGCTGGCGTCCGGGGTGCCCTACGGCACGGTCGTCGGATACGGGGAGCTGGCCGCGCGGGTCGGCCGGCCGGAAGGGGCGCAGGCGGTCGGGGCGGCCATGGGGGCCAACCCGCTGCCGGTGGTGGTGCCGTGCCACCGGGTGGTGGAGAGCGACGGCGGCCTGGGCGGGTTCGGCGGCGGTCTGGAGACCAAGCGGCAGCTGCTGGCGCTGGAGGGCGTCCTGCCGGAGCCGCTGTTCTAGGTGCACCGACCGGGAGGGGTGTTCCCACCGCCGCCCCCGAGGGCCCCCGCGACCGCTGGTCCCCCGGGAGCCCTCCGCGGCCGCTGTTCCAGGAAGGGGCCGGACGCCGCCGGCGCGTCCCGGACGGTCGCGGGCGGGGAGTCCAGCGATCGTGGGAAGAGCCGGGGCCGGCCGTCATCAGGCCCGTTCACCCGCCCGGGTGCACAGCGGTGGCCGAGCGGTGGCACACTGCGCCGGTGACGCCACCCCTCTCGCTCCCCCAGGACACGGCCGCCGGGCTGCCGGCGCTGCAGCGCCGGACGTCGGCCGTGCTCATCGTCAGTCAGATACTCGGCGGCCTCGGTGTGGCCATCGGCATCGCCCTGGCCCCGATGCTGGCCGCCGAGGTGAGCGGGTCGGAGGCGCTGTCCGGGCTGGCGCCGACCGCGTCGGTCGTCGGCACGGCGCTGCTGTCGCTGCCCCTGGCCGCCCTGATGGCCGACCGGGGCCGCCGGCCCGGCCTGGTGCTCGCCTATCTGATCGGCGCCCTGGGCGGTGGCCTGGTCGTCATCGCCACGATGCTGCCTAGTTTCCCGCTGCTGCTGCTCGGCATGGCGGCGTTCGGCGCGGGATCGCTGGCCGGTCTCCAGGCCCGGTTCGCGGCGGCCGACCTGGTGGGGCCGGAACGGCGGGGGCGGGCGATCTCCACCGTCGTCTGGGCCACCACGATCGGTTCGGTGCTGGGCCCCAACATCTCCGCTCCGGCGAGCCGGCTGTTCCGCGGCACTCCGGTGCCCGAGGCGGCCGGGCCGTTCCTGTGCTCGGCCGTCGTGTTCCTGATCGCCGGGCTCGTCGTGGCGCTGGCCCTGCGCCCGGATCCGCTCCTCACCGCCCGCGCCCTGTCCCCGGAGGGGCCGGCCGGGCCGCCGAAGCGCTCGCTGCGCGCCGGGATCGAGGCCGTTCGGCGGTCGCCGATGGCGCGGCTGGCCCTGGTGACCGTCACCGTGTCGCACACCGCCATGGTGTCGATCATGGTCATGACCCCGGTCGATCTGAGCCGGCACGGCGCCGGTCTCCAGCTGATCGGGCTCGTCATCAGCGGGCACATCGCCGGCATGTACGCGTTCTCGCCGGTGATGGGGTGGCTGGCCGACCGGTTCGGCCGACTGACCGTGATCGGGCTGGCCGTCGGGCTGCTGAGCCTCGCCGCACTGCTCGCGGGCACCGCCGGGCCCCGGCACGGGCAGACCGCGGCGGGCCTGTTCGTGCTGGGCCTCGGCTGGTCGGCGGGGATGATCGCCGGCTCGGCGCTGCTCACCGACGCGGTGCCGCGTTCCGCGCACGCGGCCGTGCAGGGGCTGTCGGACCTGATCATGAACGCGGCGGCGGGCGCCGGCGGGGCGGCGGCCGGGGTGATCGTCGCCCAGTGGGGCTACGGCCCCCTCAACGCGATCGGCGCCGCACTGCTGTTGCCGGTCGCCGCCCTCGCCCTGCGCCGGAGCCTCGGGCGCCCGGGAGCGGCCGCCGGCTGACGCGCCCCCGGAGCGCTCCTCCGCCACGGCCGCAGCCGTTGGCCGTAGCCGTCAGAGGCTGATGTGGTACGCCTTGCGGAGCGTCTCGTGCACGGTCCAGGTCGTCCGGTCGCCCTCACGCAGGACGCAGGCGTCCCCCCGGGCCGACCTCCAGGGTCGGCCCGCCCTCGACCGCGACCGTCGCCCGGCCGCTGACGACCACGAACAACTCGTCGGCCTCGGTGTCGGTGACCACGCCGGGCGTGATCTGCCAGATTCCCCGGAGCTGCTTGCCGTCGGCCGATTCCCACAGCACCCTGCCCGTCACCACGGGATCGCCCGAGACGATCTGCGCCGGATCGAGGGGTTCCGGAACGAGCTCGGCGTCCGGGATGTGCACGGCGAAGGAGGCGGGGACCTGATCATGTGTCGTCATGACCGGTCACCCTAAGGGTTGTGACCGCGCAGGTTCGCCGGGCTGGTGGGCGTGACGGTCGGATGTGCGGTGACGTCCATTCGACCGCCGGAGGCGCGGCGGCTGAGCCGGTCCGGGTACGCAGCTCGACCGACAAGGAGGGGCAGAGGCTGAAGCAGGTCGTGGATTCACCCGCCCTCTTCGGCCCGCTGCGGCAGTTCACCCCGGCCGACCGCGAACAGCGGCCCCGCAGTGCCGAAAGGGACATGTTCGCGGGAAGGTCAGCGGCAGAAGGACGACTCAGGAGGGGGACGGCTCGATCTCCCCCGCGAAGACGATGACCTGGTCGATGAGGCTCCGCCGCAGATGGACGACGTCCGTTCCCGCCAGGCGGGGGCCTCCATCCGGTGTGGTGAAGACCCACTGGTACCGGGCCCACTCGTCAGGCATGTCCACCGCTGAGCAGCGCACCATCGTGCCGGTCCCCGCCGGGTGGCGCCGGATGTCCAGCACGAACCGCTCGACCGCCGCGATTCCTTCGCTGCGACCCAGCGGCCCCCAGAAGACCACGTCCGAGGTCAGGGCCTGGGCGAGCAGGGCCGTCACATAGCTGTCGTCCGAGGCGTTGAACGCGGAGATGAACGTGTCGATCGCTGAGCGTGCCGTCTCTTCCTGCATGCCCCAGTAATACCAGCCGTCGCGCGTGCGCTCGTCCCGCGAGCCGCCTTCCGATCACGGTGGACCATCCCGGTCAAGATCCGCCGGACACGCCCTGGCGGCCGCTTCCGGCCACTCCGTGACCAGGACCCGCCGGAGAACGTCCGTCCGTGGTTTGCGCCGCTTCCGCCCGCGACAGGGATGGGGCATGCCTCTGAACCCACCGGACCGGCGTCCCGCGGACGCGAGGAAGCCTGGGCCGCAGTCCTACGAGCCGGTGCTGTCGCGGGACGTGCGCGCCGCCCTGAGCACCGGCCTGCCCGTCGTGGCGCTGGAGTCGACGATCATCGCGCACGGTCTGCCGCGCCCCCGCAACCTGTCCGTGGCCCGGGAGCTGGAGGGTCTCGTCCGGTCGGCCGGCGCTGTCCCGGCGACCGTCGCCGTCCTGGACGGGCGGGCCCGTGTCGGTCTGAGCGAGGCGCAGTTGGCACGGGTCGCCGAGGACCCGGCGGTACGCAAGCTGGGGCACCGCGATCTCGCCCCGGCGCTCGCCGCCGGGGCGAGCGGGGCGACGACGGTGTCCGCGACGGCGTTCCTGGCCGCGCGGGCGGGCCTCGGCGTCTTCGCCACGGGCGGGCTGGGCGGCGTGCACCGGCAATGGTCCGAGAACCAGGACGAGTCGGCCGATCTGCGGCTGCTCGCCCGCACCGGGATCACCGTGGTATGCGCGGGCGTGAAGTCCGTCCTCGACGTCCCGGCGACCCTCCAGCGGCTGGAGACCCTCGGCGTCGGCATCGTGGGCTACGGCACGGAGCACTTCCCCGGCTTCTATCTGAGCAGCTCCGGCGAGCCCGTCGACTGGACGGTGCGCAGCCCCGAGGAGGTGGTGGAGGTGATCCGGGCGAGGGAGGCGCTGGGCGGCCCTCAGGCCGCGCTGATCGTGGCCAATCCCGTGGCGGAGCGGGACCAGTTGGACCCCGTACTGCACGACCGGGTGCTGGCGGAGGCGCTGGAGGCGTGCCGGGAGCGGGGAATCACGGGGCAGGGCGTCACACCGTTCCTGCTGGACCGGCTGACACGGCGGACCGGGGGCGCGTCGCTGGAGGCGAACCTCGCGGCCGTGCGGGGCAACGTGGCGCTCGCGGCGCGGATCGCCGTCGCGGTGGCGGGCTCCCGGTGAGCCGTCCGGCGCCGGGCAGTGGGCTCCTGGTGGTGGGGGACGTGGTCACCGACGTGGTGGCGCGGTACGGTTCGGCGCTCGCGCACGGGACGGACACGGCGGCCCGGATCTGCACCCTGCCGGGCGGCGCGGGGGCCAACGTCGCCTGCTGGGCCGCGCGTTCGGGCTGCCGGGACGTCCGGCTGCTGGCCAGGGCGGGGGCGGATTCCGTCGGCTGGCACCGGGAGGCGCTGGAGCGGGCGGGGGTGCGGGCACTCCTGGTGGCGGACGCGGAGGCGCCGACGGCGACCGTCGTCGCCCTGGTCGACGCGGCGGCCGAGCGCACGTTCCTGACCGACGGCGGGGCGGTGCTGCGGCTCGCCCCCGAGGACTTCGCGCCCCCGATGCTCGACGGTGTGGGGTGGCTGCACCTCTCCGGCTATCTCCTGTTCGCCGCGACGAGCCGCGCCGCCGCCCTCCTCGCCCTGCGCACCGCCGTGGAGCGGGGTGTTCCGGTGAGCGTGGACCCGGCGTCGGCCGGGTTCCTGCGCGAGCTGGGGCCGAAGCGGTTCCTGGCGTTCGCCGAGGGGGCGGAGCTGCTGCTGCCGAACGCGGACGAGGCCCGGCTGCTGACAGGGCTGCCCGGGCCGAAGTCCGCGGCGGCGGAGTTGAGCCGGTGGTTCCCGCGGGTCGTCGTCACCCTGGGCGCGCGGGGAGCCGTGGTGGCCGCGGGCGGCGAGGTCGTCGGGCTCGCCCCCGCCCCTTCGGTGTGCGAGCCGGTCGACTCGACGGGGGCGGGCGACGCGTTCACCGGCGGGTTTCTCGCGGCCCTGCTGGCCGGGTCGGACGCCTTGGGCGCGGCGTCCGAGGGCTGCCGGGCCGGTGCGGCGGCCGTGGCCGTGGTGGGCGGCCGGCCGCCACCGGGCCGCTGACGCCCGAAGTCGGTTCGGTGACGGCCGGTGTCGCGCCCGGCCCGGTGGACGGCCGGTGTCCGCCCCCGGGGGCGACCCATGCCCCGCGGGGCGCGGCTCAGCCGCTGCCGGGCAGCCCCGCCCAGGCGGGGTGCGACGGGTCGTCCGCCCGGACCACCACATCCGCGCGCTTCGAGGGCGCGGCCTCCTCCTCGTACCGGACGAAGGCGGGCAGGGTCCAGCGTTCCGACTCCGCCGTACGCCGCCGCAGCGCCCCCGGGGACAGCCGCAGATGGACGCTCAGCGCGAACGGGAACCAGTGCCCCAGCAGGAACGGACCGTGCACGATGACGACTCCGCCGTCGGGCAGGGAGTGGTAGGGGGTGCGGGTGGCCCGGTCGGTCACGGGGTCCCACAGGTCGGGCAGCACCCGGCCGGAGCCGCCCGCCTCCAGCGGCGCGAACACCTCGCGCCACAGCGCTCCGGTGTCGAACCAGCTGTCGGCGTAGGCGTCCGGGTCCCGCTTCCCGTACTCGAAGCGCAGACTCGCCGGGCGCAGGAAGCCCTCGGTGGGGATCACGAGCACCGCACGGCCGAGCAGCCTCAGCTCTTGGGCGAGGCGCTCGGCGCTCTCGCCGGTACGGGCGGCCGGGGCGCCGTCGATGCCGAGCGCGAGCCGGGACGAGCCGTCGGCGGCGGACAGCCCGTCGGCGTACCCGGCCAGTTCGACGGCCAGCCGTTCCCAGGTGATCGCTTCGAGTCGCACGGCCCCATCATCGCCGGACCGGTGGGACGATGCCGTACGAGGGGGTTCAGGAGCCCCGCAGTCCGGCGGCGAGCGGACCCTCGCCGGCCACCTCCACGCGGCCGTCCTTCACCGTCTCCGCGAAGGTCGCTCCCCCTCGCGCGAGCTCCAGGCACGCCTCGGCGTCGAGGACGATCCGGGCGTCGGGGCGGTCGGCCGGGCCGTAGCCGTACACCGGTCCGTACGTCTCGGCTCCCGGGAGCACGGCCCCCGCTCCCCCGCCGACGTGGATGTGGAACACGCCCTCGTCGAGCCGGACTTCGAGGACGCCCGTGTGGCCGACGCCTTCCAGGGCGCGCAACAGCGGCAGCGCGAACCAGTGGGCCCGCACAGCGTCGGTGGGGCGGCGCTCGGCGAGGGCGGGCGCTCCCCACTCGGCGAGGGCGGCGAGGACGGGCCGCAGGGCGTGCCCGCGCGCGGTCAGCTCGTAGACGGACGCGCCCGACGGCGGCGGCAGCTTGCGGCGCAGGGCCAGTCCGGTCTGCTCCATGTCCTTGAGCCGGGAGGCCAGCACGTCCGTGCTGACACCGGGCAGGTCGGCGTGCAGGTCCGTGTACCGGCGCGGCCCGCCCAGCAGTTCACGGACGATCAGCAGCGTCCACCGGTCGCCGACGGAGTCGAGGGCGCGGGCGGTGGCGCAGAACTGGTCGTAGCTCCGGCGACGGGCGGGGCGTGCTGCTGACGGCTGCTGCTGACGTGGCATGCGACGCAGTCTAGACATGTTGTTGGACTTTCCAAGCCGAAGCTTGGTAAAACCAAGTATCGCAATTCGGCTCGGGAGGCAGCGCATGGAGTTCCGGCAGTCCAGCAAGCTCAACGAGGTCTGCTACGAGATCCGGGGCCCGGTCATCGAGCACGCCAACGCCCTGGAGGAGGCGGGCCACAGCGTGCTCCGGCTCAACACGGGCAACCCCGCGCTCTTCGGCTTCGAGGCCCCCGAGGAGATCGTCCAGGACATGATCCGGATGCTGCCGCGGGCGCACGGCTACACCGATTCACGCGGCGTCCTCTCGGCCCGGCGGGCGGTGGTCCAGCGCTACCAGGCCATGGGGCTCACCGAGGTCGGCGTGGACGACGTGTTCCTCGGCAACGGGGTCTCCGAGCTGATCTCCATGGCCGTGCAGGCGCTGCTGGAGGACGGCGACGAGGTCCTGATCCCGGCCCCGGACTTCCCGCTCTGGACGGCGGTGACCACGCTCGCGGGCGGCAAGGCGGTGCACTACGTCTGCGACGAGGAGTCCGACTGGAACCCGGATCTCGCCGACATGGCCGCGAAGATCACCGACCGGACCAGGGCCGTGGTGATCATCAACCCGAACAACCCCACCGGCGCGGTCTATCCGCGCGAAATCCTCGAGGGCATCCTCGACCTGGCCCGGCGGCACGGGCTGATGGTGTTCGCCGACGAGATCTACGACCAGATCCTGTACGACGGGGCCGAGCACCACAGCGCGGCGGTCCTCGCCCCCGACCTGGTCTGCCTCACCTTCAGCGGTCTGTCCAAGACGTACCGGGTGGCCGGCTTCCGTTCCGGGTGGATGGTGGTGTCCGGGCCGCGGCAGCACGCCCGGAACTATCTGGAGGGCCTCACCATGCTGGCCTCCATGCGGCTGTGCCCCAACGCCCCGGCGCAGTACGCCATTCAGGCCGCGCTCGGCGGGCGGCAGTCCATCCGGGAGCTGGTCGCGCCGGGCGGCAGGCTGCACGAGCAGCGTGACCGGGCCTGGGAACGGCTCAACGAGATCCCCGGTGTCTCGTGCGTGAAGCCGAAGGGCGCGCTGTACGCCTTCCCCCGCATCGATCCGAAGGTGCACCCGATCGTCGACGACGAGAAGTTCGTGCTGGACCTGCTGCTGCGGGAGAAGATCCAGGTGGTGCAGGGCACCGGCTTCAGCTGGCCGCGCCCGGACCACTTCCGCATCCTGACCCTCCCGTACGCCGACGACCTCGACGCGGCGATCAGCCGCATCGGCCGCTTCCTGAGCGGGTACCGGCAGTGATGTGACCGCCGGGTGCGGCCGGGTCGGACGAGACCGCAGACAGCCGCCGCCTCTCGGCGGTGGCCCGCGCATCCTCTGTTTCCCCGTGTGTCCGTCCCCTGCGCGCCTGCACCGCGCCCTGTGCCCCTCCCGCGGAAACGGGAGCGGGCCCGGAGGCGTAGCCGGCCTCCGGGCCCTGTGTGTGCCGCCCATCGGGCACGCCGGCACGTTTAAGGGTCCGGGTCAGTCATGATGTCGTCGCGTCCTGCCTTTGGACCACCGCAGACCGAAGCTCTGCGGGCCGGACTTGAACCGGCATCTCGACGCGCGCGGGCCCGGGCCCGTTCGATCCGGCGATCGGCGGCGAATGCTGAGTCTGGAGCAAGAGTCTGAGATTGACGGCGGTCTGCCTCTGCCTGCTTGGGCTACTCCGGCCCGTGCCGGAGGGAGGAGTCGAACCTCCACGGGAACCGCGCCTTCACGACAAGCTTCAGTTTCAGCCTGCGCTCCTCGCGCACCCCGGCTTCCGGAAACGGCGGCCGGGGAATCCATGATCGGTCACCCGAAGAGGTAACCGAATACCGCGTCACCCACCCGCTGGTCGGTGACGTCCACGCCGTTGGCCTCCTCGCGGGCGAACTTCACGGCCTGCTGGAGCTTCTCGATCCGGTCCAGGAGTTCGTTGACGCGCCGCGCGGGCAGCGCCCCGGAGAACTTGACGGTCGTCCAGTACCCGATCGGGACGTCCTCGTAGTACACCTCGACCTGCGCCGGGTGCTTGTCGGTGGCCTCCGCCTTCACATGGTTGCGGGGCACCTTCTTCGTGCGGAGGGTGCGGACCGGCTCGGTCTTCCAGGAGTCGGTCGACGGGTCCTGCGACCACGCCTCGGCCGCGTCCAGCACGGGCAGCTTGCGGACGAAGGTGTTGAGGTCGGTCAGCTGCTTCTCCAGGAACAGCAGATACGACACCGGCACCTCGCTCACCAGCACCCGGCCGTCGACCTTCACATCGGCCCTGGCCGAGCAGTTCGCCCAGTCCTTCGTGGCGGTCACATCGAAGAGCCGGGTCAGCGTGGCGGCGGTGTCCCGCAGCACGTGCTCGGCCTTGACCTGGACCAGCGTCGACTCGGGCGGAAGCTGTTCGCCCTCCTCGTCCTTGGGCTGGTAGGTCCGGGAGATTCCGGCCAGCAGCCCGGTCTTCTGGAGGCCGTGATGCGCCGCCGTCAGGTCCTGGTGGGCCTTGGACTTGACGCCCTTCTCCACTGCGATGATCTGATTGAGTTTCGCCACGTCGAGGACGCTAACAGCGACAACACTCCGTGCGCCAACGGGTTTCAGCGCACGTACTGGGGGTCGTCCCCGGAGGTGTCCGGGGCGAAGTCACCGGCCAGCAGGGCTTCGAGGACGGACACCGGGTCCGGGTGCGGGGCGGCGCGCGGCCACCAGTCGTCGGCGCCGGGGTCGGACTCGTAGCCGTACCAGCGGTGGTCGCGGCCGAAGCGAAGCTGGAGCGAACCGGCCGGGTGGGTGAGGTGGTTGCGCCACGGCGTGAAGCGCGGGTGGCCGGCGGCGGCGAGCGCGGGCCGGGCCCGGTCGAAGGGGCCCGCCGGCGGGTCCCAGGGCATCTCCAGGACCGCGAGCCCCTCGGCCTCGCCCTGACGCCAGGCGGCGACGGCACGGGCGAGGTCGGTGGTGGTGCGGCCGGTGGCGTACGCCAGCTCCCGGTAGAGCGCGCGGGTGGTGGCGGTGAGCCCGGCGGTCGGCCGCGAGGCGGCGAGGCGGACGGCGTCCTGCCACGGAGTGAGGCCGGCCAGCGGATCGCGGCCCGTGGTCAGCAGGCCGTGGGCGCGGGCGGCGGCGTCGGTGGCGAGCTGGTCCAGGCCCAGCGGATCGCGGGCCCCGGGCAGATCCGGGTAGGACGGTGGCTGACCGGGGTGCGGCGGGACGGGCAGAGGCGCCGGCAGCGGGGGCAGGAAGCGGCCGGCGAGGGCCTCGCCCGCCGGGACCGAGGGGACGGCCGGGGCGGCGGGGCGCTCGCGGGCGGAGTGTTCGGCGTTGCGCCGGCCCAGCTCGTCCAGCAGCTCGCGCTCACCGCGACCGCGCATCAGCAGCAGGACGAACGGGTCGCTGTCGAGCACCAGGGCCGTCTGGAAGCAGAGGGCGGCGACGTGTTTGCACGGCCGCCCGTGGTCGGGGCAGGTGCAGCTGGGGTCGAGGTCGTCGGCGGCGGGCAGCAGCCGGACACCGGCGCCCTCGGCGGTTTCGGCCAGCGAGTGCGGCATCTCCTTGGCCAGCAGCGCGGACAGGTGCCCGGGGCGGGCGGCGACGGCGTCGAGCAGGGTGTCCCAGCCGGGGTCGGTGAAGGTGCGCAGCCGCAGCTCGGCACGGTAGGGGCGGGCCCGGCTGCCGTGCACGTAGGCGACGACGCGGCCGGGGGTGACGGTGATCGCGGCGACCTGGCCGTCGTCGGCGTACGCACGGCCGCGGGCGAGGCGGGCCTCGTCCATCGACAGCGACTCCAGCGCGTCCACCCAGGCCCGGCCCCACCAGCTGCCCGCGAAGGGCTCGCCCTCGGCGGAGGTGCGGGCGGGCACCGCCTCGAACGTACGGCGCAGGTCGTCCGGGCCCGGCCGGGCCCGGGGGGCGGAGCGGGCGGCCGGGCGCGGGCCGGGCCGGGCAGCCGGGCCCGGGATCCCGCGCGGGCTCACGCGGGCCTCCGCAGCGATACGAGGTCGGCGAGGTCCCGGTCGCTGAGCTCGGTCAGGGCGCTCGCCCCGGTGCCGAGCACCGCGTCCGCCAGGGCCCGCTTGGACTCCAGCAGCTCACCGATCCGGTCCTCCACCGTGCCCTCCGCGATGATCCGGTGGACCTGGACGGGCTGGGTCTGGCCGATCCGGTACGCGCGGTCGGTGGCCTGTTCCTCCACGGCCGGGTTCCACCAGCGGTCGAAGTGGACGACATGGGCGGCACGGGTGAGGTTCAGTCCGGTGCCGGCGGCCTTGAGGGAGAGCAGGAAGACGGGGACCTCCGCGGACTGGAAGCGGTCCACCATCCGCTCCCGCTCCGGCACGGGGGTGCCGCCGTGCAGGAGCTGGGAGGGGATCGCGCGGGAGGCGAGGTGCGCGGAGAGGAGCTTCGCCATCGTCACGTACTGGGTGAAGATCAGGACGGAGCCGCCCTCGGACAGGATCGTGTCGAGCAGTTCGTCGAGCAGCGCGAGCTTGCCGGAGCGGCCCGCGAGCCGGGCGGGCTCTTCCTTCAGATACTGCGCGGGGTGGTTGCAGATCTGCTTGAGGGAGGTCAGCAGCTTCATGACGAGACCTCGGCGGGCGATGCCCTCCGCCGCCTCGATCTGCGCCATCGTCTCGCGGACGGCGGCCTCGTAGAGCGTGGCCTGCTCGCGGGTGAGGAAGACGGGATGGTCGGTCTCCGTCTTGGGCGGCAGCTCGGGGGCGATGCCTGGGTCGGACTTCTTGCGCCGCAGGAGGAAGGGCCGGACCAGCCGGGACAGCCGCTCCACGGCCTCCTCGTTGCCCAGCCCCGCGGCGGTGCCGGTGTTCTCCACGATCCGGGCGTGCCGGGCCCGGAACGCCTTGAGCGGGCCGAGCAGTCCGGGGGTCGTCCAGTCGAGCAGCGCCCAGAGTTCGGAGAGGTTGTTCTCGACGGGGGTGCCGGTGAGGGCGACCCGGGCCGGGGCGGGGATGGTGCGCAGCGCCTTGGCCGTGGAGGAGTGCGGATTCTTGACGTGCTGCGCCTCGTCGGCGACGACCAGGCCCCAGCTCTGCTCGGCGAGCTGCCCGGCACGCACCCGCATCGTGCCGTAGGTGGTGAGGACGAAGCCGCCGTCCGGATCACTGAGGGTGCGGTCCGTGCCGTGGAAGCGGCGCACCGGGACGCCGGGGGCGAAGCGGTTGATCTCGCGGTGCCAGTTGCCGAGGAGGGAGGCGGGGCAGACCACCAGGGTGGGCGAGGGGTGCGCACGGTGCAGGTGGAGGGCGATGAGGGTGATCGTCTTGCCGAGGCCCATGTCGTCGGCGAGGCAGCCGCCGAGCCCCAGCGAGGTCATCCGGTCCAGCCAGGCCAGACCGCGCAGTTGGTAGTCGCGCAGGGTCGCGTCCAGGCCGGGTGGCGGCTCGATCGCCGTGTCGTCGGAGAGGATCCGCGTACGGAGGGCGGCCAGCGCCCCGGTGGGGACGGCGTCCACCCGCTCGCCGTCCACCTCCGCGCTGCCCGTGAGGGCGACGGCCAGCGCGTCCACCGGTTCCAGGAGCCCCAGCTCCCGCTTGCGTGCCTTGCGTACGAGGGCGGGGTCGACGACCACCCACTGGTCGCGCAGTCGCACCACCGGGCGGTGGGCCTCGGCCAGGGTGTCCATCTCCGCCTCGGTCAGCCGCTCGCCCCCCAGGGAGACCTGCCAGTCGAAGGCGAAGAGGTGCTCGGTGTCGAAGAAGGACGTGCCGTCGGTGGCCGATCCGGGCGCGGGCCGCACGACGGCGGCCGCGGTGAGCGAACGGGCCAGCTCGCGCGGCCAGTGCACCTCGACCCCGGCGGCGGCCAGCCGGGAGCCGGCGTCGCTCAGCAGCTCGTACAGCTCGTCCTCGGTGATCGCGAGCACATCGGGGACGGGCTGCCCCAGGAGTCGTTCCAGCGGGGCCCAGAGGCGGGCGGCGCGGCGCAGCGCGAGCACCGCGTCGACGCGGGCGCGCGGGCCGAAGGGCTCGCCCGCCCCGCCGTGCCACAGGGCTGCCGCGTCCACCACGTAGGTCGGGTCGGCGAGGCTGTGGACCTGCACGACGGCCGCGGCGGCGGGGCGGGCCGCCGGGTCGTCCGGGTGTTCCGGCCCGGCGGATCCGCCGGTGGCATCCGCCTCGTCGCGCGCGGCCGTGACCGCGTAGGTGTCGGCGGTGTCGAACAGCTCGTACGCGGAGAGGTCCAGGCGCAGCGAGACCCGCACGCCCGCGTCCAGGCCGGAAGCCACCTCGACGGCCCAGGCGGCGGCGTGGGGCAGGTGCTGGGCCTCCCGTGCGGCGAACGGCGCGCCCATCGCGAACGCGGCGGCGGGCGTGCGCGGCAGGGTGTCGGCGACGGCGTCCAGGAAAGACCCGGTCAACGCCTCGGGTTCGGGGAGCCGGGGCGGCTCGGACCCGGGGACGGGCACCGCG
This sequence comes from Streptomyces sp. NPDC091649, assembly GCF_044756785.1. Classification (NCBI taxonomy): domain Bacteria; kingdom Bacillati; phylum Actinomycetota; class Actinomycetes; order Kitasatosporales; family Streptomycetaceae; genus Streptomyces; species Streptomyces sp. NPDC091649. Next base: position 283,864 of record NZ_JBIVTR010000006.1, on the reverse strand, counting down.
TGCCCCTCGGGCGGCAGGGCGGCGGCGACCGCCCGCAGGTGCGCGACGTCCTGGGCGTCCCTCGGGCCCGCCCGCCAGGCGTCGTGGCCGTCCGCCGTGAGGCCGGGGAGAAGTCTGCCGCGTGCGACGAGCTGAAGGGCGTGCTGTGCGGCCGCGCCCCAGCATCGGGTGGCGGGGTGGGCGGACGCGTGGTCACGTGCCCGGACGAGCAGGGGCAGCGCGTCGGCCACGGACAGCAGTGCCGCGGGCACCTCGGTGGTGCGGACGCCACGGGGGCCGGCCGTCGGATCCGGGCGGACGACCGTGAGCCGGGCGGCGGTGCACGGGACGGAGTCGGGGCGCCCGGTGGAGTCCGCGTATCCGCCGAGGGCTCCGCTCCGCCCGGGGGCGGCGTCGTCGAGCCACGGCTCCCCGTCCGCCCGCGGGTCCCAGAAGGCGACGCGGCCGTCCCTGGGCACCGGGCCGGGCAGGAAGACCGCCGCGCAGCGCAGCAGGCGCCCGACGACGGCAGTCCGGGGCGCGCCCACGGCGTCCCCGGCCTCGCTCCGGCCCGTCCATGGCGTCATGTCCACCACCCCCTTTCACCCCGCCCACTGTCTGCGCCGGCACACGATGGCCCGGTCCACGGTCTGCGTCGGCACGCGACGTACTGACTCCGCGAGTCTAGGCGGGAGGTCTGACACTGCGGATTCCCACCGCATCGCCGCAGCTCAGCGGTGGCGGGACCAGCCGGCCGCGGTCCCCCTCGGCACGGCATGGCCGCCACGCTCGGTGATGGGCGATCCGCTGGTCCGAGGGCGGGAGCGGGACCCGGCCCGCCGGAGCCGCGCCGGCCACGGCGGTGGGAACGGACGGGGCGGACGGGGCGGTGGGCCCCGCTCCGTCTCCGTCCCCTGCGTACGTGCCAGGCGCCCCCATCACCCCCTGGCTCGCCCGGTCGGCTGCGCACCGGATGCCGGAACGGCCCCGGGCGGGCAGGGTGGCCAGCGCCAGCACGTCGCACCGACGTACCGATTCGCCGGACGAGCGCCGGACGAGCAGACGAGGACCCTCCCATGCCCGTGACCGCTACCGTTCACCGCGGAAACCGCCTCCGGATCGCCGCCGGAGTCTCGCTTCTCGCGCTCGCCGTCTCGGGCTGCTCCGGGCTCGGCCGCACGGCGGTGGGTCCCGTGATGTACACGACGGAGCACGAGGCGGTCGTGCAGGTGGACAGCCCGTTGGTGCGCGGCTGCCATCGGACCGTCTCGGCCGGAGCCCACGAGGTGGAGAACGAGACGCTGGTCGACGTCATCCTGTACCGCACCCGTGACTGCACGGGCGGGGGGACGACGTACGTACCGACCAACACCGCCGACGTGACGCCGCCCGGCAGCGGGCCGTGGCGCAGCTACAGCTTCGTGCACTGATCCCTGCGGCGGGAGGCAAGGTACGGCGCCCAGCTGCGGGGCGGAAGCCTCGCCGCACCGGGCGGGCCCCTGACCGGCGCGGGGCGGGGCCCGTGCGGGCCGAAGGGCCGGTCAGAGCACCGGTCGGGCCAGCAGCCAGGCGCCGTCGTCGGTGAGCGCGCGGTCCACCGCGAGTCCGGCCGCCGCGAGATGCCCCGCGAGCGACTCGTCGGACAGCTCCCGCGACAGGAAGGTCTGCGTCCACCGCGCGTCGTCGAAGTGATACTCCGCGCGCACCGAGCGCACTCCGTCGCCCACCGGCTCCACGGAGACGATCCGGATCAGGCCGCCGGACGGGTCCGTCCGCTCCCACGGCAGCTCCGAGCGGTGCGCCGCGCCCTCGCGCTGGACGAGGACGATCCCGTCGTCCCGCACATGGGACCGGCAGACGCGCAGCATCCCGTCGCGCACCCGGTGCTCGCCCGCGTGGACCAGGAACGAGCCGAGCAGCACCACGTCGAACCGCTCGTCGCCGAGGTCCAGGGATTCGATGGGGCTCCGCACCGTACGCGCCCCGACGATCTGCTCCAGCATCTCGGGCGACTCGTCCACCGCCGTCACGCTGAACCCGCGCCGCACGAGCGGGTGCGTCACCCTGCCCGCCCCGCAGCCCAGTTCGAGGATGCTCGCCCCGGCGGGGGCCGCGCCCGCGATCACGTCCGGCTCCTCGCCGACGGCCAGCCGTCGGTACAGCTCCACCGCGCAGCCGTCCGGCGTGATGGCTCCGGGACCGGTCCCCGCGTACCCCTCACGTGCCGACGATTCGCTCATGAAGGACGAACGAGCCGGCATCCGGCCCGGTTCCCGGACCGTCACGCGGGGTCAGCACCGACAGCCGCGGCGTAGCGCTCGCGGTCCGTCTCCGTCAGCCGCGCTCGTCGAACTTCGCCGCCCGGAGGTACTCCGGCTTCGGGTCGAGCGCCGCCGCCAGACGGAAGTGCCGGGTCGCCCGCTCCTGACGGCCGGCCCGCTCGAAGGTGCGGGCCAGCGCGAAGTGAGCAAACGCGTTGTCCGGCTCGCGCTCCAGCACCAGCTCGAATTCCAGCTCGGCGGGGCGCAGTTGGGCGGCGGCGAAGAACGCGCGGGCTCGCAGCAGCCGGGCGGCGGTGTTCTCCGGGTGGGCGTCGATCACCGAGTCGAGGAGCTTGACGGCACCGCGGGGGTCCCGGGCGTCGAGCAGTTGCTCGGCCGCACGGAAGTCGATGACGTGGGTCTCCGGGTTCTTCTGGGGCACGGTCGCGTCCTTCCCTTCCCTCGCGTCTGTGCAACGTCCGCCCCGGTTCCGGCATTCCGGCCGGGGCACACCCACGCGTGGACTCAGCGGGCGGCGGCCCTGCGGACCAACTCGTCCCAGACCGCGCGGACCTGCGGTTCCAGCGCCTCCAACGGCCCGTCGTTGTCCACGACCAGGTCGGCGACGGCCCGCCGCCGGTCGCGGGTCGCCTGGGCGGCCATCCTGGCACGGGCGTCGGACTCCGTCATTCCGCGCAGCCTGACGAGCCGGTCGAGCTGGGTCTCGGCCGAGGCGTCGACGACGACGACCAGGTCGTAGAGGGGGGCGAGCCCGTTCTCGGTGAGGAGGGGGACGTCGTGGACGACCACGGCGTCCTCGGGAGCCGCCCGCTCCAGTTCGGCCGCACGGGCGCCGACCAGGGGGTGGACGATCGCGTTGAGGGCCGCCAGCCGCTCCGCGTCGGCGAAGACGAGCGCGCCGAGTGCCGGGCGGTCCAGGGCGCCCTCGGCGGTCAGGACGCCCGGCCCGAACTCCTCGACGACGGCCGCGAGCCCGGGTGTCCCGGGCTCGACGACTTCACGGGCGATCCGGTCGGAGTCGATCAGGACGGCGCCGTACTCGACGAGCAGCCGCGACACTTCGCTCTTGCCGGCGCCGATGCCGCCGGTCAGGCCCACTTTCAGCATGGGCCGCAGCCTACGGGCCGGGCGGGGGCGCTCAGCCCTCGCCCTCCCGCTCGGCGAGGAAGCGCTCGAACTCGCGGCCGATCTCGTCGGCGGACGGCAGGTCGACCGGCTCGGCGACGAGGTTGCCGCGCGTCTCGGAGCCGGCGACGGCGTCGTACTGGTGCTCCAGGCCCTCGACGAGGGAGACCAGCTCCTCGTCGCCCTGGCCGATCTGCCGGTCGATCTCGGTCTGGGTGCGGTGCGCCTCGGTGCGCAGGGAGTGCGCGAGGGCGGGCAGCACCAGACCGGTCGCCGCGGTGATCGCTTCGAGTGCGGTGAGGGCCGCGTCCGGGTAGGAGGACCTCGCGACGTAGTGCGGGACGTGGGTGGCGACCCCGAGGACGTCGTGACCGGACTCCATGAGCCGGTACTCCACGAGGGCCTCGGCCGAGCCGGGCACCTGGGCCTCGTCGAAGGGGCTGCGGTGGCCGGGCATCAGGTCGGTGCGGTTGCCGTGCGGGGTGATGCCGACGGGCCGGGTGTGCGGGACGCCCATCGGGATGCCGTGGAAGTTCACCGCGAGCCGGACGCCGAGGCGCTCGACGATCTGTTCGACGGCAGCGGCGAACCGCTCCCACTCCACGTCCGGCTCCGGACCCGACAGCAGCAGGAACGGCGCCCCGGTGGCGTCCTGGACCACCCGGACCTCCAGGGCCGGCGCCTCGAAGGAGGCCCAGCGGTCGCGCCGGAAGGTGAGCAGGGGGCGCCGTGCGCGGTAGTCGACGAGCCGGTCGTGGTCGAAGCGCGCGACGACCTGGTGGGGCAGCGTTTCGAGCAGGCCGTCGACGATCTGCTCGCCGGTCTCGCCCGCGTCGATGTAGCCGTCGAAGTGGTAGAGCAGGACCAAGCCGGCCGACTCCTGCGCCAGCGCCATATCGACGACGGCCAGGCCCTTCGGCTCCCATTCGTACAAACTCTGCGGATCAAGCACGGTTACCGCTCCTCCTCGTGTTCCTAGGGAAGAACGCGACCGGTGGCACGAGCATTCCCCGCGCCCGGACCTTTCCGGGGCGGGGGCGGCTCACGGGGCGTCAGTCGCCTGTGCCGCGTGCGCGCTTCACCGGGTCCGGCGCCGCCCGCCGATCCTGGTCCGGACCTTGACGCACCCCGACGCCGTCCCTACCGTCCTGGGCAGCGAGTTCAGGCACACACCTCGCGTTCAAGTACGGGAACCTCCTGGATCCCTACGACGGGAAGGCACCCCCCCCATGCGCACCCGCTCCCCCCTCACCGTCCTGCTCGCCGCCGCCCTGGCCGCCGGCGGTCTCACCCTGGCCGGCGCCGGTCCGGCGAACGCCGCGGTCATCGACGTGAGCACCGCGGCCCAGCTCAAGTCGGCGCTCACCACCGTCTCCCCCGGCGACACGATCCGTCTCGCCGACGGTACGTACACCGGGAACTTCAAGGCCACCCGGCCCGGCGCCGCCGGGGCGCGGATCACCCTCACCGGATCCAGCGGGGCGGTGCTGACCGCGGGCGGCGGCTACGGGCTGCACCTGAACGGCGCCTCGTACTGGACCGTCCGGGGGATCACGGTCAGGGGCGGCCAGAAGGGCATCATGGCCGACGCGGCGAACCGTGTCGTCATCGACTCGGTGACCGTGCACGACCTCGACATGGAAGGCGTCCACTTCCGCAGGTCCAGCAAGGACGGCGTCCTCAAGAACTCCCGTATCCACGACACCGGGCAGAACGGGCGGGGCATGGGCGAGGGCGTGTACGTCGGTACGGCCGGGGACCTCTCCGACCGCAGCGACAACGCCCTGATCGTCGACAACACCATCGGCCCCGGCGTCGGCGGCGAGAGCATCGACATCAAGGAAGGCACGACCGGCGCGAGGATCATCGGCAACACCTTCGACGGCGACGGGCTGACCGGCGCCAACTACGACGACTCCTGGGTCGACGTGAAGGGCAACGACGTCCTGGTCGAGGGCAACAAGGGCTCCCGCACCACCAACAACGGCTATGAGACCCACACCCAGCGGAGCGGCTGGGGCTGCGGCACCGTCTTCCGTGACAACGCCTCGAACCTCTCCGGGGCCTCGGGCGACAAGCGGCTCGCCATCAACGTCACCAACAGCAGCTCCGAGTGCCGCACCACGGTCTACGCCAGCAACACCGTCACCGGCGGCAAGGGGCTGACCAACATCACCGTCACCCCGTAGAGGGCGGCTCCCCCCGCCCGCGCCCGTCCGGCACACGCCCCGCATACGCGAGTGAGGCCCGCCCCCCGAAGGGAACGGGCCTCACTCGTCGCTCTACAGCTGGTGCAGCCGATGGGCCGCCGGGGTCAGAGCGTCAGCTCTGGCCGCCCGCGAGCTTCTCGCGCAGAGCCGCCAGGGCCTCGTCCGACGCCAGGGCGCCGGAGTTGTCCGCCGACTCCGAGGAGTACGAGCCGCCGCCGCCACCGCCACCGCTGCCGCCGGAGGCGGCCGGAGCAGCGCCGGCCGGGGCAGCAGCGCCCTCGGCCGCAGCGGCCTCGTCGGCCTCGCGGGACTTGATGACCTGGGCCTGGTGCTGCTCGAAGCGCGTCTGCGCCTCGGCGTACTGGGTCTCCCAGACCTCGCGCTGCGCCTCGAAGCCCTCGAGCCAGTCGTTGGTCTCGGGGTCGAAGCCCTCGGGGTAGATGTAGTTCCCCTGGTCGTCGTACGACGCGGCCATGCCGTACAGCGTCGGGTCGAACTCGACCGAGGCCGGGTCGCCACCGAAGGACTCGTTGGCCTGCTTCAGCGAGAGGCTGATGCGACGGCGCTCGAGGTCGATGTCGATGACCTTGACGAAGATCTCGTCGTTGACCTGGACGACCTGCTCCGGGATCTCCACGTGGCGCTCGGCCAGCTCGGAGATGTGGACCAGACCCTCGATGCCCTCGTCGACGCGCACGAACGCACCGAAGGGAACGAGCTTGGTGACCTTACCCGGGACGACCTGACCGATCTGGTGCGTCCGGGCGAACTGCTGCCACGGGTCTTCCTGCGTCGCCTTGAGCGACAGGGAGACGCGCTCGCGGTCCATGTCGACGTCGAGGACCTCGACGGTGACCTCCTGGCCGACCTCGACGACCTCGGAGGGGTGGTCGATGTGCTTCCAGGACAGCTCGGAGACGTGCACGAGACCGTCGACGCCACCCAGGTCCACGAAGGCACCGAAGTTGACGATCGAGGAGACGACGCCGGAGCGGACCTGACCCTTCTGCAGGGTGGTGAGGAACGTCTGGCGAACCTCGGACTGGGTCTGCTCGAGCCAGGCGCGGCGGGACAGGACCACGTTGTTGCGGTTCTTGTCCAGCTCGATGATCTTGGCCTCGAGCTCCTTGCCCACGTAGGGCTGGAGGTCGCGGACACGACGCATCTCGACGAGCGACGCCGGCAGGAAGCCACGGAGGCCGATGTCGAGGATGAGACCACCCTTGACGACCTCGATGACGGTACCGGTGACGATGCCGTCCTCTTCCTTGATCTTCTCGATGGTGCCCCAAGCACGCTCGTACTGAGCGCGCTTCTTCGAGAGAATCAGGCGGCCTTCCTTGTCCTCCTTCTGGAGAACCAGGGCCTCGATCTCGTCGCCGACCTTGACGACCTCGTTCGGGTCGACGTCGTGCTTGATCGAGAGCTCGCGGCTCGGGATGACACCTTCGGTCTTGTAACCGATGTCGAGGAGAACTTCGTCCCGGTCAACCTTGACGATGACTCCGTCAACGATGTCGCCGTCGTTGAAGTACTTGATCGTCTCGTCGATCGCCGCGAGGAACGCGTCCGCGTCGCCGATGTCGTTGACCGCAACCTGCGGAGTGGTGGCGGTGGTCTCGGTGCTGCTCGTCATGTGGGAAAGGGCTCCGGTACGGACAGAGAGTCGTAGGTACTGCTACGCCGAAAGCCCGTATCGCCTCTGCAGAAGCCGGACAGCCGGGAAAGCGAGCAATCCGTTTCCGGATGGACGCCTCGACAACCGAGGGGACATGCAACAGACGCGAGCGCGGCCTGCTAGGTCTGAGGCGCGCAGGCTCGCAGCGCAACTTGTAGCATACGGGGGCAGCCGGACAGGGTCAATGCGCGAAGGCGCACCCCCGGGGCGCACCGCCCCGATTCCGGCACAACTCGTGTTCTCCCAGGCCGTGTCGGCCCGAGAACACTACGGCACGGCGTCGCGGACGCGCGTCCGTACCCCCGGGGGCGACGCCTCCTGGTACGTACCGCACGCGGCGGGTGAAGGCAAACTACAACGACGGGCACGATGAGCCAAGAGATCCGCGGGACCCACGCCGCAGAAGCCACAGAGACCGCGGAGCCCGAGGCCACGCGCCGTGCGGCGGGCGTCGCGGAGAGCAGCCGGGCCAGCCGCGGGTGGTGGGACCGGAACGCCGACGCCTACCAGCTGGACCACGGCAGCTTCCTGGGGGACGACCGCTTCGTCTGGGGTCCGGAAGGGCTGGACGAGGCGGAGGCCGCCCTCCTGGGGCCCGCCTCCTCCCTCAAGGGCCTCGACGTCCTGGAGATCGGGGCCGGAGCCGCCCAGTGCTCGCGCTGGCTGGCCGCGCAGGGCGCCCGCCCGGTCGCCCTCGACCTCTCCCACCGGCAGCTCCAGCACGCCCTGCGCATCGGCGAGGACGTCCCCCTGGTCGAGGCGGACGCGGGCCGGCTCCCGTTCCGGGACGGGTCCTTCGACCTGGCGTGCTCGGCGTACGGGGCGGTCCCGTTCGTCGCCGACCCGGTACAGGTCTTCCGCGAGGTCCGCCGGGTGCTGCGGCCCGGCGGGCGCTGGGTGTTCTCCGTGACGCACCCGATCCGCTGGGCGTTCCCGGACGAGCCCGGGCCCGAGGGCCTGTCCGTCGCCGCCTCCTACTTCGACCGCGTCCCCTATGTGGAGCAGGACGAGAGGGGCGACGCCGTCTATGTGGAACACCACCGCACCCTGGGCGACCGGGTCCGGGACGTGGTGGCGGGCGGCTTCCGGCTGGTCGACCTCGTCGAACCGGAATGGCCCGCGTGGAACCACCAGGAGTGGGGCGGCTGGTCCCCGCTGCGCGGCAACCTGATCCCGGGCACGGCGATCTTCGTCTGCGCACGGGACTGACGTCCTCCCGCGGGAGGACCGCGTACGACACTGGGGGCGTGATCCGCACCGAAGCCCTCGACCGCCTGCCCGTCCGCACCGCCGTGCCCGCCCTCCGGGACGCGCTCGACGACCGGGGCGTCGCCGTCCTGTGCGCCCCGCCCGGCACCGGCAAGACCACGCTCGTCCCCCTGGTGCTGGCCGGGCTCCCCGGCCGGGGCCCGGTGCGCCGGGTCGTGGTCGCCGAGCCGCGCCGGATCGCCGCGCGGGCCGCGGCGCGGCGGATGGCCTGGCTGCTGGGCGAGCGGCCCGGCGGCCGGATCGGCTTCACGGTGCGCGGCGAGCGCGTGGTGGGGCGGGACACGGTGGTGGAGGTCGTGACCACCGGGGTGCTGCTCCAGCGGCTCCAGCGGGACCAGGAGCTGGCGGGCGTCGACGCGGTGATCATCGACGAGTGCCACGAACGGCATCTGGACGCCGACACGGTCGCCGCCTTCCTCCTGGACGTGCGCGAGACGCTCCGGCCCGACCTGCGGCTGGTGGCGGCCTCCGCGACGACGGACGCCGAGGGCTGGGCGCGGCTGCTCGGCGACGCGCCGGTGATCGAGGCGCAGGGCGTGTCGCATCCGGTGGAGGTGGTCTGGGCGCCGCCCGCCCGTCCGGTGAAGCCTCCGCACGGGTTGAGGGTCGATCCGGAGCTGCTGGCCCATGTGGCCGCCACCGTGCGGCGGGCCCTCGCGGAGCGGGAGGGGGACGTGCTCTGCTTCCTGCCCGGTGTCGGGGAGATCGCGCGGGTGGCGGGGCAGCTCTCGGGGGTGGGCGCGGAGGTGCTCCAGGTGCACGGGCGGGCTCCGGCCGCCGTGCAGGACGCGGTGCTGGCCGGCTCCTCCGGCGGCCGGCGGGTGGTCCTGGCGACCTCGGTGGCGGAGTCGTCGCTGACGGTGCCGGGCGTGCGGGTCGTCGTCGACTCGGGCCTCGCGCGCGAACCCCGTACCGACCACGCCCGGGGCCTGAGCGCCCTGACCACCGTGCGGGCCTCCCGGGCGGCCGGGCGGCAGCGGGCGGGGCGCGCGGGGCGGGAGGCGCCGGGCGCGGTGTACCGGTGCTGGGACCAGGCCGAGGACGGACGGCTCGCGCGCTTCCCCGCCCCGGAGATCAAGGTCGCCGACCTCGCCGCCTTCGCACTTCAGGCGGCGTGCTGGGGTGATCCGGGCGCCTCCTCGCTCGCGCTGCTGGACCCGCCGCCCGCCGGGGCGATGGGTGCGGCCCGGGAGGTGCTGGACGCGATCGGCGCGGTGGACGGCGAGGGCCGGGTGACCGACCGGGGCGTACGGATGTCCCGCCTCGGGCTGCATCCGCGGCTGGCGCGGGCCCTGCTGGACGGCGCGCGGGAGGTGGGGGCGCGGCGGGCCGCGGAGGTGGTGGCGCTGCTGAGCGAGGAGCCGCCGAGGGAGTACGGGGACGATCTCGCGGCGGCACTGCGGACCGCCCGCCGGGGGCAGGACGGGTACGCGGCGCGCTGGAAGCAGGAGGTGCGTCGGCTGTCGTCGTCGCTGGACTCCGGTTCCCGGGCGGGCTCCGGCGACCGGCCGGCCCCCGGCAGCGGCTCCGCTTCCGCTTCCGGGGGCGCGTGGGACAGCGGTTCCGACGACGGGGCCGCGGGGCTCGTCGCCGCGCTGGCGTTTCCGGAGCGGGTGGCGCGGGCCCGGGGCGACGGGGCCTTTCTGATGGCGTCGGGCACGGGAGCGGAGCTGCGGGACTCCTCGCGGCTGCGCAGCGCGCCCTGGCTGGCCGTGGCGGTCGCGGACCGGCCCTCCCACGCGGCTTCGGCGCGGGTCCGCCTGGCGGCGGTGATCGACGAGGCCACCGCGCTGCTGGCGGCCGGGCAGCTGCGGAAGCGGGGCGAGGAGGTCCGCTGGGTGGACGGTGAGGTGGTGGCCAGGGCCGTGGACCGGCTGGGCGCGGTGGAACTGGCGGTACGGCCGTTGCGGCGGCCCGCTCCGGAGCTGGTGCGGGGGGCCCTGGTGGAGGGGCTGCGGCGCGAGGGGCTCGGGTTGCTGCGGTGGACCCGGGACAGCGAGCAGCTGCGGCTGCGCCTGGCGTTCCTGCACCGGGAGCTGGGGGCTCCGTGGCCGGACGTCTCGGACGAGGCGCTGCTCGCGGAGACCGGTGCGTGGCTGGAGCCGGAGCTGTCGCGGGCGCGGCGGCGGGCCGATCTCGGCCGGATCGACGCGGGCCAGGCGTTGCGCCGGCTGCTGCCCTGGGCGACCGGGGAGGCCGTCCGGCTGGACGAGCTGGCGCCGGAGCGGATCGAGGTGCCGAGCGGTTCGCGGATCCGGGTGGAGTACGGCGGGGAGCAGCCCGTCCTGGCGGTGAAGCTCCAGGAGTTGTTCGGGATGGGTCAGACGCCCCGGGTGGCGGGGGTGCCGGTCCTGGTCCACCTGCTCTCCCCCGCCGGGCGGCCCGCGGCCGTCACGGCGGACCTGGCGTCGTTCTGGCAGGAGGGGTACAAGGCGGTGCGGGCGGAGCTGCGCGGCCGCTACCCGAAGCATCCGTGGCCGGAGGACCCCGCGACCGTACCGGCGACGCGGTTCACCTCGGCCCGGCTCAAGCGCTCGTAGGACTCCCGGGCCCCGCCCGCTCCGGCTGCCGCGAGCGGGCCTCCAGCCACAGGGCGAGGGCGAGCAGTCCGACGCCGAGGCCGAGGAAGCCCCAGGGCAGGTACGAGGTGAGGAGGAGGACCAGGACGCGCTGGGACTTCACCAGGTCGACGGTGTCCGCGATGTAGTCCTCTCGCATCTTCACATGGCCGGAGAACGCGGTGACGGTGTCCTCGGACATGCCCATCTTCTTGGCGTCGCGCAGCTCTTCCCTGTGGATCTCCTCGCCGTTGACGGGGGCTCCGGTGACGGGGTCGACCCAGAACATGCGCTTGGTGGTGTACCAGCGGGTCATGCCGGTCTGTGCGATCTGTTCGGCGGTGACGCCCTCGATGGGCATCTTCTTCGGCATCGGGACCTCGGTCCACGGGATGGTCTGCTCGAAGTAGTAGACCTCCAGGCCGCGGAAGGCGCGGGTGCCCCGGTAGTGGATGGGGGCGGTGGTGCGGCTCTGGGCGTCGAAGTACGCGTATCGCGCTTCTCGGTGAGGAAGGGCCACTTGAACTCGATGCCCTCGCGCCGGACGGGGTCGCCGTCGACCATCTCGCCGGTGGCGTTGACGGGGGCCTGGGTGTGGGCGTCGAAGATGTAGCGCTCGGGGATCTCGGAGACCGTCTTGCCGTCGGGGCCCTGGATGCAGGAGAGGGCGTCCCAGACGACGACGTCCCGTCCGGCGCTGCGTTCGATCTTCTCGGACTCCTCCACGTTGCCCTTGGGCGTCTGGACGATGGTGACCTTCTCGACCTTCCTGGCCTTGAGGGCGGTGTAGTCGAGGAGGGTCGCGGGGGACGCCTCCAGGACGACCTCCTGGTACTGGTTCGGCGGGACCTTGGCCAGGCGCGGGAAGGCGTACCAGCGCAGCAGCGGTGACAGGGCGGCGAAGAACACGGCGAATGCCAGGAGTACGAGACCGGCTCGGCGGCGCATGGCGGTGACCTCTCCCTCTGCGGTGCTGGTTCGGCTGCCTGCCGCCGGGGCTGCCGGCGGCTCGGGCCGCTTCGCGCGGCCCCTGCTTCGCGGGGGCTATCTCTTGGGGCCCGGGACGGTGGTCAGCAGGGGTTCGGGTGAGGTCTCCCCGGCCGGGGAGCCGACGGCGGCGATGGTGAACACGAGCGTGAGGGCGGCGGCCAGTCCGATCGCGGCGGCGACGAGGGCACGCATGCTCGGCCTCCCGGAACACTGCCTGATGGTGCGTCAGGACAGGGGCGCCGTAGCAACCGGGGCGCGGGATGAGAACACAGCGGACAGCCCCTCAGCCGGGTGGCGAAGGGGCTGTCAGGCAGCTGTGCGGGGCCGCGGGGTCAGGCTCCGGGGGTCTTCGTGCCCTCCGGCGCCTTCTCCTCCGGGGCCTTCTCCTCCGGGGCCGTCTCCTCCGGGCTCGCTCCGTCCGGGGCCGTCTCCTCCGGGGCCGTTTCGTCCGGGCTCGTTTCGTCCGGGGCCGTCTCCTCCGGGGCCTGAACGGTGAGCTCGATGACGACCGAGGCGCCGCCCTCGGCGGTGAGGCGCAGCAGATACGTGCCCTCGGTGCCGTCGGCGTGGATCTCCGGGAGCCGGAGCATGCCCTCGGCGTCCGTCGTCAGGGTGGTGAGGGTACGGACCGGCTTGCCGTCCGCGTCCTTGAAGTAGGGGCCCTTGTCGTTGTCGACGAGCCCCGCGGGGTCCTTGACCATGGTCGCGGTGACGGCCACCCCGGCCGCGGCGGCGTCCTTGTGCGTGGCCTTGACCGTGACGGCGTCCGCGAACTTCTCTCCGGGGGCGGCGGTGAGGACCTTCTCGTCGGTGCGGACGATCGTGTCGGCCTGGCGGGCGGTGACGGTGGCCGCGTAGGTCAGGGTGCGCGGCCGGCCGGTGCCCGCGACGGCGGTCACCGTGAACTCCCCGGCCTGCTCGCCGGCCAGGAGCACGGGCGCGGTGGCGGTGCCGTCGGCGCCGGTCCTCACCGTGAGGGTCTTCTTGCCGCCGGTGAAGAGCGTGCCGGTGGTTCCGGTGACGGTGAAGGTGACGGGCACCTTGGCGAGCGGGGCGCCGAGCGCGTTGCGGGCGCGGACGGAGACCCGCTCGCCGAACGCCTGGCCCGCGGTGGCGCGCAGCGGGCCGGTGCCCGCGTTCTCCAGGGAGCCGAAGGTCTCGGCCGGCGTCGGTTCGGCCGTGGGCGGCTTCGGCGCGGGCGGCTTCGGCGTGGGCGGGTTCGGCGTGGGCGTGGGGTTGGTGGAGCCGTCGCCACCGGGCTTCGACGGGTCGGGGGACGGCTTGCCGCCCGGTTCGGGCAGGGTGGGCTTCGAGGACCCGCCCGGCCTGGGGCCGGGGCTGGGCCGGGTGTCCGGGGAGGAGCCGACGGGAGTGCTCGGGGCGGTGGGCAGCGCTCCGGTGCCGTCGGGGATCTCGTGCGTACCGCGCTGGTAGTACGAGAGCCAGGAGCGGACCGTACGCAGATACTCCGTCGAGCGGTTGTAGCTCAGCACGGCCCGGTCGAGGTCGGCGCTGAGGGCCAGATCCCGGTCGTTGGCGCAGAGGTAGCGGCCGGCGGCGAGCGCCGCGTCGTAGATGTTGTTGGGGTCCTTGCGTCCGTCACCGTTCGCGTCCTGTCCCCAGGAGGCCCAGGTGGACGGGATGAACTGCATCGGGCCGACCGCGCGGTCGTGGACGGCGTCGCCGTCGTAGGCCCCGCCGTCGGTGTCCTTGATCAGGGCGAAGCCCTGGCCGTTGAGGGCCGGGCCGAGAATGCGGGGGCTGGCGGTGCCGTTGGCGTCGACGCGCCCGCCGCGGGCCTGGCCGGACTCGACCTTGCCGATCGCCGCGAGAAGCTGCCAGGGCAGGCGGCAGGCGGGGTCGGTGGTCGCGACGGTCTGCTCGGCCTGCTTGTACGCGGCCAGGACCGACGCCGGAATACCGGCTTCCGCGCTGCCGGTCATCGGCAGCTTGCTGGACGAGCCGGGCTTGTCGGGGGTGACCAGGGGCGGAAGGTCGGTGTAGTAGGGCGAGTTACCGGTCGCGGCGCCGTCGTCGGCGGCCGCGGTGTCCTCACCGGCCGCCTTCTGGTCGCCGCCGCCGGCGGGCCCCCCGGCCAGCGTCGCCGCGGGCGCCTGCGAGGCCGCGAGCGCGGCGACCGCGGCTGCCGCCACCGCCGTGGTCGTGGCCCCCTTGCGCAGACGTCGGCGCATGTGCACTGCCATACGTTCCGGTCCCTCCCCCTCGAAGGCTGCTCGCGCTCCCCAGCGCAAGGACTCCAGCGACCCTACGGCAACTCCTGTCGCCCGGACACCGAGCCCTGACCGCTTCTTACTGTTTTTTCACGTTCACCGGCACACGTTGTCCGGCCGGCCCCGGAAGGGTGCCCTGACGGTCCCGCATACTTGCCGCCATGCCGTTCACGCTCAGTCATGCCGCCGCCGTGCTCCCGGCGATCCGCCGGAACGGGACAGCCCGGTGGCCGCTGCTCCCCTCGGCGCTCGTCGCGGGTTCGTTCGCCCCCGACATCACCTACTACGCGGACACGGTGATTCCCGGCGCGATGGAGTTCGGGACGTTCACCCACACCTTCCTCGGGGTGGTCACGGTGAACGTGCTGATCGCCGTGCTACTGGTGGCCGTGTGGGCACTGCTGCGGGAGCCGCTGGCGGCGCTGCTGCCGGTAGGCGTACAAGGCCGGGTCCACGCCCTCGTCCGGGGGCAGCGGTGGACGCGGGCCTCCTTCGGGCCGTCCGCCGCGCTGTGGTTCGCGGTGTCCGGCGCACTGGGCGCGGCCACCCACGTCGTGTGGGACGCCTTCACCCACCACAGCCGGTGGGGGACGGAGCTGGTGCCGGTGCTCGACCGCAGCGTCGGCGGCTTCCCGGTGTTCCAGTTGGTCCAGTACGGCAGTTCGGCACTGGCTCTCGTGGTCATCGGGTGGTTCGCCGTCACCGGGCTGCGGCGGACCGCGCCGGGGCCCGCGCCCGCTGAGGTCCCGGTGCTCGGCCGCCGGGAGCGGCAGGGCGCCCTCGGTCTGCTGATCCTGTGCGTGCTGCTCGGTGTCGTCCACCGGTGCGCCCGCTGGTACGCCCACTTCGGCCGGGTGGAGAGCCCGCTCGACATCATCCCCACGGCCTGCTTCGGCGCGGGCGCCGGGCTGGCGGCCGGCCTGCTGCTGTACGGAGGGTGGATGCGCCTGGGGCACGGCAGGCGGCGGGCGGAGCGCCCGGGGCGGGACGCGTCCGTGCCGGAGGCGTCCCGTACGGGAGTGTCCGCCGGCGGGGAGTAGCGGCGCAGGGGGCCCGCGACCGCGTGGTCGCGGGCCCCCTGCGCCGGGCTTCGCCGCGGCTCAGTGGGCGGCCGACTCCCAGTCCTTGCCGACGCCGACCGAGACGTCGAGCGGGGCGCGCAGTTCGACCGCGTGGGCCATCTCGTGCCGCAGGATCTCCTCCACCCGCTTCCCCTCGCCCTTCGCGATCTCCAGGACGATTTCGTCGTGGACCTGGAGCAGCATCCGCGAGGTCAGCTCCGCCTCGGTGAGCGCCTTGTCCACCCGCAGCATCGCCACCTTCACGATGTCCGCCGCCGTGCCCTGGATCGGTGCGTTGAGCGCCATCCGCTCGGCGGCCTCGCGGCGCTGGCGGTTGTCGCTGTTCAGGTCGGGGAGATAGCGGCGACGGCCCAGGATCGTCTCGGTGTACCCGGTGGCCCTGGCCTCCTCGACGACCCGGTGGAGATAGTCCCGCACCCCGCCGAACCGCTCGAAGTAGGTGTCCATCAGCACCCGGGCCTCGGCGGGGTCGATGTTCAGCTGCTGGGAGAGGCCGAACGCGGACAGCCCGTAGGCCAGGCCGTAGGACATGGCCTTGATCTTGCGGCGCATCTCCGCGTCGACCGCGTCCTTCCCGACGCCGAAGACCTGCGAGGCGACCGTGGTGTGCAGGTCCTCGCCGGAGGTGAACGCCTCGATGAGCCCGGCGTCCTCGGAGAGGTGCGCCATCACCCGCAGCTCGATCTGGCTGTAGTCCGCCGTCATCAGCGTCTCGAAGCCCTCGCCGACGACGAAGCCCCGGCGGATCGCCCGCCCCTCGTCCGTGCGGACGGGGATGTTCTGCAGGTTGGGGTCGGTGGAGGAGAGCCGGCCGGTCGCCGCCACCGTCTGGTTGAACGTGGTGTGGATCCGGCCGTCGGCCGCGATCGTCTTGACCAGGCCCTCGACGGTGACCCGCAGCTTGGCCTGCTCACGGTGGCGCAGCATCAGGACCGGCAGCTCGTGTTCGGTCTGCGCGGCCAGCCAGGCCAGCGCGTCCGCGTCCGTCGTGTATCCCGTCTTGGTCTTCTTCGTCTTCGGCAGGCCCAGCTCCCCGAAGAGGATCTCCTGGAGCTGCTTCGGCGACCCGAGGTTGAACTCCCGGCCCACCGCCGCGTGCGCCTCCTTCACCGCCTGCTGCACGGTCCCGGCGAACTGCTGCTCCATGCCCTCCAGATGGGCCCGGTCCGCGGCGATTCCGTGCCGCTCCAGCCGGGCCAGCAGGATCGAGGTCGGCAGCTCCATGTCGTGCAGCAGCTCCGCCGCGCCCACCTCCTTCAGGCGGGTGGTGAACGCGTCGCCCAGGTCGAGCACGGCGCGGGCCTGCGCCATCAGGGCGTCCGCCTCGGCCCGGTCGTCCGCGCCGAAAGCAAGCTGCCCGTCCGAGGCGGCGGCCGGCGCCAGCTCACGGCCCAGATACTCCACGGCGAGCGCGTCCAGGGCGAAGGAGCGGCGGCCCGGCTTCACCAGATACGCGGCGAGCGCCGTGTCCATCGTGACGCCTTCGAGCCGCCAGCCGTGCTCGGGGAACACCCGCATCACGTTCTTGGCGTTGTGCAGGACCTTCGGCCGCTCAGGATCCGACACCCAGGCGGCGAACGCCCGCTCGTCGGCCTCCTCCAGCTGGGCCGGGTCCAGCCAGGCGGCGGCCCCGTCGGCCGCGGCGAGCGCGACCTCGGTGACCGCGCCGGCGCCCAGAGACCAGGTGTCCACCGTCATCACGCCGAGCGGCCGCGCACCGTGCGCCTCCAGCCACGGGGCGACCTCGCCGGAGCCGAGCACGACCCCGTCCAGCTCGATCCCGGCGGCGGGCGCGGGCGGCTCGGCCTCCGCCGCGCCCGGGTCGACGGCGAGGAGGCGCTCACGCAGGCTCGGGTTGCGGATCTCCAGTATGTCCAGGACACCGGTGACCGCCGTGCGGTCGTACGGGGCGCGCTCCAGCTCGGCCGGGGTCTTCGGCAGCTCCACGTCCCGGACCATCTCGGTCAGCACCCGGTTCATCTTCACCGCGTCCAGGTGGTCGCGGAAATTCTGCCCGGCCTTGCCCTTGACCTCGTCGGCCCGCTCGACCAGATCGGCGAACGAACCGAACTGGTTGATCCACTTCGCGGCCGTCTTCTCCCCCACCCCGGGGATACCCGGGAGGTTGTCCGACGGGTCACCGCGCAGGGCGGCGAAGTCCGGATACTGCCGCGGGGTGAGCCCGTACTTCTCGACGACCTTCTCCGGGGTGAACCGGGTCAGCTCGGAGACCCCCTTGGTGGGGTACAGCACGGTCACGTTCTCCGTGATCAGCTGGAAGGAGTCCCGGTCGCCGGTGACGATCAGCACCTCGAACCCGGCCGCCTCGGCCTGGGTCGCCAGCGTCGCGATGACGTCGTCCGCCTCGAACCCGTCCACCGCGAAGCGGTCCGCGCGCATCGCGTCCAGCAGCTCCCCGATCAGCTCGACCTGCCCCTTGAACTCGTCGGGGGTCTTGGAGCGGTTCGCCTTGTACTCCGGGAACTCCTGCGCCCGCCAGGTCTTGCGGGACACGTCGAACGCCACCGCGAAGTGCGTGGGCGCCTCATCACGCAGGGTGTTCGCCAGCATCGACATGAAGCCGTACACGGCATTCGTCGGCTGCCCCACCGCCGTCGTGAAATTCTCCGCGGGCAGGGCGAAGAACGCCCGGTACGCCAGGGAGTGCCCGTCCATGAGGAGCAGGCGCGGTCGGTTGTCTGCCGTCTTCTTCGATGCCGTCTCAGCCACGCCCCCGATCCTGCCACGGCCCACTGACAATCCGGACCGGCACGACGTCCAGGAGGCCGTGACAGGATCGACGTGAGGGACGTACGGAGGACGTACGGACGTGGAAGAAGCGCTCGAAGGGGAGCAGCATCATGGCCACCAAGCCGCCGACCGGTGACCCGGTCCAGGACGCCCCGCAGGTCGAAGCGGCCCCGCACGCCGCCGCGGGCCTGCCCGCCGTCGCCCACTCCCTGCGCATCGCCCAGCAGCAGATGGGGGTGCGCCGCACCGCGCAGACCCTCCTCAAGGTCAACCAGAAGGACGGCTTCGACTGCCCCGGCTGCGCGTGGCCCGAGGACGACAAGCGGCACACCGCCGAGTTCTGCGAGAACGGCGCCAAGGCCGTCGCCGAGGAGGCGACCCTGCGCCGCGTCACCCCCGCCTTCTTCGCCGCCCACCCGCTGCCCGACCTCGCCGAACGCAGTGGCTACTGGCTGGGCCAGCAGGGCAGGATCACCCACCCCGTCTACCTCCCCGAAGGCGCCGACCGGTACGAGGCGGTGACCTGGGAGCGGGCGTTCGCGATCATCGCCGAAGAACTGACCGCCCTCGGCTCCCCCGACGAGGCCCTCTTCTACACCTCCGGCCGCACCAGCAACGAGGCCGCGTTCCTGCTCCAGCTCTTCGCCCGCGAGTTCGGCACCAACAACCTGCCCGACTGCTCCAACATGTGCCACGAGTCGTCCGGCTCGGCACTCACCGAGACCATCGGCGTCGGCAAGGGCAGCGTCTCCCTGGAGGACCTCCACCAGGCCGACCTGATCATCGTCGCCGGGCAGAACCCCGGCACGAACCACCCCCGGATGCTGTCCGCCCTGGAGAAGGCCAAGAACTCCGGCGCGAAGATCATCTCGGTGAACCCGCTGCCCGAGGCCGGCATGGAACGGTTCAAGAACCCCCAGACCCCGCACGGCATGATCAAGGGCACCCCGCTCAACGACCTCTTCCTGCAGATCCGCATCGGCGGCGACCAGGCCCTCTTCCGCCTCCTCAACAAACTGATCCTCGCCACCGAGGACGCCGTCGACACCGCGTTCGTCACCGAGCACACCCACGGCTTCGAAGAATTCGCCAGGGCCGCCGAAGCAGCCGACTGGGACGAGACCCTCACCGCGACCGGTCTCACCCGCACCGAGATCAAGCAGGCCCTCGCCCTCGTCCTCGCGTCGAAGCGCACCATCGTCTGCTGGGCGATGGGCCTCACCCAGCACAAGCACTCCGTGCCCACCATCCGCGAAGTCGTCAACTTCCTCCTCCTGCGCGGCAACATCGGCCGCCCCGGCGCCGGAGTCTGCCCGGTCCGCGGCCACTCCAACGTCCAGGGCGACCGCACCATGGGCATCTTCGAACGCCCCGCACCCGCCTTCCTCGACGCCCTCGACAAGGAATTCGGCATCACCTCGCCCCGCCGCCACGGATACGACGTCGTGCGCTCCATCCAGGCCCTGCGCGACGGCGAGGCCAAGGTCTTCTTCGCCATGGGCGGCAACTTCGTCGCCGCCACCCCCGACACCGCCGTCACCGAGGCCGCGATGCGCCGCGCCCGCCTCACCGTCCACGTCTCGACCAAGCTCAACCGCTCCCACGCCGTCACCGGGACCCGCGCCCTGATCCTGCCCACGCTCGGCCGCACCGACAAGGACGTCCAGGCCGGCGGCAAGCAGTTCGTCACCGTCGAGGACTCCATGGGCATGGTCCACGCCTCACGCGGCAACCTCACCCCCGCGAGCCCCCACCTGCTCTCCGAACCCGCCATCGTCGCCCGCCTCGCCCGCGCCGTCCTCGGCACCGGCTCCCGTACCGACTGGGAAGCCTTCGAGCGCGACTACGCCACGATCCGCGACCGCATCTCCCGCGTCGTCCCCGGCTTCGAGGACTTCAACACCCGCGCCGCCCGCCCCGGCGGCTTCACGCTCCCCCACGCCCCCCGCGACCAACGCCGCTTCCCCACCGCCACCGGCCGCGCCAACTTCACCGCCGCCCCCGTGGAGTACCCCGAACTCCCCGACGGCAGGCTCCTGTTGCAGACACTGCGCTCCCACGACCAGTACAACACCACCGTCTACGGCCTCGACGACCGCTACCGGGGCATCAAGGGCGGCCGCCGCATCGTCATGGTCAACCCCGAGGACGCCGCAGCCCTCGGCCTCGCCGACGGCGCGTACACCGACCTCGTCAGCGAGTGGAAGGACGGAGTCGAACGCCGCGCGGACGGCTTCCGCGTCGTCCACTACCCCACCGCCCGGGGCTGCGCCGCCGCCTACTACCCGGAGACCAACGTCCTGGTCCCCCTGGACTCCACCGCGGACACCAGCAACACCCCCGCCAGCAAGTCGGTCGTCATCCGCTTCCAGAACACCCGCTGACACCACCCGGCCCAGCCCCCACAACCCCCTAAGCGTCCGCTCACCCGTCTGATAAGAACGGTGCAGACAGCAAGGACCCAGCACAGACGATCGGAGCCGGACCACATGGGCGAGCACACCACCCCCCACTTCCCCCAGGAAGTCATCGACGAATACGCCGCACTCGGCGTCGACCTGCCCGCCCTCTTCTCCGCCGGCCACCTCGGCGAACGCATGGGCGTGACCATCCTCGAAGCCTCCGCCGACCGCGTCGTCGGCACCATGCCCGTCGAGGGAAACACCCAGCCCTACGGCCTCCTGCACGGAGGCGCCTCCGCCGTCCTCGCCGAAACCCTCGGCTCCATCGGCTCCATGCTCCACGGCGGAGCCTCCAAGCTCGCGGTCGGCGTCGACCTCAACTGCACCCACCACCGAGGCGTCCGCAACGGCCTCGTCACCGGCGTCGCCACCCCCGTACACCAAGGCCGCTCCACCGCCACCTACGACATCGTCATCACCGACGAACACGACAAGCGCGTCTGCACCGCACGACTCACCTGCCTGCTCCGCGACGCCCCCCGCCCCGAAGCCAACTGACACCCCGCCAACTCCGCCCCCCGCAACACGCCGACCCCACCTGCCCGGCCGGAATCGCACCCCCCGCGAACCGGCCGGGCAGCGCCATACCCCCACCGGACAACGGACGTTGACCACCACACTCGGTCAACACCCTTGACGCCACCCCGCGTTCCATGAGGCACTCAGCAGCCACATCAACCCCGACCGCCCCGCGGACCCGACCACCGATGTCACGCTGCGTAACATTCAGGCTCTGCGGAAACCAGCCGCGCACCCCGGCCCACAACACCCCGGAACACCGCGCCGCACCCACCGCGCCCACCGCGCCCCCACCCCCGCGTCAGCACCAAGATCACCCCAAGCCCCTTAGCAGAGCTGCGCGTTCTCACCATGCGGTCCTTTCGCAGTCCAGGCGAAACCCCCACATGTCCTCACAGGAACCTCAAGCCTTGCTCAAGGGCATAACAAGAGAGTCACATCCACCGCCGACCAGTCCCGGTGGCCCCCAGCTGCGCTTAGAGTCACCGCCAGTCACCGCGCCGCCGGGCGCGTCTGCTGCACGGCCCTGTACCAACCCAGTACGGCCCGGCGATCGACACGGCACCTCAGCAGAGGAGGCCGCGCCAGGGAAAGGACCTTTCGTGCGACACCGTTCCTCGCTCATACTCACCGCAGTGCTCACCACCGGAGCACTCACCCTCACCGCCTGCGGTTCGCGCGACGACAGCAAGAGCAGCAGCGACGGCGGCGGCAACCAGACGGTCGTCATCGGCCTCGACGCCCCCCTCACCGGCGACCTGTCCGCCCTCGGCCTCGGCATCAAGAACTCCGCCGAACTCGCCGTCGACACAGCCAACAAGGAAAAAACCGTCCCCGGCGTCACCTTCAAGCTCCAGGCCCTCGACGACCAGGCCCAGCCCTCCGTCGGCCAGCAGAACGCCGTCAAGCTCATCGACACCAAAGAGGTCCTCGGCGTCGTCGGCCCGCTGAACTCCGGCGTCGCCCAGTCGATGCAGAAGCCCCTCAACGACGCCAAACTGACCCAGGTCTCCCCCGCCAACACCGGCACCGAACTGACCCAGGGCAACAACTGGAAGGCCGGCGACAAGAAGCGCCCCTACGCCTCCTACTTCCGCACCTCCACCACAGACCAGATCCAGGGCGCCTTCGCGGCCACATACCTCTTCGAAACCGCGAAGATCAAGGACGTCTACCTCATCGACGACCAGAAGCCCTACGGCGCCGGACTCGCCGCCTCCTTCAAGGCGAAGTTCACCGAACTCGGCGGCAAGATCGTCGGCACCGACCACGTGAACCCCGAAGACCGCGACTTCAACTCCGTCGCCACCAAGGTCAAGTCCTCCGGCGCCAAGGCCGTCTACTACGGCGGCGAATACCCCGCCGGCGCCCCCCTGAGCCAGCAGATCAAGGACAACATCAAGATCCCCTTCATGGGCGGCGACGGCATGTACAGCGCCGACTTCATCAAGCTCAACAAAAAGGCCGAAGGCGACATCGCCACCTCCGTCGGCAAGCCCGTCGAAGAACTCGAATCCGCCAAGAAGTTCATCGCGGACTACAAGACCGCCGGCTACAAGGACGCCTACGAGGCATACGGCGGCGGCACCTACGACGCCACCTGGTCCATCATCGAGGCCGTGAAGATCGTCGCCGCCGAGAACGACGGCAAGATCCCCTCCGAAGCCCGCCCCAAGGTCCTCGCCGCCATGGACAAGGTCGAGTTCGACGGCGTCACCGGCCCCGTCTCCTTCGACGAATTCGGCGACACCACCAACACCCTGATGACCGCCTACCAGGTCACCGGCGGCAAGTGGGTCTCCAAGACCAGCGGCACGGTCAAGTAACACCCACCGGACCCACCACACCAAACAACCAGACCGCGCGGGAGCGCTACGAGCCCTCCCGCGCGGTGCCATATCCGAACCACTCCACGGAGGCCCTGCGGTGAACGAACTGCCGCAACAGCTGGCCAACGGACTCATCCTCGGCGCGATGTACGGTCTCATCGCGATCGGCTACACGATGGTCTACGGAATCATCCAGCTCATCAACTTCGCGCACGGCGAGATCTTCATGATCGGGGGCTTCGGAGCCCTCACGGTCTACATCTGGCTTCCGTCCGGATTCTCCCTCATAGCCGCGATACCCCTCATGATCGTCGGCGGCGTCATCTCCGCCGTCGCCATCAGCATGGCCGCCGAACGCTTCGCCTACCGACCCCTGCGCGGCGGCCCACGCCTGGCACCACTCATCACCGCCATCGGGCTCTCCCTCGCCCTCCAGCAAGCGGTATGGATGTGGTACCCCGACGCCACCAAGGACCGCTCCTTCCCCCAGTTCGAAGGCGAATCCTTCGACATCCTCGGCGCCACCATCCAGCGCGGCGACATCTTCGTCCTCATCTCCGCGCCCCTGTGCATGCTCGCCCTCGGCTTCTTCGTCTCCAAGACCCGAGCCGGCCGCGGCATGCAGGCCACCTCCCAGGACCCCGACACCGCCAAGCTCATGGGCATCAACACCGACCGCATCATCGTCATGGCCTTCGCCATCGGCGCCGCGTTCGCCGCCGTCGCCGCCGTCGCCTACGGGCTCAAAAACGGCCAGATCGGCTTCCGCATGGGCTTCATCATGGGCCTCAAAGCATTCACCGCAGCCGTCCTCGGCGGCATCGGCAACATCTACGGCGCCATGCTCGGCGGCATCGTCCTCGGCGTCGCCGAAGCACTCGCCACCGGCTACATGAGCGAAGTCCCCGGCATGGAACTCTTCGGCGGCGGCGCCTGGAAGGACGTATGGGCCTTCGCCCTCCTCATCATCGTCCTCCTCGTACGCCCCCAGGGCCTGCTCGGCGAACGCGTCGCGGATCGGGCGTGATGAACATGACGATCAACACCACCGAAACCACCCCCGTCATCCCCATCCCCCCCGCAGCCGCCCGCGCGGCCACCACCACCGGCGCGGCCCTCACCCTCGCCTCCACCTTCCTCGCCTGGACCTACACCGACGCCTTCCCCGGCGACCTCACCGTCTACGGATACCCCGGCGGCCTCCAGGTCCTCACCCTCATCGGCGCAGCACTCACACTGCTCCTCGCCACCGCCGGCTACGGCATCCGCGGACTCGGCTGGCTCAACCCCGCCCAGACCGACAACGCCACCTTCCTCGCCGCCCTCGGCGCATTCACCACCACCTGGTTCACCACCAGCGCCATCGCCGTCGAACTCGGCGGACTGGCCAACCTCGAACCCGGCGGCTTCGTCGCCATGGCGGCCTCCCTCCTCACCCTGCTCGCCTCCCTCGGCCTGCCGCTCGACCGCCACACCAAAGAATCACTGCCCGCGTTCAGCTGGCCCACCTTCATCGGCCTCACCATCGTCACCGGGCTCCTCACCTACCCCCTCTGGCGCTACATCCGCCTCGGCTCCAGCCCACGCGAGATCCGACGCCCCAAAGAACTCCCCAACTGGGCCGAAATCCTCATCATCGCCGGAGCCTTCGGCATCGCCCTCCACGTCTTCACGTACGGCATCGACACCGAATACGCCCAACTCTTCATCGGCTACATCATCAGCGTCGCGTTCGGCTTCACCGCCCTCACCCGAGCCGGACTCATCTCCCGCATCACCCGGCTCACCACGAAGCACCGCAACGTCACCCTCACCGCCGCACTCATCGCAGCGTTCTGCTTCCCCTTCACCCAGCAGAACGAGCAATACGCACTCATCGGCGCGAACATCCTCATCTTCGCGACCGTCGCACTCGGCCTCAACGTCGTCGTCGGCCTCGCCGGACTCCTCGACCTCGGCTACGTCGCCTTCCTCGGCGTCGGCGCCTACGCCGCCGCCCTGGTCTCCGGCTCCCCCCTCTCCCCCGTCGGCGTCCAATTCCCCTTCTGGGCCGCCGTCCTCACCGGCGCCGCCGCATCACTCGTCTTCGGCGTCGTCATCGGCGCCCCCACCCTGCGACTGCGCGGCGACTACCTCGCCATCGTCACCCTCGGATTCGGAGAAATCTTCCGGCTCACCGTCAACGCCCTCAACGGCGTCAGCGGACCCGACCTCACCAACGGCTCCCAGGGCATCCCCAGCATCCCCGACCTCAACATCCTCGGCTACGACTTCGGCGTCAGCCACGACATCGCCGGATTCACCCTCGGCAGGTCGGCCAACTACTACCTCCTCATGCTCGTCTTCACCGCCGCCGTCGTCCTCGTCTTCCGACGCTCCGGAGAATCCCGCATCGGCCGCGCCTGGGTCGCCATCCGCGAAGACGAAACCGCAGCCACCGCCATGGGCATCAACGCCTTCCGGCTCAAACTGCTCGCCTTCGCCCTCGGCGCAACCCTCGCCGGACTCGCCGGCACCGTCCAGGCCCACGTCTCCTACACCGTGACGCCCGAGCAGTACCAGTTCGCCGGCTCCGTACCCCCCAACTCCGCCTTCCTCCTCGCCGCCGTCATCCTCGGCGGCATGGGAACCCTCAGCGGACCCCTCGTCGGCGCCGCACTGCTCTACCTCATCCCGGCCAAACTGCAGTTCATGCAGGACTACCAGCTCTTCCTCTTCGGCATCGCACTCATCCTCCTGATGCGCTTCCGCCCCGAAGGGCTCGTCGCCGACCGCAGGAAGCAGCTCGAATTCCACGAGACCGGCCAACTCGACACCCCACCGGACACCCCACTCACCGACCAGGCCGCCGGCACCACGAAGGCGGGGGCGTGAACACATGACCACCGAAACCACCACCCCGGCCACCACCGTCCTCGAAGCCAGCGGCGTCACCATGCGCTTCGGCGGACTCACCGCCGTCAAAAGCGTCGACCTCACCGTCAACAGCGGCGAGATCGTCGGCCTCATCGGCCCCAACGGCGCCGGCAAGACCACCTTCTTCAACTGCCTCACCGGCCTCTACATCCCCACCGAAGGCAAGGTCAGCTACCAAGGCACCGTCCTGCCGCCCAAACCCCACCTCGTCACCAAGGCCGGCATCGCCCGCACCTTCCAGAACATCCGCCTCTTCGCCAACATGACCGTCCTGGAAAACGTCCTCGTCGGACGCCACACCCGGACCAAGGAGGGCCTCTGGTCAGCCCTCCTGCGCCTCCCCGGCTACCACAAGGCAGAAGACGCCAGCCGCGAACGCGCCATGGAACTCCTGGAGTTCATCGGCCTCCAGAACAAGGCCGACCACCTCGCCCGCAACCTCCCCTACGGCGACCAGCGCAAGCTCGAAATCGCCCGCGCCCTGGCCAGCGACCCCGGACTCCTCCTCCTCGACGAGCCCACCGCCGGCATGAACCCCCAGGAAACCCGCGTCACCGAAGAACTCATCTTCGCCATCCGGGACCAAGGCATCGCCGTCCTCGTCATCGAGCACGACATGCGGTTCATCTTCAACCTCTGCGACCGCGTCGCCTGCCTCGTCCAGGGCGAGAAACTCGTCGAAGGCACCCCCAGCGACGTACAGGCCGACGAACGCGTCGTCGCCGCCTACCTCGGCACCCCCTTCGAAGGCGCCCCCGGCGCCGAAGAAGCCGCCGAGGTCGCAGCAGCCGAAGCGGAAGCCGCCGCACCCACCGAGACAGCCACCACCGGGACACCAGCCACCACCGGCACGACCACCGGCACGGCCGAGAACACCACGCCCGACACCACCGGCACCGACGAGGAGGGCACCCGATGACCGCACTGCTAGAGGTCGAAGACCTCCGGGTCGCCTACGGCAAGATCGAAGCCGTCAAGGGAATCTCCTTCAGCGTCGACGCCGGCCAGGTCGTCACCCTCATCGGCACCAACGGCGCGGGCAAGACCACCACCCTGCGCACCCTCTCCGGACTGCTCAAGCCGCTCGCCGGCCGCATCCTCTTCGAGGGCAAACCCCTGGCCAACATCCCCGCCCACAAGATCGTCGCCCTGGGCATCGCCCACTCCCCCGAGGGACGCCACATCTTCCCCCGGCTGACGATCACCGAGAACCTCCTCCTCGGCGCCTACCTCCGCACCGACAAAGCAGGCATCGAGAAGGACGTCCAGCGCGCCTACGACCTCTTCCCCATCCTCGGGGAACGCCGGAAACAGGCCGCGGGCACCCTCTCGGGCGGCGAACAGCAGATGCTCGCCATGGGACGCGCCCTGATGTCCCAGCCCAAACTGCTCATGCTCGACGAGCCCTCGATGGGACTCTCCCCGATCATGATGCAGAAGATCATGGAGACCATCGTCGAGCTCAAGGCGGCGGGCACCACGATCCTGCTCGTCGAGCAGAACGCCCAGGCCGCCCTCTCCCTCGCGGACCAGGGCCACGTCATGGAGGTCGGCAAGATCGTCCTCTCCGGCGCGGGCTCGGACCTGCTCCACGACGAGTCGGTCCGCAAGGCATACCTCGGCGAGGACTGACGCTCCCGCCGTACGCGAGAGGCCCGCACCCCGGACGACTTCCGGGGTGCGGGCCTCTCGCGTACGCCGTGGCGCGTACGCGACTACTCGGCCGACTTCTTCTTCTCCTCGGCGTCCTCGATCAGCGCCTCCGCCAGCTGCTGCATCGACATCCGGCGGTCCATCGACGTCTTCTGGATCCACCGGAACGCGGCCGGCTCGGAGAGCCCGTAATCCGTCTGGAGGATGCTCTTGGCCCGGTCCACCAGCTTCCGGGTCTCCAGCCGCTGCGAGAGGTCCGCGATCTCGCTCTCCAGCGCCTTCAGCTCCGCGAACCGGGAGACGGCCATCTCGATGGCCGGCACCACGTCGCTCTTGCTGAACGGCTTCACCAGATACGCCATCGCCCCGGCGTCCCGGGCCCGCTCAACGAGGTCGCGCTGCGAGAACGCGGTGAGCATCAGAACCGGGGCGATGGACTCCTCGGCGATCTTCTCGGCGGCGGAGATGCCGTCGAGAACCGGCATCTTCACATCCAGGATCACCAGGTCCGGCTTGTGCTCCCGGGCCAGCTCGACGGCCTGTTGCCCGTCGCCCGCCTCGCCGACGACGGAGTAGCCCTCCTCCTCCAGCATCTCCTTGAGGTCGAGGCGGATGAGGGCCTCGTCCTCGGCGATGACGACGCGGGTCGTCAGCGGCGGGACGTGCGACTTGTCGTCGTCGACGGCGTCTACGGGCTGGGGCGACTCGGGGGTGGTCACGGGGCTCCTTGTTAGGACAGGGGTGCAGCTCCCAAGAGCCTACCTAGTTACGGTATGTTTGAGGCACGGAGGGTCCTCGGTATCCTTCGTTTCGAAGGGGCCCCGGTAGCCCAGCGGCAGAGGCGATGGATTCAAAACCCATACAGCGTCGGTTCGAATCCGACTCGGGGCACTTCTCCTTGGTTTCCAAGGCCGAGTGACAATTCGACGATCTTCACCCTTGCCGGTGAACGCACCTTCGATCCGGGCGCACTTCTTCGAGAGTCGCGGAAACTACGCTGCATGGAGCAGCACAACCCCTCGATACGTGACGAAGCGCTCGCGCTGTTGCGGAGCGGAACCACCAATCGAGCAGTGGCAGAACATCTCAACGTGCCGCGCGGAACCGTCGGCTGGTGGCTGCATGAGGACCGCAAGCGACGCGGAGTACAGTACGAACGGCCCACCGACTGCCCCGTATGCACAGGCCGACAGGTTGATCGCGCCGCCTACGCCTACTTACTGGGGCTGTACCTGGGCGACGGCCACATCACGTCGAAGCCCAAGCAACATCATCTGTCGATCTTCTGCGACGCCGTCTGGCCGGGCGTGATCGACGAGGTGGAATCGGCCATGGGCGCGGTCATGCCCATGCCGCGCACCGGTCGGCGGCAGCGAAACAACTGCGTCGAAGTGAAGTCGTACAGCACACACTGGACCTGCGCCTTTCCGCAGCACGGGCCGGGGAAGAAGCACGAGCGGCCGATCGTTCTCCACGCGTGGCAACAGGAGATCGTCGGCGCCCACCCCCGGCACTTCATCCGGGGCCTCATCCACTCCGACGGATGTCGGAACATGAACTGGACGACCCGACTCGTCAAGGGCGAACAAAAGCGCTACGAGTACCCGCGGTACTTCTTCACCAATGCCTCCGACGACATCCGCCGTCTTTACACCGAAACCCTCGACGCGCTCGGCATCGTATGGACCCACTGCACCCGCGTGGGCAAGCCCTACAACATCTCCGTAGCCCGACGGGCATCCGTCGCCCTCATGGATGCGCACGTCGGGCCGAAATACTGAGCCGCCCTACTTCGGGCTGTCGTCCTCGCCGATGTGGTGGACGCGGACCAGGTTCGTGGAGCCCGCGACGCCGGGCGGGGAGCCGGCGGTGATGACCACGATGTCGCCCTTCTCGCACCGGCCGATGCGCAGCAGCTCCTCGTCGACCTGGGCGACCATCGCGTCGGTGGAGTCGACGTGCGGGCCGAGGAAGGTCTCGACGCCCCAGGTGAGGTTGAGCTGGGCGCGGGTGGCTTCGTCGGGGGTGAAGGCGAGGAGCGGGATGGGCGAGCGGTAGCGGGAGAGGCGCTTGACCGTGTCGCCGGTCTGGGTGAAGGCGACGAGGAACTTCGCGCCGAGGAAGTCGCCCATCTCGGCGGCGGCCCTTGCGACGGCGCCGCCCTGGGTGCGGGGCTTGTTGCGCTCGGTGAGGGGCGGGAGGCCCTTGGCGAGGAGGTCTTCCTCGGCGGCCTCGACGATGCGGGACATGGTGCGCACGGTCTCGACGGGGTATTTGCCGACGCTGGTCTCGCCGGAGAGCATGACGGCGTCGGTGCCGTCGATGATGGCGTTGGCGACGTCGGAGGCTTCGGCGCGGGTGGGGCGGGAGTTGTCGATCATCGAGTCGAGCATCTGGGTGGCGACGATGACCGGTTTGGCGTTGCGGCGGGCGAGTTTGATGGCGCGCTTCTGGACGATGGGGACTTGTTCGAGGGGCATTTCGACGCCGAGGTCGCCGCGGGCGACCATGATGCCGTCGAAGGCGGCGACGATGTCGTCGATGTTGTCGACGGCCTGGGGTTTTTCGACCTTGGCGATGACGGGGAGGCGGCGGTTCTCCTCGTCCATGATGCGGTGGACGTCGTCGATGTCGCGTCCGGTGCGGACGAAGGACAGGGCGATGATGTCGGCGCCGGTGCGCAGGGCCCAGCGGAGGTCGTCGATGTCCTTTTCGGAGAGGGCGGGGACGGAGACGGCGACGCCGGGGAGGTTGAGTCCTTTGTTGTCGGAGACCATGCCGCCTTCGATGACGGTGGTGTGGACGCGGGGGCCGTCGACGGCGGTGACTTCGAGGGTGACGCGGCCGTCGTCGACGAGGATGCGTTCGCCGGGGGTGACGTCGGCGGCGAGGCCGTCGTAGGTGGTGCCGCAGATGTCGCCGGTGCCTTGGCCTTCGAGGGGTTCGACGGTGATGGTGAAGGTGTCGCCGCGTTCAAGGAGTACGGGGCCTTCGCGGAAGCGTCCGAGGCGGATCTTCGGGCCTTGAAGGTCGGCGAGGATGCCGACGTTGCGGCCGGTTGCTTCGGATGCCTTGCGGATGTGGTGGTAGCGCTGTTCGTGTTCGGCGTAGGTGCCGTGGCTGAGGTTGAAGCGGGCGATGTCCATTCCGGCTTCGATGAGGGCTTTGATCTGGTCGTATGTGTCGGTTGCGGGTCCCAGGGTACAAACGATTTTTGCTCGGCGCATGGTTCGAGACTAATCCTTACCTACGGGTAGGTATTTGGCTCTGCGTGACACCTCAACAACCTTTGGGTGAAGGGTTATTGACAAGTGTTGAATTGTGCGGCGGGTCGCTCTGATGAGCGTTTATCCGAGGTCGGGCGGGACGAGTGTGAAGGAGGCTTCGACCTGGGCGTCGACGGTCTGGCGTACGGGTTCGAGGTCGACGGGTGCGGCGTCGGGGGCGGCTTCCGTGCCGGCGGCGGCGAAGGGCACGGCGTGGGTGGAGAAGGCGGCGCGGGCGCTGCGGGGGCCCATGTGGGTGCCGGTGTCGCTGAGTTCGAGGAGGGCGTCGAGGCGGGTGTTGAGGGCTTCGGCGTATTCGCGGGCGCGTTGGAGTGCTGCTTGGACGGCTCCGCGGCGGGCGGCGGCGTGGTGGGGGGAGGTGGGGCGTAGTGCCCACCAGGGGCCGTCGATGCGGGTGAGGTCGTGGTCGGCGAGGCGGGCGACGAGTTCGCCGAGTGCGGTGAAGTCGTTGAGGGTTGCGGTGAGTTGGATGCTGGCGTGG
The DNA here is from genome assembly GCF_044756785.1 of Streptomyces sp. NPDC091649. NCBI lineage: Bacteria > Bacillati > Actinomycetota > Actinomycetes > Kitasatosporales > Streptomycetaceae > Streptomyces > Streptomyces sp. NPDC091649. The sequence goes on along the minus strand of NZ_JBIVTR010000006.1, from coordinate 252,562 downwards.
TAGGCGCGGATGCGTTCGGCGCGGCCGTGGCGGGTGAGTTCGGGTCGGATGGCGAGGGTGCCGGTTTCCAGTTTTTCGATGGCGTCGCCGTAGGTCTTGATGAGGTCGAGGGTGGTGGTGTTGCGGTGGGTGAGGCCGTCGAGGGTGGTGCGTCGGTCGGTGCCGCGGGCGGTGAGGGTGATGGTGATGTGGGCGATTTCAGGGTCGGCTTCGAGGTGGGCTTCGCCTCGGACAGTGAGGTGGGGGGTGGTGGGGGTGCCGTAGGGGTGGTGGTTCGCGGGGGCGGGTGTGGGGGTTTCGGTCATGTGTTCACTGTGGCACGGGGGGTGGCGGCTCGTGGTGTGTGTCGTGCGGTCATCGGATCGAAACCTGTGGGGGGTGTTGTGGGGGGTGGGGGCCGGGCCAGAATCTACGCGCGTTGCCCTACTGAACGAGGAGTGAAGAGATGCCGTTGGACCGTAGGACGTTTCTGGGTGGTTCGGCCGCTGCCGGTGCGGGTGTGGCGATGGCGGGCGGTGCGGTGGTGGGTTCGGCCGGTGCCGCGGTGGCGAAGGGGCACGGTCACGGGCGTCCGGCGAAGCGGTACTCGTTCACGGTGATGGGGACGACCGATCTGCACGGGAACGTCTTCAACTGGGACTACTTCACGGACAGGGAGTACGACGACTCCGCGCACAATGACGTCGGTCTGGCGAAGATCTCGACGTTGGTGGACCGGGTGCGCCGGGAGAAGGGCCGCCGGAACACGCTGCTGATCGACGCGGGTGACACGATCCAGGGCACACAGTTGTCGTACTACTACGCGAAGGTCGATCCGATCACGGCCCGTCGTGGTCCGGTGCATCCGATGGCGCGGGCGATGAACGCGATCGGTTACGACGCGGCTGCGCTCGGGAATCACGAGTTCAATTACGGCATTCCGGTGCTGCGGAAATTCGAGGAGCAGTGCGACTTTCCGTTGCTCGGGGCGAATGCGCTGGATGCGAAGACGTTGCGGCCGGCGTTCGCCCCGTATGTCATCAAGCGGATGCGCACGCCGTACGGGCGTGATGTGCGGGTGGCGGTGCTGGGGTTGACGAATCCTGGTGTCGCGATCTGGGACAAGGCGCATGTGGGCGGGAGGATGGTGTTCCCGGGTCTGGAGGAGCAGGCGGCGAAGTGGGTGCCGAAGCTGCGGTCGATGGGTGCGGACGTGGTGCTGGTGTCGGCGCATTCGGGTTCGTCGGGGACGTCGTCGTGGGGGGATCAGTTGCCGTATGTGGAGAACGCGGCGGCGCTGGTGGCGGAGCGGGTGCCGGGGATCGACGCGATTCTGGTGGGGCACGCGCATGTGGAGATCGCCGAGCGTTTCGTGACGAACGAGGAGACGGGGAAGCGGGTCGTGCTCTCGGAGCCGGCGAAGTGGGGGCAGCGGCTGACGCTGTTCGATTTTGATCTGGTGTGGGAGAAGGGTCGCTGGACGGTGGAGAGGGCCGGTTCTCGGGTGTTGAACTCCAACACCGTGGCGGAGGACCGGAAGGTGACGTCGTTGTTGCGGTCGGAGCACCGCAAGGTGGTGGAGTACGTCAATCAGGTGATCGGTACGTCGGTGGTGGCGATGTCGACGGCGGCGGCGCCGTGGAAGGACGAGCCGATCATCGATCTGATCAACCAGGTGCAGGCGGAGACGGTGAAGGCGGCCCTGGCGGGTGGGGAGTACGCGGGGTTGCCGGTGTTGTCGCAGGCGTCGTGTTTCTCGCGCACGGCGGGGATTCCGGCCGGTGAGGTGACGATCAAGGATGCGGCGGGGTTGTATCCGTTCGAGAACACGCTGGAGGCGCGGCTGCTCACGGGTGCGCAGTTGAAGGAGTATCTGGAGTATTCGGCGCGGTATTTCGTGCGGACGCCTGCGGGTGGTCCGGTGGACACGGCGAAGTTGACGAATGCGGACGGGATTCCGGATTACAACTATGACGCGGTGTCGGGGGTGAGTTACGACATCGACATCGCGCGGCCGGTGGGTTCGCGGATCGTCGGGTTGTCCTTCGGGGGGAGGGCGATCGGTCCGGCGGCGCGGTTCGTGTTCGCGGTGAACAACTACCGGGCGAGCGGTGGGGGGAACTTTCCGCATGTGCCGGGTGCGCGGCAGGTGTGGGCGGATTCGGACGAGATCCGGAACACGATCATCGGGTGGGTGCGGGTGAAGGGGTCGGTGGATCCGGCGGAGTTCGCTTCGGCGGGGTGGCGGTTGACGCGTGATGGGGTGCCGGTTTTCCCGTAGCGCTGTGTGCGGTGTGCTGGTCGTTCGGCCCGGGTCTCCTTCGGTGGGGGGCCCGGGCCGTTCGTTGTGCGGGGGCTCAGCAGGTTTGGCTCAGGGGGATGAGGGCGGGGGTCTGGGCGGGGATCGTGGGGGGTTGGGGGGCGAGGCCGAAGGTGGTGAAGGCGGTGCGTTCGGGGAGGGGGTAGGGGGTGGCGCCGGTGAGGTTGTTGAGGATGGTGGCGCTGCGCCAGGCGGCGAGTCCGAGGTCGGGGGCGCCGACTCCGTGGGTGTGGCGTTCGGCGTTCTGCACGTAGACGTGTCCGGTGACGGCGCGGTCGAGGACGAGGCGGTACTGGTCGTCGATGCGGGGGCGGTGGGAGGCGTCGCGGCTGAGGTAGGGGCCGAGGCCGCCGAGGACGGCGTCGAGGGGGCGTTCGCGGTAGCCGGTGGCGAGGATGACGGCGTCGGTGGTGAGGCGGGTGCGGGTGCCTTGCTGGGTGTGTTCGAGGTGGAGTTCGACGCGGGTGTTGGCGACGCGTCCTGCGGTGCGGACGTGGACGCCGGGGGTGAGGGTGGCGTCGGGCCAGCCGCCGTGGAGGGTGCGGCGGTAGAGCTCGTCGTGGATGGCGGCGATGGTGTCGGCGTCGATGCCTTTGTGGAGTTGCCATTGGCGGGGGACGAGTTCGTCGCGGGCGGTTTCGGGGAGGGCGTGGAAGTAGCGGCTGTAGTCGGGGGTGAAGTGTTCGAGGCCGAGTTTGGAGTACTCCATGGGGGCGAATGCCTGGGTGCGGGCGAGCCAGTGGATCTTTTCGGCGCCTTCGGGGCGGGCGCGCAGGAGGTCGAGGAAGATCTCGGCTCCGGACTGGCCGGATCCGATGACGGTGATGTGTTCGGCGGCGAGGAGCCGTTCGCGGTGGCGGAGGTAGTCGGCGGAGTGGAGTACGGGGACGGCTTCGGCTTCGGCGAGGGGTTTGAGGGGTTCGGGGACGAAGGGTTCGGTGCCGATGCCGAGGGCGATGTGGCGGGTGTAGGTGCGGCCGAGGGCTTCGGCTTCGCCGTCGTGGTCGAGTTGGGTGAAGTCGACTTCGAAGAGGGCGCGGTCGGTGTTCCAGCGGACGGCGTCGACCTGGTGGCCGAAGTGGAGGCCGGGGAGTTGCTCGCTGACCCAGCGGCAGTAGGCGTCGTATTCGGCTCGTTGGATGTGGAAGCGCTCGGCGAAGTAGAAGGGGAAGAGGCGGTCGCGGGTGCGGAGGTAGTTGAGGAAGCTCCAGGGGCTGGTGGGGTCGGCGAGGGTGACGAGGTCGGCGAGGAAGGGGACTTGGAGGCTGGCGCCGTCGAGGAGGAGGCCGGGGTGCCAGTGGAAGGCGGGGCGTTGTTCGTAGAAGGTCGCGGCGAGGGGGCGGGGGTCGTGGGGGGTGGCGGGGATGCTGTGGGCGAGTGCGGCGAGGGAGAGGTTGAAGGGTCCGATGCCGATGCCGACGAGGTCGTGTGGCTGGTCGGGGGCGGGGGCGGGCCGGTCGGTCATCGCGGGGTGGCGCCTTCCGTGGGGTGGGTGGTCGAGGGGGTGGTGGGTGGGTGGGTGAGGAGGTCGGCGGTGGTGCCGGTGACGAGGTCCAGGAGTGCTTGGAGGTCCTCGGGGGTGGTGTGGGGGTTGAGGAGGGTTGCCTTGAGCCAGAGTCGGCCTTCGGCGTGGGCGCGGCCGAGGACGGCATGGCCGCGTTGGAGGAGGGTGCGGCGGACGGTGGCGACGGTGTGGTCGTCGGTTGCGGTGGGGCGGAAGAGGACGGTGCTGATGGTGGGGCGGTCGTAGAGGTCGAGGGTGGGGGTCTTGGTGATGAGGTCGGCGAGGTGGTGGGCGGTGGCGAGGGTGCGGTCGAGGAGGTCGGCGAGTCCGGTGCGGCCGAGGGCCTGGAGGGTGACGGCGATCTTGAGGGCGTCGGGGCGGCGGGTGGTGCGCAGGGAGCGGCCGAGGAGGTCGGGGAGGCCGGCTTCGGTGTCGTCGTCGGCGTTGAGGTAGGGGGCGTGGTGGTGGAGGGGGGTGAGGTGGTGGCGTTCAGGTACGGCGAGGAGGCCGGCGGAGGCGGGTTGCCAGCCGAGTTTGTGCAGGTCGAGGGTGACGCTGTGGGCGCGGTGGAGGCCGTGGAGGAGGGTGCGGTGGGTGGGGCTGAAGAGGAGGGGTCCGCCGTAGGCGGCGTCGATGTGGAGTTCGGCGCCGTGGGTGGTGCAGAGGTCGGCGATGGTGTCGAGGGGGTCGATGTCGCCGGTGTCGGTGGTTCCGGCGGTGGCGACGACGAGGAGGGGTCGGTGGAGTTCGGTGAGGGCTTGGTCGAGGGCGGCGGGGTCGAGGGTGCCGGTGGGGGCGGGTACGACGACGGGTTCGGGGAGGCCGAGGAGCCAGGCGGCGCGGGCGATGCTGTGGTGGGCGTTGGCTCCGCAGATGGTCTGTACGGGGCCGTGGCGTTCGCGGGCGAGGAGGAGGGCGAGTTGGTTGGCTTCGGTGCCGCCGGTGGTGATGACGGCGTCGGGTGAGGGGGTGTTCGGGTAGATCTCGGTGGCGAGTGCGTGGGTGAGGTCGGCTTCGAGGGTGGAGGCGGCCGGGGCCTGGTCCCAGGAGTCCATGGAGGGGTTGAGGGCGCTGGCGGCGAGGTCGGCGGCGGCTGCGAGGGCGAGGGGTGGGGTGTGGAGGTGGGCGGCGCAGTGGGGGTGGGCGGGGTCGGCGGCGCCGGCGGCGAGGGTGGTGACGAGGTTGCGGAGGGCGTGGTGGGGGCCGGTGCCGTGGTCGGGGATGAGGGGGTGGGTGGCGGTGCGGGTGCGGGAGGTGACGGTGGCGGGTCCGCCGGTGGGGAGGGGGCCGTCGCGGAGGGTGGCGCCGTTGTGGAGTGCGGTGAGGACGGTGTCGATGAGGGGGCGCAGTGCTGCGGGGCCTGCGGTGCCTCCGGCGAGGGGTGGGGTGGGCATGGGTGGGGGGTCCTTCGGGTGTGCGGGGTGGGTGTGCCGGCTGGTCCCGGGTTTGGGGTGGCGCGGCCGAAGGGCCCAACGATTCGGGCTCGAAAGGGGTACTGGCGGTCGGTGTGGCCGGGTTTGGGGGGCGGTGGGTTCTTAGAGGTGTGCGGGGGTCGTACTGGTGTGCACGCCTGTGGGGGTGGGTCGGGTGTGTGGCGGGGGCCGGCTTCTGTTTCTTTACGCACTGAGTGAATTGCAGTTTTCGGCAATTCACTACATGCTGTACGGGCCGTTCCGTCGCTGTGCGCGCGGCCCCCGCCTGGCTCTCCGGCCCGTGGCGGTGGTTTTCCCGGCCGGGGAGCCTGTCCGATGATCACGCCGCCCGACACGTTGCCGTACCGGCATGCGCTGACGCTGCCCGCGGTGGGTTCGGCGGTGCGCGTGGCCCGGGAGACCGCCGAGCAGGTGCTGGCGGAGTGGGGGGCGGGGGCGCGGGAGACGGGCCGGGACGCGGCGTTGCTGATCCTCAGCGAGCTGGTGGCCAACAGTGTGCGTCATGCGGCGGTGCTCTCGCCGAACGTGACGGTGGTGTTCGCGGGCGGGCCGGGCACGTTCGCGTTCGGTGTGCACGACCGTCACCCGTACCGGCCGGCTCTGTTCGCGTCCGCCGGGACGGCTCCCGGGCGGGGCCTGGCCACCGTGATGGAGCTGACTCACGGTCTGGGAGGCAGCGCGGTGGTGCGGGGCGACGTCGACGAGGGCGGCAAGAGCGTCTGGATCACCCTTCCGATGCGGCTCGGCGGCCGCTGAGCGGTGGGCCGGGTGTTTGGGGGGCGGTTGCCGTCCGCCCCGGTTCATCTCCGGGGTGCGAAGGCGCGAGGATGGCCTCATGGAGAAGAGTTCAGGTCGACTGTGGTGCGGCGGGTTCCCGCCGTACGGAACGGGGCCCCGCAGGTGAGTACGCCGCTGTACCGGTTGAAGGCGGAGTTCTTCAAGACGCTGGGGCACCCGGTCCGGATCAGGGTGCTGGAACTGCTCAGTGAACGCGAGCACGCGGTCTCGGAGATGCTGAACGAGGTGGGGGTCGAGGCCGCCCATCTCTCGCAACAGCTGGCCGTGCTGCGCCGCGCCGGTCTGGTGACGGCCCGGCGGGAGGGTTCGGCCGTCCGCTACACGCTGGCCGATCCGGGCGTGGCGGAGCTGCTGCGGGTGGCGCGGACGATCCTGACCGGGGTGCTGGCGGGCCAGGCGGAGCTGCTCGCCGATCTGCGGGCGGCGGGCGGCTCCGCCGACGGCGGTGCGGAGGGTGCTCCGGACGGGGACGACGGCCTCGTCGGCGGCTGATCCTTCTCGGTCGCGGGCCGCGTTCCTCCTCGGCCGCGGGGCGGGGGCCTGGTGTCCGCCCCGCGGCCGTGCGGGATCAGCCGGCCGTGGCGGCGGCCGTCCGTACGGCGAGGGCGCGGCGGAGGTCGTCGAGCTGGTCGACGAGCTTGCGGCGGAGGGCGGGGACGAGGTCGGGGTCCTCCAGGGCGCGGGTGCCGGTGGTGAGGCTCTCGGGGTCGATGGCGTAGGCGGGGAAGGCGTGGCGTCCGGCGGCCTCGGCGATGGCGGGGCCGCGGCGGGCGGCGAGTGCGGTGGCTTCCGGGTAGAAGCGGGGCACGTACGGGGCGAGGAGTTCTTCCTGGCCGGGCTGCCAGAAGCCCTGGGCGGTGGCGGTGAAGAGGTAGTTGGACAGGGTGTCGTCGGTGAAGAGGGCGTCCCAGGCGGCGGCCTTGGCCTCGGGGGTGGGCAGGGCGGCGCGGCAGCGGGCGGCGCCTTCGCGGCCGGTGGCGCTGGGGTCGGCTTCGAGCGCGCCGGCGATGGCGGTCTCGTCGGTGGCGCCGAGGACGGCGAGCCGGGTGAGGATGCGCCAGCGCAGCTCGGGGTCGAGTTCGGGGCCGCCGTGGACGGTGCCTTCGTCGAGCCAGCTGCGCAGGGTGTCGGGCTGGGTGGCGGCGTCGATGAAGTGGCGTACGGCGGTGAGGCGCAGGCCGGGGTGGGAGCCGTCCTCGGTGCGGCGGATGAGGTCGCGGCAGAGGTCGGCGAGGGTGGCGAGGGCGGCGGGGCGGTCCTCGGGGGCGACGTAGCGAGCGGCGATCTGCCCGGCGGCGAAGGTGAGGACGCCCTGGACGAGGGCGAGGTCGCTCTCGTGGGGGAGGTGGGTACGGGCGGTCGCGAGGTAGGTGGCGGGGTTCAGGTCGCCGTCGCGGACCATGTCGCGCGCGGTGTTCCAGACGACGGCCCGGGTGAGTGCGTCGGGGATGCCGGAGAGGCTGGTGAGGACGGTGTCCCAGGAGGTGGCGTCGAGGCGGACCTTGGCGTAGGTGAGGTCGCCGTCGTTGAGGACGACGAGGGCGGGCCGGTGGCCGGGGCGGATCGTGGGCGTCCCGTCGCCGGGTACGTCGATCTCGAAGCGGTCGCGCAGGGCGAGGTGGCCGGGGCCGGCCTGGGTGTTGAGGGCGTGGTCGTAGGCGCCGACGGTGATGCGGTGGGGGCGGGAGCCGTCGCGGGTGACGGCGAGGGCCCAGGACTGGCCGTTCCTGACGGGTCCGGCGCCCCGGGCGGGTTCGGGCGTCCCGGCGGGCTCGGTCTGCCGGGGGGTTTCGATCTCGGCGGTGAGGGTGTCGATGCCGGTGGTGCGCAGCCACTGCTCGGCCCAGGCGTGGACGTCACGGTCGGTCGCGGAGGCGAGGTTGTCGATGAAGTCGGCGAGGGTGGCGTTGGCGAACTTGTGGCGGGCGAAGTGGGTGTTGATGCCGGCCAGGAAGTCCTTCTCGCCGAGCCAGGCGACGAGTTGGCGCAGTGCGGAGGCGCCCTTGGCGTAGCTGATGCCGTCGAAGTTGAGGAGGGCGGAGGCGGTGTCGGGGACGGCGTCGGGGTCGGGGGCGACGGGGTGGGTGGAGGGGCGCTGGTCGGCGTCGTACCCCCACCCCTTGCGGGCGACTCCGAAGTCGACCCAGGTGTCGGGGAAGGGGGCCTTCCCCGCGGAGACGGAGCCGAGGGCTCGGGGAAGGGTCGCTTCGGTGAGGGTCTGGTAGCCCATGTACTCGGCGAAGGACTCGTTCAGCCAGATGTCGTCCCACCAGGTCAGGGTGGTGAGGTCGCCGAACCACATGTGGGCCATCTCGTGGGCGATGACCATGGCGCGGGTCTGGCGCTCGGTGTCGGTGACGGCGGAGCGGTAGACGAACTCGTCGCGGAAGGTGACGAGTCCGGGGTTCTCCATGGCACCGGCGTTGAACTCGGGGACGAACGCCTGGTCGTAGGAGTCGAACGGGTAGGGCTCGTCGAACTTCTCGTGGTAGCGGTCGTAGCAGGCGCGGGTGATGTCGAGGATCTCGTCGGCGTCGGCGTCGAGGTAGGGCGCGAGGGAGCGGCGGCAGTGGATGCCGAAGGGCAGTCCGGCGTGCTCGGTGGTGACCGAGTGCCAGGGGCCTGCGGCGACCGCGACGAGGTAGGTGGAGATGAGGGGCGTGGGGGCGATGGTCCAGCGTCCCCGGCCGGTGTGTTCGGCGACGCCGTTGCCGAGGACGGTCCAGCCTTCGGGAGCGGTGACGTCGATGGCGAAGACGGACTTGAGGTCGGGCTGGTCGAAGGCGGCGAAGACGCGTTGGACGTCGTCCAGGAACAGCTGGGTGTAGACGTAGGTCTCGCCGTCGGTGGGGTCGGTGAAGCGGTGCATGCCCTCGCCGGTGCGGGAGTAGTGCATCGCGGCGTCGATGTGCAGTTCGTGGGGGCCCTCGCCGAGTCCGGTGAGGGGGTAGCGGTTGCCGTCGAGGAGGGCGGGGTCCAGGGGTCGTCCGTCGAGGCTGATCGAGCGCAGGGTGGCGGGCCTGACCTCGACGAAGGTGTCCCCGGCCGCGCGGTTGGTGAACCGGATGGCGGTGCGGGAGTCGAAGGTCTCCTCGCCGGTGGTGAGGTCGAGGGCGATCGTGTACCGCTCCACGTCGAGGATCTGGGCTCGGGTCTGCGCTTCGTCGCGCGTCAGTACGGACATGGCCCCATGCTGCCGTACGGGGGACGGCGGGCGCAGGGGGGTTCTCCCTGGGCGGACGGGCCTCTGGAGGGGCCGCCGGACGCCGGACGCCGGCCGGGCCCGGTCGGGGGAGCCGTCGGCGGTCCCGAGGGGGTGCCCGTGGCCCGGTCCCCGCGGTCCGGGCCTTCTAGCCGTGCTCCGCTTCGTCGGCGATGCGCTCGTGGTGGCGGATGACCTCGGCGATGATGAAGTTCAGCAGCTTCTCGGCGAAGGCCGGGTCCAGGTTCGCGCTCTGCGCCAGTTGCCGGAGCCGGGCGATCTGCCGGGTCTCGCGGGCGGGATCGGCGGGCGGCAGCTTGTGGTCCGCCTTGAGCCGGCCGACCTGTTGGGTGGCCTTGAAGCGCTCGGCCAGCATGTGGACGACGGCGGCGTCGATGTTGTCGATGCTCTCGCGCAGCCGGTTCAGCTCGGCCTGGACGGATGCGTCGATTTCGCTCGTACTCATGGTCAGCGAGCTTAGACCGCCCCGGTCATGCGGTGATCGTCGGCGGGTCGTCGGGGTCGGGGACCCGGTCGCTCCAGCCGCCGGGCACGCTGCGGCCCTGCTGTTCCCGGAAGCGGACGGGTGCGGTGCCGACGCGGCGGGCGAAGAGGCGGGAGAAGTAGGCGGGGTCGTCGTAGCCGACGCGGCGGGCCACGGCGGCGACGGGGAGGTCGGTGGCGGCGAGGAGTTCCTTGGCCCGGCCCAGGCGGATGCCCAGCAGGTAGTCCTTGGGGCTGCATCCGGCGCCGCGCCGTACGGCGGTGCGCAGTTCGGCCGGGGTCATGCCGTGCCGGGCGGCGTGTTCGGCGACGGTGAGCGGCTGGTACGCGTCGCGGGCCAGTGCCTGGAGGACGGGGTCGCCGTCGGGGCCGGTCCCGGCGCGGGCACGGCGCAGGGAGACGAGGAGTTCGTGGACGGCGGCCCCGGTCTCGACCTCCAGGAGGGGGTTGCCGCGCCGGGCGGCGCGCACGATGCGTCCGACGGCGGAGCGGGGTGCGGCGGTGTCGGAGAGCGGGACGAGGGGGCGGTCGGGCGCGATGTAGCCGAGTTCCGTGTAGGTGGTGGTGGCGGGGCCGGTGAAGTCGACGAAGCTCTCGTCCCAGCCGGTGCCGGGGTCGGCGCCGTAGTGGTGCGGGGTGCCGGGGGTCAGCCAGATGAGGCTGGGACCGGTGACCGGGGTGCGGCGCCCGTCGGGGCCCTTGAACCAGCCGGTGCCGGAGTTGACGATCACGGCGACGTGGTGGTCGAGGGTGCGGGGTCCGACGGTGGGCAGGGCGCCGTGCTGGAGGCCGACGCCGAGGCAGACGAGGCCCAGGCGGTGGTGGAGCGGGCTCGGGGTGAAGAAGCGCATCCAGGTGTGGTACATCGCGGTCCTTCCTCTCCCGGCTGGTCCGTTGTGTCCAATCAGCAGCGATCTTTGTCCATGGACCCGGTGCGCGCCAGAGGTGAGGGTGGTCGGACCCGTTTGATCCGAGGGCCGCCGGGTGCGGCCGGGCACAGGAGCGTACGAGCACCATGACCGACTTCACCGTGGGGGACGACTGCTTCCGGCTCGACGGGAGGCCCGTGCGGCTGTTGTCGGGCGCCCTGCACTATTTCCGGGTGCACGAGGAGCAGTGGGAGCACCGGCTCGCGATGCTCGCGGCGATGGGGCTGAACTGCGTCGAGACGTACGTGCCGTGGAATCTGCACGAGCCGAGGGAGGGCGACCGCCGGGACGTGGGGGCGCTGGGCCGGTTCCTGGACGCGGCGGGGCGGGCGGGGTTGTGGGCGATCGTGCGGCCGGGCCCGTACATCTGCGCCGAGTGGGAGAACGGCGGTCTCCCGGTGTGGGTGACGGGCCGGTTCGGGCGGCGGGTGCGCACCCGGGACGCGGAGTACCGGGCGGTGGTGGAGCGGTGGTTCGGGGAGCTGCTGCCGCAGGTGGTGCGGCGGCAGGTCACCCGGGGCGGCCCGGTGGTCCTCGTCCAGGCGGAGAACGAGTACGGGAGTTACGGCAGCGACGCGGTGTATCTGGAGTGGCTGGCGGGGCTGTTGCGGCAGTACGGGGTGACGGTCCCGCTGTTCACGTCGGACGGCCCGGAGGATCACATGCTGACCGGCGGTTCGGTGCCGGGGCTCCTCGCGACGGCGAATTTCGGTTCGGGGGCGCGGGAGGGCTTCGAGGTGCTGCGCCGGCACCGGCCGAGGGGTCCGCTGATGTGCATGGAGTTCTGGTGCGGCTGGTTCGACCACTGGGGCGCCGAGCCGGTGCGCCGGGAACCGGAGCGGGCGGCCGAGGCACTGCGGGAGATCCTGGAGTGCGGGGCGTCGGTGAACATCTACATGGCGCACGGCGGGACGAACTTCGGTGGCTGGGCGGGGGCGAACCGGTCCGGTGCGTTGCAGGACGAGACGTTCCTGCCGACGGTGACGAGTTACGACTACGACGCGCCGGTGGATGAGTACGGGCGGGCCACGGAGAAGTTCCGGCTGTTCCGGAAGGTCCTGGAGGGTTACGCCGAGGGGCCGTTGCCCGCGGTGCCGCCGGAGCCGGCGGGGCTGGCGGCGACGGTGCGGGTGGAGCTGGCGGAGTGGGCCGGGCTCGGGGACGTGCTGGAGGCGCTGGGCGGTCCGGAGACGGAGGCGGGGGTGCCGCCGACGTTCGAGGAGCTGGGCGTGGACCGGGGGCTGGTGCGCTACCGGGTGGCGGTGCCGGGGCCGCGCGAGCCGTATCCGCTGAGGGTCCCGGGGCTGCGGGACCGGGCCGTGGTGTACGTGGACGGGGCGCGGGCCGGGGTGCTGACCGAGGAGTCCGGGACGCTGCCGGAGCCGGTGGCGGGTCCGGCGGAGGTCGAACTGTGGGCGGAGTCGCTGGGCCGGGTCAACTACGGGCCGCGCCTGGGCGAGCCGAAGGGTGTCACGGGCGGGGTGCTGCACGAGCGGCAGTATCTGCACGGGGTACGGGCCCGGGGGCTGCGGCTGGACGCCTTCGAGGGGGCGGGCGCGGTGGAGGCGGTCCCGTTCGGCCCGGTGGAGGCTGCCGCGGGGGCGGGCGAGGCGGGGCGGACGGGCTTGTTCCGGGGGACGTTCACCCTGGAGGGGGCGGCGGGCGTCGATCACGCGGGGTTCGAACTGCCGGGCTGGACGCGCGGGTTCGTCTGGGTCAACGGCTTCTGCCTGGGCCGGTACTGGTCGGCGGGCCCGCAGCGGACGCTGTACGTGCCGGGTCCGGTGCTCCGCGAGGGCGCCAACGCGGTGTGGGTGCTGGAGCTGGAGGACGCGGGTGAGCCGCGGGTGGAGCTGGGTCCGGGGGCGCCCGCGAGGGCGGGCGCCCCCGGAGTGGCGCGGCGGTGATCACCGGCCGGCAGCGGGGCGGATCGGCCGGTCGGCCGGGAGCCTGCGGCCGGCCCGGCGCCGAGGCCGACTGATCCGCCGGGCCCGGCAGCCGGTCGGCCGGCTGCCGGTCGGCCCGGGGCCGGGGCCGGCCGATCCGACCGATCCGGCCGGGGCGAGCGGGTCCGCCGAGCTTGGGCGAGCGGGCTCCCAGGGCACGGCGGGCCGATCAGGGCCCGGGCCGGGTCGGTCCACCGCTGTCGGGGCGGACCGGTCCGGCCCGGGTGGGGGCGGGGCGGGTTCGGGCCGCCGCGGTCAGAGCGAGGCGGCGGCGGAGGCGATGCCGCTCGCGAAGTGCGAGACCTCGGTGTAGACGCCCGGGTAGTCGGGACGGGCGCAGCCCCGGCCCCAGCTGACGATGCCGACCTGGATCCACTCATCGGCGTCGTCCTTGCGGAACATCGGTCCGCCGGAGTCGCCCTGGCAGCTGTCGACGCCGCCGGTGTCGAGGAGGCCGGCGCACAGCTCCTCACCGGGGACGAGGTCGCTGTAGGCGCTCTGGCAGTCGGCGTCGGAGACGAACGGCACCTCCGCCTTGAGCAGGTGGCGCTGCTGCCTGCCGCCCTCGCGGTCGGCGCCCCAGCCCGCGACGGTGAACGTGCCCCGGTCGTAGGTGCTGTCGGTGGCGATCTTCAGGGTGGGCTGGTCGATCGGCCGGGCGAGCTTGATCAAGGCCCAGTCCTTGCCGGTGCCGTTGTAGCCGGGGGCTTGGAGGACCTTGGTGGACCGGACCTTGACGGCGTCGGGCGACCGGAGGTCGGCGACGCCGCCGGTGACGGTGATGGAGGTGTCGTTGCCCGAACCGTCCACGCAGTGGGCGGCGGTGAGGACGATGTCCTGGGCGTAGAGCGCACCGCCGCAGCCCATGGAGAGCCGGACCATGAAGGGGAACTCGCCCTGGGCGGCGCGTTCGCCGCCGACGATCGGCTGGGGGGCCGCGGAGGCGGGCTGGAGACTGACGGTCGCGAGGGCGACGGCCGCCAGGGCGACGGAACACCTTTTCAGCGCGCTGAGGAGCTTCACGGAGAGCCTTCTTTCGTGGGGGGGGGTCGCGTGGGTGGGATTGCTCGCGTGGAGGGATCGCCGTGCGGGTGGGGAAGCGTGCGGAATCGCCGTGGGAGGCTGCCGTACCGCTGGTGCCGTGCGGGAGTCCCGGAGTGCCGTACGGAGGTGCCGTGCGGGACGTGCGGTCCGGCCCGCACGTCCCGGTCGTGCGACGGATTCCGGCGCCGGCACCGGAGTCTCTGGTCATGCACTCGACAAGAACGAACCGATTATCGGTGCCGGGTGACCGCTGCCACAAGGCGCACGTTTCGGCCAAGATCAATGAGCCGCTTTCCGGACCTCTTCCCCGGCCCGGCATACAGTGGAGGTCCGTCGACCGTCAGGGATGGGGGTTCCGACGTGGCGAACGGCCCTCCGGGCGCACCCGTCGTCCATGGCTTTCCGCATCTGGACACCGTCCGCTCCGCCATCACCGCGCTCTACCGACGGCTGTCCGCGGACGGCGTCCACGCCTATGCCACCAGCCTCGCGCCCGCCGACGCCGCGTTCGCGGACCAGGACGATCTGCACCTGGGCGCGCAGCGGGTGGCCCGGTCCCTGGTCCAGCACCTCCACCTCCCCGAGGCCCGCATGATCGTCGGCTTCCGGGCGATGGAGCACGCGGCGAGCGTCGAACTCACGGCGGGCCCCGAGTACTTCATCGAACTCAACGACCGTTTCCGCACCCACCGCCGGGACATCGGAGCGGCGCTCGCGCACGAAGTCACCCATGTGCTGCTGCACCGGCTCGGCCTGGAGTTCCCCGGCACCCGCGCCAACGAGATCCTGACGGACACGACGACGGCCTACCTCGGCGCGGGCTGGCTGCTGCTGGACGCGTTCCGCGAGGACGCCACGTCCCGTCAGAAGCTCGGTTACCTCACCCCGGAGGAATTCGGCTACGTCCTGGCCAAGCGGGCGTTCGCCTTCGATGAGGACCCCTCACCGTGGTTCACCAGCCCGCAGGCGTACACCGCGTACGCCAAGGGGCGGGAGAGAGCACTGCACGATCTGCGCAGACCTCCGCTGACCGCCGCGGGCTGGGCGGGCCGTCGCCGCTACGCCAAGGACCGCCGGCACGCCCGGGACCACCCCGGAACCAGCCCCGACCCGAACCTTCCGTACGCCTTCGAGGCCGGTGACCAGGGGCTGCGCGTCTCCTTCGCCTGCCCCGCCTGCCACCAGCGCGTCCGGGTCCCCGTCCGGGGCCGGTTCACCGCACGCTGCGGCCTGTGCCGGACCGCCCTGGAGTGCGACACCTGAGCGTGGTTCCGGCCACCGTAGGATCGAAGCATGACGAACGAGCCGATCAGGGACGAACCACGCCTGTTCGACGCGCTGTACGAGGACGAGAACGAGAACGCGGTCGTCCGGGCCCTGCGTGCGGGCGCGCGGGCCGAGTCGAGCGACGAGGAAGGCACGACCGCGCTCTATGTGGCGTCGGTGCAGGACCGTCTGGGCGCGGTGCGCCTGCTGCTCGCCGCCGGGGCCGACCCCGACCGGGCGAGTGGCCCCGGGGGGAGCGACCTGCCGCTGTGCGGGGCGGCGTGCGGCGGGCACACCGGGGTCGTGGAGGCACTGCTGTCCGCCGGCGCCCGGCCGGACCTGCGCGAGGAGTTCGGCTTCACCGCGCTGCGGTGGGCGGTCGGCCTGGGGCACGCCCCGACGGTTGAGGTGCTCCTCGCCCACGGCGCGGACCCGCTGCTGCCGGGCCCTCAGGGCGAGGCCATGCTGGTGCTGGCGGCCCGCCGCGGGTCCCTGAGGACGGTACGGGCGCTGCTGGCGCACGGCGCGGGAGGACAGGGGCAGGAGTCCGTGGTCGCCCTCGCGCTGGCCGAGGCGCGGCGCGTCGCCGCGCTCGACCCGGAACGGGAGTTGCTGCGCGGCCTGGAGGAGGCGTACGGGCCGGGTTCCGACGCGGTGGTACGGCGCGAGCGGAGGGACGGCGAGGAGACGGTCGCCGTGGAACTGCTCCGGGACGGGGTGCCGTCGGCGGGCGCGGACCAGCACACGGGGCACGGGGAGATCGCGGTCCTGCTGGACGGGCTCGGGGGGCGGGCCCCAGCCGGCCGGCCCGTTACCGGCCGCGCGCCCACGCCTCACGGGTGAGGACGTACTCGACCTCGCCGTGCTCGGAGCCCTCGATGACCTCCGGCCAGTCATCGGTGTAGGCCCGCAGGAAGGTCAGCCCCGTCTTCTCCATGACTCGCCGGGAACCCGTGTTGACCGCCATGGTGTTCGCGGTGACCCGACGGGCCCCGAGGTCGGTGAACCCCTTGTCGACCAGGGCCCGTGCGCCCTCGGTCGCGTAGCCGCGCCCCCAGGCCGCGCGGTTCAGCCGGTAGCCGAGCTCGACCACCGCGGGGTCGTGATCGTCCAGCGGCCGCAGTTCGAACCAGCCCAGGAAGTCTCCCGTTCCCTTCTCCCGCGCGGCCCAGAAGCCGCGGGTTCCGGTGCACGGGTGGTCGTGGAGGAGCCTTGGCAGGGTCCGGTCCCGGATGTCCTCGGGGCTCGTCGGCCGGCCGCCGTTGATGTAGCGCATGACGGCGGGGTC
The DNA here is from genome assembly GCF_044756785.1 of Streptomyces sp. NPDC091649. Classification (NCBI taxonomy): domain Bacteria; kingdom Bacillati; phylum Actinomycetota; class Actinomycetes; order Kitasatosporales; family Streptomycetaceae; genus Streptomyces; species Streptomyces sp. NPDC091649. The sequence goes on along the minus strand of NZ_JBIVTR010000006.1, from coordinate 236,349 downwards.
GCTGTCGAGGGCGAGCAGGCCGGGGGCGTCGGCCTCCGTGACCGGGCCCAGGACGAGCCGGTCGGTCTCCAGGAAGATGTGCATACGGCGATCCTCACCGCCGGCGGCCGGTGCGCGCCACCGGATATACGCGAGGGCGGGCGGGGGCCCGGTCGTGGCCGCGGGCGGGGAACACCGCACGCCCGCCGGGACGCCCCCGCACATCCTCCGGGCTGTGTCCCGTGGGCCCGTCGTTCCGCAGTCCCGTGGCGGATCGGCGCACGGCGTCCGACGCGGTGCGCCGCGCGGCGGCGGGGCCGGCCGCGCACGGGACGCCCTGGGCGCTCCGGCGTTCCGGCACTCCAGCGCTCCGGCGTTCCGGCACCGCCGTGAGATGCCGGGGCCGCCACCGTAAGCGCGCCGGGGCGCACGGGGCCCTCCGCACTCCCCTCAGGCCGCCCCGTACACCGCCCCCGGCTCCTGCGCGTCCGCCAGCAGCCGGCGCACCGTGGCGCCCGCGTCGGCCGGGGACCGGCGCGCGCCCCGGTCGTCGGTGGGTCCGGGGCGCCAGCCCTCCATGACGGTGATGCGGCCCGCCTCGGCCTCGAAGACGCGGCCCGTCACCCCGTCGCTCGCGGCGGAGCCGAGCCAGACGACGAGGGGCGAGACGTTCGCGGGGTCCATGGCGTCGAACCCCGGTCGTGCAGACCGGGATGGGCTGGGTCGCGGGCCCCCGCCTGGTCACCGCGACCGCACGGGCCGGGGCGCTCGGCATCCTGGCCTCCGCCACCATGCCGCCGGAGCGGCTGCGTGCCGCCGTACGGGAGGTGCGGTCCCGGACGGACGCGCCGTTCGGGGTGAATCTGCGGGCGGACGCGGGTGACGCCCGGGAGAGGGTGCGGATCATCGTCGAGGAGGGTGTGCGGGTGGCGTCGTTCGCGCTCGCCCCGTCGAAGGAACTCATCGCGGAGCTGAAGGACGCGGGCGTGGTCGTGGTCCCGTCGGTGGGGGCGCGGCGGCACGCGGAGAAGGTCGCGGCCTGGGGCGCGGACGCGGTGATCGTGCAGGGCGGCGAGGGCGGCGGCCACACCGGCGCGGTCGCCACCACGGTGCTGCTGCCCCAGGTCGTGGACGCGGTGGACATTCCGGTGGTCGCGGCGGGCGGCTTCCACGACGGCCGGGGCCTGGTGGCGGCGCTGGCGTACGGGGCGGCGGGGGTCGCGATGGGCACCCGGTTCCTGCTGACCTCGGACTCGACGGTCCCGGACGCGGTGAAGGCGTGCTATCTGGCGGCGGCCGTCGGGGACATCACGCTGACCCGGGCGGTGGACGGGCTGCCGCACCGGGGATGCTCCGTACGGAGATGGTGGCGGAAGCGGAGGGCGCGGGCCGGCTGCGCTCCCTGTACCGGGCGCTGCGGCGGGCGTCCGCGTTCCGCCGGATGTCCGGCCTGAGCCGGGCGGAGGTGGTCCGCGACGGCCTGGCGATGCGGCACGGCAAGGGTCTGGGCTGGAGCCAGGTGCTGCTGGCGGCGAACGCCCCGATGCTGCTGAGGGCGTCCATGGTCGAGGGCCGTACGGACCTCGGCATCATGGCGTCGGGCCAGGTGGCGGCCCTGATCGAGGACGTGCCGAGCGTGGCGGAGCTGGTGGGCCGGATCATGGCGGAGGCGGAGACGGCCCCTCGCGGCCCTGGACGCCGTATCCAGCCCGTCCGGCGACTGAGGACCTCGCCTCAGCGGGCCTCGGCCCTCGATCGCCGGACGGGCTGGAAAGGGGACAGCGTTCAGGCGGCCCGGCGCCCGCGTGCGGGCGCGCCGGAGCGTCCCGCGCCGCCGGAGCGCGCCGCACCGCCGGAGCGCGCGCCCCCGCCGGAACGCCCCGCGCCGCCGCCCTGGGCGCCGCCGCCGGTGCCGCCGGCACCCGCGCCCGCGCCGGTGCCGCGTCGCCCGCGTCCCCGGCTGCCGGAGCGCACCGCGCCGCCGTTGCCGGAGCCGCCCGCACCGCCGCCGGAGCGGGTCCGCTGCTTCGGCGGGGTCGGCTGGGGCACCTCGATCACGATCGCGATGCCCGACGGCTCACGGGCTCCGGTGATCCGGCTCAGCTCCGCGTCGCTGGAGGTGACCCGTGTGGTGCGCGGCGCGATGCCCGCGTCCTGCATCAGCCGGGTCATCTCGCGCTTCTCCTCGGGCAGCACCAGCGTGACGACGCTGCCGGACTCCCCGGCGCGCGCGGTGCGCCCGCCGCGGTGGAGGTAGTCCTTGTGGTCGGTCGGCGGGTCCACGTTGACGACGAGGTCGAGGTCGTCGACGTGGATGCCGCGGGCCGCGACGTTCGTCGCGACGAGCGCGGTGACCTGCCCGTTCTTGAACTGGTCCAGCGTCCGGTTGCGCTGCGGCTGCGAGCGCCCGCCGTGCAGGGCGGCCGCCCGTACACCGCTGGCGAGCAGCCGCTTGGCGAAGCGGTCGGCGGCGCGCTTGGTGTCGACGAACATGATCACGCGGCCCTCGCGGGCGGCGATCTTCGTGGCGACGGCCTTCTTGTCCGTCTCGTCCAGGACGTGGAGCACGTGGTGCTCCATCGTGGTGACCGCGCCGGCGGACGGGTCGACGGAGTGCACGACCGGGTCCGTGAGGAACATCTTCACGAGCCGGTCGATGTTCTTGTCGAGGGTCGCGGAGAACAGCATCCGCTGCCCGCCCGCCTCGACCTGCTTGAGCAGGGCGACGACCTGCGGCATGAAGCCCATGTCGGCCATCTGGTCGGCCTCGTCGAGGACGGTGATGGCGACCTCGTCCAGGCGGCAGTCGCCGCGCTCGATGAGGTCCTTGAGCCGGCCCGGGGTGGCGACGAGCACTTCGGCGCCGCGCCGCAGGGTGGCCGACTGCTTGGTGATCGACATGCCGCCGACGACGGTGGCCATCCGCAGGTTCACGGCGGTCGCGTACGGGGTCAGCGCGTCGGTGACCTGCTGGGCCAGCTCGCGGGTGGGGACGAGGACCATGGCGAGCGGGGCGCGCGGCTCGCCGCGGCGGCCGGCGGTGCGGGCCAGCAGCGCGAGGCCGAAGGCGAGCGTCTTGCCGGAGCCGGTGCGCCCGCGGCCGAGGATGTCCCGGCCGGCCAGCGAGTTCGGCAGGGTCGCGCCCTGGATCGGGAACGGCTCGGTGACGCCCTGCGCGGCGAGGGTCTTCAGCAGCGCGGCGGGCATGTCCAGGTCGGCGAAGGCGTCGACGGACGGCAGTGCGGGCGTCATCGTCTCCGGCAGGGCGAACTCGCCCTGGGGTGCGGCGGCGCGGCGGCGGGCCGGGGCCTTGGAGACCGGGGCCTTGGAGCGGGGAGCGGCGCCGCGGCCGTTCGACGGCGCCTGGGTGCCGGCGCCCTGGCCGCGGCCTCGGCCACGGCCCGGGCGGGAGCGGGGGGTGCGGTCCTGGCGTTCGGAGCTGGTCATACGGAATTGCCCTCCTGGGGGATTCCTGGGCAACTGCCGAGTGGGATTACTGCGATGTGCCGGCCGGCCGTCTGTGATGCGCCCCCAGGATGTGCGCACGAAACGGGTTGTTGCTCGGACAGCACAAACCGGGGCCCGCACCGTCACGGTGCGGGCCCCGGTCAGCGAGGTACGCGTCCGGCAATTAGGCCGGGACGATGTTCTCCGCCTGCGGGCCCTTCTGGCCCTGCGTGACGTCGAAGGAGACCTTCTGGCCCTCCTGGAGCTCACGGAAGCCCGAGGTGGCGATGTTGGAGTAGTGGGCGAAGACGTCGGCGCCGCCGCCGTCCTGCTCGATGAAGCCGAAGCCCTTTTCCGAGTTGAACCACTTCACGGTTCCAGTAGCCATGTCATTCTCCTAAAAGAGGTGCAGTGCCGGAAATCCGCACTTTACGGATTCCAAGTCGCCGCATTGAGCCCCACCCGGAGAAAGCCGGAAAACAATAATGCGCCTGAGGAAGCATTCCCGTCAGGCGCACATAAAGTTCATGGGTACCAAAACTGCAACGGGAAACACCCTAGCACGTCCTCTCCTCCGGCGGCGGATCGCGCCACCCCGCCGGAGGGAAAACATGGCTGACCAGAGGGTGTACGGGCAGCGCCGGGCCGGTATACGGACGGCCTCCTCAGAGCCGCTCGACGATGGTGACGTCGGCCTGCCCGCCACCCTCGCACATGGTCTGGAGCCCGTACCGGCCGCCGGTGCGCTCCAGTTCGTGCAGCAGGGTCGTCATCAGCCGGGCGCCGGTCGCGCCGAGCGGGTGGCCGAGCGCGATGGCCCCGCCGTTGACGTTGACCCGCTCGGGGTCCGCACCGGTCTCTTTCAGCCAGGCGAGGACGACCGGCGCGAACGCCTCGTTGATCTCGACCAGGTCGACGGCGTCGAGGGTGAGGCCGGTCTTCCTCAGGGCGTACGCGGTGGCCGGGATCGGGGCCGAGAGCATCCGGATCGGGTCCTCGCCCCGTGCGGAGAGGTGGTGGATGCGGGCCCGCGGGGTCAGGCCGTGGTCGGCGACGGCCCGTTCCGAGGCGATGAGCAGGGCGGCGGCCCCGTCGGAGACCTGCGAGGAGCAGGCGGCGGTGATGGCGCCGCCCTCCATGACGGGGGGAAGACCGGCCATTTTCTCCAGGGTGGTGTCGCGGCGCGGCCCCTCGTCCGCGGTGACGTCCCCGTAGGCGACGGTCTCGCGGGCGAAGCGGCCCTCGTCGACGGCGCGGAGCGCCCGCCGGTGGGAGGTGAGGGCGAACTCCTCCATGTCCCGGCGGCTGATGTCCCACGTGTCGGCGATCAGCTGCGCGCCGTGGAACTGGTTGACGGGGGCGTCGCCGTAGCGGGCGCGCCAGCCCTCGCTGCCCGCGTACGGCCCCTGGGTGAGGCCGAGGAATTCGGCGGCCCGGCGGGAGGCGAAGGCGATGGGGACCTGGGTCATGTTCTGGGTGCCGCCCGCGACGACGAGGTCCTGGGTGCCCGAGAGGATGCCCTGGGCCGCGAAGTGGACGGCTTGCTGGGAGGAGCCGCACTGCCGGTCGACGGTGACCCCGGGGACCTCCTCGGGCAGTCCGGCGGCCAGCCAGGCCGTACGGGCGATGTCGCCCGCCTGCGGTCCGACGGTGTCCAGGCAGCCGAGGACGACGTCGTCGACGGCGGCCGCGTCCACACCGGAGCGGGCGATCAGCTCCTTGAGCACATGCGCGCCGAGGTCGGCGGGGTGGACGCCCCCGAGGCCGCCCCCGCGCCGCCCGACGGGGGTACGGACCGCTTCGACGATGTATGCCTCGGCCATGGCTGCTGCTCCTCGGCGCGCTCGGGTGGACCGGCTGGCGGTTACGTACGCGGGGCGATTCCGTCGAGCACCATCGAGAGGTACTGACGGGCGATCTCTTCGGGGCTGTGGTGTCCGCCGGGCCGGTACCAGGAGGCCGCGACCCAGACGGTGTCGCGGACGAAGCGGTAGGTGAGGCGGATGTCGAGGTCGGCGCGGAAGACGCCTTCGGCGACGCCGCGTTCCAGAGTGCCGAGCCATGCCCTCTCGAACCTGGTCTGCGAGTCGAGGAGGTAGGCGAAGCGCGGCTGGGTGGCGAGGTGCTGGGACTCCTTCTGGTAGATCGCGACGGCGGGGCGGTGCCGGTCGATCTCCCGGAAGGACTCGGTGACCAGGGCCTCGATGCTCTCGCGGGGGCCGAGGCCGGCCCGCAGGACCGCGTCGTAACCCCGCCATAGCTCGTCGAGGAAGGTGGAGAGGATCTCGTCGATCATCGATTCCTTGGAATCGAAGTGGTAGTAGAGGCTGCCCGCGAGCATGCCCGCCTCGTCCGCGATCCGGCGGACGGTGGTGGCGTTGTATCCCTGGGCGGCGAAGACCTCGGCCGCGGTGGCGAGGAGTTCGCTCCGCCGTTCGGGGGTGGGGGTCACCTGGGGCTTCTTCTTGGTAGGCACCCGCCCATTGTCCGCCCGCCGCCGCTCGCCCCGGGCTCACGCACGCCGGCTGCTGACGGCGACGACCTCGCCGGTCATGTACGAGGAGTAGCCGCTCGCGAGGAAGACGATCACGTTGGCGACCTCCCAGGGTTCGGCGTACCGGCCGAAGGCTTCCTTCGCGGTGAGTTCGGCGAGAAGTCCGGCGGAGGTGACCTTGGCCAGGTGCGGGTGCATGGCGAGGCTGGGGGCGACGGCGTTGACCCGCACCCCGTAGTCGGCGGCTTCGAGCGCGGCGCAGCGGGTCAGGGCCATGACGCCGGCCTTGGCGGCGGCGTAGTGGGCCTGGCCGCGCTGGGCGCGCCGGCCGACGACGGAGGCGTTGTTGACGACGACTCCGCAGGTTCCGGCGGCCCTGAGGGAGCGCAGGGCGGCGCGGGTGCAGCGGAAGGTGCCGTTCAGGGTGACGTCGAGGATCTTCGTCCACTGGCCGTCGGTCATCTCGGTGAGTTCGGCGGTGCCGCCGAGACCCGCGTTGTTGACGACGACATCGAGGCCGCCGTGGGTCTGTTCGGCGTGCGCGAAGAGGGCGGCCACCTGCTTCTCGTCGGTGACGTCGCAGGCCAGGTGGGTGACGCGGTCGGGTCCGAACGCGTCGGCGAGGGCGTGCGCGCTCTCCTCCAGCCGGCGGGCGTGGGCGTCGCCGAGCACGACGCGGGCGCCCTCCTCCAGGAAGCGGCGGGCGGTCGCGCCGCCGATCCCGGCTCCGGCGGCGGCGGTGACGACGGCGGTGCGGCCGGCCAGCAGTCCGTGTCCCGGCAGGTACGGCGGTGCGTCCATGGCCCGTTCCCCCGGCTTCTCGACGCACACGGGCCGGTGGTCGGCTCCCGCCTGGCCGGAAGAGTACGGGGGCCGGGGCGCGGACCTGTTCGGCTGGCTGGCGTTCGAGGAGGAGTACTGGGCCGCGGGCGCTCCGGGCCGGGTCTCGCAGAACGGGATCAGCCTCCTCGCCCCGACCCTCCTCGCCCACGGCACGGCGGAGCAGCGGGCCCGGGTGCTGCCGCCGATGGCGAGCGGCGAGGTGATCTGGGCGCAGGCGTGGTCGGAGCCGGAGGCCGGCTCCGACCTGGCGGCGCTGCGCTCGCGCGCGGTGCGCACGGACGGCGGCTGGCTGTTGTCGGGGCAGAAGACCTGGTCCTCGCGGGCGGCGTTCGCGGACCGGGCGTTCGGGATCTTCCGGACGGACCCCGGGGCGGCGAGACCCCACCAGGGGCTCACCTGCCTGATGTTCGGCCTGCGGGCTCCCGGCGTCACCGTGCGTCCCATCGGGCGGCTGGACGGGAAGCCCGCGTTCGCCGAGATCTTCCTCGACGAGGTCTTCGTACCGGACGAGGACGTCATCGGGGGGCCGGGCCGGGGGTGGCGCGTCGCCATGGCGGCCACCGGCGACGAGCGCGGCCTCACCCTCCGCTCCCCCGGCCGCTTCCTGGCAGCCGCCGCCCGGCTGACGGACCTGTGGCGGGAGGCGGGCGATCCGACGGACACCGCGCTGCGGGACCGGGTGGCGGACGCGGTGTTCACGGTGAGCGGGGACGAACTGCGGCTCGCGCCGGGGCCCGGGGAGCGGTCGGTGTCCGCCGATCCGGCGCGGCGGCTGTTCCGGCCGGAGGCGGGCGGTGAGGCGGTGGCGGCCGGGCCGGGGGTGTCCGGGGCGGCGCGGGCGGCGGGCGAGTGGGCGGGGTTCGCCACGGCGGCCCTGTCGCTGGGCTGCGGTGAGGCGCTGCTGCGGGCGACCGTGGCGTACGTGGGGCAGCGCACCCAGTTCGGGGTGCCGGTCGGGTCCTTCCAGGCGGTCAAGCATCGCCTGGCCGACACGTTGCTCGGCCTGGAGTTCGCGCGCCCGCTGCTGTACGGGGCGGCGGTGGGGCTGGCCGCGGGATCGCCCGGCGCCGGGGCGGCGGTCGCGGCGGCGAAGGTGGCGGCGGGCGAGGCGGGGTACGCCGGCCCGCACCGCCCTCCAGTCGCACGGCGCGGTCTCGGCTGCACCGAGGAGCTGGACCTCGCGTGGTGGCTGCGCCGGGCCCGGCCGCTGCGGGACGCCTGGGGGACGCCGTCCGCCTGCCGGGCCCGGGTGCTGGCTGACCGCCCCGGCCCCGCCGCCTGAGTTCAGGCGACCTCGGCCGGCGGGGTGTCGTCGCCGGTGCGGCGCACGGTGCGCGGCGGCTGTCCGGGACGCCAGGACCGGATGACCAGAGCGTCACCGTCGAGCCCGATGCGGACCACCTCGGTCAACTCGGCCCGGAAGAGGTGGAAGGGCTCCGGCGGGTTCGCCTCCTCGATGAAGCGGGCGATCACCTCCGGGTCGGTGATCTCCACGGCCCGGCCGCTGACGCGGACGTCCCCGTCGTTCATCTCGGCGTCGGGCCCGGGGTTGGCCTGGAGCGCGAAGCGCGGATCGCGCCGCAGGTCCAGGGCCTTGCGGGAGTTCGGCATCATGCCGAGCAGCAGCTCGCCGAAGCGGAAGTCGGCCTCCAGGCCGCTGACCCGGGGCGAGCCATCCTTCCGCAGGGTGGCCAGGACGTGGTGCTGGTAGAGCCGGAAGCGGCGTCGAACGGTGTCGGCGAATTCGGGCTCGGCGGCGGCGAAGGCGTTCCAGGAAACCGGTGCGGTCGAGGGCGATGCGGATGTCATGTGCGCCATCGAACACCGGATACCCGACATCCTCCGTCCGGATTCGCCGGGCGGTCACACGTCCGAGAAGGTGATCAGCACCGCCTGGCCCATCGTCCGCAGGACCCCGGGCGACGCCCCGTCGGCCAGTACCGCGTCGTAGCGGTCCAGCCGGATGTCCGTGCCCTCCAGCCCGGCGCCGTCGTCCAGGGAGACGGCGAGCACCGTGCCGCCCCGCGGCGGCAGCAGACGGACCGTGCCGCAGACGACGGCGGTCTCGGCCCGGGTGCGGTCCCTGCGGTACATGACGTTGAGGTTGACGACGGGGCCGCCCAGCAGGAAGCCCTCGGTGGGCAGGTCCCCGGGGAAGCCGTGCGGCCACAGCGGCTCGTCGACGATGTGGTGTTCGCCGCCGACGACGAGGTCCATGCCCGCGCCCTCGACCACGGTCAGGACGCGCTCCACGCCGGGGAAGGCGGAAAACGGCCCGTCGGCGGTGACGTCCGCGAGGCTCGCCCGCCAGTCGAAGGCGTCGGGCTCCGCGCCCCCGGGGCCGGTGGCGATCTCCCGGGTGAGCCCGCCGCCGTTGCGCCAGGGGGCCGGTGTGCGGTCGGCGGCGCGCAGGATCCGTACCGTCACCGGACGATCCCCTGCTCGCGGGCGGCGGTCAGCCAGAGCGGGAACTCGGCGACGAGCCGGTCGTACAGCTCGGAGTCCGGGACCTGCCGGGGGTCCGGTCCGGCGTGGAAGTACCCGGCGTTGTCGACGGCCCGCTTCTGGGGGACGGCCAGCTCGTCCAGCTTGCGCAGGAAGTCGAACTGGCTGCTGCGGGTGTTGCCGAAGCCGACGAACTGCCAGAACAGGGGCAGTTTCGCGGCCTTGCAGAGGTAGCGCTCGGCGGCGAGCTTGTTGATCGGGCCGCCGTCCGTCTGGAAGACGACCAGCGCGGGAGCGGTGGAGCCGCTGTCCAGGTAGTGGTCGATGACCGCGTCCATCGCCAGGTGGTAGCTGGTCTTCCCCATGTGTCCGAGGCCGGCCACGATCTCGTCGATCCGGCCCTGGTGGTGTGCGAGGGCGATGTCGGTGACCGCGTCGACGTCGGTGGAGAAGAAGACGACGGGGACGGTGCCGTCGTCGTCGAGGTTGGCCGACAGGCCCAGCACCCGGTCGGCCAGCGCCTGGACGCTGCCGTCCCTGTAGTAGGGCTTCATCGAGCCGGAGTGGTCGAGGACGAGGTAGACGGCCGCGCGGTGACCGCCCAGCCCCCGCTTCTCCAGCGAGATTCCGGCGCTCTTGTACAGGTTGACCAGTGCCGGAGCCGTCTCTCGCACCGTGGTGAGGCTGATGGCCGGGCCCGGGCCCGCGACCGTGTTCGAACCGTGCATGACGGCCCCCCCGTTCTGCGCTCTGCGGACTTCGAGCGTAGGCCACGGCCGGGCCCCGGACGTACGGTCCACCGCGCCGGTTCGCTATCTTGATCGCCGCCGCCCCCACCGGCGCCGTTGCACACCCCCAGTGAAGGAGCCGGCCATGGAGGCCGCCGCCACCTCGTGTTACCGCCATCCGTCCTACGAGACGTATGTCCGTTGCACCCGTTGCGACCGCTACATCTGCCCGGACTGCATGCGGGAGGCGGCCGTCGGCCACCACTGCGTGGAGTGCGTGCGGGAGGGGCAGCGCTCGGTGCGGCGGGCCCGTACCGTCTTCGGCGGCGCGGTGTCCCGGGCGACGGCGCCGGTGGTGACGTACGTCCTGATGGCGCTCAACGTCCTGGCCTACATCGGCGAGGTGGTGAGGCCGCAGATCGTGGACCGGTTCGCGGTGCTCGGGGCGGCGCTCACCGGTCCGGACGGTGAGCGGTACTACTACCGGGGCGACACGTATCCCGGGTACGAGCTGACGGGCATCGCGGACGGCGAGTGGTACCGGCTGGTGACCGGGGCCTTCCTGCACCTTCCTCCGGACGCCTCGTTCGGGGTGATGCACCTGGTGTTCAACATGTTCGCGCTGTGGAACATCGGCCGGGCGGTGGAGGGTCAGCTCGGCCGGGCCCGCTTTTCCGCGCTGTATCTGCTGTCGGCGGTGGGCGGTTCCGTACTGGTGTATCTGCTGGCGCCGGACACCTCGACGGTCGGCGCCTCCGGTGCGGTGTTCGGGCTGGCCGCCGCGTACTGGGTCATCCACCGGCGGCTCGGCCGTGACATGGCGGCGGTCAACCGCTTCATGGCCGGATTCCTGCTCTGGCTGCTGATCTCGGCCGCGTTCACCTCGTGGCAGGGACACCTGGGCGGGCTGCTGACCGGAGCTCTGGTGACGTACGGGCTGGCCCACACGCCCGCGAGGCTGCGGGAGGGGCCGGCCCAGCTCTTGGGCGGGCTGGTGCTGGTGGGCCTGTTCGCGGTGGCGGTGGTGGTGAGGACCTCGGCGCTGACGGGCGGCTGAGGCCGGGGCGGCGCGCGAGCGCCCCCGGACGCGCCACGGCGCCCGCTGAGTCCGGTCGGGGACAGGCAGGCGCCGCGTTCAGTTCCGCACGCCGTTGTACGGGACGTATCAAGGGGGCTCCCCCGGGCCGCGTGGCCCAGGGGGAACCCGGGTGGTGCTCAGACCAGCAGCGACCGGTCCGTCGGGCGGATCGGCGCATGCAGGGCGCTGGTCCCGGTGAGGTACCGGTCCACTCCGCGGGCGGCGGAGCGGCCCTCGGCGATCGCCCAGACGATCAGCGACTGGCCGCGTCCCGCGTCACCGGCGACGAAGACGCCGTCGACGTTGGTCGCGTAGTGCTCGTCGCGGGCGACGTTGCCGCGCTGGTCGAGCTCCAGGCCGAACTGCTGGACCAGGCCGTTGGACTGGTCGGTTCCGGTGAAGCCCATGGCGAGGGTGACGAGCTGCGCGGGGATGCGCCGCTCCGTGCCGGGCTTCTGCTCCAGCTTACCGTCCTTGAACTCGACCTCGACCAGGTGGAGGGCCGCGACGTTTCCGTCCTGGTCGCCCTCGAAGTGGGTGGTGGAGACGGAGTAGACCCGCTCGCCCCCCTCCTCGTGCGCGGAGGTGACCTTGTAGAGCATCGGGAAGGTCGGCCACGGCTGGCCCGGATTCCGCTCCTCGCCCGGCTTCGGCATGATCTCCAGCTGGGTGACCGAGGCCGCGCCCTGGCGGTGGGCGGTGCCGACGCAGTCGGCTCCGGTGTCGCCGCCGCCGATGACGACGACGTGCTTGCCGCCGGCGTGGATCGGGGAGACCGTCAGGTCGCCCTCCTGCACCTTGTTGGCGAGCGGCAGGTACTCCATCGCGAAGTGGATGCCGCCCAGCTCGCGGCCGGGGACGGGCAGGTCGCGGGAGACGGTGGCGCCGGCCGCGATGACGACCGCGTCGTAGCGGCGGCGGAGCTTCGCGGCGTCGATGTCCTTGCCGATCTCCACCTCGGTGCGGAACTTGGTGCCTTCCAGACGCATCTGCTCGATGCGCCGGTTGATGTGCGACTTCTCCATCTTGAACTCGGGGATGCCGTACCGGAGGAGGCCCCCGATGCGGTCCGCGCGCTCGTAGACGGCGACGGTGTGGCCGGCCCGGGTCAGCTGCTGGGCGGCGGCGAGTCCCGCCGGGCCCGAGCCGATGACCGCGACGGTCTTGCCGGAGAGCCGCTCCGGCGGCTGCGGAGTGACGTCGCCGCTGTCCCACGCCTTGTCGATGATGGAGACTTCGACGTTCTTGATGGTGACGGCCGGCTGGTTGATGCCGAGCACGCACGCCGACTCGCAGGGGGCCGGGCACAGCCGCCCGGTGAACTCCGGGAAGTTGTTCGTGGCGTGCAGGCGCTCGGAGGCGGCGGTCCAGTCCTCGCGGTAGGCGTAGTCGTTCCACTCGGGGATGAGGTTTCCGAGCGGGCAGCCGTTGTGGCAGAACGGGATGCCGCAGTCCATGCAGCGGCCGGCCTGCTTGCTGATGATCGGGAGCAGTGAGCCCGGAACGTAGACCTCGTTCCAGTCCTTCACGCGCTCGGCCACGGGGCGGGTCTGGGCGACCTCGCGTCCGGTGGTCAGGAAGCCCTTGGGGTCAGCCATGGGTCGCCGCCTCCATCATCTTCTCGGTGGTCTCCTGCTCGGAGAGACCGGCGAGCTCAGCGGCGTCCTTGGCGGCGAGCACGGCCTTGTACGTGGACGGGATGATCTTGCTGAAGCGGGTGACCGCGGTGTCCCACTCGGCGAGGAGCTTCTCGGCGACGGTGGAGGCGGTCTCCTCCCGGTGGCGGCGCACGACGTCGTGCAGCCACGCCCTGTCGGTGTCGTCCAGCTCCTCGACCGCGCCGAGGTTGCCGACGTTGACGTTGTCGCGGTTCAGATCGATGACGTACGCGACGCCGCCCGACATGCCGGCGGCGAAGTTGCGGCCGGTCTCGCCGAGGACGACGGCGTGGCCGCCGGTCATGTACTCGCAGCCGTGGTCGCCGACGCCTTCGGAGACGACGAGCGCTCCGGAGTTGCGGACGCAGAAGCGTTCGCCGGTGCGGCCGCGGAGGAAGATCTCGCCGCCGGTGGCTCCGTAGCCGATGGTGTTGCCGGCGATGGTGGAGTACTCGGCGAGGTGGTCGGCGCCCCGGTCGGGGCGGACGACGATCCGGCCGCCGGAGAGGCCCTTGCCGACGTAGTCGTTGGCGTCGCCCTCCAGGCGCAGGGTCACCCCGCGCGGCACGAAGGCGCCGAAGGACTGTCCGGCCGAACCGGTGAAGGTGAGGTCGATGGTGTTCTCGGGCAGGCCCGCACCGCCGAACTTCTTGGTCACCTCGTGGCCGAGCATCGTGCCGACCGTGCGGTTGATGTTGCGGATCGCGACCTGGGCGCGGACCGGCTGGGCGGCCTCGGGGCCGGCCGCTCCGAGCGCGTCGGCGGCCAGCTTGATCAGCTGGTTGTCGAGCGCCTTCGTGAGCCCGTGGTCCTGCTCGACGACGCGGTGGCGGACCGCGCCCTCGGGCAGCTCGGGGACGTGGAAGAGCGGGGCCAGGTCCAGGCCCTGCGCCTTCCAGTGGGTGATGGCCCGGTCGGTGTCGAGGAGCTCGGCGTGGCCGACGGCCTCCTCGATGGTGCGGAAGCCCAGCTCGGCGAGGATCTCGCGGACCTCTTCGGCGATGAACTCGAAGAAGTTGACGATGTACTCGGCCTTGCCGGAGAAGCGGTCCCGCAGGACCGGGTTCTGGGTGGCGATGCCGACCGGGCAGGTGTCCAGGTGGCAGACGCGCATCATGACGCAGCCGGAGACGACGAGCGGCGCGGTCGCGAAACCGAACTCCTCGGCGCCCAGCAGCGCGGCGATGACGACGTCGCGGCCGGTCTTGAGCTGGCCGTCGGTCTGTACGACGATGCGGTCGCGCAGGCCGTTGAGCAGCAGGGTCTGCTGGGTCTCGGCGAGACCGAGCTCCCAGGGGCCGCCCGCGTGCTTGAGCGAGGTGAGCGGGGAGGCGCCCGTTCCGCCGTCGTGGCCGGAGATGAGGACGACGTCCGCGTGGGCCTTGGAGACACCCGCGGCGACCGTGCCGACGCCGACCTCGGAGACCAGCTTCACGTGGATCCGCGCCTGCGGGTTCGCGTTCTTCAGGTCGTGGATCAGCTGGGCGAGGTCTTCGATGGAGTAGATGTCGTGGTGCGGCGGCGGCGAGATGAGGCCGACGCCGGGCGTCGAGTGACGCGTCTTGGCGACCCACGGGTAGACCTTGTGGCCGGGCAGCTGGCCGCCCTCGCCGGGCTTGGCGCCCTGGGCCATCTTGATCTGGATGTCGTCCGCGTTGACCAGGTATTCGCTGGTCACTCCGAAGCGGCCGGAGGCGACCTGCTTGATGGAGGAGCGGCGCGCCGGGTCGTACAGGCGGTCGGCGTCCTCGCCGCCCTCGCCGGTGTTCGACTTTCCGCCGAGCTGGTTCATGGCGATGGCGAGCGTCTCGTGCGCCTCGCGGGAGATCGAGCCGTAGGACATCGCGCCGGTGGAGAAGCGCTTGACGATCTCGGACGCGGGCTCGACCTCGTCGAGGGGGATCGGCTCGCGGCCGGAGTCGAAGCCGAAGAGGCCGCGGAGCGTCATCAGCCGCTCGGACTGCTCGTTCACCCGGCCGGTGTACTGCTTGAAGATGTCGTAGCGCCGGTTGCGGGTGGCGTGCTGGAGGCGGAAGACCGTCTCCGGGTCGAACAGGTGCGGTTCGCCCTCGCGCCGCCACTGGTACTCGCCGCCGATCTCCAGGGCGCGGTGGGAGGCCGCGATGCCGGAGGCGGGGTACGCCTTGGTGTGCCGGGCGGCGACCTCCTGGGCGATGACGTCCAGGCCGGCGCCGCCGATCTTGGTGGCGGTGCCGTTGAAGTACGTCGCGACGAACCCCTCGTCGAGGCCGACGGCCTCGAAGACCTGCGCGCCGCGGTAGGAGGCGACGGTGGAGATGCCCATCTTGGACATGACCTTCAGGACGCCCTTGCCGAGCGCGTAGATCAGGTTCCGGATGGCCTGCTCGGCCTCGACGTTCTCGATGAAGGTCCCGGCGCGGACCAGGTCCTCGACGGACTCCATGGCGAGGTACGGGTTGACCGCGGCGGCGCCGTAGCCGATGAGCAGGGCGACGTGGTGGACCTCGCGGACGTCCCCGGCCTCGACCAGCAGGCCCACCTGGGTGCGCTGCTTGGTGCGGATGAGGTGGTGGTGGACGGCGGAGGTGAGCAGCAGCGAGGGGATCGGGGCGTGCTCGGCGTCGGAGTGCCGGTCGGAGAGGACGACGAGGCGGGCGCCGTCCTCGATGGCGGCGTCGACCTCGGTGCAGATCTCCTCGATCCGCGCGGCCAGCGCGTCGCCGCCGCCGCCGACCCGGTAGAGACCGGCGAGGGTGGCGGCCTTCATGCCCGGCATGTCGCCGTCGGCGTTGATGTGTATCAGCTTGGCGAGCTCGTCGTTGTCGATCACCGGGAAGGGCAGCGTGACGCTGCGGCAGGCCGCGGCGGTCGGCTCCAGGATGTTGCCCTGGGGGCCCAGCGAGGAGCGCAGCGAGGTGACGAGCTCCTCGCGGATGGCGTCCAGCGGCGGGTTGGTGACCTGGGCGAAGAGCTGGGTGAAGTAGTCGAAGAGCAGCCGGGGGCGCTCGGAGAGCGCGGCGATCGGCGAGTCGGTGCCCATGGAGCCGAGCGGTTCGCCGGCGGTGCGGGCCATCGGCGCGAGGATGACGCGGAGCTCTTCCTCGGTGTAGCCGAAGGTCTGCTGGCGGCGGGTGACCGACGCGTGCGTGTGCACGATGTGCTCGCGCTCGGGCAGGTCGCTCAGCTCGATCTCGCCGGTCTCCAGCCACTCCTGGTAGGGCTGCTCGGCGGCGAGGGACGCCTTGATCTCGTCGTCCTCGATGATGCGGTGCTCGGCGGTGTCGACGAGGAACATCTTGCCGGGCTGGAGGCGGCCCTTGCGGACGACCTTGGCCGGGTCGATGTCCAGGACGCCGACCTCGGAGGAGAGCACGACGAGGCCGTCGTCGGTGACCCAGTAGCGTCCGGGGCGCAGACCGTTGCGGTCGAGGACCGCGCCGACCTGGACGCCGTCGGTGAAGGTGACGCAGGCCGGGCCGTCCCAGGGCTCCATCATCGTGGCGTGGTACTGGTAGAACGCCCGCCGGGCCGGGTCCATGGAGTCGTGGTTCTCCCACGCCTCGGGGACCATCATCAGCACCGAGTGCGGCAGCGAGCGCCCGCCGAGGTGGAGCAGCTCCAGGACCTCGTCGAAGGAGGCCGAGTCGGAGGCGTCCGGGGTGCAGACGGGGAAGATCCGGCTCAGCTGCGCCTGGCCGAAGAGTTCGGAGGCGAGCTGGGACTCGCGGGCCTTCATCCAGTTGCGGTTGCCCTTGACCGTGTTGATCTCACCGTTGTGCGCGACGAAGCGGTACGGGTGGGCCAGCGGCCAGCTGGGGAAGGTGTTGGTGGAGAAGCGCGAGTGGACCAGGGCGATCGTGGAGGCGAAGCGGCGGTCGGAGAGGTCCGGGAAGAACGGCTCCAGCTGCCCGGTGGTGAGCATGCCCTTGTAGACGATGGTGCGGGCGGAGAGCGAGGGGAAGTACACCCCGGCCTCCCGCTCGGCACGCTTGCGCAGGACGAAGGCCTTGCGGTCCAGGGCGATGCCGGCGCTCTCGCCGTCGGCGACGAAGACCTGGCGGAACTCGGGCATGGTGGCGCGGGCGCCCTTGCCGAGGAGGGCGGGTGCGACCGGGACGTCACGCCAGCCGAGGACCTTCAGCCCCTCCTGGGTGGCGATCCGCTCGATCGTCCGGACGGCCCCGGCGGAGTCTTCCGCGGGGAGGAAGGCGATGCCCACGGCGTAGGAGCCGGCCTCGGGAAGTTCGAAAGGGGTCTCGGCGCGGAGGAAGGCGTCGGGGACCTGGCAGAGGATACCGGCGCCGTCGCCGGAATCGGGCTCCGAGCCGGTGGCGCCCCGGTGTTCGAGGTTGCGCAGCACGGTCAGCGCCTGCTCGACCAGCTCATGGCTGGCCACACCGGTCAGAGTGGCCACGAACCCGACACCACAGGCGTCGTGTTCGTTACGGGGGTCGTACATCCCCTGCTGGGCGGGGCGACCGTCCATGGGCGACCAGGCGTCGATACGCATCGGCTCTCCCGTCGTCGTCGTGGCATTTGCGGTGCCGAGGGACGACGTTGGCCCTCTGCGAAATTTCGTGCAGGTTACATGATGAGGCGCTTCTCAAGAAGCGGAAGGCTTGTTCCAGCATACGGACACCATGGAGGCCGACGACTGGGTGACCAGAAGTGACCGGACTGACCAAAGGGTGGGTCACTGTCGGAACGATCGGCGCCCGGGGACCCGCAGAGAGCAGGCGTCGTTGCCTGCGGTGCTTACGGCTCATGCCCGGTGACCGGGGAAGCGAAACCACCGAGTAACCGGCTACTTATGTGCAGCCCTGCATAGGGGCTCACTTTATGGCCGTCGGGCCCGTCCCGCCCAGTGGGCGGCGCCAAGACGTACATCACACGGGTGGCCGGACGGTCGCCCCGCCCGGCCCGGTCCCGTTACGCCGTCCGGAGTCCACCCGCCCCGGGCGCACGCCACGGGCCCGCCCCGCACATCACGCGTCATCCGACGGCGACGCCGAACAAGGTGCCGAGTCCGTAGGTCAGCGCCGCCGCCGCTCCACCGAGGAGGAGCTGGCGCAGTCCGCTGAACCACCAGCCGCGGGCCGTCACCCGGGCCACCAGCGCGCCGCAGCCGAAGAGGCCGAGCAGCGCGAGGAGGACCGAGGGCCACAGGGCGCTCGCGCCGAGGAGGTAGGGCAGGACGGGCAGCAGGGCGCCGAGCGCGAAGGCGCCGAACGAGGAGACCGCGGCGACGAGCGGGGAGGGCAGGTCGTTCGGGTCTATGCCGAGCTCCTCCCGGGCATGGATCTCCAGGGCCTGCTCCGGGTCGAGCGACAGCTGCCGGGCGACCTCGCGGGCCAGCGGGGCCTCCACGCCCCGGGCCTCGTAGAGCGCGGCGAGCTCGGCCATCTCGTCCTTGGGGTGCTTGCGCAGCTCCCGGCGCTCGACGTCCAGCTCGGCCTCGACCAGCTCGCGCTGGGAGGCGACGGAGGTGTATTCGCCGGCCGCCATGGAGAACGCGCCGGCGGCCAGTCCGGCGAGCCCCGTGATCACGATCGTCTGCTGGGAGACCGCGCCGCCCGCGACGCCGGTCATCAGGGCGAGGTTGGAGACCAGGCCGTCCATCGCGCCGAAGACGGCGGGGCGCAGCCAGCCGCCGTTCACGTCCCGGTGGGTGTGGTTGTCCCGGTGCGCCTCGTGCAGGACGGCGTCGGTCTCGATGATGGCCACGGCGTGCTTCTCCCCTTGTCCCCGGCGGGCCGTCACCCCACCTGTCCCCGCTGAGTACAACTTTCGACGAAGTCCAAACTACGCCGTTCGGGCGGTCGCCGCCAGCAAGGCAAGGCTCGCCTACACCCCCTCTGACCTGCAAAGGAAGGCCAGCCTCAGCTATCTCGGCCGTCATCCGCCTGGCCCCTTTCCCCGCCTTTCGCGTCTCCCCCGGCCCTCCGCGTGGCACAGATGCGGACAGAGCCCGGCGACGGACCGGGGACAGGGACCCGCCGCGCGGACGAAGGGCGACACATGGACACGGCGGTCGGCAGGCAACGGGCCGGGGGCGCGCCGCTGGGACCGGGAGCGGGCGGGAGGGCCCCCGGCGTCGAGGGGACGGGTGCGGCTGCCGTAGCCGTCGTGGGCGTCATGTCGGAATCGTCCGCCCGGAGCTGCCGGTTCCGTGGCTGCCGGCAGCCCGGCGAGTCCGATCAGGTCCGTGCCCGCGAGCCGGGGCAGCGCACAGCCCGCCAGGGTGCGGCACGCCTCGCGCCGGCCCGCCGGCACGGCGGAGGCCGAGCCGGTCGCCCCGGTCAGCGCCCCGGCCAGGGCGGGCACCGAGTCCGCGACCCGGGACAGGCACGCGGCGGCCGGGACCGCCTGGGCGATCTCGCCCCCGGCTTCGACGGACCGGGTTCGACACTCTCGCCGCACTGACCCATCAGGAGGCTCTGCGCCCATGACCCGCATCGCGGTACTCGGCAGCACCAACATGGATCTCGTCGCCTACACGGCCCGCGCCCCCGGACGCGGCGAGACCGTCACCGGACGGGAGTTCCGGACGGTCCCCGGCGGCAAGGGCGCCAACCAGGCCGTCGCCGCGGCCCGCGCCGGCGGGGAGGTGACGATGATCGGCGCGGTCGGCGACGACGCGTACGGCACCCTGCTGCGCGAGGGCCTCGAACACGCGGGGGTGGACACCGACCTTCTGCACACCGCCGAGGGGCCCAGCGGGACCGCGCACATCGTGGTGGACGACTCCGGCTCCAACGCGATCGTGGTGATCCCCGGCGCCAACGGCGTCGTCACCGCGCTCGGGCCCGGGGAGATCGCCGCGATCGCCGCCGCCGACCTGCTGCTCATGCAGCTCGAACTCCCGCTCCCGGCCGTGGTCGAGGGGGCTCGCGCGGCCCGCGCCCAGGGCGTGCGGACCGTCCTCACCCCCTCCCCCGTCCAGCCGTTGCCCGAGGAGCTCCTGGACCACATCGACCTCCTGGTGCCCAACGAGCACGAGGCCGCCGAGCTTTCGGGGCAGGACGAGCCGCACGCGGCGGCGCAGATCCTGCTGCGCCAGGTTCCCGAGGTGATCATCACGCTCGGCGCGAAGGGGGCCCTGTACGCGGCACGGGGCGGCGAGCCGGTGCTCTTCGCGGCGCCCGAGGTGACCGCCGTCGACACGACCGGGGCCGGGGACACCTTCGTCGGGGCCCTGGCGGTGGCGCTCGGTGAGGGGCGGCCGGCCGCCAAGGCGCTGGCCTTCGCCTCGTCGGCCGCCGCGCTCTGCGTCCAGCGGCCCGGCGCCTCCACGTCCATGCCCTACCGCAGCGAGATCGAGGCAGCGTGAACACCTGGCTGTACGTGCCCGGGGACCGGCCGGATGTGGTGGCCAAGGCACTGGGCTGCGGTGCCGACGTGGTGATCGTCGACATGGAGGACGCGGTCGCCCCCCCCACCGCAAGGAGTACGCGCGCTCCGCCACCGCCGAACTCCTCGCCGACCCGGTGACCGTGGCCCCCGACGCCGTACCGGTCCATGTCCGGGTCCACGGGGAGGACGACATCCGGGCGCTGACGGGGCTGCCGGGCCTGTCCGGCTTCCGGCTTCCGGCTTCCGGCTTCCGGCTTCCGGCTTCCGGCTTCCGGCTTCCGGCTTCCGGCTTCCGGCTTCCGGCTTCCGGCTTCCGAGGATCACCCACGCCGTCTCCGTGCACCATGTGGCGGCGGTGGCCCCCGGCGTCCCGCTCTATCCGCTGCTGGAGTCGGGGGGGGGGGGGGGGGGCGGGCCCCCCCCCCCGCCCCGCCGCCCCCCCCCCCCCCCCCCCGACCCCGCCGTCCGGGGCATCGCGCTGGGCGAGGCGGACCTGCGGGCCGATCTGGGGGTACGGGAGGACCGTGGGCTCGACTGGTCGCGCGGCCGGCTCGTGGTGGCGGCCCGGGCGGCCGCGCTGCCGCCCCCCCGCCTAGTCGGTCTTCCCGGACGTCCGGGACCTCGACGGCCTGTGGGCCTCGTGCGAGCGGGAGGTGTGCGGGTGGACGCGCCCGCCGGGGCGCGTCCGGTCAGCTCTTCTCGGCTGCTTCGGCGCTCTCGGCGGTGGCGTCCCGGCCGGGCTCGTCCTTGGTGAGCGGGTCCTTCTTCGCGGGGGCGCTGCCGTCGGAGCCGCTGTCGGCCGGACCGTCCTCGCCGGAGCCGTTCTCGTCGGCGGGGCCGTCCTTCTTCTCGGTGGCGGCGTCCCGGTCGGGCTCGACGGTCTCCTCTCGGCCCGGGCGGACCTTCGCGGAGACCACGATGTAGACGACGGCGAGGACGAAGACGACGATCGCGGTCCACACGTTCAGACGGAGGCCCAGGATGTGGTGGGCCTCGTCGACCCGCATGTACTCGATCCAGCCCCGCCCGGCGCAGTAGGCCGCGACGTACAGCGCGAACGCCCGCCCGTGACCGAGCCGGAAGCGGCGGTCGGCCCAGATGACCAGCAGCGCCACACCGATGCACCACAGCGACTCGTACAGGAAGGTCGGGTGGTACGTCCCGGCGGCCCGGTTCGGGCCCTCGCTGATCTCCAGTGCCCAGGGGAGGTCGGTGGGCTTGCCGTACAGCTCCTGGTTGAACCAGTTGCCCCAGCGGCCGATGGCCTGCGCGATGGCGAGGCTCGGGGCCATCGCGTCGGCCCAGGCGGGCAGCGGGATGCCCCGGCGGCGGCAGCCGATCCAGGCCCCGACCGCGCCGAACGCGACCGCGCCCCAGATGCCGAGGCCGCCCTCCCAGATCTTGAAGGCGTCGACCCAGTTCTCACCGTCGCTGAAGTACAGCTGGTAGTCGGTGATCACGTGGTAGAGCCGGCCGCCGACGAGGCCGAAGGGCACTGCCCAGACGGCGATGTCGGCCACGGTGCCGGCTTTGCCGCCCCGGGCGATCCAGCGCTTGTTGCCGAACCAGACGGCGACGAAGACACCGATGATGATGCAGAACGCGTAGCCGCGGAGCGGGATCGGGCCGAGCTCGATCACGCCGGTCGACGGGCTGGGAATGGAGGCAAGATTCATGGCGAGGTCGACGCTACCCTGCCGGGCGGTGGGTACGGCAAGCCACCCGGCAACGTCTGGGTAACGAGGGCGCGTCTTCCGGGCCCGCGGCCATGCCTCCGTCCCCCGGCCGGCGCCCCCGTCGTCCGGGACCGCCTCAGGAGGCCGAGGACGGGGCGGCCGGGCCGGTGGACCCGTCGGCCGGGGCCGAGGGGAAGGCGGTGCCCGGCTTCTTGCCCTTGTTGGCCGCGGCGACCCACTTCTTCAGATTCTCCGGGGAGATCTGCTCGTCTCCCTTGCTCGGGAAGACGGACTCCCCGTTGAGCAGCACGGTCGGCGTGCCCTGGAAGCCGCCCTCGCGGAACGCCGTGTCGGACTTCTGCACCCAGCTGTCGTGCTCGCCGTCCTCCACACAGCTGCGGAAGCCCGGCGTGTCGAGCCCCTCCACCTTCCCGGCCAGCTCGATCAGCCGGCTGTTCTTGCCGAAGGCGTCGTCCGGCTCGGGAGGCTGGTTGCTGAAGAGGACGTCGTGGTAGGGCGCGAACTTGCCGGCGTCCTGGGCGCAGGCTGCGGCGTTGGCGGCCCGCAGCGACCCGCTGCCGCCGAGGTTGCCGTCGATGATGGTGGCCAGGTGATACTCCACCCTGATCCGGCCCTCGTCCACCAGCTCCTCGATGGTGTCCCGGAAGGCGTTCTCGAACTGGGCGCAGACGGGGCAGCGGAAGTCCTCCCAGATCGTGAGGGTGGACGGGGCGTCGGCAGCGCCGACCGGCAGGGTCAGGGCGTCCTCGCCGATCGCGCCCGAGGGCGCGACCGCGGGGCCGGAGGCGGTGTCTTCGCCGCCCTTGCCCGCGTTGGCCGCGATCAGGCCGATCACGGCGGCCAGGGCCAGCACGCCGACCACCGCCGAGGCGACGATCAGCGTCCGGCGGCGCTTCTCGCGCCCCTTCTCCCGCTCGCGCTGCTGGGCCAGGCGCTCTCGCGCGCTTCTGTTTCCCTCAGGGATCTTGTCGCTCACACCCGGGGAACGAACCGGGGAGGCACCTCCGCGCCTCCCCGGTCCACAATCCACCCATTCGGGTGACCCAAGGGGTCAGCGCTTTCGAACGCCTTCGGCCAGTTCGCCCGCCAGTGAGCGGACGGCGGCGAGGCCCGCGGCCTCGTCGGGTGCGTCCAGCAGGGCCTTGACGAAGGCCGAGCCGACGATCACGCCGTCCGCGAACCCGGCGACCTCGGCGGCCTGTGCCGCGTTGGAGACGCCGAGGCCGACGCAGACCGGCAGGCCGGTGGTGGCGCGGGTGCGTCCCACCAGGTCCTGGGCCTGGGCGCCGACGGAGGCGCGGGTGCCGGTGACGCCCATCAGGGAGGCGGCGTAGACGAATCCGCTCCCGGCCGCCGTGATGGTGGCGAGGCGGGCGTCCTGGCTGCTGGGGGCGACGACGAACACGGTGGCGAGGCCGTGCTTGTCGGCGTGTTCGCGCCACAGCGCGGACTCCTGGACCGGCAGGTCGGGCAGGATGCAGCCGGCGCCGCCCGCCTCGGCCAGCTCGGCGGTGAACCGCTCGACGCCGTAGCGGTCGACGGGGTTCCAGTACGTCATGACCAGGATCGGGACGCCGGTGGCCTCGTGGGCCTCGCGGACCGTGCGCATCACGTCGGCGATCCGGACGCCGCCGCGCAGGGCGATGTCGTCGGCGGTCTGGATGACCGGCCCGTCGAGGACCGGGTCACTGTGCGGGAGCCCGATCTCGACGATGTCCGCGCCGCCCGCGATGACGGCCTTGACCGCCTCGATGCCGCCGTCGACGGTCGGGAAGCCCGCCGGGAGGTAGGCGATGAGCGCCGCCCGGCCCTCGGCCCGGGTGGCGGCCAGGGTGGCGTCCAACAGCTCGATGTTGCCGCTCACTTGGCGTCCCCCTCGATCTCGGCGCGGTCGCTGCCGGCGTCCGCTTCGACGGCGGCGTCGGTGTCGTAGAGCCCGAAGTAGCGGGCGGCGGTGTCCATGTCCTTGTCGCCGCGGCCGGACAGGTTGACGAGGATCAGCCCGTCATCGCCCAGCTCCTTGCCGAGGTCCAGGGCTCCGGCGAGCGCGTGGGCGCTCTCGATGGCCGGGATGATGCCCTCCGTGCGGGACAGCAGGCGCAGGGCCCGCATGGCCGCGTCGTCGGTGACGGCCCGGTACTCGCCGCGGCCGATGTCCTTGAGGTAGGCGTGCTCGGGTCCGATGCCCGGGTAGTCCAGCCCCGCCGAGATGGAGTACGGCTCGGTGATCTGGCCCTCGTCGTCCTGGAGGACGTAGGAGCGGGAACCGTGCAGGATGCCGGGCTCCCCCGCGGTGAGGGTGGCCGCGTGCTCGCCGGTCTCCACCCCGTGCCCGGCGGGCTCGCAGCCCACCAGGCGGACCCCGGCGTCGGGGATGAAGGCGTGGAAGAGGCCGATGGCGTTGGAGCCGCCGCCGACGCAGGCGACCGCCGCGTCCGGAAGGCGGCCCGTGCGCTCCAGGAGCTGGCGGCGGGCCTCGACGCCGATGACGCGGTGGAAGTCGCGGACCATCGCCGGGAAGGGGTGCGGGCCGGCGACCGTGCCGAAGAGGTAGTGCGTACGGTCCACGTTGGCGACCCAGTCGCGGAACGCCTCGTTGATGGCGTCCTTCAGGGTCCGCGAGCCCGACTTCACGGCGACGACCTCGGCGCCGAGCATCCGCATCCGGGCCACGTTCAGCGCCTGGCGCTCGGTGTCGATCTCGCCCATGTAGACGGTGCAGTCGAGGCCGAAGAGGGCGCAGGCGGTCGCGGTGGCGACGCCGTGCTGGCCGGCTCCGGTCTCGGCGATGACGCGGGTCTTGCCCATGCGCTTGGTGAGGAGCGCCTGGCCCAGCACATTGTTGATCTTGTGGGAGCCGGTGTGGTTCAGGTCCTCGCGCTTGAGGAAGATCCGGGCGCCGCCCGCGTGCTCGGCGAAGCGCGCGACCTCGGTCAGTGCGCTGGGCCGCCCCGTGTAGTGGACCATGAGCTCGTTGAGCTCGGCGGCGAAGGCGGGATCGGCCTTGGCCTTGTCGTACTCGACGGCGACCTCGTCCACGGCGGCGACGAGCGCCTCCGGGATGAATTTGCCGCCGTAGGCGCCGAAATAGCCCTCGGCGCCGGGGACCAGACCCTCGGGGTCCGGAATGAAGAAGTCGGACGACATGCGACGTGCTCCTTGGCATGGCAACGGGTGGGTTCACCGTATGCGCCGAGCAGCGAGCGCCACCGGGGCCTGTCGGCGGTCACGGCGGTGCGGTCGTACGTACGGAGAAGGTGCCGCCGCGGCTCAGGGGCACGTCAGCGACGGTGCGGTACGTCGGCCGGGGCTCGCTTGCGGCGCGGGCCCCGGGCGCCATCGCATCCCGTTCACCTGACCGGGCTCGTCCCCGATGACATACCGCACGCGCCGGCCGTGCACACGCCGGGCGGGGGCGCGGCAGCCTCGCGGCCGGCACCCGCGCGCCAGCGGGGCGTGCGGGTCCCGGGCCGCAGCCCCGGCGGGGCCGAGGCCCGGCCGGGTGCGGGGCGCGGGACGGTCGGTCATGGTCGTTCGGATCCTCCGGTCAGCCGCGGCCGTGGCGGAGCGCCGGGTGGGCGCCCGCGGCGACCAGGTCGGCGACGGCGGCGCGCGGGTCGCGGCCGGTGACCAGGGACTCGCCGACCAGGACGGCGTCGGCGCCGGCGTTGGCGTACGCGATCAGGTCGTGCGGGCCCCGGACGCCGGACTCGGCGACCTTGACGATGTGGTCGGGGATCTCGGGGGCGACGCGCTCGAAGGTGGAGCGGTCGACCTTGAGGTCCCGGAGGTTACGCGCGTTGACACCGATGATCCTGGCTCCGGCGTCCACGGCGCGCTCCGCCTCCTCCTCGTCGTGCGCCTCGACGAGCGGGGTGAGTCCGATGGACTCCGCGCGCTCGATGAGGGAGACCAGGGCTTCCTGGTCGAGGGCGGCGACGATCAGCAGGGCGAGGTCGGCGCCGTAGGCGCGGGCCTCCCACAGCTGGTACGAGGTGACGATGAAGTCCTTGCGCAGGATCGGGGTGTCGACCTTGGCGCGGACGGCCTCCAGATCGGCGAGCGAGCCGCCGAAGCGGCGCTCCTCGGTGAGGACCGAGATGACGGACGCGCCGCCGGCCTCGTAGTCCGCGGCGAGCGCGGCGGGGTCGGCGATGGCGGCAAGGGCCCCCTTGGAGGGGGACGAGCGCTTGACCTCGCAGATGACGGTCACGCCCTCGCCGCGCAGGGCGGCGACTCCGTCCTTGGCCTGGGGAGCGCGGGCCGCGCGCTCCTTCAGCTCGTCGAGGCTGACGCGCGCCTGCCGCTCCGCGAGGTCGGCGCGAACGCCGTCGATGATCTCGTCGAGCACACTCACGCGAGCGGCCCCCTTCCGGACGGGTGACGGTGAACAGGATCAGCCGTACCGATGGTATCCGCAGGACGCCCCGGGGACCGCATCCGGCCACGCGGCGTCCCACTCCCTGGTCGTCCGACCGGGCCGGCCCGGTCGTTCAGGGGGCCAGCGCCGATCCGAACGGCAGATTCCGGACCACGGTGAAGACCAGCAGGACGGCTCCCACACCCCACCACCAGGCGGGTGCCAGACCGATCCGCAGGGGCCGGCCGCGCCAGGCCCGGACCAGCCAGAGGACCCAGACGGCGGCGAAGAGGAAGTAGCCGGCGGTGGCGATCGCGTTGGCGGCGAACGCCGCGCCGAGATCGCCGTGGATGAAGGCGTGGGCGCTGCGCAGCCCGCCGCAGCCGGGGCACAGGAGCCCGGTCAGCTTGAGCAGCGGGCAGACCGGGTAGTGGCCGGACTCGTTCGGGTCGACGGTGCCGACGTAGGCGAAGGCGCCCGCGACCGCGGCGAGGATGCCGACCGGTGTGGCGAGCCTGCGCGTCCGGGAGGCGGGCACCGGGGTGCGCGCGAAGACGGGCGGGCCCGGGGCGGCCGGCGGGTGCGGCGGCGCGGCCGGTCCGGGGGCGGCAGCGCGCTGCGGCGCTGCGGTTTCGGGGTCCGGCGGCGGGGCTGCGGCGGGGGTAGGCGAGGCGTCCACCCGCCGATTGTCCCCCGCCGACGCGAAGAGGCGCAGCCCCGGTGGAGGGCTGCGCCTGTCGGCGTGTCGGCCGGGACGGGCCGGTGTCCGGGTCAGTGGGAGGTCTGCGCCTGCCCGGCCCGCTCCCGGGCCTCGACCATTTCGGACGATTCCTTCGGCATGCCGAGGCCGGCCACCTTCATGGCGAGACCCACGAGACCGCCGGCGAAGATGACGGCGATGCCGGCCCAGAAGCCGAGCGGGTTGGCCGCGACCATGAAGACGCCTGCGACGCAGAAGCCGATGAAAGAGATGATGACACCGGTCCAGGCGGCCGGGGTGTGTCCGTGGCTGTTGCCCGCCATGAGTTGCTCCTCGTGGTGTTGCGCTGTGGGTGACGCGGTAGCTGTGGCCGCCGCCCGGGGACGGCTCGGTTCCATTGTCCCGTACGGGGCCGCGGGGGGTGAGCCTGGGGTCAGACCTCGCGCGTCGGGTCCTCGCCGCGGTCCAGGGCCTTCCACAGGTCCTCGGGGCGGTCCGGGTCGGGGGCGGCGGGCGCCTTGCCGGGGCGGGGGGTTCCGTCGCGCTCGTACTTTCCGGACATGGCGGGCCAGCGGCTGCCGTAGCGCAGCGCGAGGAGCCCGGCGGCCAGGATGAGCAGGCCGCCGGCGGCGGTGACGTAGGGCCAGGCGGTGTGGCTGAGCGCGTGGATGGTGGCCGCCGCGTCGCCGGTGGTGCGGGCGGCCTCCTCGTCGAGGGCCGTGCTGTCGGAGCCGCCGGCCCAGGCGGCTCCGGCGGCGCCGAGACCGCTGAGGGCGAGGAGGGCGGCGACGACCCGGCGGCCGGCGCCGCGTACGGCGAAGACGGCGACGAGGGCGGCGAGAGAGACGACGGCCAGGGCGGCCGGGACGCCGGTGACGTCCCGGCCGTCGACGGCCAGCGGGAGGGCGCCGCCGCCGGTGGCCGCTTCGCCCTCGGCCCAGGTCTGCCCGGAGGCGAGGAGGACGACGGTCGCGCCGGCCGCGCCGAGGAGCAGACCGGCCGCGAGACTGCGGCGGCTCCCCGCGGAGTCGGGCGCGGCACCGGAGGCGGAGTCGGCGGTTCGGGCACGGGGCTGGGGTACGGGGGCGGCGCTCACGCCCTCCACTATCCCCTACCGGTTCAGCGGTCGTGGAGCCGGTTGGCGGTATGGACGGCGCGGAGCACGGCCGCCGCCTTGTTGCGGCACTCGGTGTCCTCGGCGACCGGGTCGGAGTCGGCGACGACCCCGGCTCCGGCCTGGACGTACGCGGTGCCGTCGCGGAGGAGGGCGGTCCGGATGGCGATGGCGGTGTCGGAGTCCCCGGCGAAGTCGAGGTAGCCGACGCAGCCCCCGTACAGTCCGCGGCGGCTCGGCTCCAGCTCTTCGATGATCTGCATGGCGCGGGGCTTGGGAGCGCCGGAGAGGGTGCCCGCGGGGAAGCAGGCGGTCAGCACGTCGAACGCGGTGCGGTCCTCGGCGACGCGCCCGGTGACGGTGGAGACGATGTGCATCACGTGGGAGTAGCGCTCGATCGACATGAAGTCGACGACCTCGACGCTGCCGGGTTCGCAGACCCGCCCCAGGTCGTTGCGGCCCAGGTCGACGAGCATCAGGTGCTCGGCGCGCTCCTTGGGGTCGGCGAGCAGCTCGTCGGCGAGCGTCTGGTCCTCCTGCGGGGTGGCGCCCCGGTGCCGGGTCCCGGCGATCGGGTGCACCATGGCCCGGCCGTCCTCCACCTTGACCAGGGCCTCGGGGCTGGAGCCGACGACGTCGAATCCGTCGAACCGCAGGAGATACATGTACGGGGACGGGTTGGTGGCCCGCAGCACCCGGTAGACGTCCAGGGCGCTCGCCGTGCACGGGGTCTCGAAGCGCTGGGAGGGGACGACCTGGAACGCCTCGCCCGCCCGGATCCGCTCCTTGATGTCCACGACGGCGTCCCTGTACGCCTCGCCGCCCCACAGTTCGGTGTACTGCGGCAGCTCGGACGGGGGCATGACGGCGGGGGCGCTCTCGACCGGGCGGCGCAGGTCCCGCTCCATGGCGTCGAGGCGGGCGACGGCGTCCGCGTGGGCCTCGTCGACGCCGGTGTCGAGGTCGTTGTGGTTGATCGCGTTGGCGATCAGCAGGACGGTGCCGTCACGGTGGTCGAGCACGGCGAGGTCGGAGGTGAGGAGCATGGTCAGCTCGGGCAGCTTCAGGTCGTCGCCGCCGTGCTCGCCGATCTTCTCCAGGCGGCGTACGACGTCGTAGCCGAGGTAGCCGACCATGCCGCCGGTGAACGGCGGCAGACCCGCGTCGCCGACCAGGTCGCGCGGGGTGTGCAGGGCCTCGACCGCGGCGCGCAGCGCGTCCAGCGGGTCGCCGCCCGCCGGGACGCCCACGGGCGGGGCGCCGAGCCAGTGGGCCTCGCCGTCGCGGGCGGTGAGGGTGGCGTCGCTGCGGACGCCGATGAACGAGTAGCGCGACCAGGTCCGGCCGTTCTCGGCGGATTCCAGGAGGAAGGTGCCGGTGCGCTCCGCGGCGAGCTTGCGGTACAGGCCCACCGGGGTGTCGCCGTCCGCGAGGAGGCGGCGGCTGACGGGGATGACACGCCGGTCGACGGCCAGTTCGCGGAAGGTGTCGAGATCCATGGCCGGTGACCTTACTGGGCGGGGGGAAGGATGACGTCGGCGTCGAAGCAGGTGCGGTCGCCCGTGTGGCAGGCGGCGCCGGTCTGGTCGACCCGGACCAGGACGGTGTCGGCGTCGCAGTCCAGGGCCACGGACTTCACGTGCTGGACGTGGCCGGAGGTGTCGCCCTTGACCCAGTACTCCTGGCGGCTGCGCGACCAGTAGGTGCAGCGGCCCGTGGTGAGGGTGCGGTGCAGCGCCTCGTCGTCCATCCAGCCGAGCATCAGTACCTCGCCGGTGTCGTACTGCTGGGCGATGGCCGGGACCAGCCCGTCGGCGCCGCGCTTGAGGCGGGCGGCGATGGCCGGGTCGAGGCTGCTGGCGGGCGGCGTGGTGCCGGGCGTGCTCGTCATGGGCCCATTGTGCCGTGGCCGCGGGGTCCCTCCGGGCGGCCGTCCACTGGGCGGACCCCGGTTGACGGTCGTACGCTGGCGGGCATGTCGACCCATGCGAAGCGTGAACGTCTTCTGCTCGCCGATCTGTTGGAAGCGGCCGGCCCCGAGGCCCTGACCTTGTGCGACGGCTGGAAGACCCGCGATCTGGCCGCCCATGTGGTGGTCCGCGAACGCCGCGCGGACGCGGCGGGCGGGCTGCTGGTGGACGCGCTGAAGGCCCGGCTGGAGCGGGTGCAGGCGGAGTTCGCGGCGAAGCCGTACGAGGAACTGATCCAGCTGATCCGCACCGGCCCGCCCCGGTTCTCCCCGATGTCCCTCAAACAGATCGACGAGGCGGCGAACACCGTCGAGTTCTTCGTCCACGCGGAGGACGTGCGCCGGGCGCAGCCCGACTGGTCGCGCCGCGAGCTGGACCCCGTCTTCTCCGATGTGCTGTGGTCGCGCACCGAGCGGACGGCCCGGCTGCTGGGCCGCCGGTCCCCGGTGGGGCTGGTGCTGCGCCGCCCGGACGGCCAGACGGCGGTGGCCCACAAGGGGACCCCGGTGGTGACGGTGACCGGGGAGCCCGCCGAGCTGCTGCTGTACGCGTTCGGCCGGCAGGACGCGGCGGACGTCGAGGTGGAGGGCGACCAGGCGGCGGTGGAGCGGCTGAAGTCGGCGGAGCTGGGGATGTAGGCCCAGGGCTCCGGGCGGCCGGGTCAGCGGGGCAGTTCGGCCCGCTCCTACGAGGCCGTTCTCGCACCCGTCGGCGGCGAACGGACCAAGGAGTCCGGCCGGGCCTTCGCCCGTGGCCCCGGCGGCGATGACGTCGAAGCCCGCTGCCGCACCCTGTAGTCCGCGCCGGCGACATCGTTCCGCGAACCCGTCCGGGCCTACCCCCCGAGGAGCCGTCGCGCCGCCAGGGCGAGCGACACCTCCACCGCGTCCCGGGGGCGGGTCAGGCAGCGGCCGGTGAGCTGTTCGAAGCGGCGGAGGCGGTTGAGGACGGTGTTGCGGTGGCAGTAGAGCTTCGCGCCCGCCCGCTGCGCCGAGCCGTCCGCGTCCAGCCAGGCGGTGAGGGTCTCCACGATGACGTCGCGGTCTGCGGGGTCCAGGCGGTCCAGCGGGCCCAGCACCCGGTCGGCGAGCGCCCCCGCGAGAGCCGGGGAGGACACGACCAGGGCGTCGGGGAGGTGCTCGTCGAGCAGGACGGTGCCCCCGGACGCGGGGCAGGCGCGCAGCGCGGTCTCCGCCAGCCGCCGGGCGTCGTCGAGGGCGGCCAGGCCCTCGACGGCGGAGCCGATCCCGGCCCGGGCCCCGGCGGGCACGTCGAGTGCGGCGGCCAGCGCGCTCAGCTCGCCGGGCGGGCCGGCCAGCGGCAGGATCGCGAACGCGGCGTCCTGGCCCGGGTGCCAGAGCACCGGGGCGCCCGGCGTCGCGGGCAGCTCCAGCGGCGGGTGCGGGGCGGGCCCCGGGCCGCCGGCCACCGCGAGGACGGCGTACCGGCCCTGCTCCGGCAGGCCCAGCATCGCGGCCGCCTCCGCCAGGTCCGCGATCCGGGCGGTGCCGTCCAGCAGGGCGGCGACCATGAGCCGCTGGCGGTTCTCGCGCCGCCAGGACAGCCGCCGCTCGGCCTGCCGGTAGGCGTCCGCGACGATCCCGCAGTGTTCGTCGACGAAGTTCCACACGTCGGCGGCGACATGGACGAGCAGCCGGACGTCGTCGGGGTCGCGCCGGGCGGTCTCGTCCACGAGGTCCTGCCAGACCATCGCGCCGCCCATCCGGAAGGCGTGCAGGACGGCGTCGAGCGGCACGCCCTGCTCGGCGCGGACCTCACCGATCCAGCGGGAGGTGCGGTGGGCGGGCTCCCGGAACTCCCGGGGCTGGATCAGGGAGCCGACGTTGTGCCGCAGCGAGTGGTGGACCTCCCGCCGGACCCCGGCCCGGTCGGAGTCGATGGCCGCCCGGTAGCCGGGCTCCTGGGCGTACAGGGCCTCGACGAGCCGGTCGGTGAGGGCCGGGAGCGACGCGACGAGGACCCGGGCGGCCCGGTGCAGCACCTCGACGGCCTCGCGGCCGGCCAGGGACCGGAAGCGGGGCGGCAACGGCGTTGCCGGGGGCGGGCCGTGCAGCGCCCCGCTCCGCGAACGTACGACCTGTGGCATGGCGGCCTCCACCGGGAATCGGCCCGGCCGCGCGAGCGGCGGGCCCGGCGCACCGGCCCGGCGGGGCGAGCGCGGCGAGCGCGACGACACGATCCTGACGCCCGCAGAATGGCATACCGCCCGGTCGGTACCTAGGGGTCTGCACGGAACTCGTCATCACGGTCTCGCAACCTCCCGGCCTCCGAGAGGGCTCAGGGGCCCAGCAGCCGGGCCAGTTCGGTGCGGGAGCGGATGCCCAGGGCGGCGAAGACGTTGCGCAGGTGGTGGTCGACCGTGCGCGGGCTGAGCGACAGCCGCAGCGCCACTTCCCGGTTGGTGGCCCCTTCCGCGACACAGCGGGCGATGCGCTGCTGCTGGGGGGTGAGCGCGGCCAGCGGGCCGCCCTCGGCGTCGCGCCGGGGCCCGGCCGGCTCCCCCGCCGCCCGCAGCTCCCCCGCCGCCCGGTCCGCCCACGCACGGGCCGAGCAGCGCTGGAAGGCGACCAGCGCGTCACGCAGCGGGCCGCGGGCCTCCCGGGTGCGCCGGCGGCGGCGCAGCCACTGCCCGTACAGCAGGAGGGTGCGGGCCCGTTCGAAGTCACCGCCCGCCCGGCCGTGGTGGGCCAGGGCCTCGGCGTAGCGGGCGTCCACCTCGTCGTCGGGGGCCAGCAGGGCGCGGCAGCGGGCCAGTTGGGCGGGTGCTCCCGGGTCGCCGGTCCGGGTGGTCCAGGCCGCGAACTCGTCGAGTGCCGCGCGGAGTCCGCCGGGCGCCTCCGGCGGCCGGCCGCCCAGGACGACGGCCTCGATCCAGCAGGGCACGGCGAGCATCCGTACGGCGAAGTGGCCCCGGCCGGGGCCGGTCCCGACGAGGGGGGCCAGCCGTGCCGCCGCCTCGCCGGGCCGCCCGGAGGCCAGATCAGCGCGGGCCCGGGCCCACGTGGCGAGGGTGACGACCTGGGCCAGCCCGTGCGGCCCCGCCCCGGCCAGCGCGGCGTCGCCGTGCGCGGCGCACGCCTCGGCGGGCCCCTCCACGGAGGCGGCGAGGGCGAGGACGGCGTGCAGATGGGCGGAGCTGTTGGGCTGCCCGGTACGGCGGGCGGCGTGCAGCCCCTCCAGGGCGTGGGCCCGCGCGCCGGCGTGCCGGCCGGCCCGCAGCTCCGCGTAGGCGAGGTGTTCGAGGGCCTGGGGCAGCAGTGCGTCGGGCCCCCTGGTCCGTACGGCGGCGAGCGCGCGGGCTCCGACGCGGCAGGCGGCGGCGACGTCCCCGAGGACGAGGGCGGCGACCCCGGCCCGGAGCAGCTCGGCCGGGGCGCCGGGGTCCGGTGCGGGGGCGAGGCAGCGGCGGAGCAGGGCGTGGCCCTCGGCGGTGCGGCCCTCCAGTACGGCGCACATGCCGGCCCGGTAGGGCTCCAGGCCCTCGTGGCCCTCGTCCGTCGGGAGGAGGGCGAGGCGGTTCATGGCGTCGAGGTAGCCGAAGGCGTCCCCCGCCGCCCAGGCGGCCTCCGCCGCACCGAGGAGGGCGCCGAGCGCCCGGCGGGGGTCGTGCGGCGCGAGCAGCGCGGCGGCGGCGAGCAGGGCCTCGTGGGCGTCGGCGGCTGGCCCGGAGCGCAGGGCCAGCATGCCGTGGACGTAGGGGGCGAGGCCCCGTGCGGGCTCGGCTTCCGGGCCCGGCGCGCCGGCCGGGAGAGGCCCGGTCCTGGCCAGCAGGGCGCGGGCCAGGGACGGGTCGCCCGCCAGCCGCGCCTGCTCGGCCGCCGCGGCGAACCGGGCCGCCCGCGGTACCGGCCCGGAGGAGAGCAGGGCGGCGCGGACCAGGGCGGCGGAGCGTTCGGCGTGCGGGCAGGAGGCGTCGGCGGCCGTTTCGAGCCGGGCGGCCAGTTGGGCGTCCGGCCCGGGCGTGGCACAGGCCAGCTGGACGAGGGCGGCGAGCGGGACGGGCGGGGGCGGGGCGACGGGGCGCGCGGCCCGGGCCGCCGGTACGGCACCCCGGGCTTCCGGAGAGGGCCGGTCCCCGGCCTCCGTCAGCAGGGCGGCGAGCAGTTCGTGGGCGGCGCGGCGGTGGGCCCGGGGGGCGTGGTGGAGCACGGCGCGGGCGACGAGGCGGTGGGCGAAGTGGACGCGGCTGCCCGCTCGTTGGAGGAGCCCTTCGGTGACGGTGGCGCCGAACAGGGCCCGGTCCAGGAAGGTGCGGGGCAGTCCGCTGCGGGTGCCCGCGCGCAGCAGGAGCAGGGCGTCCGCCCCCGCGCCCTCCGGTTCGTGTTCCTGGGCCGCGGCGGCGAGCAGGAGCAGCGTGCGGGTCGGGGCCGGGAGCCCGTCGAGGCGTTCGGCGTGGGCGGCCAGCACCGCTTCGCCGCCGGGCAGGGGGAAGGGGAGCGGGGTACGGCCGGCGAGCTGGTCCGGGGTGAGGCGACCGGCGAGCCCGGCGAGCAGCCGGGGGTTTCCGGCCGCCTCGCGGAGGAGTTCGGCGCGCACGACCGGGTCCGGGCCCTCCGCGTCCGGGATCAGCCGGTCCAGGAACGCCGAGGCCGCGTCCTGGCCGAGGGGCGCGAGGTGGAGCGTGGGCAGTCCGGCGAAGGACGCTCCGTCGGCGGCGGTGAGCAGGACGGCGGTCCGGCTGCCCGCGCCCAGCCGTCGGGCCACGGAGGCGAGGGCCCTCCGGGAGGCCGCGTCCCAGGTGTGCGCGTCGTCGGCGCAGACCAGCAGGGGGCGCCCGGAGGCGAGTTCCCGTAGCCGGCCGGCCAGCGCGGCGGGGGAGACGCCGAGGGGCGGGGCGGCGGACGGAGGACCGGTGGGGGCGGGTGCCGAACCGAGCAGGGCGTGCAGCCCGCCGCAGGGCACGGGATTCGTCGCGGGGGCTGCCGGGGCGTACAGCACGGGGCCCCGGTCGCGGTGCGCGCCGGCGGCCGCGCGCAGCAGCGCCGTACGGCCGAGGCCGGGCGGCGCGGCCAGCACCAGCGCACCTCCGCCGCCCCGCAGCGTCAGCTCCGACAGGCTTTCCAGAGTGGCGAGTTCATCGTCCCGGCCGTACAGCCGGAGCGGACTGCGCACGGTCGTCGATAGGGTCACCCCGGCACCGTACGTGCGCGCCGGCGGGGGCGGAAGCGCCGCGTCCGGGTCCCGCGCGGGGGCGGCCCGGTGCGGTGCGTGCTCCCAGCCGGGCCCCTGCCGCGCTGTGCGGGAGCACAGTGCGGCAGGGGCGGAACGTCCGGTGCTAGGCGGTGTGCGGGCAGTTGCCCCGGTATTCCGCGATGGTCAGGCTCGGGCTCGGGATCGGGCAGAGGAACTGCTCGTAGCGGGTGTCGTTGTCGATGAATCGCTTCAGCCAGGAAATGCTGTACTTGGCGATCGTCGTGTTCGAGCTGTTCGGCGTGAAGTGCGAGGCGCCGCGCAGCTCCAGGTACGCCTTGTCCAGGGACGCGGGCAGCGACCGGTAGAAGGGCTCGGAGTGCGAGGCGACAGGGGCGATCGAGTCGCCGTCCGCACCCACCACCAGGGTGGGCGTGCGCAGTTCGGGCCAGGTCTTGTCGGTGTTCCAGCCGGTCAGCGGGATCGCCGCCTTCAGCGAGGTGCGGCTCTTGGCGGCCTCCAGGCTGCCGCCGCCGCCCATCGAGTGGCCCATCACTCCCAGGCGGGAGGCGTCCACGCGGTTGCGCACCGAGCTGCGCTCGGTCAGGTAGTCGAGGGCCGCGAGGAGTTGGCGGCCCCGGCTGTCGGGCTGGTCGAGCGTGGTGTTGGTGTCGATGGTGAAGACGACGAAGCCCTGGGACGCCAGGCGGGGCCCGAGCCAGGCGATGGAGGACTCGTAGGCGGTGAAGCCGGGCGAGATGACGACCGCGCCGAAGGTGCCGTCGGCGGTGGACGTCGGGTAGTAGATGGTGCCGCCGCCGAATCCGCTCACGACGAGCGAGGAGACGGAGGTCTGCGAGGTGGCGTACGAGCCCCTGCTCGCCTCGATGGAGGCGTTGGTGGGGGCCGGACCGCGCTCGTAGGGGTTGTCGGCCGCCTGGGCGCCCGGGACCAGGGCGGTCATCAGGAGGCCGGCGGTGGCCGCGGCGGCGGTCAGCAGGCCCACGAGCGTACGGGGGCGGCTCGGGCGCGGGGGGATGGTGCCGGAGGGGAGGTGCTGCTGCACGGGGGGATCCTCTCGGTGGTGGGAGAACCGCACCACGCGGGGACCTCGGGCCCGCCGTCCGGGGGCCTTCGGGGTGCGCCGCGTGGCCGCCGGCGTCGTTCGCCGGCGCTCGCCACTCTCGCGCCGCGCACCGTGGATACGCATCGGCGGTATCACCGGTCTCGGCGGACCGGTGATACCGCCTCCGGGCCGTACGTGCTCAGCGGACCGGGTGCCCCGCTTCCCGCAAGGCTCCCTTGACCTCGGAGATCCGCAGGTCGCCGAAGTGGAAGACGGACGCGGCGAGCACCGCGTCCGCGCCGGCCTCGATCGCGGGGGCGAAGTCACCGAGCCGGCCGGCGCCGCCGGAGGCGATGACGGGGACGGTGACGTGCTGCCGTACCGCCTCGATCATCTCGGTGTCGTAGCCGTCCTTCGTGCCGTCGGCGTCCATCGAGTTGAGCAGGATCTCGCCCGCGCCCAGCTCCGCGGCCCGGTGGGCCCACTCGACGGCGTCGATGCCGGTGCCCCTGCGGCCGCCGTGCGTGGTGACCTCGAACGTGCCCTCCGGGGTCCGGCGGGCGTCCACCGACAGCACCAGGACCTGGCGTCCGAAACGTTCGGCGATCTCGCGGAGGAGGTCGGGGCGGGCGATGGCGGCGGTGTTGACGCCGACCTTGTCGGCCCCGGCGCGCAGCAGCTTGTCGACGTCGTCCGGGGTGCGGACGCCGCCGCCGACGGTGAGCGGGATGAAGACCTGCTCGGCGGTGCGGCGGACCACGTCGTACGTCGTCTCGCGGTCGCCGCTGGAGGCGGTGATGTCGAGGAAGGTCAGCTCGTCGGCGCCCTCGGCGTCGTACAGCTTGGCCAT
Organism: Streptomyces sp. NPDC091649; assembly: GCF_044756785.1. NCBI lineage: Bacteria > Bacillati > Actinomycetota > Actinomycetes > Kitasatosporales > Streptomycetaceae > Streptomyces > Streptomyces sp. NPDC091649. The sequence continues at coordinate 199,434 of NZ_JBIVTR010000006.1, read as the reverse complement.
TTCGACGGGGTCGCCCGCATCGCGCAGGTTCTGGAAGTTGACTCCCTTGACGACGCGGCCGCCGTCGACGTCCAGGCAGGGGATGACCCGTACGGAGAGGCTCATCGGGCGCCTCCGCGGTACGCCTCGACCTCGACCTCGACGACCAGGCTCGGGTCCACGAAACCGGACACGATGATCATGGACGCGGCGGGGCGCACGGCGTCGAACAGCTCCTTGTGGGCGCGGCCGATGTCCTCCACGTCCCGGGCGTGCGTGATGTACATCCGGGTGCGGACGACGTCCTCGCGGGTGAGACCGACCTGCTCCAGCGCCGCGAACGCGACGTCGAAGGAGGTGATCGCCTGCTCGTACGGGGAGCCCGCGGAGATCTGGCCGTTGACCACGGAGGTGCAGCCCGCTACCAGGACGAGCCCGTTGGGGAGCTCGACCGCGCGCGAGTAGCCGAACTTCTCCTCCCAGGGCGCGCCGGTGGAGATCCGGCGTACGGGGGAAGCGGCGTCCGTCATGCGGCGACCGCCTTGAGGGCCTCTTCCAGTGTGAACGCCTTCGCGTACAGCGCCTTGCCGACGATCGCGCCCTCGACGCCCTCGGGGACGAGGAGGGAGATGGCGCGGAGGTCGGCGAGGGAGGAGACCCCGCCGGAGGCGACGACGGGGCGGTCGGTGGCCGCGCAGACGTCCCGCAGCAGGCCCAGGTTGGGGCCCTGGAGGGTGCCGTCCTTCGCGATGTCGGTGACGACGTAGCGGGCGCAGCCCTCGGCGTCGAGGCGGGCGAGGGTCTCGTAGAGGTCGCCGCCGTCGCGGGTCCAGCCCCGGCCGCGCAGGGTGGTGCCGCGGACGTCGAGGCCGACGGCGATCTTGTCGCCGTGCTCGGCGATGACCTTGGCGACCCACTCGGGGGACTCCAGGGCCGCGGTGCCGAGGTTGACCCGGCGGCAGCCGGTGGCGAGGGCGGCGGCGAGCGAGGCGTCGTCGCGGATGCCGCCGGACAGCTCGACCTTGATGTCCATGGCCCCGGCGACCTCCGCGATCAGGGCGCGGTTGTCGCCGGTGCCGAAGGCGGCGTCCAGGTCGACGAGGTGCAGCCACTCGGCGCCGGCGCTCTGCCAGGCGAGGGCGGCGTCCAGCGGGGAGCCGTAGGAGGTCTCGGAGCCGGACTCGCCGTGCACGAGGCGGACGGCCTGGCCGTCGCGGACGTCGACGGCGGGGAGCAGTTCAAGCTTCGGCATTACAGCGTCTCGATCCAGTTGGTCAGCAGCTGGGCGCCGGCATCGCCGGACTTCTCGGGGTGGAACTGGGTGGCCCACAGCGCGCCGTTCTCCACGGCGGCCACGAAGCGTTCGCCGTGCGTGGCCCAGGTGACCTTGGGGGCACGGATCTTGGCGTTGGTCACTTCGAGGGACCAGTCGTGCGCCGCGTAGGAGTGCACGAAGTAGTAGCGGGCCTCGGCGTCCAGGCCGGCGAAGAGCCGGGAGTCCTCGGGGGCCTCGACGGTGTTCCACCCCATGTGCGGGACGACGTCGGCCTTCAGGGGGCCGACCGTGCCGGGCCACTCGTCCAGGCCCTCGGTCTCGACGCCGTGCTCGATGCCGCGCTCGAAGAGGATCTGCATGCCGACGCAGATGCCCATGACGGGACGGCCGCCGGAGAGTCTGCGGCCGATGATCCAGTCGCCACGGGCGCGCTTCAGCCCGTCCATACAGGCGGAGAACGCGCCGACGCCGGGGACGAGCAGCCCGTCGGCGTTCATGGCGCGGTCGTAGTCGCGGGTGATCTCGACGTCCGCGCCGACCCGGGCGAGGGCCCGCTCGGCGGAACGGACGTTGCCGAAGCCGTAGTCGAAGACGACGACCTTCTTGGTGTCAGTCACAGCGTGCCCCTCAGTCCCACAGGCCCTGGATCCGCAGGATGCCCGCCACCAGGCACATCACGGAGCCGATCGACAGCAGCACGATGACGCCCTTGGGCATCCCCTGCTTGGCGAAGGAGTAGACGCCGCCGGCCAGGAAGAGGCCGACGACGATCAGGATGGTGTTGAGGCCGGTCACAGGGCGCCCTTCGTGGAGGGCAGGATGCCGGCGGCGCGGGGGTCGTGCTCGCAGGCGTAGCGCAGGGCGCGGGCGAGCGCCTTGAACTGGCACTCCACGATGTGGTGGGCGTTGCGCCCGTACGGCACGTGGACGTGCAGGGCGATCTGCGCCTGGGCGACGAAGGACTCCAGGATGTGCCGGGTCATCGTCGTGTCGTACTCGCCGATCATCGGCGCCATCTTCTCGGGCTCGGTGTGCACGAGGTAGGGGCGGCCGGAGAGGTCGACGGTGACCTGGGCGAGGGACTCGTCCAGCGGGACGGTGCAGTTGCCGAAGCGGTAGATGCCGACCTTGTCGCCGAGGGCCTGCTTGAAGGCGGCGCCGAGCGCGAGCGCGGTGTCCTCGATGGTGTGGTGGCTGTCGATGTGCAGGTCGCCCTCGGTCTTGACCGCGAGGTCGAAGAGTCCGTGGCGGCCGAGCTGGTCGAGCATGTGGTCGAAGAAGCCGACCCCGGTGGCGACATCGACCTTTCCGGTGCCGTCGAGGTTGATCTCGACGAGCACGGATGTTTCCTTCGTGGTGCGTTCCACGCGGCCTACGCGGGGGCTCATGCGTCGTGCTCCTTCTTGAGTTCGCGTACCGCATCGAGGAACGCGTCGTTCTCTGCCGGGGTTCCCGCGGAGACCCGCAGCCATCCCGGTACGCCGTTGTCCCGGACCAGGACGCCCCGGTCGAGGATCCGCTGCCAGACGGCGTGGCTGTCGTCGAAGCGGCCGAACTGGACGAAGTTGGCGTCCGAGTCGGTGACCTCGTAGCCGGTGGCGCGCAGCTCGGCCACCAGCCGGTCGCGCTCGCTCTTGAGCTGCGCGACGTACCCCAGCAGCGTATCGGTGTGCTCCAGGGCGGCGAGCGCGGTGGCCTGGGTGACGGAGGAGAGGTGGTAGGGCAGCCGCACCAGCTGGACCGCGTCGACCACGGCCGGGTCGGCGGCGAGGTAGCCCAGGCGCAGCCCGGCCGCGCCGAACGCCTTGGACATGGTCCGGGACAGGACCAGGTTGCGTCGGCCCTCGATCAGCGGGAGCAGCGAGGGGTGGTGGCTGAACTCGCCGTAAGCCTCGTCGACGACGACCATCGAGTCCCCGGCGGCCTGCGCGGCGTCGTACAGGGCGAGGACGGTCTCCGCGTCGACGGCGGTGCCGGTGGGGTTGTTGGGCGAGGTGATGAAGACGACCTCGGGGCGGTGCTCGGCGATGGCGGCGCGGGCGGCGTCGACGTCGATGGTGAAGTCCTCGTTGCGCGGTCCGGAGAGCCAGCCGGTGCCGGTGCCCCGGGAGATCAGGGCGTGCATGGAGTACGAGGGTTCGAAGCCGATCGCGGTGCGCCCGGGGCCGCCGAAGGTCTGGAGCAGCTGCTGGAGGACCTCGTTGGAGCCGTTGGCGGCCCACACGTTGGCGGTCGTCACCTCGTGTCCGGCGGTGCGGCTCAGGTAGCGGGCCAGTTCGGTGCGCAGTTCGACGGCGTCCCGGTCGGGGTAGCGGTTGAGGCCGCGGGCGGCCTCGCGGACCCGGTCGGCGATCCGGTCGACCAGCGCCTCGGGGAGCGGGTAGGGGTTCTCGTTGGTGTTGAGGCGTACGGGGACGTCGAGCTGGGGCGCCCCGTACGGGGACTGGCCGCGGAGTTCGTCGCGGATGGGGAGCTCGTCCCAGGGGTTGCGGGGCGCGGTGTCGTTCGTCACTGCTGCGGAACCTTCCAGCCGAACCTCGCCTTGAGCGCGGCGCCGTGGGCGGGGAGGTCCTCCGCCTCGGCGAGGGTCACGACGTGGTGGGCGACCTCGGCGAGCGCGTCGCGGCTGTACTCGACGATGTGGATGCCGCGCAGGAAGGACTGCACGGACAGGCCCGAGGAGTGGCAGGCGCAGCCACCGGTGGGCAGGACGTGGTTGGAGCCGGCGCAGTAGTCGCCGAGCGAGACGGGCGAGAAGGGGCCGACGAAGACCGCTCCGGCGTTGCGGACCCGGTCGGCGACGGCGGCGGCGTCCTCGGTCTGGATCTCCAGGTGCTCGGCGCCGTACGCGTCGACGACCTTGAGGCCGTCCTCGATGGAGGAGACCAGGACGATTCGGGACTGGCGGCCGGCGAGGGCGGGCTCGATGCGGTCCTGGACGTGCTTGGAGGCGGCGACCTGGGGGGCCAGCTCGGCCTCGGTCGCGGCGGCCAGCTCCTCGGAGTCGGTGACCAGGACGGCGGCGGCCATCGGGTCGTGCTCGGCCTGGCTGATCAGGTCGGCGGCCACGTGCGCCGGGTCCGCGGTGGCGTCGGCGAGGATCGCGATCTCGGTGGGCCCGGCCTCGGCGTCGATGCCGATGCGGCCCTTGAGGAGGCGCTTGGCGGCGGCGACGTAGATGTTGCCGGGGCCGGTGACCAGGTTGACCGGGAGGCAGTCCTCGGTGCCGTACGCGAACATCGCGACGGCCTGGGAGCCGCCGGCGGCGTACACCTCGTCGACGCCGAGCAGGGCGCAGGCGGCGAGGATCGTGGGGTGGGGCAGCCCGCCGAAGTCCTTCTGCGGCGGGGAGGCTACGGCGACGCCCTCGACGCCCGCCTCCTGGGCCGGGACGACGTTCATCACGACGGAGGAGGGGTAGACCGAGCGGCCCCCGGGGACGTAGAGCCCGACGCGCTCGACGGGCACCCACTTCTCGGTGACGGTGCCGCCGGGGACGACCTGGGTGGTGTGCGTGGTGCGGCGCTGCTCGCGGTGGACGAGGCGGGCGCGGCGGATCGACTCCTCCAGGGCGGCCCGGACGGCCGGATCCAGCTCCTGGAGGGCGCGGGAGATGGCGTCGGCGGGCACCCGGACCGACTCGATCCGGACACCGTCGAGTTTCGCCCCCCAGTCGATCACTGCCGCGGAGCCGCGATGGCGCACGTCCTCGCAGATGGGCCGCACCGTCTCCAGGGCGGCTTCCACGTCGAACTCGGCACGGGGCAGCAGGTCGCGCAGGGCGGCGCCCTCGGGGAGGGCGTCAGCGCGCAGATCGATTCGAGAGATCACACGGCAATTCTCTCAGACCGCTCCGAGCGGCCGGTCGTCCGTATCACTGGCTGATACCGGTCGCCCGTATCACTGGCCGATACGCGTATCGGCCATGTCCGGCTGTCACTGCTGACCGCTAGCTTTCATGGCGTCACACAGAGGGAAGAACAGCACTACAGCATGTGTGCACGGAGGGAGCGGCCGTGACCGAGCCGCACGAAGGCGACATCCCGGACGGCCTCAGCGCAGCGGAGCTGGGCATGTGGCAGTCCTTCCGCAACGGGACCACCTACGACTTACGCAGCTACGACCCGACGCACAACGATCCGTTCGCCCCGCAGGCGTGGGGGCCCGAGCGGAGCGTCGGCGCGCGCACGGTGGCGCGGCTGCTGCTGAGCGGCCCGCCGGCCCGGCCCGGGCGGGTGGCGGCGCTGAAGCTCCGGGGGGTGCGGATCACCGGAAAGCTGGATCTGGCGGGTGGCCGGGTATCTCCGTACGTGGAGCTGACCGGCTGCCGCTTCGAGCAGGAGGTGGTGCTCCCCGAGTGCCACTTCACGACCCTGCGGCTGGTGGGCTGCGCGCTGCCCCGGCTGGAGGCGGCGCGGCTGCACACGGAGGGCGATCTGCATCTGCCGCGCTGCCGGATCGACCGGGGTATCCGGCTGACCGACGCCCAGATCGGCACCGATCTCCTGATCAACCAGCTCAGCGTCGGCCCCGACCGGCACGGGCGGGCCGTCGTCGGGGACGGCATGGCGGTCGCGCAGGACCTCCAGGCGGAGATGATCGAGACGCTCGGCGAGCTGAGTCTGCGCGGGGCGAAGGTGGGCGGTTCGCTGAGCCTGCGCGGCAGCCGCCTGCGCGCCGCGGCGGACCGGCGCGCGCTGAACGCCCCGCAGCTGACGGTGGAGCGCACGCTCTACATGAGCGAGGCGTGGGTGAGCGTCGACACGGGGAACCAGGGCACCACTCCCCCCTACGGCGTGGTCTACGCCCCGACCCCGGCGCGCGGCACCCGCTCGCAGGTCTTCGAGTGCCGGGGAGGGGTGCGCCTGGACGACGGGCGGTTCGGGGACGCGGTGGACCTGCACAAGGCCCGGTTCACCATGACCCGGCAGGAGGAGCTGTCGCTGCGCCGAATCGTTACACCGGAGCTGCGGTTCAACGCGGAGCGCCCGGAGGAGGGCCGGGTCGTCCTGAACGGCGCGAAAGTCGTGACCCTGATCGACCTGTCGACGAGCTGGCCGGGCCCCGGCGGCCTCGCGATGGGCGGTTTCGTCTACGAGAACCTCGTCCCCTACGGCCACTTCCCGCTCTCCCGGCGCCTGGAGTGGGTGCAGGCCGCGACCCCGGAGTACGTCCCCGAGCCGTACGAGCGGCTCGCGACGGTGATGCGCAGCTGCGGCGAGGACGCGGACGCGCGCGAGGTGCTGCTCGCCAAGCAGCGTCGCCGCCGGGAGACGCTGCCGCCCGCGGCGAAGGCGTGGGGGTACCTCCAGGACTGGACGGTGGCGTACGGCTACCGGCCGGGGCGGGCCGCGGTGTGGATGGCGGTGCTGTGGGCGGCGGGCACGGCGGCCTTCTCGCAGCAGGTTCCGCGCTCGATCAAGGGCGACGAGCACCCGCAGTGGAATCCCGCGCTGTACGCGCTGGATCTGCTGATCCCGGTGATCAACCTCGGGCAGGACGGCTACTGGCGGATGGAGGACGCCTGGCAGTGGGCGGCGGCCGGCCTGGTGCTGGTGGGGTGGGTTCTGGCCACCACCGTGGCGGCGGGGGCCTCGCGGATGCTGCGCCGGGGCTGATCCGGAGGCGTTCCCGCACGGTCACGGGCGGCCGGGCCCGGGGCCCGGCCGCCCGGCCCCGGAGGCCCCATGACCGGGTGCCCCGGCGGCCCCGTGACCTCCACGGCCCGGCGACCCCCGTGACCCGGTAACCCGGTGACCCGGTGGCCTCCGGGGAGGAAAACGCACCGCGGATGGGCGTGAACAAGCCATCGACGAACACTTCCTTTGCCCATTCTTGACCCGCCCCGGTACAACCCGTTCACTCGGCACAGAAGCTTCACAGCACACCTCTGGCGCACCCCTCACCAGCGCTTTTCAATGGTCTGCACCATGGCATTCCTTCGCGCTCTGCTCCGTACCGCGCGCCTGGTCCGGCACGGCCCTCCGCCGCCCGCCGGACGGCCCGCGGACGACGCGGTGCTGCTCGACGCCCCGGACACGCGGCTCTCCCCCGCGCTCGTGGCCGCCGCGCTGGGCGACCACGAACCGGCCGCCGAGCTGCTCGCCGCCACACGGGACGCGGCCGACTGGGAGAACCGGGACCGCTATCTCGGCCGGCTCGTCGCCTTCGCCCGCGGCCGGGACGGCTGGCTCGTCGACTGGCTGGCCGCCGCCCCGCGCGACCCGGACGCGCTGCTGGTGAAGGCGGAGCTGTCGGTCCGCCGGGCCTGGGAGTCGCCCGCCCGCGCGGAACGGCTCCGCGAGGTGGGCCCGCTGATCACCGCCGCCGCCGAGGCGGACCCGCGCGACCCCGTGCCGTGGCGGCTCGCCCTGGACCACGCGCGCGGCACCCACGCCACGCACACCGTCTTCGAGTCGCTGTGGGAGCAGGCCGTACGGCGCTCCACGCACCACTACGGCTGCCATGTGGCGGCGCTGCGCTACCTCTCCGCCGCCTGGTACGGCTCGCACCGCGAGTGCTTCGACTTCGCCGAGCGGGCGGCCGAGGACGCGCTGCCCGGCTCCCTGGTGCAGGCCCTGCCGGTCCGGGCGGCCTTCGCGCTGCTCCTGGACAGCCAGGCGGCGGGCCGGACCACCTCCGTACTGGAGGAACGGATCGACGCGGCGGCAGACCTGGCGATCAGGCTCTCCGCCGCCTACCGGCCCGGCGACCCGTGGCCGGCCGAGGTCCGCAACGTCCTCGCGTACGTCCTGCTCGACCGGGGCCGCTGGGCCGAGGCGCTGGACCAGTTCCACCTCATCGGCCCCTGCGCGACGTCGTTCCCGTGGGCGTCGGTGTCCGAGGACCCCCTCGGCCTCTTCCTGGACTCGCGGGACCGGGCACGGCTCCGGGCGGCCTCCCCGGCCCCTTTGCGCGACCGGGCCGACCACAGCCGCCCCCGGGGCCATTACGCTTGAGCGTTGTGACCACCGCCCGCCTTCCCCTTTTCCCGCTCAACGCGGTGCTGTTCCCCGGCCTGGTGCTGCCGCTCAACGTTTTCGAAGAGCGATATCGCGCCATGCTGCGGGAGCTGCTGAAGAGTGCCGAGGACGAACCTCGCCGCTTCGTCGTGGTCGCGATCCGCGACGGCCGCGAGACCGCCCCGACGGCCACCGGCATGCCCGACACCGTCGCGGCGGCCCCTCCCGCCGAGCGCGCCCCGGCGGAGGGCTTCGGCCCCGATCCGATCCAGAGCTTCCACCGGGTCGGCTGCGTCGCCGACGCGGCGACGATCCGTGAGCGCGCCGACGGCAGCTTCGAGGTCCTGGCCACCGGCACCAGCCGGGTCAGGCTGCTGTCCGTCGAGTCGAGCGGCCCGTATCTGACCGCCGAGGTCGAGGATCTGGCCGAGGAACCGCCCGCCGAGGGCGAGGGCGACGAGGCGGGAGCGCTCGCCGAAGGCGTCCTGCGGGCCTTCCGCGCCTACCAGAAGAGGCTGGCCGGAGCGAGCGAACGCTCACTGGCGACCGGTTCCGAGCTCCCCGACGACCCGTCGGTGATCTCCTACCTGGTGGCGGCGGCCACCGTGCTGGACGTCCCCACCAAGCAGCGCCTGCTCCAGGCCCCGGACACCGCGACCCGGCTGCGCGAGGAGCTGACACTGCTGCGCAAGGAGACCGCGGTCATCCGGCACCTGCCCTCGCTGCCCGCGACCGACCTGACCCGCGCCCCCACCTACCCCAACTGAACGAGGACCCCTCCCGGTGGCCAAGAAGCCGAAGAAGCAGTCGGGCGGCACCCCCGCCACGGTCGCCCTGACCGCCGCGGGCACCGCTTTCACGGTCCACGTCTACGAGCACGACCCGGCCTCCCCGTCCTACGGGGAGGAAGCCGCCGAGGCGCTCGGCGTCTCCCCCGACCGGGTCTTCAAGACCCTGGTGGCGGACGTGGACGGCTCTCTGACGGTCGCGGTGGTCCCGGTGGCCGGCTCCCTGGACCTCAAGGCCCTGGCGTCCGCGGTCGGCGGCAAGCGCGCGGCGATGGCGGACCCGGCCGCCGCCGAACGCACCACCGGCTACGTACGCGGCGGCATCTCGCCCCTGGGCCAGCGCAAGCGCCTGCGCACGGTGCTGGACGCGTCGGCGCGCGACCACGCCACGATCTGCGTGTCGGCGGGCCGCCGCGGCCTGGAGGTCGAGCTGGCGGCGACGGATCTGGCGGAGCTGACGGGAGCGGTGTTCGCGGAGATCGCGCGGCCTGTCCCGTAGTCCCTGGCGGGCGCACGACGACGGCCAGGGGTTACGGGAGATTCCGTCAGGCGGGCCCGCCTGACGCGCCGGGCCCCGACGGCGGCTCCGACGACGCGGACCACGGCCCCGCCGGGGGTCCCTGAACCGGCCCCCCGTAATACTCCGGGAAGCCCGACCACCCCGGCTCGACGTCCCGCGGCCCGAACGCCGCGGTGAGCAGCAGATGGACGCCCATCGCCGCGAACGGCCACGCCAGCAGCGCCGCCCACACCGCGTGCAGTTCCAGCGGGGCGTCGAACGTCACGCCCTGCCCGGCCTCCCGGGCCCGGCCCACCACGTCGGAGGACGGCCCCAGCCAGATGCCGGCCCGCCAGGCCAGCAGCGAGCCGAGCAGCGCGCCCAGCGCCAGCGCCACGACCACGAAGACGCCCCCGCGGCGCAGCCGCCAGAAGACGGCGGCCGCCGAGAGCGCGCCGAAGCCGAGGGCCAGCAGGACGAACGTTCCGTCCGCTCCGATCGCCTCCTCGCCCTCGCTGTTCCCCAGGAAGACGGCCGTGTCGTCGGAGACCAGCGGAACGCGCGGCGCGAGCCACAGCCACAGCAGTCCGAGCGCGATGCCCGCGAGCGCGACCAGGACGAGGACGACGGCGGCCTGACGGAGCTCCGTGGCCGTGTCCGGGTCGTCCGGCGCGTGCGAGGAGGGCGCGAGGTGGGAGCCCGAGGGCGGGGCCTGCCACGGGTCGTGGGGGCCGGGCTGGTGAGGCGGCGTCAGTGGTGCGGTCACCGTGCCATCGTGCCAGGCCACCCGGCGAGCCGCCTCACCGGCCGCCGCACCCGTGCCCCGTCGGCTACCGTACGGCGGCCCGCCGGTACGCCCACGTCGCCACGGCCAGCGAGAGAACCCCCACCGCCGCGCAGATCGCGAGGTAGAAGGCGATGAGCCCCCAGTCCGGGCGGGCGTCGAAGGACCGGGCCAGCGCCTCCACCCCGTACGTCGAGGGCAGCAGGTCGCGCGCCCACCCCACCGGCTCCGGCAGCCGGCCGGCCGGCAGCACCCCGAGCAGCAGGGCGGCGGACATTCCCAGCTGCCCCAGCAGGGTCGCCAGCTCCGGGCGCGGGGCGAGCAGTCCGAGCGCCGCGCCCAGACCGGCCAGGGCGGCGCCGGAGAGCGGGACGACGGCCACCAGGACCCACAGATGGGTCATCGGCAGCTGGAACAGCACGCTCCCGGTGATCGCGGTGAAGATTGTTCCGGGCACGGTGAACGAGGCGTAGGCGGCGGCCGCCCCGAGCACCACCGCGGCGGGCGGCACGGGCAGGGTGGCGTAGTGGTCGAGCCCGCCGCCCGCCCGCAGCTGCCCGAAGTACTGGGCGAGCAGGTTGAGCGCGACGAAGGCGACGACCAGGACGCTGGATCCCGCGACCACCGCGCGGGCCTCCGCACCGCCGTCCACGACACCGCGCATCAGCACCATGATCCCGACGGACTGGAAGGTCGCCACGAAAAGGAGCGGTATCCGGGCGACCCGCGCCCGGGAGAGCTGGGCGCGGTAGACGGCGGCCAGCGAGGGCAGCAGCCGGGCACGCGGCGCCAGGGGTGCGGCGACCGTACGGGGGCCCGTGCCGGAGGAGCCGGGCGCGGGCGGGACGCGCGGCGGTGCGGTCCGGGCCGGAATGATGCTCGTCACCTGAGGCCGCTCCCCTTAGACACGTCCAACCCGTCCCACCTGTCGCGTACGTCCGCGGCGTCCGCCGCGTGCACGTTCCCCACGCCTCTCACGCCTTCACCAGCCCCTTGGTCGCATTGGCCGCGTCTCCCCCGAGCGCGAGATAGACATCTTCCAGGCTGGGCGTGGCCAGGGTGAAATCGTCGAGCGCGGCGAAGGCCGCGCCGCCCGTCACCGCGGCGACCGCGGCCCGTGCCTCGTCCGGGCCGAGCCGGAGCACCCAGCGCCGCCCGGACTCCTGGGCGGACGGCCGCAGCGCCGCCACCTCGGGTACGTCCAGCGGGGCCCGTTCGCGCCACACCAGCTCGACGCGCACCTCTCCGGCGACCTGTTCCTTGAGGCCGGCGGGGGTGTCGCAGGCGATGACCCGGCCTCGTTCCAGGACGGCGACCCGGTCGAGGACGGTCTCGGCCTCGATCACGTTGTGGGTGACCAGCAGGACCGTGGCCCCGCGCTCCGCCCGGCGGCGGTCGACGGCGGCCCAGACGGCGCGGCGGGCGACCGGGTCCATTCCGGTGGTCGGCTCGTCGAGGACCAGGACGGGCCGGTCGCCGACGAGGGCGGCGGCGAAGCAGGCGAGCCGGCGCTGGCCGCCGGAGAGCTTCTTCAGGGGCCGCCCGGCGATCGCGGTGAGACCCAGTTCCTCCAGGACGGCGTCGCGCGCGGCGCGGGCGTCCCGTACGGCGAGGCCGCGCAGCCGTCCGGTGGTCTCGGCGGCGAGGGAGACGGTCAGTTCGTCGAGGGCGGTGGACTCCTGCCCGAGGTAGCCGATCAGCCGGGAGGCCCGCTCGGGGTGGCGTACGAGGTCGTGGCCCAGCACCTCGACGCTGCCGGAGTCGGGCCGCATCAACCCGGTGAGCTGGCGGACCAGGGTGGACTTGCCGGCGCCGTTGGGGCCCAGCAGTCCGAAGATCTCACCGCGCTCCACGTCCAGGCTGATGCCGTCGGTGGCGCGTACCTCGGGCGTCGCGGGGGCGCCGCGGCGGCCCCGGACGGCGGGATAGGTCTTGACCAGATCCCGCACCGCGCACACGGTGCCGGTGTCCCTCTGCGCCTGTGCTGTGCCCGTACTCACGAGGTACGAGGGTACGGGGTCACATGCCCCGGTTCGCGTCCGGGGCCGTCCCGCGCCCCGGGCGGCTACTCCCCCGCCGGTACGTGCTCGGCGGCGGCCCGCACGTCGATCTCCCGCCAGAAGCCGGCCCGGATCGCGTAGCGGTCGTGCTCGTCGATCTGGTCGTCCTTGTGGGCGAGGAGGCCGAAGCGGGCCGCGTACCGGAGCAGTTCGCCGTCGATGCGGTGCGGGATGCGGGGGTACATGGTGGAGAGCTTCTGCAGGTGGACGGTCTCCGGCAGGCGCTCCATCCAGCGGCGGGCGAAGACCTGGCCCACCTCGAAGGGGTCGCCGCCGACGGTGGTGATGTCCTCCTCCCGGTCCGCCCAGCGCTGTTCGGCGCTGGTGACGTTGGCCAGGGTCGGCAGGGACGCGGTCTCCGCCGGTTCGCCGAGGGAGCCGCCGCGATCCACCCAGCCCTTGTCGGAGGACCAGCGCAGCGTGGCGTTCGCGGGCTGCGGCGGGTGCTGGCGGTCCGGATGGGCGGTGTGGGCGCGCAGCGCGGCCAGGTCCTTGGGGGTGGGGACGCCCTTGTGGCCGCCGGGGGCGGCCTGGTTGTCGGGCGGGGAGGCGGGAGCGTTCTCGGCGGGGGCGGCGGCGCCGCTCCGGGCGGCGGCCTGGGCCTCGGAGGCGCGTTCGGCGGAGGCGGCGAGGGCCGCCTCGGGCAGCGGTGCGGAGAGGATCGCGGCGATCTCGGGGCGGGGGACGGGCGGCGGGGCGCAACTGGCGCCGGTGTCCTTGGCGCGTACGGCCTTGGTGATCCAGGCCCGGTCGAGGACTCGCCGTTCGTCGGCCTCGGCGACCAGGTCCTCGGACTGGTTGTAGTCGCCGTCGGCGGCCTGCACGGCCCAGAGGTGGACGGCGACCCCGTGTTCCTTGGCGGACATCAGGCCGGGCAATAGATCGCCGTCGCCGGTCACCAGGACGACGTCGGAGCAGGCCCGGTTCCTGGCCAGTTCGGTCAGCTCGGCGTGCATGGCGGCGTCGACGCCCTTCTGCGCCCAGCGTCCGTCGCTGCGGGTCAGGGCGCCCAGCCGTACGGTCACGCGGGGCATCACGCGGAGCCGGCGGTGCTCGGGCTGGGGCACCCGGTCCGGGGCGCCGTCGAACCAGTAGATGCGCAGCAGCGGCTGCTGGGTGTCGGCCTCGGCGCGCTCGCGCAGCCCCTGGATGAGGGCGGCGTGGTCGACGGTGATGCGGGAACGGGCGGGCTCTCCGGCCAGCAGACTCGCGGCTGCGCCCAGCAAGTAGCCGGCGTCCACCAGGACGACGCAACGGTCCACGCGTTCCACCCTCTTCCAGAATTCGGGAACGGTTCAGCGGCCCGCTCCTCGATGACCGGGTCCGCTTACCCAGGGTTTCCTTCGAGTCTGCCCGACCGCGCAGGGGTTAACGGCCGGAACTGGATCATCGGCGTGGCGAATCCGGAAGGGAAGAGGGAGAGCCCGGGGGAGGGCACGGGCGAAGCCGTGGGGAGCGGACCACCGCGGAAACCACTACGCACCGTAATGATCCAACATGCGGCCTTTGCGGCGCTATGTGAGTCTGACAGCGGTCCTGGCCCCCCAGGATTCCCCACAGGAGGCATTCACCATGGCCAAGAACAAGAACCGCAAGCAGGGCAGCCAGCACGCGTCCGCGTCGGAGCGGAGCGCGGAGCAGGCCAAGTCGACGGCGTACGAGTCGCAGAACCAGCCGCAGGCGCAGGCCCAGGGCAGCCCGTCCGACGTGGCGCGCAAGCATCAGCGACGCTTCGGCCACAACTGACCCGTCGGCCGCGTGCGGTAGAGGCAGGGCTCGAAGACGGCGAGAGGGGCGTCCCGGCGGGACGCCCCTCTCGCCGTTCCGGCCGCGGCTCCGTGTCTCAGCCGGCCAGGCAGGCCGGGCCGAGCAGCACCTTCAGGTCGCCGAAGAGGGCGGAGTCGGCCTTGACCCGGTGCCGGTCGAGCCGGAGCACCGTGGTCTTGCGGGGGCCCTGGAGCTTGATGCGCACCTCGGTGTCGCCCCGGTGGTGGCTGAGCACCTCGCCGAGGCGGGTGACCATGGGCGGGGTGATCTTCACGGTCGGGATGGTGAGGACGACGGGCGCGTTGGTCCCGGCGTTGGAGATGTCGGGAACCTGCATCTCCATGGCGACCAGCCGGGGCACGTCCTCGCGCTTGTCCAGGCGGCCCTTCACGAAGACGACGGTGTCCTCGACGAGCTGAGTGGACACCAGCTGGTAGGTGGCGGGGAAGAACATGCACTCGATGGAACCCGCCAGGTCCTCCACGGTGGCGATGGCCCAGGCGTTGCCCTGCTTGGTCATCTTGCGCTGGAGGCCGGAGATGATGCCGCCGACCGTGACGATCGCGCCGTCCCCGTAGTCCCCGCCCATGAGCTGGGAGATCGAGGAGTCGGCCTTGTCGGACAGCACGTGTTCCAGGCCGAACAGCGGGTGGTCGGAGACGTACAGGCCGAGCATCTCCCGCTCCTGGGCGAGCAGGTACGCCTTCTCCCACTCGACGTCGGAGAACTCCACGTCGAGCCCGAAGCCAGGCTCGTCGCTCTCCTCCTCCCCCATGCCGCCGAAGAGGTCGAACTGTCCCTCGGCCTCCTTGCGCTTGACCTGCACCACGTTGTCGATCATGGGCTCGTGGTGGGCGACGAGGCCCTTGCGGGTGTGGCCCATCTCGTCGAACGCGCCGGCCTTGATGAGCGATTCCACGGTCCGCTTGTTGCAGACGACCGCCTCGACCTTGTCGAGGAAGTCGGGGAAGCTGCTGTACTTCCCCTTCGCCTTGCGGGACCGGATGATCGAGTCGACGACGTTCTGGCCGACGTTGCGGATGGCGGTCAGGCCGAAGAGGATCACGTCGTCGCCCTGGGCGGCGAAGTTGGACAGCGACTCGTTGACGTTGGGCGGGAGCACCTTGATGCCCATGCGGCGGCACTCGTTCAGGTAGACCGCGGACTTGTCCTTGTCGTCCTTGACCGAGGTCAGCAGGGCCGCCATGTACTCGGCGGGGTAGTTCGCCTTGAGGTAGGCGGTCCAGTAGGTGACCAGCCCGTACGCCGAGGAGTGCGCCTTGTTGAACGCGTATCCGGCGAAGGGCACCAGAACGTCCCACAGCGCCTTGATCGCCGCGTCCGAGAAGCCCTTCTCCTTGGCCCCCGCCTCGAAGAGGACGAAGTTCTTGGCCAGCTCCTCGGGCTTCTTCTTGCCCATCACGCGGCGCAGGATGTCGGCCTCGCCGAGCGAGTACCCGGCGACGATCTGGGCGGCCTTCTGGACCTGCTCCTGGTAGACGATCAGGCCGTAGGTGAGACCGAGGACCTCCTTGAGGGGCTCCTCCAGCTCCGGGTGGATCGGGGTGATCTCCTGGCGGCCGTTCTTGCGCTCCGCGTAGTTCGTGTGCGAGTTCATGCCCATCGGGCCCGGCCGGTAGAGGGCCGAGACGGCGGAGATGTCCTCGAAGTTGTCGGGCTGCATCTGGCGCAGCAGGGAGCGCATCGGCCCGCCGTCGAACTGGAAGACGCCGAGCGTCTCGCCTCGGCAGAGCAGTTCGTAGGTCTTGGGGTCGTCCAGCGGCAGGTCGAGCATCTCCAGGTCGATGCCCTTGTTGGACTTCACCATCTTGATGGCGTCGTCCATGATCGTCAGGTTGCGCAGGCCGAGGAAGTCCATCTTCAGCAGGCCGAGCGACTCGCACTGCGGGTAGTCCCACTGCGTGATGGTGACGCCGTCGGTGTGCCGCGTCCAGAGCGGTGCGTGGTCCACGATCGGCTCGCTGGACATGATGACGCCGGCGGCGTGCACGCCCATCTGCCGGACCAGGCCCTCGACGCCCTTGGCGGTGTCGATGACCTTCTTGACGTCCGGTTCGCTCTCGTACATCCCCCGGATCTCGCCCGCCTCGCTGTAGCGCGGGTGCTTGGGGTCGGTGATGCCGTTGAGGTCGATGCCCTTGCCGAGGACGTCGGCGGGCATGGCCTTGGTGAGCCGGTCGCCCATCGCGTACGGGTAGCCCAGCACGCGGGCGGAGTCCTTGATGGCGTTCTTGGCCTTGATCTTGCCGTAGGTGCCGATCATGGCGACCTTGTCGGCGCCGTACTTCTCGGTGACGTACCGGATCACCTCGACGCGCCGGCGCTCGTCGAAGTCGATGTCGACGTCGGGCATGGAGACGCGCTCGGGGTTGAGGAACCGCTCGAAGATCAGCCCGTGCTCGATCGGGTCGAGGTCGGTGATGCCCATCGCGTACGCCACGATCGAACCGGCGGCGGAGCCTCGGCCGGGGCCCACCGCGATGCCGTTGTTCTTGGCCCACATGATGAAGTCGGCGACGACCAGGAAGTACCCCGGGAACCCCATCTGGATGATGATGTCCATCTCGTACTCGACCTGCTTCTGCCGGTCGTCGGGGACGCCGTTGGGGAAGCGGCGCGCCATGCCGACCCGGACCTCCTCCTGGAACCAGGTGATCTCCGTGAAGCCGTCCGGGATCTCGAACTTCGGCATGAGGTTCTTCGCCTCGAACATGCCGGTGGTGTCGATCTGCTGGGCGACCAGGAGGGTGTTGGCACAGCCCTGCTGCCAGGCGTCGGAGGAGTCGACGGCGTACATCTCCTCCGTCGTCTTGAGGTAGTAGCCGGTGCCGTCGAAGCGGAAGCGGTCGGGGTCCGAGAGGTTCTTGCCGGTCTGGATGCAGAGCAGGGCGTCGTGGGCGGTGGCCTCGTGGGCGTACGTGTAGTGGGAGTCGTTCGTCACGAGCGGCGGGATGTCGAGCTTCCTGCCGATCTCCAGCAGCCCGTCGCGGACCCGGCGCTCGATCTCGATGCCGTGGTCCATCAGCTCCAGGAAGTACTTGTCCGCGCCGAAGATGTCCTTGTAGTCGGAGGCCGCCTGGACCGCCTCGTCGAACTGGCCGAGCCGCAGCCGGGTCTGCACCTCGCCCGAGGGGCAGCCGGTGGAGGCGATCAGGCCCTCGGACCACCGGGCGATGGTCTCCTTGTCCATCCGGGGCCACTTCTGGAGCCAGCCCTCGGCGTACGCGTCGGAGGAGAGCCGGAAGAGGTTGTGCAGCCCGGTCTTGTTGGACGCCCAGATCGTCTTGTGGGTGTAACCACCGGATCCGGACACATCGTCGCGCTTCTGGTGCGGCTGTCCCCACTGCACCTTGCGCTTGTGTTTGCGCGACTCCGGGGCGACGTACGCCTCGATGCCGATGATCGGCGTGACGCCCGCCTTGGTCGCCGAGTGGAAGAAGTCGTAGGCCCCGTGGAGGTTGCCGTGGTCGGTCATCGCGATGTGCGACATGCCCATCTCGTTGCACGCCTCGAACATGTCCTTGAGCCGCGCCGCACCGTCCAGCAGCGAGTACTGGGTGTGAACGTGCAGGTGCGTGAAGGGCGGCTTGGTCACGGCGTCGGGCCTCCGGGAAGTCGGGCGATGACGGACGGGGGGACAGCGTGGAAGTCTACGGCGTGACGAACGCGGACGGCGGGCACTCCCGGCTTCCGCCGAGCGTTGAGGAGAGCGGGACAGGTGCCCGTTTTGTCATGCACTCGGTCACGTGGGCCCAGGGTCCGGCCGGACACGCCAGCTATCGCAGGAGGCAGCAAGAAATGTCGGAAACGCAGACCGGCGCAGCGCAGCGCGGGGAGCAGATTCTCGCCGTTTTCGACACCGCCTTCGGGGAGCTGCTGGCCGCCGATCCGGCCGCCTTCCGGGTCAAGTTCCGCAAGATGGCGGGCTCGGCCTTCGCGTTCTACCGGGGCACGGCCTGCCTGTTCTACGGCGACCTGGAGCGGGAGCGGCACGGCGGCCCGTTCCTGGACGAGCGCACCGGCCGGGTGTGGATCCACGGCGATCTGCACGCGGAGAACTTCGGCACGTACATGGACGCCAACGGCCGCCTCGTCTTCAACGTCAACGACTTCGACGAGGCGTACGTGGGCCCCTTCACCTGGGACCTGAAGCGCTTCGCCGCCTCCGTGGCGCTGATCGGCTACGCGAAGGCGCTGGCCGACGAGCAGATCAGCGAGCTGGTGACGGTCTTCGCCGTTTCCTACCGCGAGCGGATCCACGCGCTGGCGACGGGCGCGAAGAACGACGAGGTGCCGCCCTTCACACTGGACACCGCGGACGGCCCGCTGCTGGGCGCGCTGCGCGCCGCCCGGTCGCGCACCCGGTTCTCGCTGCTGGACTCGATGACGGTGATCCGGGACTTCGAGCGCCGGTTCGCGGACGGCGGCGGGTCGATCGACCTGGACGCCGCGACGCGCTACAAGGTGCTGGCCGCGTTCGACGGCTATCTGGAGACGCTGCCGGAGTCGAGCCTGACCCGCCCCGACTCCTACCGGGTGAAGGACGTGGTGGGCCGCCGGGGCATCGGCATCGGCTCCGCCGGGCTGCCCTCGTACAACATCCTCCTGGAGGGCAACAGCGACGCCCTGGAGAACGACGTGGTGATCTACCTCAAGCAGGCGCAGACCCCGGCGGTCTCCCGGCACATCACGGACACCGCCGTGCGGGAGTACTTCCAGCACGAGGGGCACCGCACCGTGATCTCGCAGCGCGCGCTCCAGGCGCACGCGGACCCGTGGCTGGGCTGGACCGAGCTGGACGGCTCCGGCCAGTTGGTCGCCGAGGTCTCGCCGTACGCGGTCGACCTGGACTGGTCCGACATCGACGAGGTGGACGAGATCGCCGCGGTCGTCGCGGACCTGGGCCGGGCGACGGCCACGATGCACGCGGCCGCCGACGACGAGAGCGGGCACTCGCTGGTCCCCTTCTCCACCGAGCGGGCGATCGACGCCGCCATCGCGGCCGACGAGGAGAGCTTCGCGCCGCTGCTGGTCGACTTCGCCCACAGCTACGGGGCGAGAGCCCGGGCGGACCACCAGATCTTCGTGGACCTCTTCCGCAACGGCCGGATCCCGGGGCTGTAGGACACCCGGCGCCGAGGGCTCCCGGGGCTCCCGGCGACGGAGGACTCTCAGCCTCTTTTAAGGTCCGCTTACCTCGGCGCATGACACACTTTCCGGCGATGGACATCTCAGGGACGCAGCTCAGGGTCGCGCGCGCGGCGGTCTTCACCGCGCTCGTCGTCACCCTGTCCACGGCGTCCCATGTGCTGCTCTCCCGGGTCCCGCTGCCGCTGACGGCGGTGGCCCTGCTGGCCGCCGCCGTCTTCGCCATGGCCTACGCGCTGGCCGGCCGGGAACGCGGCTTCGGGGCGATCGCCGGCCTGCTGGTCCCGCTGGAGCTGGCCGCCGACACGCTCTTCACCACGGGCCAGCACCTCTGTTACGGGGCGGCCGGCGGCCCCGTCGCGGGCCCGCTGCGCGCGGTGGGCTTCGACGTCCTGTGCGGTGGCGAGGCCGGCCCCGGCGGAGCCCGGATCGCGGGCGTCGGCGCGGTGGGCACCCAGCTGGCCGAGGTGGCCGGCGCGGGCGACCGCGCGGCGGCGCTGCTGGCACATCCCGGGCCCGCCGTGCCGTGGCTGCTGCTCGTCGCCCATGTGGTGGTCGGGCTGCTGGCCGCGGCCTGGCTGCGGCGCGGCGAGGCGGCCCTGGCCGGGCTGCTGCGCGCGGCGGCCCTGCTGGCGTTCCGGCCGCTGCTGGTCGCGGTCGCCGTGGTGCGCGCGGGTGTCCGGACGGCGGCCCGCCGCTCCCGGCCCGCCGGGCGTCCGCACCCGCCGCTGACCGCCCGCTTCCTGGTGCACTGCGTGGGGCGCAGGGGCCCGCCGCCCGTGGCGTACGCCGCTGCCTGAGGGCACGGCGACGCGACGACGGCAGCACCCGCCCATTCCCCGCACACGTATTCACGGAGAACGACTATGAGCAAGCGCAACACCCAGGCGAACAAGGCAGCGGCCCGTGAGCGGCTGCGCGCCGAGCGCGAGCGTCAGGCGAAGAAGGACCGGACCCGCAAGCAGGTCGTCGTGGCCGTCTCGGTCGTCGCCGCGCTCGCCGTGGTCGGCGGCATCAGCTACGGCGTGATGCAGCTGAACAAGCCGGACGCCTGGGAGGCGGCCGCCGACGCGAAGAACGTCACCGCGCCGAAGAACACCTCGGGCGACGACGGCACCACCGTGGTGATCGGCGAGTCGAGCGCGAAGAAGACCCTGGAGCTGTACGAGGACTCGCGCTGCCCGGTCTGCGCCACCTTCGAGCAGGGCGTCGGCGAGACCATCTCGAAGGACGTCGAGGCCGGCAAGTACAAGGTCAAGTACGTCGGCGCGACCTTCATCGACAACACCGACAACGGCGAGGGCTCCAAGAACGCCCTCAGCGCCCTCGGTGCGGCGCTGGACGTGAGCCCCGAGGCGTTCCTGGAGTACAAGGCCGCGCTCTACTCGGCGAAGTTCCACCCCGAGGAGAGCGACGACAAGTTCGCCGAGGACGACTACCTCATCGAGGTCGCGGACACGGTCGACGCGCTGAAGGGCAACAAAGCCTTCCAGAAGGACGTGGAGGACGGCACGTACGACGCCTGGGCGATGAAGATGTCCAAGTCGTTCGACAAGAGCGGCGTGCAGGGCACGCCGACGCTGAAGATGGACGACAAGAAGGTCACGAGCGAGGGCAGCGAGAACGCCCCCATGACGGCCGCTGAGTTCACGAAGGCCGTCGACAAGGCGCTGAAGGCGTAACGCGCGGGCTTCGCGGCGCTCAGCGCGTGGAACGGGCCGTCCGGCCCGGCGCGCCGAGCGCCGAGCGGCCCTACAGGGTGGCCAGGAAGCCGAGTGCGACCTTCCAGGTCTGCTCGGCGGCCGCCTGGTCGAAGTCGGGCAGCTCGGGGTCGGTGAACAGGTGCCCGGCCCCGGGGTAGCGGTAGACCTCCACGTCCGCACCGGTGCGCTGCATCTGGAGGTACCAGCTGTTCAGCCAGTCGTCGGGCTCGAAGGGGTCCGGGTCCGCGACGTGCAGCTGAACGGGGAGTTCGTCCACCGAGGCGTTCTCGGCGAGGTCCGAGGTGCCGTGGAACAGCAGCAGTCCGCGGGCCTTGGCGTCGCCCAGCGCCAGGGTCTGCGCGGTCGCCGCCCCGAGGGAGAAGCCGGCGTAGACGAGCCCCTGGTCGGAGTAGGGTGCGGCGGCGAGCACCGCGCGTTTGAGCAGCTCGTCCTTGCCGACCTCGTCCTTGTACGCCCTGCCCTCTTCCACCGTGTCGAAGGTGTGCCCCTCGAAGAGATCGGGCACGCGCACCTCGTGGCCCGCGTCCCTGAGGCGCGCGGCCGCCGCGTGCACGGCGGGCCGGAGCCCGTACGTCGAGTGGAAAAGCATGATGTTCATGAGCCCCATGGTGCCATTCGCGCCCCCGGGGCTGCCCTACAGCTAGGAGAACGAGGTAATGGAGAGCGTGCTGCGCCCGCTGATCGTCATCGGAGGTTCCGTGACGGTCACCCTGCTGGTCGGCTGGGTGGTCGACCGGCTGCTGCGGCGGGCCGACAGCCGTCACCACGAGACCCCGCTGTGGGGGCTGCTGCGGCGCTGCCGGCCTCCGTTGCAGGTGGTGATCATCACGGCGCTGCTGCGCGGCAGCTACCGGCAGTCGGGCATCGCCTGGGTGTGGGACCACCGGGCCGGGATAGGCCAGGTCCTGACCCTGGTGCTGATCGGCGCGTCCGCCTGGCTGGTGGTACGGATCGCGGCGACGGTCGTGGAGGCCAGTTACAGCCGCTATGCGACGGCCACCCGCGATCCGGCCCGGGTCCGCCGGGTCCGTACGCAGGTGACGCTGATCCAGCGGGTGGTCATCGCCGTGGTGACGGTGGTCGCCATCGCGGCGATGCTGCTGACGTTCCCCCCGATGCGGGCGGTCGGCACGTCGATGCTCGCCTCGGCCGGTCTGCTCGGCATCGTCGCGGGCGTCGCCGCCCAGTCGACCCTGGGCAATCTCTTCGCCGGTCTCCAGATCGCGTTCGGCGACATGGTGCGGATCGGCGACACCGTGGTGGTGGACGGCGAGTGGGGGACGATCGACGAGATCACCCTGACGTTCCTGTCGGTACGGACCTGGGACGAGCGGCGGATCACCATGCCGGTCTCGTACTTCACCAGCCAGCCCTTCGAGAACTGGTCGCGCGGCGGGGCGCAGATGACCGGCACGGTCTACTTCCAGCTGGACCACTCCGCTCCGGTCGCCGCCATGCGGGAGAAGCTGCGGGACCTCCTGGGGGACATCGCCGCCTGGGACGGCCGGGACTGGTCGCTGGCGGTCACCGACACCACGCCGACCACCATCGAGGTGCGCGCGGTGGTCACGGCGAAGGACGCGGACGACATCTGGACGGCTCGCTGCGCGGTCCGCGAGCAGCTGATCGGCTGGCTGCGCGACCACCATCCGTACGCGCTGCCGAGGATCGCCACCTCCCCCGCCCTGCTGCCGCCGGGCGAGCAGTGGGCGGAGCTGGCGGGCGCGAGGGGCCGGGCGGTCCGCGACGGCAAGCCGTCGCCGGCCGACGGGGGCGACTCGAAGGCCCCGCGCCTGGGCCGCGGCTGAACCCGCGTCCCGGGTGGTTCCGCTCCCCGCCCGGCGTGGTTCAGCGCAGGGAGCGGACGTCAAGGTACCGCAGCACCCGGTCCACGACCTCCGGGTCGGAGCCGGGCTCGCTGCGCGCGGCGAGCACCTCGTGGCGGGCGGCCGACATCATCTCGCGCTGGACGCGGACGACGGCCTTGAAGCGGTCCGCGCGCCGGGCGTACGCCTCGCGCCGCTCCTCGTCGACCATGTCGGGGCTGATCCGGCCCCCGATGTCGTACGCGGCGCGCTGGAGCCTCTCCACGACGTCCTCGGGGAAGTCCTCGACCTCCTGGATCTCCTTGAGGCGGTGCTTGGCGGCCTCGGCGGCCCGGACGGCGAGGTCCCGCTCCAGGGCCTCTTCGGCGGCGGTGTCGGCCCGCACCCTCAGCTTGCGCACCAGCCAGGGCAGGGTGAGCCCCTGGAAGACCAGCGTGGCCATGATCACGGAGAACGCGACGAAGATGATCTCGTCGCGCCCGGGGAAGGGCTGCCCGTCGTCGGTCTCCAGCGGGATCGCCAGCGCCAGGGCGACCGAGGCCACCCCGCGCATCCCGGCCCACCACATCACGACGGTCTCCCGCCAGCTGGTGGGGATCTCCTCGCTGACGTCGCGGCGGGTGTGCAGCCGCTTGGCCAGCCAGGTCGCGGGCAGCAGGTACAGCAGCCGTACGCCGACGACGACCCCGACGATCGCGAGCCCCCAGCCGGCCATCTCCAGGGCCCGCCCGTCGGCGGTGCCGAACACGCTGTGCAGCTCCAGGCCGATCAGCCCGAAGGCCACACCGGTGACCAGGGTGTCCACGATGTCCCAGAAGGTACGTCCGGTGAGCCGTCCCAGCACGTCGTCGGCGTCGGCGGTGCGCTCGGCCAGGAACAGTGCGGTGGTCAGCACGGCCAGCACTCCGGAGCCCTTCAGCTCCTCCGCCAGGGCGTAGGAGACGAAGGGCACCAGCAAGGTCAGGCCGACCTGGAGGGTGGCGTCGGCCAGCAGCCCCATCAGCTTGATGGTGAGCCAGCCGAGCGCGAGGCCGACGGCCACCGCGACGACGGCGGAGAGGACCAGCAGCCCGAACGCCTCGGGGAGTGAGAAGGTGCCGCTGACGGCGGCGGCGATGGCCACGTGGTAGAGCACGATGGCGGTCACGTCGTTGAAGAGCCCCTCGCCCTCCAGGATCGACACCAGCCGGCGCGGCAGTCCCACGGAGCCCGCCACGGCCGTCGCCGCGACCGGGTCGGGCGGGGCGACGAGCGCGCCGAGCGCGACGGCCGCGGCGATGGGCAGCCCCGGCACGATCGAGTGGGCCACGGCGGCGACGGCGGCCGTGGTGACGAAGACGAGGGCCACCGCCAGCAGGAAGATCGGGCGCCGGTTGGCGGCGAACTGCCGCCAGGAGGTGCGCTGCACGGTGGCGTAGAGCAGCGGCGGAAGCAGCGCGGGGAGGATGATCTCCGGCGGGATGTCGACGTTCGGCACGAAGGGCATGAACGCCATCGCGATGCCGGCCAGGGTCATCAGCACCGGCGCGGGCAGGCCCAGCCGGTCGCCGAGCGGAACCGTGACCACGGCTCCGAGCAGCAGCAGGAGCAACAAGGACATCTGTTCCACGGGGCGCCTTCCGGAGCGTGCGGGTCCGGCACATCACACGGCCGAAGCGGCTCCACCCTGCCACGCGGAACGAGTGTTTTATCCGATATGCCCCGCTTCCGGCGCTCAGGCCGGGCGGATTCCCCGCCGCATGGCCCGGTGCGGCATGCCCGCGTCGGGGAACTCGGGGCCGTACGCGACGTATCCCAGCCGCTCGTAGAACCCGAGGGCATGGGTCTGGGCGTGCAGGTCGACGGCGGCCAGGCCCAGCGCCCTCGCCTCGTCCTCGATGGCCCGTACGAGGGCCGCGCCGACCCCGTGGCCGCGGGCCCGGCGGGTCACGGCGAGCCTGCCCAGCGAGCCTGTGTCCGGGGCGCCGCCGGTCTTCCGGGCGGCGTCCGCGCCGTGCAGCAGCCGCCCCGTGCCGAGCGCGGCGCCGTCCGCCGCGACGGCCAGGACATGCACCGCGGTCGCGTCGTGGGCGTCGTACTCCAGCTCCTCGGGAACGTCCTGCTCGCCGACGAAGACCTCCTTGCGGACCTGGAAGCAGGCGTGGAGGTCGCTCTCCTCGACGGCCCTGCGGGTGCTGTACGGGGAGGGGGCCGAGGTCACTGGCTCTCCGCCGAGATGGTGTCCAGGGCGTGCTGGAGGTCGGCCGGATAGGTGCTGGAGAACTCCACCCAGCCGCCGTCGCTCGGGTGCTCGAAGCCCAGCCGCACGGCGTGCAGCCACTGGCGGGTCAGCCCGAGGCGCTTGGCGAGCGTCGGGTCCGCGCCGTAGGTGAGGTCGCCGACGCAGGGGTGGCGGTGGGCGGACATGTGGACCCGGATCTGGTGGGTGCGGCCGGTCTCCAGCTTGATGTCGAGGAGGCTGGCGGCGCGGTACGCCTCGATCAGGTCGTAATGGGTCACCGACGGCTTGCCCTCGGCGGTGACCGCCCACTTGTAGTCGTGGTTGGGGTGGCGCCCGATGGGGGCGTCGATGGTGCCGCTCATCGGGTCCGGGTGGCCCTGGACGAGGGCGTGGTACTTCTTGTCGACGACGCGGTCGCGGAACTGGGCCTTGAGCAGCGTGTAGGCGCGCTCGGACTTGGCGACGACCATCAGGCCGGAGGTGCCGACGTCGAGGCGGTGGACGATGCCCTGGCGCTCGGCGGCGCCGGACGTCGAGATCCGGTAGCCGGCGGCGGCGAGACCGCCGATGACGGTGGTGCCGGTCCAGCCGGGGCTGGGGTGGGCGGCGACGCCGACCGGCTTCATGATGACGACGATGTCGTCGTCGTCATGCACGATCTCCATGCCCTCGACGGGTTCGGCGACGATCTGGACGGGAGCGGCGGCCTGCGGCATCTCCACCTCCAGCCAGGCGCCCCCGTGGACCCGCTCGGACTTCGCGGCCACCGAACCGTCCACCTGGACCTTCCCGGCTGCGGCCAGCTCGGCGGCCTTGGTGCGGGAAAAACCGAACATCCGGGAGATGGCGGCGTCGACGCGCTCGCCTTCCAGGCCGTCCGGTACGGGCAGGGTGCGGATCTCGGGGTGCGTACTCACCTGTCGAGTATGCCTTGCGCCCGCCGCTCCCCGCGCCGCCCGGTCAGTCCTTGTGCACGGTCCCGTCGGGGTCGAGGCCCTTGAAGGAGAGGATCACGATGAGAATGCCGCCGCACACGATGGCGGAGTCGGCGAGGTTGAAGACGGCGAAGTGCTTGGGGGCGATGAAGTCCACCACCGCGCCCTCGAACACGCCGGGCGCCCGGAAGATGCGGTCGGTGAGGTTGCCGAGCGCACCGCCCAGGAGGAGTCCCAGGGCGATGGCCCACGGCAGGCTGTAGAGCTTGCGGGCCAGCCGGACGATCACCACGATCACTCCGGCGGCGATGATGGTGAAAATCACCGTGAACGCTTCGCCGAAGCCGAACGCGGCGCCCGCGTTCCGGAGCGCCCGGAACTGCAGCCAGTCGCCGACGATGTCGATCGGCGCCTGGTGCTCCAGCTTCGCGACCACGATCATCTTGGTGACCAGGTCCAGCAGGTAGGCCACGACGGCCACGCCCAGAAGAACGAGGATCTTGCGTTTGCCCCGCCCCGCGTTCACCGCGGCGTCGGCGGCCGTGCTTCCGCCCTCGTCCGTGCCCTCGGCGTCAGGATTGTCCGGCGTACCGATGATGCGCTCCGCCTCTGCCACGTGAGTCCCTCATACCTAGGAGCCTGCCTGGGGATGAGGGTACGACACACCTGTGCGGATCAGCCGCGCCGCTCCTGCTTCTGTTTGTCCTCGACACACAGGGTGGCCCGGGGGAATGCCTGCATCCGCGCCTTCCCGATCGGTTTGCCGCAGACCTCGCAGAGTCCGTACGTCCCCGCCTCCAGCCGGGCCAGCGCCCGCTCCGTCTGCTCCAGCGTCTCCTGGGCGTGCGCGGCCAGCGACAGTTCGTGCTCGCGGGTGATGTTCTTGGTGCCGGTGTCGGCCTCGTCGTCGCCCGCGCCGTCGCCGGAGTCCCTCATCAGTCCGGCGAGCGCCGCCCCGGAGGTCTCCAGCTCGCTGCGGAGCCGCAGCGTCTCACTCGTCAGCAGGCTCCGCGCCTCGGTGACCTCCTCGGGCGTCCAGGGGTCCTCCCCGGGCCGGACGGCCAGTTCGTCGGGGGCGGCGGCCCGGGCCGGCGGCACGGGGGCCGTGGCCTGTGCACCCGCTGCGGAACGGCTCGCGCTCTTCTTGGCTACCACCGTGTGGGCTCCCGTCTGCTCGGCGGCCCCGGCCGCCTCCGTGGCCGTCGCTGCGGCCTTCTTCGGCGCCTTCTTGGCCGCACTCTTCTTCGCGGCGGGTTTCCCGCCCACCGCCGTCTTCTCGGCACCGGTCTTCTTGGCCGCCGCCTTCTTGGCGCCGGCCTTCTTCGCTGTGCCGCCGGCCGTCCTCCGCGCGGGCGCGGACGCCTGCTCGGCCGGCGGCTCGTGGGGGCCGTCGTGCTCGGCCGCGGTCTCTTCCGCCGTCTTCTTCGCCACCATGGCCGCGGCCCCTTCACATTTTGTGATCTTGCGCGCGAATCGTGCTGGGACGATAAATCGACTCCAGCCCCGCGGCAACGGGGCACGCCGCCTCTCACCCCTCCCCGTGTCCGGTCGTGGCGCGCCTGCATCCGTTGTTCCCAGCTCCCCGCCCGGTAATCCGGCCTCCGGCCCCGGCGGGAAGTCCGTGCGCCCCGTCCCGCCAGTCGGGTCACGCCCGCGCGCCGCCGAAAACCGGTCGGCCGTCGCCCGTACGGGCCCGTACACTGGCCCCAGCGAGAGGCAGGGACGGGACGAGTAGCGCCGTACGCAGCCAGCAGCGACCCGGGGACGGTGGGAGCCCGGGGGCGAGCGCGTCGTGAAGATCACCCCGGAGCCGCCGGAAGAACGCCTTGGACTGTGGGCCGCGCCCACGGGCACAAGGTCATTAGACCCGGCATCGCGACCCCAATGAGGGGGCCACGGGCCGGTGCCCGGGGCCAAGGAGGGTGGTACCGCGGGAGCCGAGACGCTCTCGTCCCTCCGACGGAAGTGGAATACGTCCGCCGGAGGAAGCCGCACATGACAACGCCGCAGTACCACCAGGTACCCGCCCAGGTCGACCTGCCCGCGCTGGAGCACGCCGTGCTCGACTTCTGGCGCGAGAGCAAGGTCTTCGCCAAGAGCCTCGAACAGTCCGAGGGCCGCCCCGAGTGGGTCTTCTACGAGGGCCCGCCCACCGCCAACGGCATGCCGGGCGCGCACCACATCGAGGCCCGCGTCTTCAAGGACGTCTTCCCCCGCTTCCGCACCATGCAGGGCTACCACGTCGGCCGCAAGGCCGGCTGGGACTGCCACGGCCTGCCGGTCGAGCTCGCGGTCGAGAAGGAGCTGGGCTTCAACGGCAAGAAGGACATCGAGGCGTTCGGCATCGCCGAGTTCAACGCCAAGTGCCGTGAGTCGGTGACCCGGCACACCGACGCGTTCGCCGAGCTGACGACCCGTATGGGCTACTGGGTCGACCTGGACGACGCGTACCGGACCATGGACCCGGAGTACGTGGACTCCGTCTGGTGGTCGCTCAAGGAGATCTTCAACAAGAACCTGCTGGTCCAGGACCACCGGGTCGCCCCCTGGTGCCCGCGCTGCGGAACCGGCCTGTCCGACCACGAGCTGGCCCAGGGCTACGAGACGGTCGTCGACCCCTCGGTCTTCGTCCGCTTCCCCCTCACCTCCGGCCCGCTGGCCGGCGAGGCGGCCCTCCTGGTCTGGACGACCACCCCCTGGACGCTGGTCTCCAACACGGCGGTCGCCGCCCACCCCGAGGTCCGCTACGTCGTCGCGACGAACGGCGAGGAGAGGCTCGTCGTCGCCGAGCCCCTTCTGGAGAAGGCCCTCGGCGAGGGCTGGGAGGCCACCGGTCAGTCGTTCACCGGCGCGGAGATGGAGCGCTGGACCTACGAGCGCCCGTTCGCCCTCGTGGAGTTCCCGGCCGAGGCCCACTACGTCGTCAACGCCGAGTACGTGACGACCGAGGACGGTACGGGACTCGTCCACCAGTCCCCCGCGTTCGGCGCCGACGACCTCGTGGTCTGCCGCTCCTACGGCCTGCCCGTGGTCAACCCGGTCCGCCCCGACGGCACGTTCGAGGAGGAGCTGCCCCTGGTCGGCGGCGTCTTCTTCAAGAAGGCCGACGAGGCGCTCACCGCGGACCTGGACGCGCGCGGCAAGCTCTTCCGCCACGTCCCCTACGAGCACAGCTACCCGCACTGCTGGCGCTGCCACACGGCGCTGCTCTACTACGCGCAGCCGTCGTGGTACATCCGTACGACCGCGGTCAAGGACCGGCTCCTCCAGGAGAACGAGAAGACCAACTGGTTCCCGGAGTCCGTCAAGAACGGCCGCTTCGGCGACTGGCTGAACAACAACGTCGACTGGGCGCTCTCCCGCAACCGCTACTGGGGCACGCCGCTGCCGATCTGGCGCTGCGAGGACGACCACCTCACCTGCGTGGGCTCGCGCGCCGAACTGACGGACCTCACGGGCGCCGACCAGTCGTCGCTCGATCCCCACCGCCCGTTCATCGACGAGATCACCTTCACCTGCTCCCACGCGAACTGCCAGCTGGAGGCGTACCGCGTCCCGGAGGTCATCGACGCCTGGTACGACTCGGGTTCGATGCCGTTCGCGCAGTGGGGCTACCCGTACAAGAACAAGGAGGTCTTCGAGAGCCGCTACCCGGCGCAGTTCATCTCGGAGGCCATCGACCAGACCCGCGGCTGGTTCTACACGTTGATGGCGGTCGGCACCCTGGTCTTCGACAAGTCGTCCTACGAGAACGTCGTCTGCCTCGGCCACATCCTGGCCGAGGACGGCCGCAAGATGTCCAAGCACCTGGGCAACATCCTCCAGCCGATCCCGCTGATGGACCAGCACGGGGCGGACGCGGTGCGGTGGTTCATGGCGGCGGGCGGCTCCCCGTGGGCGGCGCGGCGCGTGGGTCACAACACCATCCAGGAAGTCGTCCGCAAGACGCTCCTCACCTACTGGAACACGGTCGCCTTCCAGGCCCTGTACGCCCGCACGTCGGGCTGGGCCCCCTCCGCGGCCGACCCGGCGCCGGCCGACCGCCCGGTCCTGGACCGCTGGCTGCTCAGCGAACTGAACGCGCTGGTCGACCAGATGACCGTCGCGATGGAGGGCTACGACACCCAGCGCGCCGGCAAGCTGCTCTCGGCGTTCGTGGACGACCTCTCCAACTGGTACGTACGCCGCTCGCGCCGCCGCTTCTGGCAGGGCGACAAGGCGGCGCTGCGCACGCTGCACGAGGTCGTCGAGACGGTGACCCGGCTGATGGCCCCGCTGACCCCGTTCATCACGGAGCGGGTCTGGCAGGACCTGGTGGCGCCGGTCACTCCCGACGCCCCGGAGTCGGTGCATCTGTCCTCGTGGCCGCAGGCGGATCTGTCGGCGATCGACCCGACGCTCTCCACGCAGATGGCGCTGGTGCGCCGCCTGGTGGAGCTGGGCCGGGCCACGCGCGCCGAGTCGGGTGTGAAGACCCGTCAGCCGCTGTCCCGGGCACTGGTGGCGGCGGCCGGCTTCGAGGGGCTCTCCGCCGAGCTGCGCGCCCAGATCACGGAGGAGCTGAACGTCACGTCGCTGGCCTCGCTCTCCGAGGTGGGCGGCTCCCTGGTCGACACCACGGCGAAGGCCAACTTCCGGGCCCTCGGCAAGCGGTTCGGCAAGGGCGTGCAGGCGGTGGCCAAGGCGGTGGCGAACACGGACGCGGCGGCCCTGTCCCTGGCGCTGCGCGAGGGCACGGCATCGGTGGAGGTCGACGGCGAGCAGATCGCCCTCTCCCCCGACGAGGTCATCATCACGGAGACCCCGCGCGAGGGCTGGTCGGTCGCCTCGGACTCGGGCGCGACGGTCGCCCTGGACCTGGAGCTCACCCCGGGACTGCGCCGCGCGGGCCTGGCCCGTGACGCGATCCGGCTGATCCAGGAGGCGCGCAAGAACAGCGGCCTGGACGTCGCCGACCGCATCGCCGTCCGCTGGACCTCGACGTCGCCGGCGACGGTGGAGGCGCTCACCGAGCACGCTCCGCTGATCTCCGAGGAGGTGCTCGCCCCGGACTACGCGGAGGGCGAGGCGGACGCCACGTACGGCGAGGTGTTCGAGGACGAGGGCCTGGCGCTCACGTTCCGCCTGCGGAAGCGGTAGCCCGTACGCAAGCGAGGGGCCCGGCCGGAAGCGTTCCGGCCGGGCCCTTCCCCGTACCCCCTCAGGGGCTCCGCCCCCGAATCCCCGCGCCTCAATCGCCGGCGAGGCTACAAGATGTCCTCAATCGCCGGACGGGCTGGATATGGGCCGGGCTGTATCAAGCCCCTCCGGCGATTGAGGAGCGGGGTCCGGGGCGGAGCCCCGAAACCAGCCCGTCCGGCGTTCGAGGACAAAGGGGGCCAGGGGCGCGCCGCCCACGCCAAAGGGCTGGACCCCGGGAAA
This sequence comes from Streptomyces sp. NPDC091649, assembly GCF_044756785.1. NCBI lineage: Bacteria > Bacillati > Actinomycetota > Actinomycetes > Kitasatosporales > Streptomycetaceae > Streptomyces > Streptomyces sp. NPDC091649. The sequence goes on along the minus strand of NZ_JBIVTR010000006.1, from coordinate 168,023 downwards.
TCCCGGGGCCCAGCCCTTTGCCTGCCGACGGCTACGCGCTCAGCGAGCGCGAACCGCTCAGTTGTCGTCCTCGTCGATCAGGAACCCGCGCATCGGCGAGGGCGCCTGCTGCATCGGCTGCGGCGCCTGCGGCCGCACCGGCGCCATCGGCTGCGTCATCGCGGGCGACATCTGCTGCTGACCGCCGTAGGACGGAGCGCCGCCCATGGACTGACCGCCACCCATCTGCTGGCCGCCGTGGCCACCGTGGTTGGAGCCGCTCATGGAGTGACCCATCGCACCCGCACCGGCCGGAGCCAGCGAGGGCGACGGCGGCAGCGATGCGGCGGCCGGCGTCCGCGGCGGGGCGAGCGAGTCGTCCGCCTGGGTCTCCAGCTGGCGCAGCTGGCTCTCCAGGTAGGACTTCAGCCGCGTGCGGTACTCGCGCTCGAAGCCGCGCAGGTCCTCGACCTTGCGCTCCAGCGTCGCGCGGGCGGACTCCAGGGAGCCCATCGCCACGCGGTGCTTCTCCTGCGCGTCCCGCTCCAGGGCGTCGGCCTTGGCGCGCGCGTCGCGCTCCAGGCCCTCGGCCCGGCTGCGTGCTTCGCCGACGATCTTGTTGGCCTCGGAACGGGCCTCCGCGATCGCCTGGTCGGCGGTCTGCTGTGCGAGCGAGAGGACACGGGCGGCGCTGTCGCCGCCGGGGCCCTGCCCCTGCCCCTGCTGCTGCATCTGCGGCGGCTGCATCTGCTGCATCTGCTGCATCTGCTGCTGTTGCTGCTGCTGGGGGTTGTGACCCATGGGACCGCCCATCGGACCACCCTGCATCGGACCGGGGCCGTGCGGGCCCTGCGGACCGGGACCGTGGCCGCCCTGGGGGCCGTGGCCACTGGGACCTGCGGGCAACTGCGGCGCACCACCGGGCAGCTGGGGCGGACCCATCTGCGGGGGCTGCTGCTGCTGCGGCGGTCCCGATATGGCGGCGGGAACGGGCGCACCCGGGCGATCCTGCTGCTCCGGAGGCTTGCGCATACCCTGCTGCTGCTGTTGCTGTTGCTGCTGTTGGTTCTGTGCAGCGGCACGCGTCGCGGCGGCCAGCTTGGCGCGCAGGTCCTCGTTCTCACGGAGCAGACGGGTCAGTTCCGATTCGACCTCGTCGAGAAAGGCATCGACCTCGTCCTCGTCATAGCCTTCTCGGAGGCGGACGGTCGTGAACTGCTTGTTCCGCACGTCCTCGGGGGTCAACGGCATCTCTTCTTCACCTCTACGTAGTCGTCGGCAGTCGGCAAGACCGTATCGCTCACAACCTGACCACAACGCTGATCAGGATGTAGACGATGATCATCAGAACGAAGAAGGACAGGTCGAGTGCCACGCCCCCGAGACGCAGCGGCGGGATGAACCGCCGCAGAAGCTTGAGCGGTGGATCGGTGACAGTGTAAGTGGCCTCCAGTACGACCACCATCGCCTTGCCGGGTTGCCATGAACGTGCGAACTGGAAGACATAGTCCATGACCAGCCGGAAGATCAGCACGATGAGGAAACACATCAGCGCGATATAGACCACATCCAGTGCGACGCCCATGTCCCGCGCTTCCCTCTCCCCTGGCTCTCGTAGCTCCGGCCTCGTGGCCGGCACCGGCCTCTCGGCCGGGTTGTTCCCGGTGTCGTGTTCTCAGCTCTGGTTGAAGAATCCGCCCTCTGCGATGCGGGCCTTGTCCTCCGCCGTGACATCGACGTTAGCAGGCGACAACAGGAACACCTTCTGCGTCACGCGTTCAATGCTGCCATGGAGACCGAAGACGAGTCCCGCGGCAAAGTCGACAAGTCGCTTCGCGTCCGTGTCGTCCATCTCCGTGAGATTCATGATCACCGGAGTGCCCTCACGGAAGTGTTCCCCGATGGTACGGGCCTCGTTGTAGGTCCTGGGGTGCAGCGTGGTGATGCGGTACGGCTCCCGCTCGGACACGACCTTGGGCATGATCACCGGTGCGTTCTTCTCCATGTTGGGGCGTTCGGGTGTGATGGATGCCACGGGTGCGATTCGGGCGGGTCGCCCGCTTTCCGGAGGCAGCTGAACCGGCTCGCGCTGGGCGGGCGGTTGTACGACTCGTACCGGTTCGTCCCGTTCGCGCTCGCGTTCCCGCTCCACCTGGTGCGGGGGCTGGTGCCGCCGCCGGTCGCGCTCGGGCTCCGGCTCAGGTTCGAATTCGTCATCGGGGTCGAACCCCGGACCGTCGTACCCATCGTCCTCCACGAGGCCGAGGTAGACCGCCATCTTGCGCATCGCGCCGGCCATGCTCCGAGTCCTCCGCTCTGTGGTGGATCGGCATTCGTCACCAAGTGCCCGCGATCCACTGTGGTCGGCCCACGGTGAGTGGGAATGACCATATTTTCTGCTGTGGTCCGACTTGCTTCGCGACGTTACCCGAGGCGGGGTCGGACTCCGAGTACCGCCGTACCGACGCGTACATGTGTCGCTCCGGCCGCCACCGCGTCCTCCAGGTCCCCGCTCATACCTGCGGAGACCATGTTCGCAGTCGGATGACCGGCGCGCAGGCGCGATGAGATTTCCATCAGCCGGTCGAACGCGGCCCGTTGGCGGCCGGCGTACTCCCCGGCCAGCGGCGCCACGGTCATCAGGCCGTCGAGCCGGAGTCCCGGCGCGGCGCCGATCGCGGCCGCCAACTCCTCGACGCCGTCCGGAGCGACGCCGCCGCGCTCACCGCGCTCACCGCTCTCCGCGTCCAGGGCGACCTGGATGAGGCAGCCGAGTTCACGCTCCCCGCGCACCGCGGCGGCGGAGAGCGCGGTGACGAGCTTGGCGCGGTCCACCGACTGCACCACATCGGCATAACTGGTCACAGAACGAACCTTGTTCGTCTGCAATTGTCCGACAAAGTGCCATGTCAGCGAAAGATCCGCACAAGCGGTGGCTTTGGGAGCCGCGTCCTGGTCACGATTCTCCGCGACATGACGCACACCGAGTTCATGCAGAATCCGCACATCGCCGGCGGGATACGTCTTGGTGACCACGATCAGGGTCACTTCCTCGCGCCGGCGACCGGCCGCGGCGCAGGCGGAGACGATCCTCTCCTCCACCTGTGCGAGATTCGCCGCGAGTTGAGCCTTACGGTCCGTCATGCCCTATCAGTCCAACCAGACATATCCGGCGAACCGCCCGGTGGTGCGGTCGCGGCGGTACGAGAAGTAGTCGCCCGATTCCCGAGTGCAGTGGGGTGAGGAGTGCCGGTCCGCCACACCGAGTGCGGCGAGCTGGGCGTGCACTCCGCCGGTGACGTCGACCGCCGGAGTCCCCCACGCGGTCTCGGACCAGGTGCCGGGGACGGCCTCGGCGACCTCCGCCCGCATCTCCTCCGGCACTTCGTAGCACCGTCCGCAGACGGCCGGCCCGGTGTGCGCGGTGATCCGGGAAGGCTGTGCTCCCAGCGCGGTCATGGCCTCGACGGTCGCCGGCACGATTCCGGCGACCAGCCCGGGCCGCCCGGCGTGCGCCGCTCCGACGACTCCGGCCACCGGGTCGGCGAGGAGAACGGGGGTGCAGTCGGCGGTGAGGACCGCGAGCGGCAGTCCGCGCCGGGCGGTCACCACCGCGTCCACGGCCGGAATCTCCGCGTCCGCGCCCCAGGGCCCGTCCACCACCGCGACGTCCCGGCCGTGCACCTGGTTCATCCAGACCACGGACGCCGGGTCGAGGCCGAGGCGGCCGGCCGCACGCGCCCGGTTCGCGCCGACGGCGGCGGGGTCGTCACCGACCGCGCCGCCGAGGTTGAGTTCCCCGAACGGAGCGGCGCTCACTCCGCCCCACCGGTCGGTGAAGGCGAAATGAGCGCTGCCCGTGACGGGTGCCGCCTGGTGTTGACCTATCACTTCAAGAAGTCCGGAACGTCCAGTTCTTCGGCCTGGGCGTCCTGGTAGGGACGGGCCGGCGGGACGTGCGGGGCGGAGACCGGCGGGAGCGCGCTCTCGTTCGAAGCCGGCACGGGGGCGGGCTCGGCCGGGGCCGGGCTCTCCTCGCGCGGAGGCACCGAACCGAGTCCGCCCGTCGGGCGGGAGGGCTCGACGGAGGACCTGGCCGGGGCGGCCGGCTCCTCGCGCTTGGCGCTGTTCGCGCCGAGGACGTTCTCCCGGCGGGCCGGCGGCTGTCCGCCGTCGAAGCCCGCGGCGATCACGGTGACCCGTACCTCGTCGCCCAGGGCGTCGTCGATGACGGCGCCGAAGATGATGTTGGCCTCGGGGTGCGCCGCCTCGCTCACCAGCTGGGCGGCCTCGTTGATCTCGAAGAGGCCGAGGTCGCTGCCGCCGGAGATGGAGAGCAAGACACCGCGGGCGCCGTCGATGGAGGCTTCCAGGAGGGGCGAGGAGATCGCCATCTCCGCCGCCGCCACCGCGCGGTCGTCGCCGCGCGCCGAGCCGATGCCCATGAGCGCCGATCCGGCCTCGGACATGACCGACTTGACGTCGGCGAAGTCGAGGTTGATCAGCCCCGGGGTGGTGATGAGGTCGGTGATGCCCTGGACACCCGAGAGCAGCACCTGGTCGGCCGACTTGAAGGCGTCGAGCACGCTGACCTGGCGGTCCGAGATCGACAGCAGGCGGTCGTTGGGGATGACGATGAGGGTGTCGACCTCTTCGCGGAGTTCGGCGATGCCGTCCTCCGCCTGGTTCGCGCGTCGCCGGCCCTCGAAGGTGAACGGGCGGGTGACCACGCCGATCGTCAGGGCGCCGAGCGAGCGCGCGATGTTGGCGACGACGGGTGCGCCGCCGGTGCCGGTGCCGCCGCCCTCTCCGGCGGTGACGAAGACCATGTCGGCCCCCTTGAGGACCTCCTCGATCTCCTCACGGTGGTCCTCTGCCGCCTTGCGACCGACGGCCGGGTTCGCCCCGGCGCCGAGGCCGCGGGTCAGTTCACGGCCGACGTCGAGCTTGACGTCGGCGTCGCTCATCAACAGGGCTTGTGCGTCCGTGTTGATCGCGATGAACTCGACGCCTTTGAGACCGACCTCGATCATTCGGTTGATGGCATTGACACCACCGCCGCCGACACCGATGACCTTGATGACTGCGAGGTAGTTCTGCGGTGCTGCCACGTCGAAGGCCTCTCGCCTCGAGTTACGTGTCGTCGCTCTGCGGTGGACCCGCGGCGACGACTGATGTCGATGGGGACGGTCCGAACGCCGACCCAAACCCTAACGTTGAAGTTTAGGGTTACCAGTGTGTCTGCTTCCTGGACTCTTCCGAACAGGACACTAAGTCGACAAGTGGCGCACGTTCAACGAACACGCCGAACCTCCCGTTTTTCTTTTCACCCTATGTGATCACCCGTAGCGCTGACCAACCAGGGTGCTGGCCAGCACAAATACCCGTCAACTCGCCGATACCGCCGGGGCGGTGGGAGCACTTACGTCGAACTGTTCCGCTTTGGGGGCGGCTTTCATGAGCGCGGTGAGGACGCGGGCCTTCACCGGACCATCCTCACCGCTCCCCCAGGTCACCACACGATCCCGGGTGAGCCGCAAGGAGATGGCGTCGTACGAGGTGACCCGGACTGCCTCGGTGTCCTCGGCGACGCCCGCCGGAAGGTCGCCGGCCACCCGGACCGCTTCCCGCAGCAGTCGGTCATCGCCGAAGCGGCGGAGGCTCGCGGACGGGTCGGGCGCCAGCTCCAGCAGGGGTACGCCCTTCGGCGGCTCGTCCACGGTGGCGAAGCGCACGCCACCGGCGTCCACTTCCACGAACGCACCGCCCTTCTCGACCAGCAGGACCGGCTTCCGTTCCGTCACCTTAAGGCCGATGGCACCCGGCCAGGACCGAACGACATCGACCGAGTCGATACGAGGCAGCTTCTGGCGCAACCGGCGCTCCATCGCGTCGGTGTCCACGGAGACCAGCGGGGCGCCGATCGGTACCGCGGCAACCGCTTCCACTTCCTCGCGGCTCAGGACCTCGACGCCGGTCGTGCCGACCTTCTCGACGCGGAGCCAGGAGGAGCCGTAGAGCACCCAGATCACGAACGCGGCGAGCAGAGCGGCCGCCACGGCGATGAGGATCAGCAGGACGCGACGGCTGATCCGGGGCCCCTCGGCGCCGGGGTGCGGCGGGCGGGCGGCGGTGTCCGCCCGCCCGGGTGCGCCGCGCTGGGCGGTCGTCGGTCCGGCCACGCTCGCTCCTTCGCCGGACCCGGGGCGCCCGCCCCGGGTCCGCACCGCATCGCGCCGGGCGCCTAGCGGCGCGCGGCAATCGCTTCGTACACCATGCCGACGAGCAGGTCGTCGGCGTCGCGCCGGCCGAACTCGGCCGCGGCGCGGGACATTTCGTACAGCCGGTGGGGGTCCGACAGTACCGGCAGGACGTTGCCCTGCACCCACTCCGGGGTGAGAGCCGCGTCGTCCACCAGCAGGCCGCCGCCGGCGTTGACCACCGGCTGGGCGTTGAGCCGCTGTTCGCCGTTGCCGATGGGCAGCGGGACATAGGCGGCGGGGAGCCCGACGGCGGAGAGTTCGGCGACGGTCATCGCGCCCGCGCGGCAGAGCATCATGTCGGCCGCCGCGTAGGCGAGGTCCATCCGGTCCACGTACGGTACCGGGATGTAGGGCGGCATCCCGGGCATGTTGTCGATCCGCGGCAATTCGTTCTTCGGGCCGACCACATGGAGGATCTGGATCCCGGAGCGCTGGAGCAGCGGCGCGACCCGCTGGACCACCTCGTTGAGGTGGCGCGCGCCCTGCGAGCCGCCGGAGACCAGCAGCGTGGGCAGGTTGGGGTCGAGGCCGAAGGAGGCGCGGGCCTCCGGGCGGACCCGGGCGCGGTCCAGGGTGGCGATGGTGCGGCGCAGCGGGATGCCGATGTAGCGGGCGCCGCGCAGCTTGCTGTCCGGGGTGGAGACGGCGACCCCGTGGGCGTACCGCGAGCCGATCTTGTTGGCCAGGCCCGGGCGGGCGTTGGCCTCGTGGACCACGATGGGCACACCGGCCCGCTTGGCGGCCAGGTAGCCGGGCAGCGCGACGTAGCCGCCGAAGCCGACCACGCAGTCCGCCTCGGTGCGCTCCAGGATCTGCTCGGCGGCCTTGATGGTGCCGCGCAGCCGGCCCGGGACGGTGATCAGTTCGGGGGTGGGCTTGCGGGGCAGCGGGACGGCAGGGATGAGCGCCAGCTCGTACCCCCGCTCGGGCACGAGTCTGGTCTCCAGTCCGCGTTCCGTGCCGAGGGCAGTGATTCCCACGGTCGGGTCCTGCCTGCGCAGGGCGTCTGCGAGGGCAAGCGCGGGCTCGATGTGTCCGGCGGTCCCCCCGCCGGCGAGTACGACATGCACCGAAATTCACCGCTCTCCGGACGGACGCTTCTTGACGCGCCGTCTCATCGTCTTCCATCTCACCCCGGGCTTCCGCATGGCCAGGGCCGCCTTGGCGGCGGGGTCCTCCCGCGCGAAGGCGATCATCAGCCCGACCGCGAACATCGTCGGCAGCAGGGCCGATCCCCCGTACGAGAACAGCGGGAGCGGAACCCCGGCGATCGGCAACAGGCCGAGCACCGCACCGATGTTGATCACGGCCTGCGCCGTGATCCACGTGGTCACGCCTCCCGCGGCATACCTCACGAAGGGGTCCTCCGTGCGTCCGGCCACGCGGATACCCGCATAGCCTAGAGCCGCGAAGAGGGCGAGCACGGACAGCGTCCCCGCCAGACCCAGTTCCTCACCGGTGATCGCGAAGATGAAGTCGGTGTGGGGTTCCGGGAGTTGGCCCCATTTTTCCACACTCGCACCCAGTCCGGAACCGAACCATCCGCCGGACGCCAGAGCGTAGATTCCGTGCGCGGCCTGCCAGCAGCCGCCCTCCGGATCGGGTTCGCTCACGCCCATGCAGGCGAGCCGGGACATCCGGTTGGGGCTGGTCCTGATCAGGAGGAACGCGATGGCGGCGGCGGAGCCGAGGGCCCCGGCGAACAGCCGGGTGGGGGCGCCGGCCAGCCAGAGCAGACCGAACAGGATCGCCGTGAGGATGATCGCGGTTCCCATGTCGCCGCCGAGCATGATCAGCCCGAGCAGCATGAAGGCGACCGGGACCAGCGGTACGAGCATGTGCTTCCACTGCGTCAGCAACCGCTTGTCCTGCTTGCGGGCCAGCAGGTCCGCCCCCCACAGGACGAGGGCCAGCTTGCCGAACTCGCTGGGCTGGAGCTGGAACGGGCCGCCCAGGTAGATCCAGTTCTGGTTGCCGTTGACCGACTTCCCTATCCCCGGCACCTGGACCAGGACCATCAGGAAGACGGTGACCGTCAGTATCGGGTAGGCCAGCGCCCGGTGGAGCTTCACGGGCATCCGGGCGGCGATCAGCATCAGAGCGCCCCCGATGACGGCGGCGAGGAACTGCTTGCCGAAGAAGTACGTCGAGGGCTTGCTGATGTCCAGCGCCTTGATCATCGAGGCGGAGTAGACCATCACCAGGCCCAGCACGGTGATCAGGAGGCTGGAGCCGAGGATCACGTAGTAGGCCGTCAGGGGCCGGTCCCAGGCCCGCCGTGCCCGCTCGTAGGCCCGGCGCGGTCCGCCGCCGCGCTCCGGGCGCGGGGCGCGGGGGCCCGAGCCGCCGCGCCCGGAACCGCGAGGCGCCTCGGGGCGCCGGGCGCCGGTGGCGAGGCGTCCGCGCAGGGCGAGCCCGGCCGGCAGCGGTGCTCCGAGGGGTGCGGGCGCCGCGGCGAGGGGGCGGGGGGCAAAGGCCCGTGCGCGGTCCCGCCGTACGGCGAATCTCTCGTCGGCCGGCATTGTCGCTGTCCCCTCCACTGCTCGTGCCCGGGGCCCGTGACCCCGGGCGCGGAGGCCCGGTCGGTCAGGCGCTCTCGACGGCGCGTGCGCGGACCGCGTCCGCGAACGCCTCGCCCCGCTTGTTGTAGTCGGTGAACATGTCCATCGAGGCACAGGCCGGGGCCAGCAGTACCGTATCGCCCGGCCGGGCGAGCGCGGCCGCCCGCGCGACCGCTTCGGACATCGCCCCAGTGTCGGTCCGGTCGAGGTCGACCACCGGGACTTCGGGGGCGTGTCGCGTCAGGGCTTCGCGGATCAGCGCCCGGTCGGCGCCCATCAGCACCACCCCGCGCAGCCGCTTCGCCGCGCCGGTGACCAGCTCGTCGAAGGCCGCGCCCTTGGCCAGTCCGCCCGCGATCCAGACGATGGAGTCGTAGGCGGCGAGGGAAGCCTCGGTGGCGTGGGTGTTGGTGGCCTTGGAGTCGTCCACGTAGGCGACTTCGCCGATGTCCGCGACGTGCTCGATGCGGTGGGCGTCCGGCCGGAAGGCGCGCAGGCCCTCGCGGACGGCGGCCGGCTCCACGCCGTAGGCGCGGGCGAGGGCGGCGGCGGCGAGGGCGTTGGCGATGTTGTGCGGGGCCGGCGGGCTGACGTCGGTGACCTCGGCCAGCTCCTGGGCCTGCTTCTGGCGGTTGGCGACGAACGCCCGGTCGACGAGGATGCCGTCGACCACGCCGAGCTGGGAGGGGCCGGGGGCGCCGAGGGTGAAGCCGATGGCCCGGCAGCCCTCCTCGACGTCGGCCTCGCGGACCAGGTCCTCGGTGGCCGGGTCGGCCGCGTTGTAGACGCAGGCGACCGTGTTGCCCTCGTAGACGCGGCCCTTGTCGGCGGTGTACGCCTCCATCGAGCCGTGCCAGTCGAGATGGTCCGGCGCCAGGTTGAGGACGGCGGCGGAGTGGGCGCGCAGGGAGGGCGCCCAGTGCAGCTGGTAGCTGGAGAGTTCGACCGCGAGGACGTCGTACTCGGTGTCCCCGAGCACCGCGTCCAGCAGCGATACGCCGATGTTGCCGACGGCCGCGGTGCGCAGGCCCGCGGCTTCGAGGATCGAGGCCAGCATCCGTACGGTCGTGGTCTTGCCGTTGGTGCCGGTGACCGCGAGCCAGGGGGCGGGCTCGCGGCCGCCCGTGCCGCGCAGTCGCCAGGCCAGTTCGACGTCGCCCCAGACCGGGACGCCCGCCTCGGCGGCAGCCAGGAAGAGCGGCTTGTCCGGCTGCCAGCCGGGGGCGGTGACGACGAGTTCCGTGGACGGCGGCAGGGTGGCGCCGTCGCCGAGGCGCACCGTGATGCCGTCCGCCTCCAGTTCGGCCGCCTGTGCGCGGGCGCGGGCGTCGTCGCCGTCGTTGACGACGGTGACGTGCGCGCCGCGCTCGTGCAGGGCGCGGGCCGCGGGGATGCCGCTGACGCCGAGCCCGGCGACGGTGACGTGCTTGCCCTGCCAGTCCACGGTGCTCACTTCTTGGCTGCCCATCCCGCGTAGAAGAGGCCGAGGCCGACGATCACGCACATGCCCTGGATGATCCAGAAGCGGACCACGACAAGGACTTCGGACCACCCCTTGAGTTCGAAGTGGTGCTGGAGCGGGGCCATCCGGAAGACCCGCTTCCCGGTCATCTTGAACGAACCGACCTGGATGACCACGGACATGGTGATCATCACGAAGAGGCCGCCGAGGATGGCGAGGAGGAACTCGGTGCGGGAGAGGATCGCGAGGCCCGCGAGCGCGCCGCCGAGGGCGAGCGAGCCGGTGTCGCCCATGAAGATCTTGGCGGGCGAGGTGTTCCACCACAGGAAGCCGAAGCACGCGCCCATCAGCGCGGCGGCGACGACGGCGAGGTCGAGCGGGTCGCGTACCTCGAAACAGGCGCTCGGGTTGGTCAGCTTGTCCGCGTTGGCGCAGGACTCCTGGAACTGCCAGAGGCCGATGAAGGTGTAGGCGCCGAAGACCATGACGGAGGCGCCGGTGGCCAGTCCGTCGAGGCCGTCGGTGAGGTTCACGCCGTTGGACATGGCGAGGATCATGAACAGCGCCCAGACGCAGAAGAGCACCGGGCCGATCGACCAGCCGAAGTCCTCCACGAAGGAGAGCCGGTCGGAGGCCGGGGTGTTGCCCGCGGAGTTGGGGAACTGGAGCGAGAGCACCGCGAAGGCGATGCCGACGATCAGCTGGCCGGCCATCTTCGCCTTGGCCCGCAGACCGAGCGACCGCTGCTTGACGATCTTGATGTAGTCGTCGAGGAAGCCGACGAGCCCCATCCCGGCCATGAGGAACAGCACGAGGACGCCGGAGTAGCGGATGTCCTCACCCGTGAGGACCTTCGCGAGGAGGTACGCGATGATCGTCGCCAGGATGAAGGCGATGCCGCCCATCGTGGGCGTGCCCTTCTTGCTGCCGTGCGTGCGCGGGCCGTCGTCCCGGATGAACTGCCCGTATCCCTTGCGGGCCAGCAGCTTGATCAGCAGCGGAGTACCGACCAGGGTCAGAAAGAGCCCGATGGCCCCCGCGAAGAGGATCTGCCTCATCGGCCGGCGACCTCGCCCTCGGTCGAGTTCTCCAGCAGTGCCTGGGCGACCTTCTCCAGGCCGACCGACCGGGACGCCTTCACCAGCACGACGTCTCCCGGGCGCAGTTCACTGCGCAACAGGTCGACGGCCGCCTGTGCGTCGGACACGTGCACCGACTCCTCACCCCACGAACCCTCGTTATATGCGCCCAGTTGCAGCCAGGAGGCTTCTCTCCCCCCGACAGCGACGAGCTTGCTGACGTTGAGCCGGACGGCGAGCCGTCCGACCGCGTCGTGCTCGGCGAGCGACGCGTCACCGAGCTCGGCCATCTGACCGAGCACCGCCCAGGTGCGCGCCCCGTCGCCCTGTCGGGCCCTACCCATGGCAGCCAGCGCACGCAGTGCGGCTCTCATGGATTCGGGGTTCGCGTTGTAGGCGTCGTTGACGACCGTCACACCGTCCGGACGCTCGGTGACCTCCATGCGCCAGCGGGAGAGGGTGCCCGCCTCCGAGAGCGCCTCGGCGATCTCGGTCACGGACATGCCCAACTCATGGGCGACGGCGGCCGCGGCGAGCGCGTTCGACACGTGGTGCTCACCGTACAGGCGCATGGTCACGTCGCTGCACCCGGTGGGTGTGTGGAGCTCGAAGGCGGGCCGTCCGTCGGCGGTCATCCTGACCTTCTCGCCCCGTACGTCCGCTTCCGGGGCTTCTCCGAAGAGCAGGACCCGGGCCCGGGTGCGCGAGGCCATGGCGCGGACGAGCGGGTCGTCCGCGTTGAGCACGGCGCAGCCGTCCTCGGGTAGGACCTCGACCAGCTCGCCCTTGGCCTGGGCGATGGCCTCCCGGCTGCCGAACTCACCGAGGTGGGCGGAGCCGACGTTGAGGACCAGGCCGATGCGGGGCGGCGTGAGGTCGGCCAGGTAGTGGATGTGGCCGATGCCTCGGGCGCCCATCTCCAGGACCAGGTGCTCGGTCTCGGCGGTGGCGGTCAGCGCCGTGACCGGCAGGCCGATCTCGTTGTTGAGGGAGCCGGGCGTCCAGACGGTCGGGCCCTTGCGCTGGAGGAGCTGCGCGATCAGGTCCTTGGTGGACGTCTTGCCCGCTGATCCGGTGAGTCCGACGACGGTGGTGCCGAGGCGTTCCACGACGGCGCGGGCGAGGGCTCCGAGCGCTCCGACGACGTCGTCCACGACGATCGCCGGAACGCCGACGGGACGGGCCGCCAGGACGGCCGTGGCGCCCGCCTCGACGGCGCGCCGGGCGTAGTCGTGGCCGTCGACCCGTTCGCCGGCGAACGCGGCGAACAGGCTGCCGGGCACGACCTCGCGGGAGTCGATGACGACGGGGCCGGTCACGGTGAGAGCCGGATCCGGTATGTCGTACGACTGCCCGCCGACGATTTCGGCGATCTCGGAGAGGGAAAGGGTGATCACTTGGTCATCCCTGACTGTTGTTCTCGTGGTGAGGGGCACGGTCCGCGGCGCCGGGGTGCGACAGGGACCGCTCGATGGCTGCGTGCAGGACCTTGCGGTCGTCGAAGGGGCGTACCACTCCGTGGATGTCCTGGCCCTGTTCGTGCCCCTTGCCCGCGACGAGGACGGTGTCGCCCGCCTCCGCGCGGGCCACGGCGGCGGCGATGGCCGAGGCGCGGTCGGCGTCGACCAACACGTCGCCGCGCTCGTGGACGGGGACTTCGGCGGCGCCGGAGAGCATCGCGGCGAGGATCGCGAGGGGGTCCTCCGAGCGGGGGTTGTCGGAGGTCAGTACGGCGGTGTCGGCGAGCCGGGCCGCCGCGGCGCCCATCGCGCCGCGCTTGGTGGTGTCGCGGTCGCCGCCGCAGCCGAGGACGATGTGCACCCGTCCCTCGGTGACCTTGCGCAGCGAGCGCAGTACGGACTCGACGGCGTCGGTCTTGTGCGCGTAGTCGACGACGGCGAGGTAGGGCTGTCCCGCGTCCACCCGCTCCAGCCGGCCGGGGACCCCGGGGACGGCCGCGATGCCGTCTGCCGCGGTCTGCGGGTCGACGCCCGCGACGGCCAGCGTGACGATCGCGGCGAGGGTGTTGGCGACGTTGAACGGGCCGGGCAGGGGGGCGCGGGCGGTGATCCGCTCGCCCTGGGGGCCGACGGCGGTGAAGGTGCTGTCCTGCGGCCCCACCTCGACGTCCTCGGCGTGCCAGTCGGCGTCCGGATGGCCCTCGGCGGAGAAGCTGGTGACCGGCACCCCGGACTCGGTCAGCAGCCTGCGGCCGTACTCGTCGTCGAAGTTCACGACGCCGCGGTGGCTGCGTTCGGGGGTGAACAGCTGGGCCTTGGCCTGGAAGTAGTCCTCCATGCCGGAGTGGAACTCCATGTGCTCCGGGCTGAGGTTGTTGAAGACGGCGACGTCGAAGACGCAGCCGTCGACCCGGCCGAGCACCAGGGCGTGGCTGGACACCTCCATGGCGACGGCCTCGACGCCGCGTTCGCGCATGACGGCGAACAGGGCCTGGAGGTCGGTGGCCTCGGGCGTGGTGCGCTCGGACTTGATGCGCTCGTCGCCGATGCGCATCTCGACGGTGCCGATCAGCCCGGTGGGGCGTCCGGCGGCGCGCAGTCCGCCCTCGACGAGGTACGCGGTGGTGGTCTTGCCGGAGGTTCCGGTGATGCCGATCTGGAGGAGGCCGATGCCGGGCCGCCCGTAGATGTCGGCGGCCAGCTCACCCATCACGGCGCGCGGGTCCTCGGTGACCAGGACCGGCAGGCCGGTGGCGGCGGCGCGTTCGGCGCCGGAGGGGTCGGTGAGGACGGCGGCGGCGCCCAGGCCCGCGGCCTGGGCCGCGAAGTCGGCGCCGTGGAAGCGGGCGCCGGGCAGGGCCGCGTACACGTCACCCGGGCGCACGGCCCGCGAGTCGTGCGTGATGCCGGTGACCTCACCGGCCCCGGCCGTTTCGACGCCGAGCCGGCCGGCCAGCTCGCCGAGGGGGGTGGGCCGGAGCCGGTCCGGTCGGGGCGCTCCCGGGTAGGTCACAGGCGCGTCCTTCTGAGAGGTTTGGGACTGATCAGCGTGGGGCACGGCGGTGAGCGTACCGGGCCGGTGCGGCGTCTCGCGAAGCGAGGGACCCCGGTTGCGGCGGTTCTCGCTCCGGTTCCCGGGATCGGGGGTGATGGTTGTCACTGAGGGTTCCCTTGGAGGAGATGCTCGCGCATCCCCGTGTTCACTCGCCGGGCTTGAAGGACACCGGCAGCCTGGGCGGCTCGCTGCCGGACGGGGGGGTCTGGAGCGTCTTGAGTGCGAACTCCATGACCTGCTTGTGGATCGGGCCGCAGATCTGGCCGCCGAAGTAGCTGCCCTTGGTGGGGTTCTGGATCGCGCAGTAGACGGTGACCTGCGGGTTGTCGGCGGGGGCGAAGCCCGCGAAGGAGGCGGTGTAGCCCTTGTAGACACCGCGGGCGGGGTCGACCCGGTTGGCGGTGCCGGTCTTGCCCGCGACCCGGTAGCCGGGGATGGCGGCCTTGGTGCCGGTCCCCTCCCGGTCGTCGACGACGGACTCCAGCATCGTCGCCAGGGTCTTGGCGGTCTTCTCGCTCACCACCCGGTTCTCCTCGGGGGCCTCGGCGGGGGTGAAGCGCCCGTCGGACCCCTTGGTGCCGCGGACGAGGGTGGGGGCGATCCGTACGCCGCCGTTGGCGATGGTGGAGTAGACCGAGGCGGCCTGGACGGCGTTGAGCGAGAGCCCCTGGCCGAAGGGGATCGTGTACTGCTGCGAGGTCGACCAGTCCTTCGGGTGGGCCAGCAGCCCCGGCGACTCCCCGGGGTAGCCGAGCCCGGTCTTGGATCCGAGGCCGAACTTGCGCAGGTAGGAGTAGAGGACCTGGTTGGCCTCCGCCTGGGTCTTGCCGAGCTGACCGGTCGCCAGGATGGTGCCGATGTTGCTGGACTTGGCGAGGACGCCGTTGAGCGTGAGGTACCAGGTGGGGTGGTCCACGTCGTCCTTGAAGAGCCGGTCGCCGCGGTGCAGCCGGTTGGGGACGGTGACGTGGGTGCCGGGGGTGGCGGCCTTCTCCTCCAGTACGGCGGCCATGGACATGACCTTGCTGGTGGAGCCGGGTTCGTACACGTCCTGGAGGGCGGCGTTGCCGAGGGAGGCCGAGGTGGCCTGGGAGAGGTCGTTGGGGTCGTAGCCGGGGGCGTTGGCCATGGCCAGCAGCTCGCCCGTCCTGGTGTTCTGCACGATCACGTAGCCGCGGTCGGCCTTGGACTTCTCGACCTGGTCGGCGATGGCCTTCTGCGCCGCCCACTGGATGTCGCGGTCGATGGTCAGCTCGATGTCGGAGCCGGGCACGGCCGGTTCCTCGCTGCCGCCGGCGGTGGGCACCCGGCGGCCGCCGGCCTGCGCGTAGCGGATCTTGCCGTCCTCACCCGCGAGTTCCTTGTCGAGCTGCGATTCGAGGCCGCCGCCGCCCTTGCCGTCGGCGCTGACGAATCCCAGTATCCCGGCGGCGAGGTCCCCGTTGGGGTAGACGCGTCTGGTGGTCGGCTCCTGGAGGACTCCGGCCAGGACGTTGGCTCCCGGGCCGCCCTTCAGTTTGTCCTCGGACGCCTTTTCGGCGAAGACGGACTTCAGGTCCTTGATCTGCTTCCAGACCTGCGGGGTCTGCCGGTGGGCGAGCACGGTGTAGCGGCGTTTGGGCGCCGAGAGCTTCTTGACGAGTTCGTCGACGTCCTTGCCGAGGATCGGGGCGAGCAGGGCGGCGGCCTGCTGGGGCGCGTCGGGCGCCTTGCTCTCCTCGGGCGTGAACATCTTCGGGTCGGCCGTGATGTTGTGCGCGTCCACGCTGGTGGCGAGTGCGACGCCCTTGCGGTCGGTGATCTCGCCGCGCTCGGCGGCGACCGTGTACTCCAGGTAGCGGTTCTTTTCGGCCTTGGCCGCGTAGGCGCTGGCGTCGACGGCCTGGACCTGGAGCAGGCGGGCCACGAAGGCCAGCATGACGAGGGTCAGCCCGAGGCCGACGAGCCGCAGCCGGGGGCGGGGACTGCCGAGGCGCAGAGAGCGTGGCGTGCCGCCGCGCGCGGTGGTGCGCCCCGGGGCGGAGCGGGGGCGGCGGGCCGGTGGGCGCGCGCCGGAACGGCCGGATCCGGACGCGCCGTTACGGGGGCGCGCCGGTCCGGGTACACGGCGGCGCGGCGGTTCCTTGGGCGGCACTGCGTCACCTGCCGGGGCTCGTCGGGGGCGGGCTGTTCCCCGCCGCGGGGGCGGGCGCGGGGCCGGACTCGGTCGCGGAGGCCGGCGCGGAGCCGGAAGGGCCGGCGGCCGTGGCGTCGGGGTCCGGGGCGGCGTCGGCCGTGGCGTCGGGGTCCGGGGTGGGGCTGGGGCTGGGGCTCGGCGAGGGCGGGGCGGTGGCCTCGCTGGGGACGCCGCGGACCGTGCCGTCGGGGTTCAGGAAGGCGGGGCTGCCGCCGGGGACCATGCCCAGTTCCCGGGCGCGGCGCTCCAGGGCGTCGGGCTGGGAACGACTGTCGACGTCGCGCTGGAGGGCCTGCTGCTCGTCGGTGAGCTCGGTGGTCTCCCGCTTCAGCTCACTGAGCTTGAACGAGCCCTCGTTGAGGGCGGAGTTCAGCAGGAGCAGGGTGATGAGCCCGCCGCCCAGGAGCAGGACGACCAGCAGGACGAAGGGGGTGCGGGCCGCGGTGCTCGGCCCGGGGGACGGCATCAGCCGGGCGAGCCGCGCGGCCCGCCCCTTCAGCGGTGCGGCCGGTTTGCTCACCGCGCGGCTCCCCCGGGGGGCGCCCCGCGGCGGGCTGCCGCACGGTGTCCGGCCCCGGTGTTCATCGCTCCTCCTCGCGGATGCGCTGGGCGCCGCGCAGCCGGGCGGGGGCGGCGCGGCGGTTCTCGGCGACCTCCTCCTCGGTGGGCAGCTCGGCGCCCCGGGTGAGCTGCTTCAGCCGGGGCTGGTAGCGCTCGGGGACGACGGGCAGTCCGGGAGGCGCGGTGTTGGCGGCGCCGGCCGCGAAGACCTGCTTGACCAGCCGGTCCTCCAGCGACTGGTAGGACAGCACGGCGATACGGCCGCCGACGTCGAGGCACTGGACGGCGGCCGGAATGGCGCGCTCCAGGACCTTCAGCTCGCCGTTGACCTCGATGCGCAGGGCCTGGAAGGTCCGCTTGGCCGGGTTGCCGCCGGTGCGCTTGGCGGCCTGCGGCAGCGCGTCGCGGATCAGCTCGACGAGCCGGGCGCTGTTGCTGAAGGGCTCCTTCTCGCGCTCGCGCACGACGGCGGAGACGATCCGCTTGGCCTGCTTCTCCTCGCCGTACGCGCGCAGGATCCGGACCAGTTCGCCGGGCGGGTAGGTGTTGAGCACCTCGGCGGCGCCCATGCCGGTGCTCTGGTCCATGCGCATGTCGAGCGGGGCGTCCTGGGCGTACGCGAACCCGCGGTCGGCCTCGTCCAGCTGCATGGAGGAGACGCCGAGGTCGAACAGGATGCCCTGGACCTTTAGGACCCCCAGCCGCGCGAGGACCTCCGGCAGCTCGTCGTAGACCGCGTGGACGAGGGTGGCCCGGTCGCCGTAGGGGGCGAGCCGCTCTCCGGAGAGGCGGAGCGCCTCCTTGTCGCGGTCCAGGGCGATCAGCCGGGCGGTGGGGAAGGAGGCGAGCAGCGCCTCGCTGTGGCCGCCGAGGCCGAGGGTGCAGTCGACGACCACGGGCTCCGGGTGGGCCGGGTCCTGGAGAGCCGGGGCCAGCAGGTCCAGACACCTCTGGAGCATCACCGGGACGTGTCGGGTCTGGCTCAATGCGCCCTCTCAGGCTCTGTCCCGCGCGGCCGGCACGTACGTCCTGGTCCCCGCCCGCTCTGAAGGGGAGGCCCGCCGGCGCCGGGGAAGAGGCGTCGGCCGACCGAGAGCGGGAGAGGGCCGGGTCGCACGTACGCCGCACATCACGGGGGAAAAACGGAATATGCAGGAGGTGCGGGGGGTGCGGTGGGGCAGTGGTCGGGTACGGCGTTCGATGGTGACTTCGCGTTACTTTAGTCCACCCTGCCATTCGATCGATTCGCGATCAACGAACCGCGCTGCGCGTCGCTCCACCCGTACGGATGCGGCGAACCCACACGAACGGCCGTATCCGCGCGTCTTGTGGGTTAGCTCACAACAAGCCGAGTTGACGTTCTTTGTCCGCTCTCACAGCACACCCGGTCCAGGTGGGAAGGCTAACGTCGTATCCATGTCGACTTCCGCTCATTCCTCCACCGAGTCCGTGCCGTCCACCGCCGCGCCGGTCCGCGAGGGCGGCCAGGTCACCGACCGGCTCGTCGCGCTGAACGCCGAGTACGCGAAGGACTTCAGCGATCCGGGCATGGACGCGCGCCCCGTCCTCCAGGTCGCCGTGGTCGCCTGCATGGACGCCCGTCTCGACCTGCACGCCGCGCTCGGCCTCGAACTCGGCGACTGCCACACCATCCGCAACGCGGGCGGCGTGGTCACCGACGACGTGATCCGCTCGCTGACCATCAGCCAGCGGGCTCTCGGCACCCGCAGCGTCGTCCTCATCCACCACACCAACTGCGGCTTGGAGTCCCTCACCGAGGACTTCCGGCAGGACCTGGAGCGCGAGGTCGGCCAGCGTCCGGTCTGGGCCGTGGAGGCGTACTCGGACGCCGACCAGGACGTGCGCCAGTCGATGCAGCGCGTGCGGACCTCGCCGTTCCTGCCGCACACCGACGATGTGCGCGGTTTCGTCTTCGACGTGACCACCGGCCTGCTGCGCGAGATCCACTCCACTTCCTGAACACGGTCCCTCGTTTCCCGGCCCTCTGCCGCACGTCATGGTTTCGGCACCGCGCCCCACGGTGCCGAAACCGTGACAGACGCCGACTTTCCGCACCCACTTGTCCACAGGCGAGTGACACCGAGCGGTAACGGCAACAAGAATGCTGGTGTGACGCCCCCGGGCCTTCCGGAGGAGTGTCCGATTTTCCGGGGTGGGCCGCGCGGGTACGCGCGACGGCCTCTGCGCAGAAGGGCCGAGGAGGGCCGGGTGACGACCTATGACGATCGAGCGAGCCTCACGGATCTGACCACCACAGCGGAGCGGGTGCGCAGGTCGGTGGAGGGGGTGATCGAGGGCAAGCCCGAGGTCGTACGGCTGTCGCTGACCGTGCTCCTCGCAGAGGGGCACCTCCTCATCGAGGACGTCCCCGGTGTCGGCAAGACCATGCTGGCCAAGGCGCTGGCACGGTCCATCGACTGTTCGGTGCGGCGGATCCAGTTCACCCCGGACCTGCTGCCCTCGGACATCACGGGCGTGTCGATCTTCGACCAGCAGCGGCGGGAGTTCGAGTTCAAGCCCGGCGCGATCTTCGCCCAGATCGTGATCGGCGACGAGATCAACCGCGCCTCCCCCAAGACCCAGTCGGCGCTGCTGGAGTCGATGGAGGAGCGCCAGGTCACCATCGACGGGCACACCTACGCGCTGCCCGACCCGTTCATGGTGGTGGCCACCCAGAACCCGGTCGAGATGGAGGGCACCTATCCGCTGCCGGAGGCCCAGCGCGACCGGTTCATGGCCCGCGTCTCCATCGGCTATCCGAGCCCGGAGGCCGAGCTCCAGATGCTCGACGTGCACGGGGGGCTCTCCCCGCTGGACGACCTCCAGCCCGTGGCCCACGCCCACGACATCGTGAAGCTGATCGACGCCGTCCGCACGGTGCATGTCGCCGACGCCGTGCGGCGCTACGCCGTGGAGCTCGTCGGGGCCACCCGGGGGCACCCCGACCTCAGACTCGGCGCCTCCCCGCGCGCGACGCTGCACCTGCTGCGCGCCGCGAAGGCGTCCGCCGCTCTCAACGGGCGTGACTACGCCCTGCCGGACGATGTCCAGGCACTGGCCGCGCCGGTGCTCGCGCACCGCCTGCTGCCCACCGCCCAGGCCCAGCTGAACCGCCGCACGGCGGAACAGGTGGTTCTGGAGATCATCCAGCGCACCCCCGTGCCGACCTCGGCCGGCGGCACCGCGCCGCCTCCGCCCGTCGGCCGGGAACCGGGCCGGCCGCTGTACCACCAGCAGCAGCCCGGGGCACGGCGGCTGTGACGGCGGCCGGCGAGCCCGGCGCCGTGGAGGACGGCGGCCGGAAGGGCGGCCCCCGGGCGGCCCTGGGCGGACTGACCACCCGGGGACGGTCGTTCCTGGCCGCCGGACTGGCCGCCGCCGTCTGCGCGTACGTGCTGGGCCAGGACGACCTGCTGCGGGTCGGGCTGCTGCTGGCCGTGCTGCCGCTGGTCTGCGTCACCGTGCTCTACCGCACGCGCTACCGGGTGACGGGCACCCGGCGGCTCTCGCCGTCCCGGGTGCCCGCCGGCGCGGAGGCCCGGGTGCACCTGCGGATGGAGAACGTCGCCCGGCTGCCCACCGGGCTGCTGATGCTCCAGGACCGGGTTCCCTACGTCCTCGGCCCGCGCCCCCGCTTCGTCCTGGACCGCGTGGAGGCCGGCGGCCGGCGTGAGGTGTCCTACCGGGTCCGCTCCGACCTGCGCGGCCGCTATCCGCTGGGCCCGCTGCAACTGCGGCTCAGCGACCCGTTCGGGATGTGCGAGCTGACGCGCTCCTTCAGCGCGTACGACACCCTCGTCGTCCTTCCGCGCACGGTGCCGCTGCCCGTGCTGCGGCTGGCGGGCGAGGCCGCGGGATACGGCGACGGGCGGCAGCGCTCGCTGGCGCTCGCCGGTGAGGACGACATCATTCCGCGCGGCTACCGGCACGGTGACGACCTGCGCCGGGTCCACTGGCGCTCCACCGCACGGCACGGCGAGCTGATGGTGCGCCGCGAGGAGCAGCCGCAGCGCGCCAGGTGCACGGTGCTGCTGGACACCCGGCGGATCGGCTACCAGGGCGCCGGGCCCGATTCGGCGTTCGAGTGGGCGGTCTCGGGGGCGGCCTCCGCACTCGTGCACATGCTGGAGCGCGGCTTCGCCGTACGGCTGCTCACCGACGACGGCGAAGCGGTGCCCGGAGACGGGTCCGGCGGATTCGCGGGCTCGACCCAGGAGTCCGCGGACTCGGCGGGACTGATGCTCGACACGCTCGCGGTGGTCGGCCATTCCGACGGCGGGGGCCTCTCCCGCGCCCATGACGTGCTGCGCGGCGGCAACGAGGGGCTGCTCATCGCCTTCTTCGGTGATCTGGACGAGGAGCAGGCAGCGGTCGCGGCCCGGATGCGGCAGCGCGCCGGCGCGGGGGTCGCCTTCGTCCTGGACAGCGCCGTGTGGGCCGGGGACGAGGCCGCCGCGCGGCAGTCCGGGGAGCGGCTCCGACGGCTGCGCGAGTCGGGCTGGACCGCGGTGGCCGTGGAGCCGGGGGCCCAGCTGCCCGCCCTGTGGCAGCTGGCGGGCAGCCCGGACACGCCGTCCGCCTCCGGCGGCGGCCCGACGGGTTACACGGGGGGATGGTCATGAGCGGGCGGGCCAGGATGGCGCTGTACGCCTACGCGGCGACACTGCTGGCGGCGGGGGCGCTGTTCCCGCTGGTGGAGGGGGCCGGCTGGCTGGTGCAGGCGGCGGTGCTGCTCGCCGTCCAGAGCGGGGCGGGCGTCCTCGCGCGCCGGATGCCGGTGGCACGGACGCTGACGATCGCCGCCCAGGCGCTGGTCACCCTGCTGCTGCTGACGCTGGTGTTCGCCCGGGAGCACGCCCTGTTCGGAGTGCTGCCGGGCCCGTCGGCCGTCATGCGGCTCGGCGAGTTGCTGGTGGCGGGCGGGGAGGACGTCGGCACGTACGCCATCCCGGCTCCGATGACCGACGGCATCGAGCTGATGGTGGTCGGCGGCGTGGTTCTGATCGGGCTGGCGGTGGACGCCCTCGCGGTCACCTTCCGCAGCGCGGCCCCCGCCGGACTGCCGCTGCTGGCCCTGTACTCGGTCGCGGCCAGCCTCTCCGACGGCGGGGCGGGCTGGCTGTGGTTCCTCCTGGCCGCCTCCGGCTACCTGCTGCTCCTGCTCGCGGAGGGCCGCGACCGGCTCACCCAGTGGGGCCGCGTCTTCGGCGGCGCGGCACGGAACACGGGCAGGTCGGCGGACGGGGCCGGCGGCGCGGGCGGCGGGGCGTCCCCCGTCCGCACGGGTCGGCGGATCGGCGTGCTGGCGCTCGGCGTCGCCCTGGTGATCCCGCTGGCCCTGCCCGCCCTGGACAGCGGCCTGCTGGGCGGCAAGGGCCCGGGCAACGGCAGAGGCAGTGGCGGCGGCACGATCTCCGCGGTGAATCCGGTCGTGTCGCTCCAGAACAACCTCAACCAGCCGGACAACCGGGAGGTGCTGACGTACCGCAGCAATATCGAGGACCCGCAGAGCCTCTATCTGCGGATCCTGGCCCTGGACGAGTTCAACGGCAGCGAGTGGCGTTCCTCCACCCGTCGGCTGACGGACGTTCCCGACCGCCTTCCGCAGCCGCCGGGGCTGGGCAGGGACGTCTCCGTCACCGAGGTGCGGACGAACATCTCCGCCTCCCGCTCCTACCAGCAGACCTATCTGCCGCTCCCCTTCCCGGCGAGCGAGGTGCGCGCGGGCGGCCGTTGGCGGTACGAGCCGGAGGGCCGCACCCTGGTCGGCGACGACGGGCAGACCACGCGCGGCGCGCAGTACGAGGTCGGCAGCCTGGTCGTGGAGCCCACGGCGGGACAGCTCGCGGCCGCGGGTCCGCCGCCGCAGGACCTGGTCCGCGAGTACACCCAGGTGCCCGGCTCGCTGCCGGCCGTGGTCGCCAGGACCGCCGAGCAGGTCACGGAGGGCTCGTCCAACGCCTATGAGCGGGCCGTGAAGCTGCAGGACTGGTTCGCGTCCGACGGCGGCTTCACCTACGACACGACGGTCACCTCGGGGACCGGGTCGTCGGCCATCGTCCGGTTCCTCCGCGACCGCGAGGGGTTCTGCGTCCACTTCTCGTTCTCGATGGCCGCGATGGCCCGGACGCTGGGCATTCCGGCCCGGGTCGCGGTGGGTTTCACCCCGGGCACGGTGAAGTCGGACGGGGCGACCTCGGTCGGGCTGCGCGACGCGCACGCCTGGCCGGAGCTGTATTTCGAGGGGGTCGGCTGGACCCGGTTCGAGCCCACCCCGAGCCGGGGGAGCACTCCTTCGTACACCCGGCCCGAGACTCCCGCGGACAGCGCGAGCGACGTGGCCGAGCCCTCGGCGGACACCTCGGACACGCCGTCCGCCGCGCCGTCCGCCGAGAGCAGCTGCCCGCCGCAGCTGCGCCAGGAAGGCGACTGCGGGCCTTCGCAGGAGCCGGGAGCGGCGCTGCCGACCGACCGGGGGACCCCGGCCGGGACGGTCCTGCTGTTGGTGCTCGCCGGGGCGGCGGCGCTGGTGCTGCCGTTGTCACCGCTGCTCTGGCGGACCCGGACGAGGAACGGGCGGCTGGGCTCCGGCGGCCGGACCCCCGCGGACGCCGCCGCGCGGACGCTGGCCGCCTGGCGCGAGGTCACCGACGCGGCCTGGGACCACGGCATCGCGCCGGACGAGTCGCTCACACCCCGGAAGGCGGCGGCCAGGGTCGTGCGGCTGGGCCGGCTCGACACCGCCGCGGCCGAGGCCGTGCACCGGATCGCGGGCGCGGTGGAGCAGGTGCTGTACGCCGCCGTGCCGCTTCCGGCGGCCGGACTGGCCGAGGACGTGCGGGCGGTGGGGGCGGGTCTGCGGGAGGCGGCCGGACGCGGCACCCGGCTGCGGGCGACATTCCTGCCACGGTCGTCCGTCCGGGTGATGTGGGCCCTCGCGGACCGTCGGACCGCGCTCGCGGAACGCTGGGCGGGGCGGCCGGGAGCCGGCCGCTGGACGGCCCGGCTGCGCCGCCTCACGCGCCAGCACGGCTGAGGGGCGCGGGGCCCCGGGCGTGGGTCCTGCGCCAGTGGGTCCTGCGCCAGTGGGTCCTGCGCCGAGAGGCCGGACAGCGCGCCCGGGCGCGTGGGAACGCACATGGGTGAGGGAGGCCGCGTTTTCCCCGGCCACCCTCACCCATCGGTGTCATACGCCGTGCCATCGCACGGTCCTCGACAGGAATTCCCTCCGCGGGAACTCCTGACAAGAAGCAGACCCGGGGGGCGATGGCCCCCCGGGTCTCTACTGGCCCTGTTCGTCGCGGCGGCGCTGCCACCGCTGCTCGATGCGGTTCATCATCGACCGGCGTTGTCTCGGTCGGCGGCGTTCGCCGCTGTCCCCGCTGCCTGCGGCAGCCGGCTGTTGTTCACCGGGCTTGGGCGCTTTGCGCCATCCGGTGACCGCGAGCACGGCACAGCCGAGCATGACGAGGAACCCCACCACGCTGATCCAGATCTGCTGGGCGACCATTCCGGCCATGAGGAGCGCGATACCCACCAGGAAGCCAGCGACCGCCTGGTAGACCCTTTTCCGGGTATACGTACGCAGTCCGCTTCCCTCGAGCGCTGTCGCGAACTTGGGATCTTCGGCGTACAGCGCTCGCTCCATCTGCTCGAGCATGCGCTGCTCGTGCTCCGAGAGCGGCACGGGATCCTCCTCGTCGTCGGCCGCGGGGGCGACCGGTATGCGGCCCTTCCAGGATAGGCAGGGATTCGCCCCCGTGAAACCCGCCCTCTAGCGTTCAGCCAGTCCGGACCGCTATGTCGGCTCGGCTGCTGAGGCGTAGATTCCCCGACGACCGATCCGCCATGCCGGATGGTGTCACCCGATCATACGGGGCGTACGCCCCTTACGGGGGTCCTGAGTCCCACTCGGTGCGGAGCTGCGTTGCTGATCAGCGGCGCTTCTCGCCCAGAATGTGCAGTTGGGTGGCGACGGAGTGGAACGCGGGCTGCTCGGCGACGGCCGCTTCGAGCTTGAGCAGCGCTTCCACGGCGCCGGGCTCGGTGTCCACCAGGGCGCCCGGCACGAGGTCGGCGAAGACCCGGACCCCGTGCACCGCGGTGATCTCCAGCCCGGCCTCGGAGACCAGGTCGGAGAGCTGCTCGGCGGTGAACCTGCGGGGCACCGGGTCGCCCTCGCCCCAACGGCCCGCCGGGTCGGTGAGCGCGTTCCTGGCCTCGGTGAAGTGACCGGCGAGCGCGCGGGCCAGGACGGCTCCGCCCAGCCCCGCGGCCAGCAGGCTCAGCGCGCCGGAGGGGCGCAGCGCCTGGACCGCGTTGCGCACGCCCTGGGCGGGCTCGTCGACGTACTCCAGGACGCCGTGGCAGAGCACCGCGTCGAAGCCGTCGCGCTCCACGACGTCGAACAGCCCGAGGATGTCGCCCTGGACGCCCCGGACCCGGTCGGCGACCCCGGCCTCGGCCGCGCGGCGCTCCAGTGCGAAGAGGGCGTTGGGGCTGGGGTCGACGACGGTGACCCGGTGGCCGAGCCGGGCCGCGGGCACGGCGAAGTTGCCGGTGCCGCCACCGGTGTCCAGAACATCCAGGGCGTCCCTGCCGGTGGCCTTGGCCTGACGGTCCAGAGCGTCCTTGAGGACCTCCCAGACCACGGCGGTACGGAGGGAGGCGCGGGGGCGCGGCTGGTCCGACACGGCAGATGACTCCTCGGCACGGTGCCGCCGGGGACGGCGGAGCGTGAACAGTGCGGTAGTGATGTGAGCGGTCACCACCCTATTGCCTCGCACCGCCGCCCACGGCCCGGCCTCGTGCCGCCGAGCGCCGGGCGGCGGCACGGGGCCGGGCCCCGGTCACCCGTCGCCCGGGCGCTCCGGGCGTGGTTGCGGGAGCACCGGCTGGAGCGCCAGGAGCCGTTCCACCAGGCGCAGGAACATGGCCGCGTCGCGCAGCAGGTCGTCGGCGTCGCGCGGGCCGGCGGCTCCCGGCATACCGGCCTCCGCGCGGGCCCGGCGCTGGGCGCCCGAGGCGAAGAGGGCGCTCCATTCGGTCAGCTCCGGCGCTATCTCCGGGAGCACTTCCCAGGCGCTGCGGATGCGCTCGCGGCGGCGCTTGTTCGTCTCGGGGCGGCCACGGGCCGCGAGCACGGCCGCCGCGGCGCGCAGGGCGGCGAGGTGCGCGGTGGCGTACCGCTCGTTCGGCTGGTGGAGCACGGCGGCCTCGTCGAGGCCGGAGCGGGCCTTGGCGAGCAGTTCGAGGGCGGCGGGCGGCGCCGTGCGGCGCGGCACGGGGTGGACATCGTCGGCCGGACCGGTCAGTGAGGGGGCAGGGCTGCCTGCGCGGCGCCGCGGGACGGCGGCTGCGGACGAGCTGGCCATGACGAACCTCCTGTCGTCGTGTGACGGCTTCGTGGCCGTCTGTGTCCATGGTGGCGGGCCCCACTGACAATCGGCCCGCATACCGCCCTGACCTGCCGTTTTGCTCCGAGTGCGAGTTCGGACTATTTTTGCACTGACTGGTCAGTCTAAATCAGGGAGGGTCTGTGGAGAGCCCGCACGGCGCGGCGGTCAGCGCCGAGGACTTGGGACTGGAGGGACCGCGCGGCCGGGTCTTCCGGAACGTGACGTTCAGCGCCGAGCCAGGATCACTGGTGGCCGTCGAAGGACCGTCCGGGTCGGGCCGCACCTGCCTGCTGCTCGCCCTGACCGGCCGGATGCGCACCACCGAGGGCCACGCGGAGACCGGCGGACTCCGGCTCCCCGGGCAGGCCGCCGCAGTCCGCCGGATCGCCGCCCTGGGGCCGGTCCCCGCGGTCAGCGAACTGGATCCGGCCTTCACGGTCGCCGAGCACCTGAACGAACGCGCCCAGCTCCAGGGCCGCTACGGCGCCTCCCTGCGCACCCTGCTGCGCCCGCGCGCCGAACGCCGGGCGGCGTCCGCGGCCAGGATCGACGAGGCTCTTGACGCCGCGGGCCTCGACCTCGCCACGCTGCCGAAGTCGGAGCGCACCTCGGTGCGGGACCTGGAGCGGCTGGAGGCGCTGCGGCTGTCCGTCGCGCTCGCCCTGATCGGCAAGCCGCGACTGCTCGCCGTGGACGACGCCGACCTCAAGCTCTCGGATGCCGAACGGGCCCTGGCCTGGGCCCTGCTGCGCTCCGTGGCCGATGCCGGGACCACCGTGCTCGCCGTGTGCAGCGAGGCCCCGGAGAACACCCACGTCGTGCGCACCGCGCCCGCGCCCTCCCCCGACACCACCTCCCCCACCACCGACGAGGAGACGGTCGATGCGCATCCCGAAACTGGCCGCGCTTGAGCTGAAGCGGTTCGGCAGGGGGAAGCTTCCGGCCGCCGCGCTGGTGGCCCTGCTGCTCCTGCCGCTGCTCTACGGCGCCCTGTACCTGTGCTCCTTCTGGGACCCGTACGGAAAGCTCGACAAGCTGCCCGTCGCCCTGGTCAACGACGACAAGGGCGCCACCAGCGACGGGAAGCGCGTCGCGGCGGGGGACGAGATCAGCGAGAAGCTGCTCGACTCCAAGGTGTTCGCCTGGCACGAGGTGAGCTCCGCCGAGGCCGAGAAGGGCGTCGAGGAGGGCACGTACTACCTCTCCTTGACCATGCCGTCCGACTTCAGCGAGAAGATCGCGTCCAGCGGCGGGGACTCCCCCGAGACCGGCGCACTCCAGGTGCGGACGAACGACGCGAACAACTACATCGTCGGGCAGATCTCCAAAACGGTCTTCGGAGAGGTGCGCAACGCCGCCTCCACGAACGCCTCCCGGGGCTTCCTGGACCGCATCTTCATCAACTTCTCCGATCTGCACGACAAGACCGCCGAGGCGGCCAAGGGCGCCGACGACCTCAAGGGCGGCATCTCGAAGGCGAAGCAGGGCTCCAAGGACCTCGCGGAGGGCCTCAAGGACTCCAAGGCGGGCAGCAAGAAGCTCTCCGACGGGATCGTGAAGCTGAACCAGGGCTCGCGCGATCTCGCCACGGGCTCCGCCCGGGTGGCCGGCGGCACCCAGGTCCTGGCCGACAAGGTCAACAGGATCGCCGGTGACGTGCGCCCCTTCTTCCAGGACAACGGGAAGTCCATCGGCGACACGGCCCGGCTGGTCGCCGACAACTCCGGGAACGTACGGCACAACCTCGATCTGCTGGTGAAGAGCGCGCCCACCGCGGCCGCCGACGCCAAGGAGTCCGCCGACGAGCTGACCGAGATCCACCGCACCCGGTGCGAGGAGGCCGAGGAGCCCGACGCCGCGGTCTGCGCCCCGCTGGAACGGGCGAAGGTCACGGCCGTCGACGTCGCGAAGACAGCCGCCGATGTGAACGCCCTGGTCACGAACCAGAGCGGCGACCTGAAGAAGCTGAGCACCCAGCTGGCCGCCTTCCAGAAGCAGGCCGACGGCCTCGCGAAGCGCGCGCCGACGCTGGACGACGACCTGGCGTCGGCAGTAGCCGAGGTGAATGAACTGAACACCGGCGCCCACAAGGTCGCCAAGGGCGCGCAGGCGCTGCACACCGGACTCGGCGGCGCGCAGACCGGCTCCAGCGACCTGGACACCGGCGTCGGCAAGCTGAAGACCGGCGCGGAGAACCTGGACGGCGGGCTCTTCCGGCTCGGCGACGGCTCGGCAGAGCTGGCCCGGGGCCTCAACGACGGCGTGGACAAGATCCCGGACTACGACAAGAAGGACCGCGACGCGCGGACCGACGTCATGGCCGACCCCGTCCAGCTGGCCTCCAAGTCGCTGCACGAGGCGCCCAACTACGGCACCGGCTTCGCCCCGTACTTCATCCCGCTGTCCCTGTGGGTCGGCGCGATGGTGGCGTACATGCTGATCCAGCCGCTCAACCGGCGGGCGCTCGCCGCCGGGGCCTCGTCCTGGCGGATCGCGCTCGCCGGGTGGCTCCCGGTCGCCGCCATCGGCACGCTCCAGGTCGGCGCCCTGATGGCCGTCCTGCACTGGGGCCTCGGCCTCCAGATGGTCCACGCCGCCGGAACGATCGGCTTCCTGGCCCTGGTGACCTGCTGCTTCGCCGCGATCGTGCAGTGGCTGAACGCCTGCTTCGGGGCGGCCGGACGCATCCTGGTGCTGGTGGTGCTGATGCTCCAGCTGACCTCGGCCGGGGGCACCTACCCCGTCCAGACCAGCCCCGGCTTCTTCGGCGCGATCCACCCGTACCTCCCCATGACGTACGTCGTCGAGGGGCTGCGCAGGCTGATCACCGGCGGGCCCCTCGGCCCGGTGTGGCTGGGCTGTGCGGTGCTGGGGGCCTTCACCGTCGGCGCGCTCGCCCTGACCGCCCTGACCGCGCGCCGCAAGCAGGTGTGGAGCCTGAGCCGGCTGCACCCGGAGCTGAGCCTGTGAGCGCGCCGGGAACCGGGCCGGCACACGCGCCGGGAGCCGGGGCGGTGAGTGCGCCGGGGCCTGGAAGAATCGGCCTCATGGAAAGCAGTGGCACCACGCGCCGCCAGGCCACCAGGCAGAAGCTCTACGAGGCGGCGGTGACGCTCATCGCCGAGAAGGGCTTCTCGGCGACCACCGTCGACGAGATCGCCGAGCGGGCCGGGGTCGCCAAGGGCACGGTCTATTACAACTTCAAGAGCAAGACCGAGCTGTTCGAGGAGCTGCTGCGGCACGGCGTCGGGCTTCTCACGGCCTCGTTGCGGGCCGCCGCCGAGGAGTCCGAGGAGCGCGGCGGCACCCGGGTGGAGGCGCTGGACGCGATGATCCGGGCCGGGCTCGCCTTCATCGACCGCTACCCGGCCTTCACCCAGCTGTACGTGGCCGAGCTGTGGCGCACCAACCGCGCCTGGCAGTCGACGCTGCTGGTGGTACGCCAGGAGGCCGTCGCGGTCGTCGAGGACGTGCTGCGGGACGCGGTGGACAGCGGTGAGCTGAGCGAGGAGATCGACATCCCGCTGACGGCCGCCGCGCTGGTCGGGATGGTGCTGGTGGCGGCGCTGGACTGGCAGGCGTTCCAGCCGGAGCGCTCGATCGACGAGGTCCACTCGGCGCTGTCGCTGCTGCTGCACGGGCGGGTCAGCGGCCACTGACGCGGCCGGAGCCCGCCGGGCCCGAGGCGTGTCTTCGGGATCGAGCGGGAAAGCCGAAGACGCCGGCCGTCGGAGTTCGCATCCCCCCGCGAACTCCGCCGGACCGGCGTCTTGCGTGCTGCCGGAAACCCGTTCCCGTGACCCCGTGTGTCCCCCGTGGTCCCCGGGTCTCCGTCGCGCACCCCCGTTGCGTCGGGGGAACCGCACCGTTCCGCCGCCCCGTGCCGGCGGTCCTGGCGCAGCGCCCCTTCCGTGATCACCACTCTGCCGTCCGCGCAGGTGGGGGCCTATCCGCGTAACTACTCATCTCCGCCCCTGAGTACGGGTACTCAGGGGCGGCGCCGGGCCCCGCCCGGGATCGGTGCGGCGTCGCTACGATCGCCTGCGTGTCGATAATCCCCCTGGTGTTCACAAGCGGCTGGGCGAGCGGGATCAACGCGTACGCGGTGGTCCTGCTGCTCGGCCTGTTCGGCGCGACCGGCGTGTCGGACGAGGTACCCGCCGCCCTTCAGCGCACCGACGTCCTGATCGTGGCCGGTGTGCTGTTCCTCTGCGAGGCGGTGGCGGACAAGATCCCGTACGTGGACTCGGTCTGGGACACGGCGCACACCGTGATCCGGCCGGTGACCGGGGCGGTGGTGGCCGCGCTGCTGGCCGGCGAGAGCGGATCGCTGCCGGAGCTGGCGGCCGGAGCGATCGGCGGGTCCACGGCCCTGATGAGCCATCTGGTGAAGGCCGGGACGCGGATGGCGGTCAACACCTCGCCGGAGCCCTTCAGCAACGTGGGGATGAGCATCGCCGAGGACCTCGGGGTCGCCGGGGTCATCACCTTCGCCGTATTCAACCCGGTGGCGGCGGCCGTGATCGCGGCCGTGCTGCTGGCCCTCGGCATCGTCACTGTGCTCTTCCTCGCCTCCCGGATTCGCCGCTTCCTGCGCCGCAGGGCCCAGCGACGCGAGGAGAAACGCCTGGCCGCGGCGGGTGGGCCCTGGCCTCCCGGCTGAACCGCACGGGCCGGTCGATAGGGTCACCGGCATGGCACGAATTGCGGTGATCGGCGCCGGGACCGGCGCGATGGCGGCGGCCGCCCGGCTCGCCGTGGCCGGCGACAGGGTGACGGTGTACGAGCGGTCCGCGAGCTACGGCGGCTCGGTCGGCCGCCATGCGCACGAGGGCTTCGTCTTCGACACGGGGCCCGGGCTGCTCCATCTCCCAGCCGTCCAGCGGGACCTGTTCGTCAAGACCGGCAAGGAGCCGCTGGAGCAGTGCGTGACGCTGACCCAGGTGGATCCGGCGAGCCGCCATCTCTTCGCGGACGGCACGGCGGTGTCCCTGCCCAACGCGACCCGGGCCGGGGCGGCCACCGCCCTGGACGGCGCCCTCGGCGCGGGCGCCGGGGCCCGCTGGAGTGACTTCATGGACCGGGCCCGGGACGCCTGGGACCGGTCGCGGCGACCGCTCCTGGAGGAGCCCCTGCGGGCGGACCACCAGGTGCTCGGGCGCGATCCGTATCCGGCGGTGCGGCAGCGGCGCCTGCTGCGCGGAGCCCGGCGGGCGGGCACGCTCGCGCAGATCGGCGCCTGGGAGCTGGCGGACGCCCGGCTCGCCGCGCTGCTCGACGGGTACGCCCTGTCCCACGGCCTCGACCCCCGCACCGCCCCGGCGAGCGCCGCGCTGCTGCCGTACATGGAGCAGACCTTCGGCAGCTGGTACGTGATGGGCGGGATGCGCGAGCTGGCGCGGGCGGTGTACGAGCGGTGCCTGGCCCGCCGGGTGGAGTTCGTCTTCGGGGCCGAGGTGCTCCGGGTCGTCGAGAAGGACGGGCGGGCGGCGGGCGTGGAGTTGGCGGGCGGTGAGGTGGCCGAGGCCGACCGGGTGGTGCTCGGGGTCCGGCCGCGTCCGGGCCTGGTGCCGGGTCAGCGGGTGGGCGGCGCGGGCGTTGTGCCGGTCCGGGCGGGCTCCGGCGCGGGCGCGGCGGGCCGGTTCACGGTGCTGCTGTCGCTGCGCGGGGGCCGGGAGGCGGACGCGGTGCACCGGAGCGTGGTGCACAGCGCCGACGGGGCGGCGGAGCAGGAGGCGGTGTTCGGCGGCCGGGTCGCCGGGAGCCCCACGGTGACGGTGCTGCGCCCCGACGATCCGGCGACCCGCCCGGACGCGGAGCACGAGGCGGTGACGCTCACCGCGACGGTGGCCCCCCAGGGGCCGGTCGACTGGCGGGACGCGGAGGTGCGGCGGCGGTTCGCCGGCGTCGTGGTGGAGCGGGCGGCGGCGGCCGTGCCCCGGCTGCGGGAGCGGATCCTGCACACCGCGGTCCGCACGCCCGCGGAGACCGAGACGGAGACCGGGGCCGAGGGCGGTGCGGTGCCGCCGCCCGCGCTGGCCGGGGCTGCGGGCGCGTACCTGCACCCGGGCAACCTCACCCGGCTGCCGGGCCTGTATCTCGCGGGCGGCTGGTCCCATCCGGGCGGCGGGCTGGCGCACGCCGGGATGTCGGGGACGCTGGTGGCCGGACTCGTCGTGGAGGGCGACGGCTTCCGCGGTTCCCGCTGAGCCGGGAGCGACTGCCGCCGGGTACGCCGCGGGACCGCCCCGGGGGCGCCGCCGGGAGTCTGCTCCCGGCGGCGGCGCGGCTCAGTAGCGGTACTGCTCGTTCTGGCCGGTGTCGTAGCCGTTGCCGTACGGAGCGGGCCCCGCGGGCTGTTCCGGCGGCATCGGGGGGTACTGCTCGGCGTCGCGCTGGTGCGGGACCCATACGCCGCCGGGCGGGGTGTCCGCGCCGTACGCCTCCGCGCCGTAGCTCTGGGCGTACGGGTCGGCGTAGCCCTGCTGCCCGCCCTGGCTGCCGTAGCCGTCGCCGTAGGCGTCGTCGCCACCGTAGGAGGGGGCTCCGGCGGTGGTGCCGATGTACGGGTCGGAGTAGGCGGCGTAGCTCTGCCGGCCGGTGCCGTAGTCGTACGTTCCCGCGTAGGGGTCCTGGGACGGCTGCTGGTCGTAGCCGGAGTGCGGGTCGTGGGCGGCGTACTGCGGCTGGGCCGGGGCGCCGGCCTCGTGGCCGTGGTCCTGGTGCGCGCCGTCGCCGTCGAAGGCGGCGTCCCCGTACACGCCGTACCGGCCGGTGTCGTCGGGCGTCGGCCGCGGTTCGTGGACCGGCGCGGGCGGGACGGACGGGGGCCGGTCGTAGCCGGGGCCGGCGACCTCCAGGTCCGAGACCTCCAGCGTGGGTTCCTTCACGGCGGCGCCCTCGCCGCCGCCCCTGCGCCGGCGGCTCTCGCCCGGGTTGCCCCCGATGGCCCAGCCGGTGGAGAAGCCGCGCCGGAAGGACAGCGTCACGAACGCCTGGCCGGTGGCGAAGGCGAGCGTCCCCACGACGATGACCGGGACGGAGGCCAGCAGCACCCCGACGACCACGCCGAGAAAGCCGGAGAAGGCGAGGAGCCGCCACCGCAGTCGCGCCTTGTACTGCAACAGCACCTCGCCGAGCAGCCACAGCGCCACCAGACCGAATGCGATGTAGAGGACCGTCCAGCCCACGCCCGCCCCCTCCTGCGGCCGTAGCCGCGTCGGCGGCGGGTACGACCGGTCACGACTGCTTGTGCAGTCCGAGTTTCTCGTAGATTTCGAGCGTCGCCGTCGAGTTGTTGAGCGTGATGAAGTGCAGTCCGGGCACACCTTCGGCCAGCAGCTTCGCGCAGAACTCCGTTGCGAACTCGATGCCAATGGAGCGTACAGCGGCCGGATCGTCCTTGGCCGCGAGGATGCGCTCTTTCAGCGACGCGGGCACGGTCGCGTTGCTGAGCTGGGGGAACTTTTCCAGTTGCTTCACGCTCGTGAGGGGCATGACCTCGGGAATCACCGGCGTTTCGCAACCGGCGGCGACCACACGGTCACGCATCCGGAGATAGTCCTCCGGCCGGAAGAACATCTGGGTGATCGCATAATCGGCGCCCGCCCGGCACTTGTCCACGAAATGACCGATGTCCGTCTCCCAGTCGGAGGACCGGGGGTGCATTTCGGGGAATGCCGCGACGCCGACGCAGAAGTCTCCCGACTCCTTGATGAGGCGGACGAGGTCGGCGGCGTACTTCACGCCCTGCGGGTGCTCCACCCACTCGCCCATCGGGTCGCCCGGCGGGTCACCGCGGACCGCGAGGATGTTCCTGATGCCCGCGTCGGCGTACTGGCCGACCATGTTGCGCAGCTCGGCCACGGAGTGGTTCACCGCGGTGAGGTGGGCGACCGGGGTGAGGGTGGAGTCGGCGGCGATCTGCTGGGTGGCCCGGACCGTCCCGGCGCGGGTGGAGCCGCCGGCTCCGTACGTCACCGAGACGAAGCTGGGACGGACCGCCTCGACCCGGCGCAGCGCGTTCCAGAGGTTCCGCTCACCTTTCTCCGTCTTGGGCGCCCAGAACTCGAAGGAGTACGACGTCTTGCCGGTCGCCAGCAGGTCACGCACGGTACGCGCGTGATCCGTCCTGGTGGAAGGAGTGCCAAGGGCCATGAGGGGAGGTTAACCAGCGGGCGGGCGCTCCCCCAACCAGAGCGGGAAACTTGTCTCGTTTTGCCGGACTGTTGTCCATCCCTCGGAACGAGTGCCGGAGACGTCCCTCATCCGTCCATCCCTCGGAACGCGCGCCGGAGGCGTCCCTCATCGGCCGGCGGGCGGGCGGGCGCGCGTGGCGTCAGAGCGGGTGCGCCCGGAGGCGTCGTGCCAGGTCGGCGGTGGCGGCGGCGGGGTCGTCGGCCTCGGTGATCGCCCGGACGACGACGACACGGCGGGCGCCGGCGTCCAGCACCTGGTCCAGATTGCCCGCGTCGATCCCGCCGATGGCGAACCAGGGCCGCGGCCCGCCGAGGGAGGCGGCGTAGCGCACGAGGCCGAGGCCGGGGGCGTGCCGGCCGGGCTTGGTGGGGGTGGGCCAGCAGGGGCCGGTGCAGAAGTAGTCGACACCGTCCTGGGCGGCGGCCGCGTCGACCTCGGCCTCGGCGTGCGTGGAGCGGCCGACGAGCCGTTCGTCGCCGATGACCGCGCGGGCGGCGGGGACCGGGAGATCCCCCTGTCCGAGGTGCAGGACGTCGGCGCCGATGGCGTGGGCGACGTCGGCCCGGTCGTTCACCGCGAGGAGCTTGCCGTGCCGGCGGCAGGCGTCGGCGAGGACGGCGAGGTGTTCCAGCTCCTCGGCGGCCTCCATGCCCTTGTCCCGGAGCTGGACGATGTCGACTCCCCCGGCGAGCACGGCGTCCAGGAAGGCGGGGAGGTCACCCTGCCGCTTGCGGGCGTCCGTGCAGAGATAGAGCCGGGCGCCGGACAACTGCTCGCGAGGCGTGGACATCGGTGGAACTCCCCCGTGGTCGTGACGGTGCACGGGCCGCGCCGGGCGGCCCGTACTCCGCTTCCTGTCGTGTCGGTCAGACGGCGAGCGCCTGGGCGCGGCGCTTCACCTCCGTACCGCGATTCTCGCTCAGCGCCTGCGCGGGGGTGCCGGGCAGGGTCGGGTCGGGGGTGAAGAGCCACTCCAGCATCTCTTCGTCGGAATAGCCGTCGTCCCTCAGGAGGGTCAGGGTGCCGGCGAGGCCCTTGACCACCTTGTCGCCGTCGATGAAGGCGGCGGGCACCTGAAGGGCCCGGTTCTCACCACGGCGTACGGCGATGAGCTGGCCATCCCTGACCAGCTGCCGTACACGCGTCACCTGGACATCGAGCATTTCCGCGATGTCGGGAAGGTGGAGCCAGGCGGGGACGAGAGCATCGGTCTTTGCGTCAATCTCGGTCACAGGGACAAGCGTGCCATCCCGGACCGACAGCCGGTAGCCGGGCCCGACCGTACGGGGGGCCGGCCCGGCGGGCCCCGCCACCGTCACAGGGCGGCGGACTTCAGCGGTACGGCGGGGTCGGCCGCCCTCTCCGGGTCGAGGACGGCTCCCGACTCGATGAGCCTGCGGCCCTGGGCGAGGTCGCGCGGGCGGCCCACGGCGAGCACGGCGGCCAGCGCGCCGTCGCGCAGCCAGCACACGGACCAGGTGTCGGCCGCCCCGTCGCCGCGCCACAGCAGGGTGTCGGCGTCCGCGTGGTGGCCGGCGTACTGCACGAAGCGGCCGAACTGCTCGGACCAGAAGTACGGGACGGGGTCGTAGACGGGGAGCGGTCCGCCGTCCTGTGCGGCCATGATCGCGGCGGCCGCGGTGCGCGGGCCCTGGAGGGCGTTGTCCCAGTGGTGGACCAGCAGACGTGTTCCGTAGCGGGCGGAGGGGAAGGAGGCGCAGTCCCCGACCGCGTACACACCGGGCAGCGAGGTGCGCAGCGCGCTGTCGGCGGTGACCGAGCCGTCCGGGCCGAGCGCGACCCCGGAGCCGGCCAGCCAGCCGGTGGCGGGGCGGGCGCCGATGCCGACGACCACGGCTCCGGCGGGCAGGACGCGGCCGTCCGCCAGGATCACGGCCCCCTCCTCGACCCGGTCGACCCGGGCCTCGGTGAGCAGTTCGGCGCCGCTGTCGGCATACCAGTCGGCCATCGGTGCGGCCACCTCGGCGGGCAGGGCGCCCGCGAGCGGGCGGGCGGCGGCCTCGACGACGGTGACCGCGCAGCCCGCGGCACGGGCCGCGGTGGCGAACTCCGCGCCGATCCAGCCCGCCCCGACGACGACCACGTCGTGCCGCCGGTCCAGGACGGGCCGCAGCCGGGCGGCGTCGTCGAGGGTGCGCAGCAGGTGGACGCCGGGCACGCCGTCGGCGCCGGGCAGGGTCATGGGCTCGGCGCCGGTCGCCAGGATCAGGGCGTCGTAGGGGACGGGCCCGTCGGCCGTGTCCAGCACCTGGTCGGCGGCGCGCAGGGCGGTGACGTCCAGGCCGAGGCGCAGGGTGATGTCCAGCGCCTCGAAGTCGATGTCGAAGGCGGAGTCCTCGGCCTTGCCCAGCAGCACGGCCTTGGACAGGGGCGGGCGGTCGTAAGGCTGGTGGGGCTCGGCCCCGATGAGGGTGACGGACCCGGTGAAGCCCGCCTCGCGCAGGGCCACGGCGCTCTGCACGCCCGCCATGCCCGCTCCGACGACCACGGCGTGCCGTGTCCGCCGCGCCGTCCGCTGCTGTGTCTGCTCGCTCACCTGTCCACCTTAATCAACTGACGTCCCGTCAGGCAGTGGGTCGCGGGAAGCGGCTCGGGGGGAGAGCTGTTCCACCACGCTGGTGCCGCCGCCCTCCCGCGACTCCCACGTCCATCGCTCCTCCAGCCGCACCCGGCCGTCCGCGAGGTCGACGACCGTGGAGAGGCAGTGCCCGGACGCGGTCGTGCCGTCCTGCTTGAGCTGCACGTAGCGGAAGTCCAGCGCGTCCCCGTCCCGGGTGCCGACGAGATGGCCGCGGACCACGTCGCCGCCCGCGTAGTCGGCCCAGATCCGGCCGTCCCGCTCGTGGTACGTGAAACGGGTGCGGGTCCCGACCTGGCCGGGAGCCTGGTCGGCGACCGGCGCGAGGACGAGTCCGTCGAGCGAACGGGCCATGGTGGCTGCTCCCTTACCGGCCTGCCGGCCGTGGACGAGTGGGTCGGGCCCTTCGTCGACAGGCCGCCGCCGCCCGGCGGACGGCAGGTTGACGACAGGCTCTAGGCTGGCCAAGGTAGAACACTCGCGGGAGCCCGGACGCACCGGGCTGAGAGGGAGGCTGGACGGCCTCCGACCGTACGAACCTGCTCCGGGTCATGCCGGCGAAGGGAGGGGCTGGACACCCATGCGCGTCTCGGGGAACACCTCCGGATCCGACGTCCTCGTCATCGGGGGCGGAATCATCGGCCTGGTCACCGCGTGGCGGGCCGCCCAGCGCGGGCTGCGCGTCACCGTGGCGGACCCGGAACCGGGCGGCGGCGCGGCCCAGGTCGCGGCGGGGATGCTGGCCGCCGTCACCGAGCTGCACTACGGCGAGCAGCTGCTGCTCGGGCTCAACCTCGCCTCCGCTGCCCGCTATCCGGCGTTCGTGGCCGAGCTGGAGGAGGCGAGCGGCCGGGACACCGGCTTCCGCGCCTGCGGCACGCTCGCCGTCGCCCTGGACTCCGACGACCGTGCCCATCTGCGCGAACTGCACGCCCTCCAGGAGCGTTCGGGTCTGGAGTCGGTCTGGCTGAGCGGCCGTGAGTGCCGCCGCCTGGAGCCGATGCTGGCCCCGGGCGTCCGGGGCGGCCTCCGGGTCGACGGCGACCACCAGGTGGATCCGCGTCGGCTCGCCGCGGCGCTGCTGACCGCCTGCGAGCGGGCCGGGGTGGCGTTCCGCCGGACGACCGCCGAG
Source organism: Streptomyces sp. NPDC091649 (assembly GCF_044756785.1). Lineage (NCBI taxonomy): Bacteria > Bacillati > Actinomycetota > Actinomycetes > Kitasatosporales > Streptomycetaceae > Streptomyces > Streptomyces sp. NPDC091649. Next base: position 129,578 of record NZ_JBIVTR010000006.1, on the reverse strand, counting down.
CGGCTCACCGTCGCCGGGGGCCGGGCCGCCGGGGCGCTGCTCGGCGACGGCACGGAGTTCGCGGCCGGTCAGGTCGTCCTCGCGGCGGGCAGCCTCAGCGGCCGGCTCGCGGGGCTCCCGCCGCAGCTGGTGCCGCCGGTCCGCCCGGTCAAGGGCCAGGTCCTCCGGCTCACCGTGCCCCGGGCGTACGCCCCCTTCCTGAGCCGCACCGTGCGCGCCGTGGTCCGGGGCGGCCACCTCTACCTCGTGCCGCGCGAGAACGGCGAGCTGGTCGTCGGCGCCACCAGCGAGGAGATGGGCTGGGACACCACGGTCACCGCCGGCGGGGTCTACGAGCTGCTGCGCGACGCCCACGAGCTGGTGCCCGGCATCACCGAGCTGCCCCTCACCGAGACCCGGGCCGGCCTGCGTCCCGCGACGCCCGACAACGCCCCGCTGCTCGGGCCGACCGCCCTGCCCGGCCTGCTGCTCGCCACCGGCCACCACCGCAACGGCGTCCTGCTGACCCCCCTCACCGGGGACGCGATGGCCGACGCCCTGACCACCGGCGAGCTGCCCGAGGCGGCCCGCCCCTTCGCCCCCGGCCGTTTCGCACCCGCCGCCCCCGTACTCCAGGAGCAGCCCGTATGACCCAGCAGCCCACCGCGCCGGAGCCCGCGCCCGAGCCCGCCCTCGCCCCCGCGCCCGCGCCTGCCGGGGCCTCCGTCTCCGTCTCGGTGAACGGGGAGCCCCGGTCCGTTCCCGCGGGGACGGACCTGCACACCCTCGTCGCGACGCTGACCCCGGCCCGCTCCGGGGTCGCCGCCGCCCTCAACGAGAGCGTCGTCCCGCGCGGCCGGTGGGCCGCCACGACGCTCCGCGAGGGCGACCGCGTCGAGGTCCTGACCGCCGTGCAGGGGGGCTGACCATGTCGGACGACGTCTTCGCGCTGGGGCCCGCCACGTTCGCCTCACGGCTGATCATGGGCACCGGCGGGGCCCCGAGCCTGGAGGTGCTGGAGCGGTCCCTGATCGCCTCGGGCACCGAGCTGACCACGGTCGCGATGCGCCGGCTGGACGCGTCCGTGCGGGGCTCGGTGCTCTCGGTGCTGGAGCGGCTCTCCATCCAGGTCCTGCCGAACACGGCGGGCTGCTTCACCGCGGGCGAGGCGGTGCTGACCGCCCGGCTGGCCAGGGAGGCGCTCGGCACCGACTGGATCAAGCTGGAGGTGATAGCCGACGAGCGGACCCTCCTGCCCGACCCGATCGAGCTGCTGGACGCGGCCGAGGTCCTGGTCGACGAGGGGTTCACCGTACTGCCGTACACCAACGACGACCCGGTGCTCGCCCGGAAGCTGGAGGACGTGGGGTGCGCGGCGATCATGCCGCTGGGCTCCCCCATCGGTTCCGGGCTCGGCATCCGCAACCCGCACAACTTCGAGCTGATCGTCGAGCGGGCCGGAGTGCCGGTGATCCTCGATGCCGGGGCCGGGACCGCCTCGGACGCGGCGCAGGCGATGGAGCTGGGGTGCGCCGCTGTGATGCTCGCCTCGGCGGTGACCCGGGCCCAGGAGCCGGAGCTGATGGCCTCGGCGATGCGGCACGCGGTGGAGGGCGGGCGGCTCGCGTACCGGGCGGGGCGCATTCCGCGCCGCCATTTCGCCGAGGCGTCGTCCCCGGTGGCCGGGCGGGCGGTGCTCGATCCGGAGCGCCCGGCCTTCTGAGCCGCCGCCCGTGCCCCCGCCCCACGGCCGCGGCCCGCGGGGCCGAGGGCGCGGGCGGCAGCCGCCGCCACCGGGCCGGCGACCGGCCCCGGGGCGTGTCCCTGTCACGGCTCGGCTGCAGAACGGCCCCGGGAACGCCCCGGCCCGTTCGGGGTGTCGGTGGCGGCTCGTAGACTCTCCGGGTGGACACGACCCTCCAGGACCCTCTCGTCGGGCAGCTGCTCGACGGCCGGTATCGCGTTGAGGCGCGCATCGCCGTCGGCGGGATGGCCACGGTCTACCGGGCCGTGGACACCCGTCTGGACCGGGTGCTCGCCCTCAAGGTGATGCACCCGGCGCTCGCCACCGACGTCTCGTTCGTCGAGCGCTTCATCCGCGAGGCCAAGTCGGTGGCCCGCCTCGCGCACCCCAATGTCGTCGCGGTCTTCGACCAGGGGGCCCAGGGCGCGTACGTCTATCTCGCGATGGAGTACGTGGCGGGCTGCACCCTGCGCGATGTGCTGCGCGAGCGCGGGGCACTCCAGCCCCGGGCGGCGCTGGACATCCTGGAGCCGGTCCTCGCCGCGCTCGGCGCCGCGCACCGGGCGGGGTTCGTGCACCGCGACATGAAGCCGGAGAACGTCCTGATAGGGGACGACGGCCGGGTGAAGGTCGCCGACTTCGGCCTGGTCAGGGCGGTCGGCACGGCCACCGACACCACCGGCTCGCTGCTGGGCACGGTGTCGTATCTGGCCCCCGAGCAGATCGAGCACGGCACCGCCGACACCCGCAGCGACGTGTACGCCTGCGGGGTCGTTCTGTACGAGATGCTGACCGGCGCCAAGCCGCACACCGGCGAGAACGCCGCCCAGGTCATCTACCAGCACCTCAACTCCGACGTCCCGGCCCCGTCCGCGGCCGTGCCGGGGCTCCCGGTCGCGCTGGACAGCCTGGTGGCGAGCGCGACCGCCCGCAGTCCCGAGATCCGTCCGCACGACGCGGTGCTGCTGCTGGCCGAGGCGCGGGAGGCGCGCGCCGGGCTGACCGACGCCGAGCTGGACGCCGTACCGCCGCAGGCCCTGTCGGACACCCATGACGGCGCGGAGGACCGTACGAGCGTGATCGCGCGGGCCCTCCCGGCGGACGGTGGCGGCGAGGGCGGTGTCGTGCACCGCACCAGCCGCCTGGAGATGCCGCCGGCGGGACCGGCCTCCCCGCGCGGGACCGGCCGGCGCGGCCCGTTCGGCGGGCCCCACCGCAAGCTGATCGCGGTGCTCACCGCCGTACTGCTGACGCTGGGCATCGGGACGGGCGTCTGGTACATCAACTCCGGCCAGTTCACCCGGGTGCCCTCGCTGCTGGGGCAGACCCAGCAGGCCGCCGAGCAGCGGCTCTCGAAGGCCGGGCTCGGGCTGAAGGGCGTGGACCGGGCCTTCAGCGACAGCGTCGAGCGGGGCTCGGTCGTGAGCAGCGACCCCGCCTCGGGCGAGCGGATCCGGGGCAACGGCTCGGTGCGGCTCGTCGTCTCGCGCGGTCCGGAGATCGTGCGGGTGCCCGACGTCGCGGGCGATTCCCTGGCGGACGCCCGGCGCTCCCTGAAGAAGGTGGGGCTGGCCCCGGGGATGGTGACCCGGGAGTTCAGCGAGGACGCGGCCCGCGGCGAGGTCATCCGCACGGAGCCCCGCGCCGGCACCGACCGCGCCCCGGACACCGCCGTGGCGCTCGTGGTCAGCAAGGGCGCTCCCGTCGACGTTCCGGACGTGACCGGGCTGTCGGCCGAGGACGCCACCGCCGAGCTGACGGCCGAGGGGCTGGAGGCCGAGGTGCTGCCCGGCCGGGTCCACTCCTCCGAGGCCGCGGGGGACGTCGCCGAGCAGTCCCCCGGCGAGGGAGCCGAGGCCGCCGAGGGCGACACGGTCCAGCTGACCGTCTCCAAGGGGCCCCGGATGCTGGACGTCCCGGACGTCACCGGCCGGGACGTCGACGAGGCGAGGAGCACACTGGAGGAGGCGGGCTTCGACGTGAAGGTCGACCGGCCGTTCCTCTCCTTCGGCGACACCATCGCGAGCCAGTCCGTGGACGGCGGCGAGCAGGCGCCCGAGGGGTCCACGATCACCATCAAGACCAAGGGGTTCTAGGACCGCATGCACGCTCCGCGCAATCCGGTCGGCGGACACGTTCCGGTGGCCGGCGGTCTCGCCAAGGTCGGCCTGGAGTACGCCCGGGAGCTGGCGGCCGAGGCCGTGCAGGTCTTCGTGGCCAACCCGCGCGGCTGGGCGACGCCCGCCGGGAACCCGGCACAGGACGAGCTGTTCCGCGCCGAGTGCGCCGCGGCCTCGATCCCGGCCTACGTCCACGCCCCGTATCTGATCAACTTCGGCTCGCACACCGCGGCGACGGTCGAGAAGTCGGTGGAGTCCCTGCGCCACTCGCTGCGGCGGGCTCGCGAGATCGGTGCGCTGGGCGTGGTGGTGCACACCGGTTCGGCGACCGGCGGACGGCCGCGCACCGAGGCGCTGGCGCAGGTGCGCGCACACCTGCGCCCCCTGCTGGACGAGCTGACCCACGACGACGATCCGGAGCTGCTGCTGGAGTCGACGGCCGGCCAGGGATTCTCGCTCTGCTCACGGACCTGGGACTTCGGGCCGTACTTCGAGGCGCTGGACTCCCACCCGAAGCTGGGCGTCTGCCTGGACACGTGCCACATCTACGCCGCGGGGCACGATCTGGCCGGCCCCTCGGGGATGCGGCAGACGCTCGATCTGCTGGTGGACACGGTCGGCGAGGGGCGGCTCAAGCTGATCCACGCCAACGACTCCAAGGACGTCGTGGGCGCGCACAAGGACCGGCACGAGAACATCGGCGCCGGTCACATCGGGGCGGAGCCCTTCCGGGAGCTGTTCGCGCATCCGGCGACCGCGGGCGTGCCGCTGGTCATCGAGACGCCCGGCGGCAAGGAGGGGCACGCGGCGGACGTGGCGCGGCTCAAGGCGCTGCGGGACGGTCCTCAGAGTTCGGGGCCGTCCCCGGGCTCCTCCTGATAGGAGTAGCGCTGCTCGCTCCAGGGGTCGCCGATGTTGTGGTAGCCCCGCTCCTCCCAGAATCCGCGCCGGTCAGCCGTCATGTACTCGATGCCCCGGACCCACTTCGGGCCCTTCCAGGCGTACCGGTGCGGGACGACGAGGCGGAGCGGGAAGCCGTGCTCGGCGGTGAGGAGTTCGCCGTCCTTGTGGGTGGCGAAAAGGGTGTGCTCGGAGGCGAAGTCCTCGATGCGCAGGTTGGATGAGAAGCCGTACTCGGCCCAGACCATCACATGGGTGGCGTCGGGGGCGGGCGGCGCCAGATCGAGGATCGTACGGGCGGGGATGCCGCCCCATTCGGCGCCGAGCATGCTGTACTTCGTCACGCAGTGCAGGTCGGCGACGACCGAGGAGAACGGCAGCGCCGAGAATTCCTGGTGGTTCCAGCAGTGCTTGTCGCCGTCGGCGGTGGCCCCGAAGACCCGGAATTCCCAGCGGTCGGGCTTGAACTTGGGAACGGGCCCGTAGTGGGTGACCGGCCATCCGCGCTGCAGGCGCTGTCCCGGCGGAAGCTCGGACTGCACCGATTCGCGATTTTCCCGGCTTTCCGGCTGACCCATGCCTCCATGGTGACAGACAGGCAGGGGTGGTCATGACCAGCGCGTACCTCATCCGGGCAACTCGTACTAAGCGTGCACTTACTGGACGGCCGCTGAGCGCGGTGCGAGGATCTGGCCAATTCGCCAGATCGATCACCGGTTGGAAGGAGCCTTTGCCATGCAGGGCGACCCCGAGGTCCTTGAGTTTCTCAATGAGCAGCTGACCGCCGAACTGACCGCCATCAATCAGTACTTCCTGCACGCCAAGATGCAGGAGAACTTCGGGTGGACCAAGCTCGCCAAGTACACCCGGGCCGAGTCCTTCGACGAGATGAAGCACGCCGAGATCCTCACCGACCGGATCCTGTTCCTCGACGGCCTGCCCAACTACCAGCGGCTCTTCCATGTCCGGGTGGGCCAGACGGTCACCGAGATGTTCCAGGCGGACCGCCAGATCGAGGTGGAGGCGATCGACCGCCTCAAGCGCGGCATCGAGGTGATGCGCGCCAAGGGCGACATCACGTCGGCGAACATCTTCGAGTCGATCCTGGAGGACGAGGAGCACCACATCGACTATCTCGACACCCAGCTGGAGCTGGTGGAGAAGCTCGGTGAGGCTCTCTACATCGCCCAGCTGATCGAGCAGCCGGAGAGCTGAGAGTCCCGACAGGGCCTACGGAACCGGCCGGGGCCTGCGCCCGGGGTGCCGGTCAGGCGGCATCGGAGAGCCGGACGTCCCGGTGCGTGCCCGCGGCGGCCGCCGCCGCGGCGGATGCCGCGAGGGTCGCGGCGACCGGGTGCGTGCGAGCGGCGGGTTCCCGCCGCTGGTCGAGCAGCTCACGTCGGGGGCAGTCGCCCCGTCCCAGCAGGGCCTGGATGCGGCGCACACAGCCACCGCAGTCCGTCCCGGCCTTGCAGGCCGACGCGATCTGCCGGGGCGTGCAGGCTCCGGCGTCCGCATGCTTCTTGACCTGCGCTTCCGTGATGCCGAAGCAGGAGCAGACGTACATGCGGTTTCACCTCCCTGCGGGTCGGTCACTGGCGCCGCCCCGGTCTTCGTCGGTGAGGCTAACCTAACCTTACCCGTCGCTCAACCGGCCCAAAAGCCCGGGAGAGACTGTGGGGCACGGATCACATGGATCCGTGCCCCACAGCTACGACCGCCCGGAGTTCCGGGCGGCCTACTGGTCGCGGTACATCTCGGCGACGAGGAAGGCCAGGTCGAGGGACTGGCTGCGGTTGAGCCGGGGGTCGCAGGCCGTCTCGTACCGCTGGTGCAGGTCGTCCACGAAGATCTCGTGGCCGCCGCCCACGCACTCGGTGACGTCGTCGCCGGTCAGCTCCACGTGGATGCCGCCCGGGTGGGTGCCGAGGCCCTTGTGGACCTCGAAGAAGCCCTTGACCTCGTCCAGGACGTCGTCGAAGCGGCGCGTCTTGTGGCCGGAGGCGGCCTCGAAGGTGTTGCCGTGCATCGGGTCGGTCACCCAGGCGACGGTCGCGCCCGAGGCGGTGACCTTCTCGACCAGCTCGGGGAGCTTGTCGCGGACCTTGTCGGCGCCCATCCGGACGACGAAGGTCAGCCGTCCCGGCTCACGCTCGGGGTCGAGGCGGTCGATGTAGGCGAGTGCCTCGTCGACGGTGGTCGTCGGGCCGAGCTTGACGCCGATCGGGTTGCGGATCCTGGAGGCGAACTCGATGTGCGCGCCGTCCATCTGGCGGGTGCGCTCACCGATCCAGACCATGTGGGCGGAGGTGTCGTACAGCTCGCCGGTGCGCGAGTCGGTGCGGGTCAGCGCCGACTCGTAGTCCAGCAGCAGGGCCTCGTGCGAGGCGTAGAACTCGACCGCCTTGAACTCGGCCGGGTCGGTGCCGCACGCCTTCATGAAGTTCAGGGCGTTGTCGATCTCGCGGGCCAGAGCCTCGTAGCGCTGGCCGGAGGGGGACGACTTCACGAAGTCCTGGTTCCAGGCATGGACCTGGCGCAGGTCGGCGTAACCGCCGGTGGTGAAGGCGCGCACCAGGTTCAGCGTGGACGAGGAGGCGTGGTACATCTGCTTCAGCCGCGCGGGGTCCGGAATCCGGGCCTCCTCGGTGAAGGCGAAGCCGTTCACCGAGTCGCCGCGGTAGGTCGGCAGGGTCACGCCGTCGCGGGTCTCGGTCGACTTGGAGCGCGGCTTGGAGTACTGGCCCGCGATCCGGCCGACCTTCACCACCGGCACGGAGGCCGCGTAGGTCAGGACGGCACTCATCTGGAGCAGCGTCTTCAGCTTGGCCCGGATGTGCTCGGCCGACACGGCGTCGAACGCCTCGGCGCAGTCGCCGCCCTGCAGCAGGAACGCCTCGCCCTTGGCGACGGCTCCCATGCGGGCGCGCAGCTGGTCGCACTCGCCGGCGAAGACGAGCGGCGGATACGACGCGAGGTCCGCGAGTACATCGCGCAGGGCCTCGGAGTCGGGGTACTCGGGCTGCTGCGCCGCGGGAAGGTCTCGCCAGGTGTTGCCACCGGCGACGGAGGTATTGGCGTTCACGGTCACGTGCACAACATTACGGGGTCGGAAGGCGCGTCCAGCCGTGCGCTCAACAGATGAGACGCCCGCTCCGATGCCCGGACGGTCCGCTAGGGTCGGGGCATGTCGACGCGAGTGATCGAGATCTCGATCCGGAACTGGTGGTGGACCGCTCATCCGGCGGCCCGCTGACTCATCGCGCTGACACTTCGCGAAGGCCGCCCGAGGGGCGGCCTTTTCCGCGTTCGCGGAGCCGTTCCTCTTCTCCACGCGTCCCGTACGAACCGCGTACGGACCGTCCCGGAAGGAACCCGCTCCCATGTCCCAGACCGCGCCCCGCTCCGCTTCCGGCCTCGTCCGCCGGCTGCTGGCCGACGACGCCCCGCCGTTCGCCCTCCTGCGCCGCCGGACGCCCGGCCGTGACCACGATCACGTCGAACTGCTGATCGGCGGGGTGCGGGAGGTGGACCGGCTGGCCGACCTGCCGGTGGGCCCGTCGCCGGCGCTCGCCCTGGTGCCGTTCCGGCAGATCGCCGAGCGCGGCTTCGACGTGCGCGACGACGGCACCCCGCTGAGCGTGCTGGTCGCCGACGAGACGCACGAGCTGGAGCTCACGGAGCTGCTGGCGGCGCTGCCCGCCCACGACGTGACGGTGGCGGACCGCGGCTTCGACGTGCCGGACGGGGAGTACGCGGACATCGTGCGGCGGGTGATCCGGGACGAGATCGGGCAGGGCGAGGGCGCGAACTTCGTGATCCGGCGGACGTTCCGGGGCGAGATCCCCGGCTTCGGGCGGGCGGACGCGCTGGCGCTGTTCCGGCGGCTGCTGGCGGGCGAGCGGGGCGCGTACTGGACATTCGTCGTGCACACGGGAGGCAGCGGGCCCGAAGGGACCTCCGTTCCGGGGGGGCGGGCGACGGGCGGACGGACGCTGGTGGGGGCGAGCCCGGAGGTGCATGTGCGGATGTCCGGCGGGACGGTCGTGATGAACCCGATCAGCGGGACGTACCGCTACCCGGCCGAGGGGCCCACCGCCGAGAGCCTGCTGGCGTTTCTCGGGGACCGCAAGGAGAGCGAGGAGCTGTCCATGGTGGTCGACGAGGAGCTGAAGATGATGTGCACAGTGGGCGACATGGGCGGGGTGGTGGTCGGGCCCCGGCTCAAGGAGATGGCGCACCTCGCGCACACCGAGTACGAGCTGCGGGGGAAGTCCTCGCTGGACGTTCGGGAGGTGCTGCGCGAGACGATGTTCGCGGCGACCGTCACCGGCTCCCCGGTGCAGAACGCGTGCCGGGTCATCGAGCGGTACGAGTCCGGGGGGCGCGGCTACTACGCGGGCGCGCTGGCGCTGCTGGGCCGGGACGGGCACGGGGCGCAGACCCTGGACTCCCCGATCCTGATCCGTACCGCCGACATCGCCGCCGACGGTTCGCTGGAGGTGCCGGTCGGGGCGACGCTCGTACGCCACTCGGATCCGGAGAGCGAGGTCGCCGAGACCCACGCCAAGGCCGCCGGGGTGCTGGCCGCGCTGGGGGTGCGGCCGGGCCGGCCCGGGGCGGAGGCGGACCGTCCGCGGCTGGCATCGGACCCCCGGGTGCGGGCGGCGCTGGACGAGCGGCGCGGCGGCCTCGCGCCGTTCTGGCTGCGGATGCGGGAGCGCACCCGGGACCTTGCGGGCCACGCGCTGGTGGTGGACGGCGAGGACACGTTCACCGCGATGCTGGCCCATCTGCTGCGGGCTTCGGGGCTGGAGGTCTCGGTGCGCCGCTACGACGAGCCGGGGCTGCGGGAGGTGCTCGGGGCGCACCGGGGGCCCGTGGTGCTGGGCCCGGGCCCGGGCGATCCGGGCGATCTCACCGACCCGAAGATGCGGCTGCTGCGCGCGGTCACCGCCGAGCTGGTGCGGGATCACCGGCACGGGCTGCTGGGGGTCTGCCTCGGCCACGAGCTGATCGCGGCGGAGCTGGGGCTGGAGATCGTGCGCAAGGCCGTGCCGTACCAGGGGGCGCAGACCCGGATCGAGCTGTTCGGGCGGCCGGAGACAGTGGGCTTCTACAACAGTTTCACCGGGCGGTGCGACGGTCCGGCCGCCGCGGAGCTGGCCGCGCACGGGATCGAGGTGAGCCGCGACGAGGACAGCGGCGAGCTGCACGCGCTGCGCGGCCCCGGCTTCGCGTCGGTGCAGTTCCATCCGGAGTCGGTGCTGACCCTGCGGGGCTCGGTGATCGTGACCGAGCTGCTGGCCGGGCTGCCCGTGCCGCGCTGACTCGGGCGGACGGCCTCAGCTCCGCGGTACGAGGACGTTCTCGCCGGTGCGGCGGGCCAGGTAGTCGCTGACGTTGCGGACCGTCGCGTCGATGATCTGGCCCACCGCGTCCTCGGTGTAGTACGCCTGGTGGGAGGTGACGATGACGTTGGGGAAGGTCACCAGCCGGGCGAGGGTGTCGTCGTCGATGCCCTCCAGGGACTTGTCGAGGAAGAACAGCCCGGCCTCCGCCTCGTACACGTCGAGTCCGACGCCGAGGAAGCGGCCCGCGCGCAGCTCGGTGACCAGGGCGGCGGTGTCGACGAGGCCGCCGCGGCTGGAGTTGACGAGGATCGCGTCGTCCTTCATCGCCTTGAGGGCGGCCTCGTCGATGATGTGCCGGGTGCTGGGCAGCAGGGGCACGTGCAGGCTGATCAGGTCGGCCTCGGCGAACAGCCGCCGCCGGTCGACGTACTCCATGCCCAGCTCCAGGCAGGCCGGGTTCTCCACCACGTCCCAGCCGAGCAGTTTCATGCCGAAGCCGTGGGCGATCCGGGTGAACGCCTCGCCGATCTTCCCGGTGCCGAGCACCCCGACGGTCCGGCCGCGCATGTCCCGGCCCAGCAGCCCGTCCAGACGGAAGTCGAAGTCCCGGGTGCGGCTCGCGGCGCGGATGATGCGCCGGTTCACGGCCAGAGCCAGTGTCCAGGCGAACTCCGCGACCGAGTACGGGGAGTAGGAGGAGACCCGGGCGACACGCAGGGCGAGGCGCTCGGCGACCTCCAGGTCGATGTTGTTGAAGCCGGTGGAGCGCTGGGCGATCATCTGCGTGCCGCCGGCCGCCAGCGTCTGGAGCACCCGGCCGCCGAGGTCGGCGTTGACGCTGGTGGAGATGATCTCGTAGCCGGCCGCGATGGGGGCGGTGTCCCGGTTCAGGAAGACGTCCAGGCAGCGGACCTCGTGCAGTGACGCGAAGGCCCTCTCGATCAGGGGCTTCTCGTCGGACTGCACGCCGAAGGCCAGGATCTCCATAGCGCGAATATACGGCCGCGCCCCCGGGCCCGCCGGTCAGACGTCGTCGAGGCCGCGCTCGATCGCGTACCGCACGAGCTCGACCCGGTTGTGCAGCTGGAGCTTGCCGAGGGTGTTCTGCACGTGGTTCTGGACCGTGCGGTGGGAGATGACCAGGCGTTCGGCGATCTGCTTGTACGAGAGCCCCTTGGCGACCAGCCGCAGCACCTCGGTCTCACGGTCGGTGAGCTGCGGGGCCTTGGGCTCGTCCGACGCCGCGGGGGCGGGGTCGGAGGCGAGCCTGCGGTATTCGCCGAGGACCAGGCCCGCGAGGCCCGGGGTGAAGACCGGGTCGCCGGCCGCGGTGGAGCGGACGGCGTCGGTCAGCTCCTGGGTGGAGGCGGACTTCATCAGGTAGCCGGTGGCCCCGGACTTCACCGCCTCCAGGACGTCGGCGTGCTCGCCGCTCGCGGAGAGGACCAGGACCCGCAGGCCCGGGTGGGAGCCGACCAGCTCCTTGCAGACCTGGACGCCGGGCATCCCGGGGAGGTTCAGGTCGAGGACCAGGACGTCCGGGTTCGCGGCCCTGGCCCGGCGGACCGCCTGCGGGCCGTCCCCGGCGGTCGCGACGACGTCGAAGCCGGACTCGGCCAGGTCGCGGGCGACCGCGTCCCGCCACATGGGGTGGTCGTCGACGACCATGACCTTGATGGGCCGGTCGAGGGCCCCCTGCTCGTCCTGTGCCGTGTGCTGTGTGCTCATCGGGCCGTTCCTGCCTTCCCCCGGGAGACCTTCGGTGCTTTCGGAATCTTCAACTCGACCTCGGCGCCCTGCCCCGGGACCGAGATCAGCTCTGCCGTGCCGCCCAGGTCGCGCAGCCGGCCGCGGATGGACAGCGCGACGCCGAGCCGCCCCTCGCCCTCCGCCTGGGCGAGCCGCCCCTCGGGGATGCCGGGGCCGTCGTCCCGGACGGTGACGATCACCTCGTCCGGCTCGTCCTCGATCAGGATCCACGCCTGGGCCTCCGGGCCGGCGTGCACCCGTACGTTGTCCAGGGCGGCGCTGACGGCGGCGGCCAGTTCGCGGGCCGACTCGGCGGGGAGCAGCACCGGGGCGCCCGGCTCCGCGAGGCTCGTACGGGATCCCGCGTGCGGGGCGAGCAGGGTTCGCAGGTCGCAGTCGGCTCCGTCGCCGGTGTCGTGCTCCGTCACCTCGACCGTGCGGACCGCGGCTCCTTCGGCGGCGTCCTCGGAGACCCGGGTGAGGGGCACGAGACCGCTGGAGACCAGGGTGCGCAGGGCGACCTCCTGCTCCCCGGCCATCCGGCCCAGCTCGGCCGCCTCCCCGCCGATCGCCGTGCCCCGGCGCTGCACCATGGCGAGGACCTGGAGCACGCTGTCGTGGATGTCGCGGGCGAGCCGTTCGCGTTCGCGGGTGGCGGCCTCGATCTCCAGGGCGCGGGCGAGGGTGCGCTCACTGGCGCGGGCGACCTCGACGACGTACCCGATGGCGATGGAGGCGACCCAGACCAGCAGGACGTTGTGGAAGGTGTCCCGGCTGGGGTCGCCGCGCTGGATGATGTTGGCGGCGGCGACGAACGTGGAGGCGAAGGCCGCCCACCGCCAGCCGCCCTTGATGGCGAAGGCGAGGACCGAGCCGGCCGTCCAGATCGACGGCAGAGTCGGGCCGTCGAAGGACTGGGAGTCGAAGTCGGCGAGCGGGGTGAGCAGGATGCCGGTCAGGGCGACGACGAGGTCCGCGCCGAGGAAGCGTTTGGTGCAGCTCGCCGCCGAGCGGACCTTGGGCAGGGTGGCGAGCGTCCAGACGAGGAGGAACGCCAGGAACGCGACGGCCACCCAGGGCCGCTCGAACTTGTGCCGTCCGAAGGCGGCGAGCAGCACCGCGTAGATCATCGTCAGGACGCGGTAGCCCGTCAGCGCACGCCACAGCGGCAGCTCGACCGACATCCGTACGACCCGCTCACGCTTGGCCATGGCCCCACCCCCCGGACGGCACACGACGCGGTTACGCGTCGGACCGTCCCGTTCCGTATCCGTCGCCCGCGGCGGGCTGCTTCCGCTCCCGCTTGGCCTCCTCCGCCTTGGCCTTCGCCTCTTCGGCGATCTGGCGCTTGGCGGCGGTGGCGTAGATGTCGACGTACTCCTGGCCGGAGAGCTTCATGATCTCGTACATGACCTCGTCGGTCACCGAGCGCAGGATGAAGCGGTCGCCGTCCATGCCCTGGTAGCGGCTGAAGTCCAGCGGCTTGCCGATCCGGATGCCGGGGCGCATCAGCTTGGGCATCACCTGGCCGGGCGGCTGGATCTTCTCGGTGTCGATCATGGCGACCGGGATCACGGGGGCGCCGGTGGCCAGCGCGACCCGGGCCAGACCGCCGGGCTTGCCCCGGTAGAGGCGGCCGTCGGGCGAGCGGGTGCCCTCGGGGTAGATGCCGAAGAGGCCGCCGCTCTCGATGACCTGGATGCCCGCCCTGATCGCCGCCTCGCCCGCGCCGCGGGCTCCGGAGCGGTCGACGGGGAGCTGACCGACCCCCTTGAAGAAGGCGGCGGTGAGCTTGCCCTTGACGCCGGGGGCGGTGAAGTACTCGGCCTTGGCGATGAAGGTGACCTTGCGGTCCAGCACGGCCGGGAGGAAGAACGAGTCGGAGAACGACAGGTGATTGCTCGCGAGGATCGCCGGACCGCGCTCGGGGATGTTCTCCAGGCCCTCCACCCACGGCCGGAAGGCGAGCTTCAGGGACCCGCCGATGGAGAACTTCATTGCGCCGTAGATCAACTCTGGTGCCTCCTGTGTGCTGTCGGTCCGACCTTAGCCTGTGAGGCCCCCGCGGCCGCTGCCCGGCCTGGGACGACCGTCTTCCCGCACCGCCCGCGCGGGTCTCCCGAGAGGGCGTGACGGCCCTGGTCGGTGTCGGTCCGGTCGCGTACGGTGAAGTCATCCGTCAAGCACTCCCCCAGGTGCCCGCCCGCCCCCGCCCCGTCCCACGAACAGGAGACCCTGGTGCCGGTCCTCCCTGGAGCCGAGCCGTTCCGCCACGAGGGCGGAGAGGTCGGCGTCCTCCTCTGTCATGGCTTCACCGGATCGCCGCAGTCGCTGCGCCCCTGGGCGGACTACCTCGCCGAGCGCGGACTGACGGTGTCGCTGCCGCTGCTGCCGGGCCACGGCACCCGCTGGGAGGACATGGCCGTCACCGGCTGGCAGGACTGGTACGCGGAGGTGGACCGGGAGCTGCGGGTCCTCAAGGAGAAGTGCGAGCGGGTCTTCGTCTTCGGGCTGTCCATGGGCGGTGCGCTGAGTCTGCGGCTGGCGGCCAAGCACGGGGACGCGATCAGCGGGCTGGTGCTGGTCAACCCGGCTAACAAGGTGCACGGCCTGTCCGCGTACGCGCTGCCGGTGGCCCGTCATCTGGTGCGGACGACCAAGGGGCTGGCCGACGACATCGCGCTCCCGGGGGCGCACGAGGTCGGGTACGACAAGGTGCCGCTGCACGCGGCGCACTCGGTGCGGACGTTCTTCCGGCTGGTCGACGGGGAACTGCCCCAGGTGACCCAGCCGGTGGTCCTGCTGCACAGCCCGCAGGACCATGTCGTGCCGCCCGCCGACAGCGTGCGGATCCTGAGCCGGATCTCCTCCCGGGACGTCTCGGAGATCCTGTTGGAACAGAGCTACCACGTGGCGACGTTGGACCACGATGCGGAGCGGATCTTCGATGAGAGCTACCGGTTCATCGGCCGTCTCGCACCGAGCGTCGGGAAGAAGGGGAGCACGTCCGGTGGCTGAGCACGACGCGGAACGCACAGGCAGCGACGAGGAGCGCGAGCCGCGCCCCACGGAGCCCGCGGCCGTCCCGGAGGGGACGAAGCCGGCGGGGGCCGAGGACGCGGAGCGGTCGGTCGACGAGGAGGCGGCGTGGGCCGCGATCGTCGCGGGGTACGGGGAGGAGCCGCCGGACCCGCCGGGCGCCAAGCCGTTCAAGTCCGTCGAGGACCTGGCCCTGCTGGAGGACGACCAGCGCAATGTGGTGGGGCCGAAGGACGGCGCCGCCGGTGATCCGGCGGACAAGGGGTCCGGCAAGCGGCCCCCGAAGCCTCCGGAGAAGAAGTCGCTGGGCAGTTCCGTGGTGTTCGCGCCCGGGGTCGCAGGCCCCCGCGACTACGAACTGCCCGAGTCCAAGGACGACGGCGTGGACGTGCCGGACGACGGCGAGGAGGGCCACTTCGTGCCCCCGGAGCCGCCGCCGCTGCCGGAGGCCGACGTCACGGCGAAGTTCGCCTGGCTGGCGGTGATCGGCGGGCCGGTCCTGATGCTCGTCGCGGTGCTGTTCCGGTGGGAGATGACGTGGTGGCTCAGCACGCTCTGCATCGGCGGCTTCCTCGGCGGCTTCGCCACCCTGGTGGCCCGGATGCCGCACGACGACGATGACGACACCTACGGCGACCCGGGGCGCGGCGCGGTCGTGTGAGGCGGCCCGGCCCCGGCCGGGACCCTGAGGGCGGCCAGGACCGGCAGGTGGTCGGTGGCCGCCCTGAGGTCTTCCCCGCGCACGCCGGGCAGCCCGGTCGGCACGCCGCAGCCGAGCACCTCGATGCCCGGGGTGGCGAAGACCGCGTCGATCCGCTTGCGCGGTCCGTCCGGCGGAAAGGTGAGCTCGCCGCCCCACGGGGAGACGGCCCGGCAGTCCTGGAGCTTCCGGGCCAGGTGCCGGAACGCCTTCCCGGTCGGTACGTCGTTGAGGTCGCCGCCCGCCACGGCGTGCTCGACGCCTATCGCGGCCAGCCGTTCCACCAGCAGGTCCGCCTGGGCGAGGCGTTCATCGCGCTGGAGGCTGAGATGGCAGCTCAGCACGCCGAGCCGGGTCCCGGCGATCCGCACCACGGCGGTGGCGAAGCCTCTGCGGTGCAGGCCGGGGGTGAGCGGCAGCAGGACGTCCTCGGTGCGCTCGACGGCCACCCGCAGCGAGCACAGCAGCAGCGGCCCGGCGGCGGTGGCACCGCCGCTCAGCACGACCAGGCCGCTGTTCCTGGCGAGCCCGGCCGCGGCCTTGCGCCAGCGGAAGAAGCGCGGGGCCTCCTGGACGAGGACCAGGTCGGGTGCGCAGGCGCGGACGACCCGGGCCAGCGCGGCGGTGTCGTCGTGCATCGACCGGACGTTGTAGCTCAGCACTCTGATGACGGCTGAACCGTCCGGCTCGGTACGGGAGTCGGGCAGTGGCGTCAGGACCATGCGGCCACGATACGGCGGACGCCCGTCGACGCCCCGGAGGGCGTCGACGGGCGTCGGTGCGGCATACGGAGGCGGGGCTCAGCCCTGGCGGGCCAGGTCGGCCGCGCCCACGAGTCCCGCCTTGCCGCCGAGTTGGGCGGCCAGCACCTGGGCGTGCGGGCGCCACTCGCCGCCGATCAGCCAGCGCCGGAACGACTTGCGGATCGGGCCGAGGACGAGCTCGCCCTCGTCCGACACCCCGCCGCCCACGATGAACGCGGACGGGTCGAACAGTGAGGCGAGGTCGGCCAGTCCGGCGCCGGCCCAGCGGGCCAGCTCGCGGAACGAGTCGACGGCCACCGGGTCGCCCTGCCGGGCGGCCTCGCTGATGTGCTTGCCCTCGATGCCGTCCACCGAGCCGTCGCCGAGGCCGAGCAGTATGGCGGCGTTCTCGGGGGTGGCGTTGGCGCGCTGCTTCGCGTACCGGACGAGTGCGCGGCCGGAGGCGTACTGCTCCCAGCAGCCCTGGCTGCCGCAGCCGCAGAGCAGGCCGTCCGGGACGACCCGGATGTGGCCGAACTCGGCGGCCACGCCGAAGCGTCCGCGGCGCAGCTTGTTGCCGATGATGATGCCGCCGCCGAGGCCGGTGCCGAGCGTGATGCAGATGACGTCGTCGTGGCCCTGGCCGGCCCCGAAGCGGTATTCGCCCCAGGCCGCGGCGTTGGCGTCGTTCTCGACGACGACGGGAAGGCCGACGCGCTGTTCGACCTTGTCCTTGAGCGGCTCGTGACGCCAGTTGATGTTCGGTGCGAACAGCACGGTGGCGCGCTTGTCGTCCACGTAGCCGGCGGCGCCGATGCCGACGGCCTCCACCTCGTGTCCCTCGCTCGCCCCGGCCACCGCCGCGCAGATCGCGTCGACGATGCCTTCGGCCGTCGGCGGGGTCGCCACCTTGAAAGTCGAGAGGATCCGGCCCTCTTCGTCGACCACTCCAGCCGCGATCTTCGTGCCGCCGATATCGACGCCGATGGTGAGTCCCATGAATCCCTCAGTTTCGGTCGAGCCCCGCTAGGGCCAACCGTACCCGAGGCGGGGCCCGGCCCGGCCGGGGCCGGTCGGTCCCGGCCGAAGTGTTCCGCCGGTCCCGGCCGGCGGCCCGGTCAGTCCAGGTCGATGCGCTCGGTGCCGGAGGGGCCGTCGTCGCGGGGGTCGGACGGGTCGTCGGCGGCCTTCTTCGAGGGGCTTTCGGGGCCGGGGGCGCCCGACGCGCCCTCGGTGGTGCGGGTCCAGCGGCTCTCCTGGCCCTCGACCGCGGAGCGGTAGGCGGCCAGCAGCTCGTTGCCCGCGGCGGCGAGGTGGTCGAACAGTTCCGGGTTGCGTTCGATGACCGGTTCGACGGCGGACCTGGCCTGCCGGACGGCCTGCTGGACCGCGCCCTGGGCGGCGACGCCCAGCAGCGGGGTGCCGAGCGAGGAGACCTTGTCGGCGACGGCGTCGACCAGCTTGCGCAGTTCCTCGGCGGCGGAGCCCGGCGGCGGGCCGTACTGGGCCCGGCGGCGGGCCTTCTCCGCCGCGAGGTCCTCGGCGCAGGCGTCGGCCCACGCGTCGCCGTCGACGGGACGATCGGTGGCTTCACTCATGGCGGACTCCTGCGACGCGGGGCGGCCGACGGGCGTCGGCCTGCGGTACACGTAGTACCGACGTTACCCGAATGGCCGCACACCGTTCAGGAGGTGCGCGGCCACAGGGTCGGATCCGGCGTGAACCTCACCCGCAGGACCCCGTCGGCCAGGGCGGCGCCGGAGACGGTGCAGCGGCGCAGCGCGGAGGCGATCCGCACGATCCGGTGGAAGGGGCCGACGGTCAGGAGCAGTTCGTCGCCCCGGCGGACCAGGCGCAGGTCCTCCTTGGCGGCCCCGGGCAGCGGCAGGCACCAGGTGAGGATCACGGCCCCCTCGGCGGCGTCCGGCTCCTCCTCGGTCCACCAGGGGTCGGCGGTCCGGCCGGGCGTCCGGTCGTCGGGGGCGGGGATCTCCAGCGCGGCCAGGTCCTCCGGGCCCCGCGGGTCGCGGCCCAGGTGGGCGGCCTCGTGCACGGGGACGTCCGGGGCCGTCTCCTGCCGCCAGTGGTCCAGGCACTTCTCCTGCTGGGCGGCGAGCGCGGCGAACCAGGGGTCGCAGGAGTGGCGGGGCAGGACGCGGGAGGCGACCAGCAGGTCGGCGCGGAGTCCGTGCAGGGCGAGGCCGGTGCGGGCGGCGCGCAGCGCGTCCTCGGCGGCGGGTCCCGGCTCCGCGACGAGCCGGAGCGTGGTGGCGCCGTCCGCGAGCAGGGCCTCGACGGCGGCCAGCTCGGCGTCCTTGCGGGCGGCGGCCTCGTACAGCCACTGGGCGGGCATCGGAACCCCGGCGAGCTGGGCGAGGACGGGGCGCAGGGCGCGCGCGGCCTGGCGTTCGGCGGGGAGCAGCCGGCGCAGGTAGCGGCGCAGTTGCTCCGGCAGTGCGAGCAGGGCCAGGGCCTCGGTCAGCGGGGGGAGGTCGACGACGAGGACGTCGTAGCCGGACCAGTCGCCCTCGGCGGCCCGGCGCAGCGTGTGCAGCAGGGCGAGCTGCGGGGAGCCGGGGAGTTCGGTGAGCTCCTCGCCGTCGAGCCGGCCGGCGCCGAGGAGGTCCAGGACGCCGGAGGCGCGCTTCTGGAGCTCGGTGAGTTCGGCGCGGAAGTGCTCGCCGGAGTCGATGCGGGCGTGGTCGAGGCGGTCGGTGACCCGGGTGGGTTCCGTGCCGTCGGGGAAGCCGGGTATGGCCTCGGCGGAGATCAGAAGGGTGCGGTCGCCGTGTTCGGCGGCGGCCAGCGCGGTGGCCGCCGCGACGGTGGTACGGCCCGCGCCGCCGGGGCCGGTGACCAGGACCGTACGCACGGCTCTCAGTTCCCGGGAACGGATTCGACGCGCTTCTTCAGACCGGCCAGGGCACGGTCGATGATGACCTTCTCGGCCTTGCGCTTGATCATGCCGAGCAGCGGGATCTTGACGTCCACGGCGAGCCGGTAGGTGACCTCGGTGCGCTCTCCGCCGCCGAGCGGGGCGAGGGCGTAGGTGCCGTCCAGGGAGCGCAGCATCTGGGACTTGACGAGGCTCCAGCTGACCTCGCGCTCGCCGGTCCAGGTGTAGGAGAGGACGTGGTCGTCCTTGATCGCTCCGGCGTCCAGGACGAGGCGGACCTGCTCGGCGCGGCCCTGGTCGTCGGTGGAGAGGACCTCGGCCTCCTTGACCTCTCCGGTCCACTCCGGATAGCGGGCGAAGTCGGCGATCACGCCCATGACGTCGGCCGGCGCCGCCTCGATCGTGATGCTCGAGCTGGTGTGTTCAGCCATCGCCGTGGCCCTCCAGTGCGGTGTAACCGGTCGCGTTCGGCAGGAGCCTGCCGCTGTGCAGGCTATCGCGTGCCCGGAGCGCTCCGGTCCACGCCCCGGCCGCCCGCGGTCACCAGGTCAGCGCCCAGGGGGTTCCGGTGGAGGCGAAGTGGCCGACGTTGACGCACTCGGTGGTCCCGATCCGCATCCGGCGGACCAACGGCTGGTGAACATGGCCGAAAAGCGCGTACCGGGGGCGGGTGGCGCGGATCGCGTCCAGCAGGGCGCGGCTGCCGCGCTCGAAGCGGCGGGCGACGGTGTCGTACGTCAGCTCCGGGACGT
Source organism: Streptomyces sp. NPDC091649 (assembly GCF_044756785.1). NCBI lineage: Bacteria > Bacillati > Actinomycetota > Actinomycetes > Kitasatosporales > Streptomycetaceae > Streptomyces > Streptomyces sp. NPDC091649. The sequence continues at coordinate 109,602 of NZ_JBIVTR010000006.1, read as the reverse complement.
CGGGCGGTATGTGGGAGCAGAGGACGTCGACCCGGCCGAGCGCCTCGACCTTGGCGGCGTACTCCTCGTCGCTGATCTCGTACGGGGTGTTCATCGGGGTCCTGAGGCCGCCGCCGACGAAGCCGAAGACCCGGCCGCCGATCTCGACGCGCTCGCCGTCCAGCACGGTGGTGCCGGGGCGGGCGTACTCCGGCCAGAGACCGGGGACGTCGACGTTGCCGTAGGTGGCGTACGTCGGGGTGGGGAAGGCCGCGAAGAGTTCGGCGTACTGCCTGCGCACCGCGCCGAGGATCTCGGTGTCGCGGTCGCGGCCCGCCCACAGCTCGCGGCCGAAGGCGCGGGCCTCGTCGTAGCGGCGGGCGGTGCGCAGGGCCACGATGCGGTCGGCGTTCTCCTCGCCGAACAGGTCGGGGAAGATGCCGCGCGAGTGGTCGGCGTAGTCGAGGAAGAGCACCAGGTCACCGAGGCAGATCAGGGCGTCGGCGCCGTCCCCCGCGCGGGCCAGGGCCTCGCTGTTTCCGTGTACGTCGCTGACCACGTGGATCCGGGTCGATCCCCCGGCCGGGTCCCGGCTGTCCGGTTCGCTGGCTCGCATGGGATCACCCTAGAGCGCCCCCTCCGAAGCTGGGTAGACCGTCCCTACCTGCGGTTACTTCCAGGCCGTCATGGCGGTGGACTACTGTGCGCGAAAGGGCCATTTACCTGTGTGATGCATAAGACATCTGGCCGGAACCCCCTATCGGGAACCGAGTACCGGTGGGTAACGTCCGGGCAGTCCAGTCGTGCTCACCCCACTGAGCACCCGCCATTCTTGGACCGCAGCCGGTGCGTCACACAGAGCCGTGGTACCGGAGCCCGATGAGGAGCAGCAGTCTTGCGCGAGTTCAGCCTTCCGGCCCTGTACGAGGTCCCGACGGACGGCAACCTGACGGATCTCATCCGCCGCAATGCCGCTCAGCATCCCGATGTCGCGGTGATGAGCCGCAAGGTGGCCGGCGTCTGGACGGACGTCAGCGCCACGCGGTTCCTGGCCGAGGTGAGAGCCGCCGCCAAGGGGCTGATCGCCTCGGGCGTGCAGCCCGGTGACCGGGTCGCCCTGATGTCACGCACCCGCTTCGAGTGGGTGCTGCTGGACTTCGCGATCTGGAGCGCGGGCGCGGTGACCGTACCCGTGTACGAGACCAGTTCCGCCGAGCAGGTGCAGTGGATCCTCGGCGACTCCGGGGCGGTGGCGGTGCTCGTGGAGAGCGACGCGCACGCCGCGACCGTGGCCTCCGTACGGGACGCGCTGCCGGATCTCGCGCACGTCTGGCAGATCGGGGCCGGCGCGGTGGAGGCCCTGGGCGAAGCGGGGGCCGAGGTCTCGGAGGAGACCATGGACCTGCGGACGCGCAGTGCCAAGGCCGACGACCCGGCGACCATCGTCTACACCTCGGGCACCACCGGCCGCCCCAAGGGCTGCGTGCTGACGCACCGCAGCTTCTTCGCCGAGTGCGGCAACGTGGTGGAGCGGCTGAAGCCCCTCTTCCGTACGGGCGAGTGCTCGGTGCTGCTGTTCCTGCCCACCGCGCACGTCTTCGGCCGCCTGGTCGAGGTGGCCTCGGTGATGGCCCCGATCAAGCTCGGCTGCGTCCCCGACATCAAGAACCTCACCGACGAGCTGGCCTCGTTCCGGCCGACGCTGATCCTGGGCGTGCCCCGGGTCTTCGAGAAGGTCTACAACGCGGCCCGCGCCAAGGCGCAGGCGGACGGCAAGGGCAAGATCTTCGACCGGGCCGCCGACACGGCGATCGCCTACAGCCGGGCGCTGAGCACCCCGGCAGGCCCCTCACTCGGACTGAAGCTCAAGCACAAGCTCTTCGACAAACTGGTCTTCGGGAAGCTGCGCGCGGTGCTGGGCGGCCGGGGGGAGTTCGCGATCTCCGGCGGCGCTCCGCTGGGCGAGCGGCTCGGCCACTTCTTCCGGGGCATCGGCTTCACGGTCCTGGAGGGCTACGGCCTGACCGAGACGTGCGCGGCGACCGCGTTCAACCCGTGGGACCGGCAGAAGATCGGCACGGTCGGCCAGCCGCTGCCCGGTTCGGTCGTGCGCATCGCGGACGACGGCGAGGTGCTGCTGCACGGCGAGCACCTGTTCACCGGTTACTGGAAGAACGAGTCGGCCTCGGCCGAGGCGCTGGCCGACGGCTGGTTCCACACCGGTGACATCGGCACGCTCGACGAGGACGGCTACCTCGCGATCACCGGCCGCAAGAAGGAGATCATCGTGACGGCGGGCGGCAAGAACGTCGCCCCGGCGGTGATCGAGGACCGTATCCGCGCGCACGCCCTGGTCGCGGAGTGCATGGTGGTCGGCGACGGCCGCCCGTTCGTGGCCGCGCTGGTCACCCTGGACGAGGAGTTCCTGGGCCGCTGGGCCGAGGAGCACGGCAAGCCCGCCGGCTCGACGGTCCTGTCGCTGCGCGAGGACGCGGAGCTGCTGGCCGAGGTGCAGCGGGCGGTGGACGACGGCAACGCGGCGGTCTCCAAGGCCGAGTCCGTCCGCAAGTTCCGTATCCTTCCGGCCCAGTTCACCGAGGAGGCCGGCCACATCACGCCGTCGCTGAAGCTGAAGCGGAACGTGGTGGCGAAGGACTTCGCGGACGAGGTGGAGTCGATCTACCGCGCCTGAGCGCTGTCACGCCCAAGGGGCCCGCACCGATTCCCGGTGCGGGCCCCTTGGGCGTACGGCACCTTCACAGCAGGGTCCTGAGCTTCTCCGCCAGCAGGTCCCAGCGCCATTTCTCCTCGACCCAGGCCCGGCCCCGCTCCCCCATCCGCTGCCGCAGCTCCGGGTCGCCGAGCAGCGTCACGATCCGGTCCGCCGACTCCTCGGCGCTGCCGCCGCGCACCACCCACCCGGTCTCGCCGTCGAGCACCGCGTCGGGGGCGCCGCCCGAGTCGCCGGCCACCACGGGCAGTCCGGTCGCGGACGCCTCCAGGTAGACGATGCCGAGGCCCTCCACGTCGAGGCCGCCGCGCCGGGTGCGGCAGGGCATCGCGAAGACGTCCCCGGCCCCGTAGTGCGCGGGCAGCTCGGCCCAGGGCACCGGTCCGGTGAAGCGCACCGAGTCCTGGACCCCGGTCTCCTCCGCCAGCCGCCTCAGGTCCTCGGCGTACGGTCCGCCGCCCACGATCAGCAGCACGGCGTCCGGCACCTGGGCGAGGATCGCCGGCATGGCCAGGATCAGCGTGTCCTGGCCCTTGCGCGGCACCAGGCGGGACACGCAGACGACCACCGGGCGGTCGGAGAGCCCGAGGCGGGCCCGGACCCGGTCTCCGCCGGACGCCGGGTGGAAGGTCTTCTCGTCGACGCCGGGCGGTAGCTGGACCATGCGCCCGGCGGCCTCGGCGGTGAGGGCCGCGGCGATCCGGGAGCGGGTGTACTCACCGAGATAGGTGATCGTGTCCGTGGCATCGCCGATGCGGCGCAGCAGCTGCCGGGAGGCGGGCAGCTGGGCCCAGCCGGCCTCGTGGCCGTGGGTGGTGGCGACGAGGCGCCGGGCGCCCGCGCGGCGCAGCGCCGGGGCCATCAGGCCGAGCGGGGCGGCGGCGCCGAACCAGACGGAGCCGCAGCCGTGTTCGCGCAGCAGGCCGGCGGCCCGGCGGGTGACGCGCGGGGTCGGCAGCAGCATCGTCGTCCGGTCGCGGACCACGGTGAACGGCTGCTCGGCGTCGAAGGCGGCGGTGGCCGCCGCGCCCTCCTCGCCTCGCTTCCAGGTTGAGGCGTAGACGACGACCCGGTCGGGATCCAGGCGCAGCGCCATGTTGTGCAGGAACGCCTGGATGCCACCGGGGCGGGGCGGGAAGTCGTTGGTCACGATCAAGGTCTTGTCCATCGCCGCCGACAGTACCGAACGGCCGCGCTTCACCGCTGACGCGCCCGGCCCCCGGCATCATGGGCCGCCGGAGAACCGGCTGGGCACGACGGAGGCGGACGGCGATGACGGGACGAGCACCCACCGGCGCCGGGCCGTGGCCGTACGCGGTGTGGACGCTGACCCGGGTCTGGCTGCTGGCCTGCGTGTTCAAGGTGGTCACGGTGCCCGGCCCGGACGTCACCGTGGACGTGTCGGTGATCTACCGGGGCTGGTACGAGGTGCTGCTGACCGGCACGTATCCGCTGGACGACGTCACCTGGCAGTACCCGCCGGGTGCGGCCCTGGCGATCCTCTCCCCCGCCCTGCTGCCGTTCTGGGAGTACGCGACCGCGTTCTTCGTGCTGGTGCTGCTCTGCGACGCGCTGGTGCTGGGGCTGCTGCTGTACGCGGGCCGGCGGCCGGGGAGGCGGCGGGCGGGCGCGTGGGTGTGGATCGCGGGGGTGCCGCTGCTGGGCCCGACCGTCTACGCCCGTTACGACCTGATGGTGACGGCGGTCGCGGTGGCCGCGCTGCTGGCGGGGGTGCGCCGCCCCCGTGCGCTGGGTGCGCTGGCGGCCTTCGGGGCGCTGCTGAAGGGGTGGCCGGCGCTGCTGCCGGCCGGGGTGCGGAAGGGTCGTCCGACGCTGGCGGCCTGGACGGCGGCGGCGCTGACGGCGGCGGGGCTCGCGGCGGGGTTCGCGCTGTTGCCGGGGGCGTACGCGTTCCTGGCCTTCCAGCGGGACCGGGGCACCGAGGTCGAGTCGCTGGGGGCGCTGGTCTTCCATGTGGCGCGGCAGTTCGGCTGGGAGGGGCGGGTGGAGCTGCGCTACGGCTCACTGGAGTTCCTCGGTCCGCACGTCGAGCGGGTGTCGACCCTGGCGCTGGGGCTCGCGGTCCTGGCTCTGGGCTGGCTGGTGCTGTGGCGGTGGCGGGCGGAGGCGTTCGCGGCGCACACCCCGGCGGAGGCGGCGTTCACGGCGGTGCTGCTGTTCACGGTCACCAGCCGGGTGATCAGCCCCCAGTACGTGGTGTGGCTGGTCGGGCTCGCGGCGGTGTGCCTGGTGTTCCGGGGGACGGCGATGACCCCGCCGGCCGTCCTGGTGCTGGTGGCGTCCGGGGTGACACTGCTGGAGTTCCCCGTCGGCTTCGGCCATGTGGTGGCGAGCGACGCCTGGGGCGTGACGCTTCTCCTCGTACGGAACGGGCTGCTGGTGGCGGCCTCGCTGATGGCGGCGCGGCGGCTGTGGCGGTCGACGGTGCCGGGGGCGCGGCGGGGCGCGGCGGGCGCCCCCGCGGTGGCGGCGGGCGGGGGTCAGCCCAGCCGGGTGGCGAGGTAGTCGCGCCAGTCGGCGGTGAACTGCTCCGGGGTGGTGTCGAGCACCGCGTCCAGCGCCTGCTCCACCGCCCCCTCGCGCCCCGGGTGGGCCCCGACCGCCTCGTAGAAGGCGATCAGCTTCTCCTTGCCCCACCGCTCCGCGATCAGCTCGCAGGCCAGCCAGCCGCCCTCGTACGCCCCCGCCAGCTCGGCGGGGTCCCCGTCGAAGCCGAAGTCCGGGTCGGCGGGCAGCTCGGCGGGGGTCCGGCCGCCGCGGACGGCCTCGGCCAGCTCGGGGGCGATGGTGTCGGCGGCCCGGTCCTCGCCCCGGTAGGCGGTCCAGTCGGCGAAGCCCTCGGAGAGCCAGACCGGGGTGGCCGTGGAGGTGCTGGTCCGGGTGGCGACGTGGGTCGTCTCATGGGTCAGGACGATTCGCTGCCCGAAACTGCCCAGGGTGGCGTAAGCCTGCGGGTTGACGATCACCCGGTCGGCGAGGGCCGGGCGCTTGCCGGTGCCGCCGACCTCACCGGTGGTGACGGCGGCGATGCCCCGGTAGCTCGCCTCCGGCGAGCCCAGCAGTCCTGCCATGTCCTCGACGGATTCCGGGACGAGGACCACCACCCGGCGGGTCCAGGGTCTCGGCCAGGCGTCCGAGACGGCCGGTACGGCGAGGTCCACGGTGTCGGCGACCTGGCGCAGCTCGGTCCCGGGCCGTCCGACGCCGAGGACGATGCTGTGCTCCCCCTCGACGACCTCCACGTCCCCCTGCTGCCACAGCTGCCCGGAGGCGCCCTTGGCGGGCCGGTCGGCGGTGATGTACCAGCGCTCGCCGTCCCGCATCAGCTCCAGGACGCGGCGGGTGGCGACGGGGGCGCTGTCGTACCCGTCGATCCGGTAGCGCAGCTCCACGTCGGCGGAGGCCCACCGGCCGTCCTGCCCGGTGATGCCCTTGACGTCGTAGGTCCAGGACTTCAGGGGCACGTCGGCGAGGTGGCGCAGCTCGGTCCGCTGGGCGGCCCGCAGCTTCGCGGCGTCCGGGGCGAGGCCGTCGAGGTAGCCCGCCGGGTCGTGGGCGAGGACGGCCGCCGCGCGGCGCTCCAGGGCGGCGTCGAGGACGTCGGCGGTGAGGCGGGCGTCCGTGCCGGCGGGGGCCGTGCAGGCGGAGGCGGCCAGGAGGGCGGCGAGCAGCGGGCCCGCCGCACGCCGTCGCCACCGGGGCTCTCCCCCGCGCGTGTCACGTCCTCGTACGGCCACCCTGCCGATCGTACGGTCAGATCCGGGTGACCGAGGAGATGGGCATCATGCCGACCGGATCGTAGCGGACCCGGGCGCCCGGGTAGGGGGCGTGGATGACCTGGCCGTTGCCGACGTACATGCCGATGTGGCTGGCGTCCGCGCGGTAGGTGACCAGGTCACCGGGCCGGGCCTGGGACAGCGGCACCGTCCGGCCGGCGTGGCGCTGGGCCTGGGAGGTGCGGGGCAGGCTCACCGCGGCCCGGGCGTACGCCCACTGCATCAGGCCGGAACAGTCGAAGCCGGAGGGACCGTTGGCGCCCCAGACGTAGGGGCTGCCGAGCGCCTGGTGGGCGGCGGCCACGGCGGTCATCGCGCGGCCGGAGCCGGCGGCGACGCCCAAGGGGCCGGGCAGTCCTTCGCGGCCGGAGCGGGAGGCCCGGTCGAAGGAGGCGCGTTCCTCGGGCGGCAGGGAGGCGAGCAGCCGGCGGGCCTCACGGAGCTTGCCCTCGACGGCGCGCTTGTGGCGGGTGACGGCGGCCCGGTTGCGCTCCAGTTCGGTCAGGGCGCGGGTGGCCTCGGCACGGGTCTGGGCGATCTTGCGCTGGGCGTGCCGCAGCTTGTCCAGGGTCAGCGCCTGGCGGGCGCCCGCCCGGTCGAGGGCGGCGGCCCGCTCCAGGTAGGTGTCGGGGTCGGCGGAGAGCAGCAGCGCGAGCGCCGGGTCGATGGACCCGGTGCGGTACTGGGCGCCCGCCATCGCGCCGAGCGCGTCGCGCATCCGGTTGACGCGTTCCTGGCCGCGGGCCGTGGCGTCCTGGGCGCGGTCCGCCTCGCCGCGCAGCCGGTCCACGCGCTCCCCGGCCTCGTTGTACCGCTCGGTGGCCCGCTCGGCCTCCTCGTAGAGGCGGTCGACGGCGGCCCTGGCGCTCTTCCGCGTGTCCTTCGGGTCGGCGCTCGCCGGGGCTCCGGTCAGCGTCGCCGCCGCGGTGGCGGCGGCGGCCGAGATGACCGTGACCCGGACTCCTCTGTTGAAGCCGGACTGTGTGCAACGGCGATGGGACACCACAGGTAGCCGCACTCCCTTCCGCTGACGCGGTGGTGCGCGCCCCCTGCCGCCCGGGGCGGGCGGACGCGGACCGGGAGCCGCACAGCAGCCAGACAGTAATCGGACGACTACGCACGGACCAAGGACCGCGCCGGTGGCGGAAGGGGCGCCCCACGCCGCCGCCCCGCCGGTGACCTTGGTCTCCGGCGGGGCGGGGGTGTCAGTGCGGTGCGCGGCGATTCCCTCGTTCGGGTGTGCCGTGCCGTGGTGTCAGATGCGGACGCCGAACTGGAAGGTGCCCATGTAGTCCATCGACTCGTAGCGGACGACGGTGCCCGGCTTCGGGGCGTGCAGGATCTGGTTGTTGCCGGCGTAGAAGCCGACGTGCGCCAGGTTGTTGAAGAAGACGAGGTCGCCCGGCTTGAGCTGGCTGCGGCCGATCTTCGTTCCGTCGTTGTGCTGGGTGAACGTGGTCCGGCTGATGGAGACGCCGGCCTGGGCGAAGGCCCACTGGGTCAGCCCGGAGCAGTCGTAGGAGTTGGGGCCCGTGCCGCCGGAGACGTACGCCTTGCCGATCTGCGTGGCGGCGGCGGCCAGGGCGGCGGCTCCGCGGCCGGACGCGGGGGCCTCGTTGCCGAGGGCGACCCGGTCGCCGGCGGCGCGGCTCGCGCGCTGCTCGTCCTTCTTCATCTTGTCGCGCTCGGCCTGGGTGAGCGTGTTGAGCAGCTGCTGGGCGTCGGCCAGTTTGCCCTGGTACTTCTTCTTGTTCTCGCCGAGCGCCTTGCGGACGTCGGCGAGGTCGCCGAGCTTGTCCTGGGCTTCCTTGCGCTGCTGGGCGAGGGTGCGCTGCTTGGACTGGATCTTCTGCAGCGACTCCGTCTGCTTGACCGTCAGCTGGTCGAGCGCGGACGCCTGGTCGAGGAAGCTGTCCGGGTCGGAGGCGAGGAAGAGGGCCACCGAGGGGTCGATGCCGCCGGAGCGGTACTGGGCGGTGGCGATCGAACCGAGTTCGCCGCGCAGCGTGTTGAGCTCGGCCTGGCCGCGGGCGACCTTGTCCTGGAGCGCGTCGACTTCCTTCTTCAGGTTGTCCTGCTGCTCCTTGGCCCCGTTGTACTTCTCGGTGGCCGCCTCGGCCTCGTGGTAGAGCTTGTCGACCTTCGCCTTGACTTCGCTCTTGCTCGGCTTGGGATCGGCGTGGGCGGCCTGGGAGGTCAGGGCCACGGCCGCGGCGGCGGTCGCGGTGAGCACGGTCACGCGGGTGCGGCTCGGCTGCTTGGGACGACGGTGGGACGCCACGGAGGCGAGCTCCTTCTTCCTCTGAGCCGCCTACCGGGCTGTGGGGGAAAGAATCCCCGGCTCCGTGCACATGACGGACTCGGCGGTTCCTTCGCCGTCACCCCCGATGGGTGATCAACCGTGCGAAGGTTCGAGGCCCGACCTTAGTGACCATCTTGTGATCAGTTCAAATCCTCACAGGAATTTTCTCGTCACACCAGGCACTTCTTTACTTTCACCCCACCGCGCGTAGCGGCGACTTGACGGTACGTTCCCAGAAACCCGGCATGCCACACATGATCGAGCATATCGCCCTAGACGCGCGAAAGCCGCTTGAGGAGCAAGACGGACGCGACCGGCCTCGCCCCGGCCTTGGCCACGCCGTCCGCCACCTCGCGGTCGGTGGAGACGACGACCACGGGCCGCCCCGGCGGTTCCGCGCGGGCCAGTTGACGGATCAGCTCGTCCGCCGTGACCCCGGCCTTGCTGAACAGCACCCGGACGCCTCGCGGCGGGGCCAGCAGCACCGGGGCGGCGAGTTCGGCGCCGTCGAAGACACAGGTCATCTCAGCGCCGGTCTGCGCCGCGAGCACCGAGAGCCCGCCCAGCAGCCGCAACCGCTGCTTCTCCAGCGGCATCTGCGGATAGCCGGTCTTGGTGACGTTGTAGCCGTCCACGATGAGGTGGGCCTGCGGCAGCGCCAGCAGTTGGTCCAGCAACGCCGGATCGGTCTCCGAAAGAGCCCTGGCGGCAATGTCCTTGGGCGACATCCGGCCCGGCTCCACCGCGTCCACGGTGTCTGCGGGATGCGTCGTCGCCGGCGGGAGCGCCAGCTCCCGTCGCAGCCCCGAGGCCGCGTCGAGCACGGTGTCCAGGAGCAGCCGCAGCCGCATGTCCTCCACCGAGCGGCCCTCGCGGGCGGCCCGCCGGCTCGCCTCCAGGGCCGCCTCGGCCTCACCCAGCCGCCCCTTGAGCCGGCGCGACTCGCTCTCGGCGGCGGAGAGCTGGGCCGCCGACTCGGCCCGTGCGGTGTCGGCCTCGGCGACGCTGCGGCGCAGCGCGGCCTCACCGCGCTTCACCTCGCTCAGGGCGCTGCGCAGCTTGCGGTGCAGCGACTCGGTCTCCTTGCGGGCCGCCTCCAGCTCGGTGCGCAGCCGCTCGGTCTCGGCACGGGTCTGGGCACGGGCCCGCTCCAGTTCCTCGCGGAGCCGGCCCAGCTCGCGCCGGGTCTCCTCGTCCACCCGCTCCGCGTCGGCGCGCTGGACCTCCTCGCCGGCCGACTCGACCAGCTTCACCCAGCCGACCGGGCGCAGCACATAGGCGGCCGCGGCCACGTCGAGGGGATCGGCGGCGGCGGGCGGCGACCCCGACTCCAGGGCGGCGGTCAGCTCGGGCTGGGACTGGCCGAGCCGCTCACCGATCCGCTGCCGGAACAGGGCGTCGCTCTCCAGCGCGGCGGCCATCGCGTTCCCCGCGAACTTCGCCCGACGGGTCGGGGTGAACCGGGCGTACTGGCGTAGCTGGGCGGGCAGTTCGGCGACGGTCAGACCCCCGAAGGCGTCCGCGACCAGCGCGATGACCCGCCGTCGCACACCCTCGGGCAGCGGACGGCCCAGCACCTCCGCACCGCCGTCGGCCTCGTCGGCCGGTCCGGCGCCGCTGGTCGGCTGATCCACCGTCCGTCACCCCATAGATGTGTGATGGGCGCGCTCCCTCAGGAAGCGGCACCCGGCTTGTCCACCAGTTCGATCTGGTCCACCGCGTTGCACCAGCGGCAGCGGACCGACTCGATGGTCTCACTGACGACCTCCCGCTCCTCGACACTCGGCTCACCGGCCAGGTCGAGGTGCACGTACTCCACGACCTTGGAGGAGCGGGTCACATCGAAGCGCGTGAGATTGCCGCACAGCGTGCAGCGCCAGCGGGTCCCGTCGGTCGGCAGGGGAACCGTCGTCATCGTTGCGTCCTCTTTCGTCGTCTCCAGGAGCTCGCGACGGGCGCGCCGCAGCGTCTCCACCTGTCTACGCCAAGGAACTCGCGGTGCGCCGTCGAACTGCGGAAGTCCTGGCGTAACCCTACGGCCTCGCGTATGAGCCCCGGCACGGCGAGGCGCTCCGTCCCGTTCTCTGCCGGTACGTCATGCTCTGTACATGATCGAGTGGCGGCAGGCCGACTGGCGGAGAACGGCCGGAAGGTTCCGGGACGCGGCGGTGTCGAGCGGCGCTCCGGTCACGTACGGACTGATCGCCATGTGCGGCGTCGTCTTCCTGGTCAGCCCGCTCTCGGGGTTCGGCGGCGCCGCCCACCGGAGCGAGGACGCGCTGCTCGCCGCGCAGGCGGGGTACTTCGAGCGGTGGGGAGTGATCCCCACCGAACTGTGGGAGGGGTCGGCCCGTGCGCTGATCACGCCGTTCACCGCGCTGTTCGTCCACGGCAGCTGGCTGCACCTGCTGGGGAACCTGCTGTTCCTGTACGTGTTCGGCCCGTCGGCCGAGGAGCGCATGGGCAGGGTGCGGTTCGCCCTGTTCTACCTGGGCTGCGGCTATGTGGCGCTGGTCTGCTACGCGGCGGCGCACGCGGACTCCGGGCAGACGCTGGTCGGGGCGTCGGGGGCGATCTCCGCGGTGCTCGGCGCGTTCCTGTACCTCTTCCCCCGGGCCCGGGTGACCAGTCTGTTCCCGTTCCTCTTCTTCCTGCCGCTGCGCTTTCCCGCATGGATCGTGTTGATCTTCTGGTTCGCCCTCCAGTGGGCGGCGGCGCAGGGTGCGGGCAGCGGCCCCGGGGTGGCCTATCTGGCGCATGTGGCGGGCTTCGCGGCCGGGTTCCTGTACGCCTGGGGACGTTATGGGCGTACGGCTAGAGTGAAGGTTCCAGCCACGGCCACCGAGGGAGACAGCCAGCCGTGATCACCGCGATCGTGCTCATCAAGACCAGCGTCGACCGGATTCCGGAGATCGCCGAGGCCATCGCCGCGCTGGACAGCGTCAGCGAGGTCTTCTCCGTGACCGGCACCTACGACCTGATCGCCATGGTCCGGGTCGCCAAGCACGACGACCTCGCCGATGTCATCCCCGGCCGGATCAGCAAGATCCCGGGCGTCGAGGGCACCGACACCCATGTCGCGTTCCGTACCTACTCCCAGCACGACCTGGAAGCGGCCTTCGCCATCGGCCTCGACGCGTAGGCGGATCGGCGAAGCACCTCGGCCGGGGACAGGCGGCGCGCCTGCCCCCGGCCGAGGCGTTTCACCGGGACGTATGTCCGGCCCGGCCGGCCTCGCCCCGGTCCGGGACGCAGCGGCCGTCCTCGGTGCGGTAGTTCCACCGGGCGCCTTCGCGGACCAGCTCACAGACCGCGCCCAGGAAGCGGTCGATGTGCTCGTCGGGCGTCCCTGCGCCGAAGCTGACGCGGATCGCGTTGAGGGAGAGCTCGCCCGGCTCGGCCTCCGGCGCGCCGCACTGGCCCGGGTCGCGCGGGTCGCTGCCGAGCAGGGTGCGCACGAGCGGGTGGGCGCAGAAGAGGCCGTCGCGGACGCCGATGCCGTACTCCGCGGAGAGGGCGGCGGCGAAGTGCGAGCTGTTCCAGCCGCGCACCACGAAGGAGATGACGCCCACCCGGGGCGCGTCGTCGCCGAAAAGCGACAGCACCTGCACCTCGGGCACCCCGGCGAGCCCCTCCCGGACCCGGCCCACCAGCTCCTGCTCCCGGGCGACCAGGCCCTCGAACCCCGCCTCGGTCAGGGCCTTGCAGGCGGAGGCGATGGAGTAGACGCCGATGACGTTGGGCGAACCGGCCTCGTGACGCGCGGCGGTGGTGTGCCAGTCGACGTCCACCCCGCCGTCGGCGCGCCGGGCGACCTTGCGGGAGGCGCCACCGCCGGCGAGGTACGGCTCGGCCTCCCGGAGCCAGTCGGCGCGGCCGGCGAGGACTCCGGAGCCGAAGGGCGCGTACAGCTTGTGGCCGGAGAACGCGACCCAGTCGACGTCCAGTCCGGCGACGTCCACGGGATGGTGCGGGGCGAGCTGCGCGGCGTCCAGGACGATGCGCGCGCCGTGCGCGTGGGCCGCGGCGGCCAGTTCCCGCACGGGCCACAGCTCGCCGGTCACATTGGACGCGCCGGTCACGCAGACGAGCGCGGGGCCGTAGGGGTCGCGGTCGGCGAGGGCGCGCTCCAGGGTCTCGACGGCCTGGGCCGGGGTGCGGGGCGCGTCGAGGTAGGTGACCCGGGCGTCGCGCCAGGGCAGCAGCGACGCGTGGTGCTCGGTCTCGTACACGAAGACCTCACAGCCGGCGGGGAGCGCGGAGGCCAGCAGGTTGAGGGAGTCGGTCGTGGAGCGGGTGAAGACGACCTGGTCCTCCGCGCGGCAGCCGAGGAACTCCGCCACCGTGCGGCGGCTGTTCTCGAAGAGGTCGGTGGAGAGCTGCGAGAGGTAGCCGGCCCCTCGGTGGACACTGCCGTAGTACGGGGCGTACGCGGCGACGTCGTCCCAGACCCGCTGGAGGGCCGGGGCGCTGGCGGCGTAGTCGAGCGCGGCGTAGGCGACCTCACCGCCGGTCACCAGCGGGACGGTGACGTTCTGCCCCAGAACGGGCAGCGGGGCACAAACCGACGAGTCGAGGGCAGCGGTGGGGACAGACATGGCGAACTCCCGTAACAGGCAGGCGAAATCCCCGCGCCGGCGGATACGCGGCAGCGCGGGAGGGGGAAGGGGAAAAGGGTGCGCGGAAGGGGGCGTTCAGCCCTAGCGCATTCGCTTGCTCACAGAAGACTCCCTGGGGACCAGGACCCCGGGGGCTGGCATCCGCTGGATGCCGAGGGGCCCGCGCTTGCCGCAGACCTCGCTGCCTGCGGCCTGGTCTTCACCCGGGGCACCCCGCCACGGACGGAGGGTTGCCGGACAGCGGGCCGGGGCCGTAGTCGCTGTCACTCATGACCTGCGCAGCATCTTGCCATACGTGTGCACAGGCGCAAGGCGCGGTCCGGATTCCGGACCGCGCCCTGTGTCACACCGTGTGCCCCGCGTCCTCTCCGCGGCGCGCTCAGGCGTTGCTGGCCGCCACCCAGCGCTCCAGGGCCCGCTTGGCGGCCCCGGAGTCGATGGCCGCGGCCGCGACGAGGATCTTCGCCGCGAGCTGCTCGGTCAGCGTGCCGGGGCCCGGGTCGAGGGCGACCAGGGCCGCCGCCGAGTTGAGCAGCACCGCCTCCCGCACCGCGCCGCCCTCGCCGTCCAGCAGACGGCGGGCCACATCGGCGTTGTAGGAGGCGTCGGCGCCGCGCAGCGCCTCGACGGGGACGATGGGCAGCCCGGCGTCGCGCGGGTCGAAGGGCTCCTCGCGGACCGCGCCGTCGCGGACCACCCAGACCCGGGAGGTGGCGGTGGTGGTCAGCTCGTCGAGCCCGTCGTCACCGCGGAAGACGAGAGCGGAGTTGCCCCGGTCCGCGAGGACGCCCGCGACGATGGGCGCCATCCGGGCGTCGGCGACGCCGACCGCCTGGGCGCGCACCTGGGCCGGGTTGGTGAGGGGGCCCAGGATGTTGAACGTGGTCTGCGCGCCGAGTTCCTTGCGGGCCTTGGCGGCGTACCGCAGGGCGGGGTGGAACTTCACGGCGAAGCAGAAGGTGATGCCCGCCGCTTCGGCGACCTCGACGACCCGCTGCGGGGTCAGCTCCAGGTTGACGCCGAGCTTCTCCAGTACGTCGGAGGAGCCGCTCGCCGAGGAGGCGGCCCGGTTGCCGTGCTTGACGACCTTGGCGCCGGTGCCGGCGATGACGATCGCGGACATGGTCGAGATGTTGACCGTTTTGGCGAGGTCGCCGCCGGTGCCGACGATGTCGACGGTGCGGCCGGGCACGTGGATGGTGTTGGCGTGGGCGTACATCGCGCGGACCAGTCCGGTGACCTCGTCGACGGTCTCCCCCTTGGCCCGCAGCGCGACGGCGAACCCGGCGATCTGCGCGTCGGTGGCCTCGCCGCTCATGATGCGGTCCATGGCCCAGGCGGTGTCCTCGGAGCTGAGGTTCTCGCCGCGCAGGAGGGGGTTCAGGAGGCCGGGCCAGGAACGGTCCGCCACGCTGTCGCCGCCGTTCGGGGTCACAACGTTCATGGTCCGCTCCAGGGTCCACAGCCGGCTAGGGAAGATGGCTCCACCCTATCCAGCGCGGAGGACCGCGAAGAGCCCCGTCCATCGAATGGACGGGGCTCTCACGGTGGCGATCGGTTCAGGTGATCAGTGGTGGCCGTGGCCCTCGCTGATCTCCTTGTACTCCTCGGGGGTGGCCTTGGGAATCTGGTTCCCCTCGGCGTAGTACCCCTTGCTGAGCTTGGCGCGCAGCTTCTGCACCGGGGAGATCTTGCGCTTGACGCCGTTCTCGTCGACCGCGGGGCCGAGTTCGAGCGGCCGGTACTGCTCGTGCGCCGTGAGCGTGTGCAGCTGCTCGGGGCTGAGCGGCTCGTGGACCTCGACGAACTCACCGTGCGGCAGGCGCTTGATGAGCCCGGTCTCGCGACCGTGCAGCACCTTCTCCCGGTCGCGGCGCTGGAGGCCGAGGCAGATCCGCTTGGTGACGATGAACGCGATGACCGGTCCGGCGAAGAAGAAGATCCGGACGAACCAGGTGATGGAGTTGATCGACAGGTGGAAGTGCGTGGCCCACAGGTCGTTTCCACCGCCGACGAGGCCGATGAAGTACGCCGTGATCCAGGCGACGCCGAGACCCGTGCGGGTCGGGGCGTTGCGCGGGCGGTCCAGGATGTGGTGCTCGCGCTTGTCGCCGGTGATCCAGGACTCGACGAACGGGTAGACCGCGATCACGGTGAGGACCACGCCGAAGGCGACCAGCGGAATGAACACGCCCAGGGCGAGGGTGTGGCCCCACAGGTTGATCTCCCAGCCCGGCATCACCCGGACCAGGCCCTCGGCGAAGCCCATGTACCAGTCGGGCTGGGCGCCGGTGGACACCTGGTCGACGCGGTACGGGCCGAGCGCCCAGATCGGGTTGATCGTGGCGATGGCCGAGATGATCGCGATGATGCCGAAGACGAGGAAGAAGAACCCTCCGGCCTTCGCCATGTACACGGGCAGCAGCGGCATGCCGACGACGTTCTTGTTGGTCCTGCCGGGGCCCGCGAACTGCGTGTGCTTGTGGTAGAAGACCAGGATCAGGTGCGCCACCACCAGACCGAGCATGATGCCCGGCAGCAGCAGGATGTGGATCGAGTAGAACCGGGCCACGAAGTCGTGGCCGGGGAACTCGCCGCCGAACAGGAACATCGAGATGTACGTGCCGACGATCGGCACGGACAGGATCGCGCCCTGGGTGAAGCGGACACCCGTACCGGAGAGCAGGTCGTCCGGGAGGGAGTAGCCGGTGAACCCGGTGAACATGCCGAGCACGAACAGCAGGAAGCCGAAGAGCCAGTTGATCTCGCGCGGCTTGCGGAAGGCGCCCGTGAAGAAGACGCGCATCATGTGCACGAACATGGCGGCCAGGAAGATCAGCGCGGCCCAGTGGTGGATCTGCCGTACGAGCAGACCACCGCGGACCTCGAAGCTGATCTTCAGGGTCGAGGCGTAAGCCTCGGACATCCGGATGCCCTGCATGGGCTCGTACGGACCGTGGTAGACGATCTCGCCCATGCTCGGCTGGAAGAACAGCGTCAGATACACACCCGTGAGGATGATGATGATGAAGCTGTAGAGCGCGACCTCACCGAGCATGAAGGACCAGTGGTCCGGGAAGATCTTGCGCATGTTGGCCTTGGCCAGGCTGTAGATGCCCAGTCGGCCGTCCGCCCAGTCGGCCACCCGCTCGCCGGCCGGAGCCTTGCGTCCGCTCGCCGGACCGGCGGCGGAGGGGTTCTTTGTCGCAGTACTCATCCGCGCTCCCAGAAGGCAGCACCGACGGGCTCGTCGAAGTCGCCGAGCGCCTCGAGGTTGCCCTCGCTGTTGACACCGATCCGCAGCTGCGGAAGGGGGTGGCCGGCCGGACCGAAGATGACGCGAGCGCCGTCGGAGAGGTCGAAGGTGGACTGGTGGCACGGGCAGAGCACGTGATGCGTCTGCTGCTCGTACAGGCTGATCGGGCAGCCGACGTGGGTGCAGATCTTGGAGAACGCGACGATGCCCTCGTGGGCCCAGTCCCGCTGGCGCTTGTCCTTGATGTCGTCCGGCTCGATGCGGACGATCATCAGGGCAGCCTTGCCCATCTGCGTCTGGAAGTCGTGCGACTCCGGGTCGAGGCCCTCGGGCATGGCGAAGGCCAGCGACCCGACGGTGATGTGCTCGGGGCGCAGCGGCTTCATCGTGTTCATGTTGATGAGCTGCTTGCCCTCGGCCCACAGGGTGGTCCGGAGCTTCTTCTCCGGCAGCGGACCGAGGTCGCGCAGCAGGACCACACCGGAGAGCGGCACCAGGGCCAGCGCACCGAACATGGTGTTGCGGATCAGCTTGCGCCGACCGATCGCGGACTCCTCGGCGCCGGCCGCGAAGTCGGCCATGACCTGGGCCTTGACCTCGGGCGCGGCCTCGATCGGATGCCGTTCGGCCGCGACCTCGACGTCGGACATCAGGGTGCGCGCCCAGTGGACGGCTCCCGCTCCGATGAAGAAGAGAGCGGCGCCCAGGGTGAGACCGAGGGAGAAGTTCAGCGCACTCACATGGCCGAAGGGCCAGATGTAGACGATCTTGTCCACCGGGAAGATGACGTAGGAGGCGATGAAGCCCACCGTCGCCAGCATCGAGAGGGTGAACATGAACGCGACGGCCCGCTCCGAGCGGTTCGCGGCGCGTTCGTCGAGATCCTGGATGCGCGGCTTGTGAGCCGGCAGCCCCGGGTCGGCGAACGGGTCGTCCGTACGCTCGACCGCGCCGTGCGCGGTCTCCTGCCCCTCGGGCAGGTTGTCTTCTGAAATCTGTTGGCTACTCATGACTTCTTGGCCTTAGCGGTGTGGGCCGCGACCCAAACGGCGACTGCGACGAGAGCGCCGAGCCCGAAGATCCAGGCGAACAGACCCTCGCTGACCGGACCGAGACCGCCGAGGGCCAGGCCGCCGGGGCTCTCCGTCTCGTCACCGTTCACGGACTCGATGTACGCGATGATGTCCTTCTTCTCCTGCACCGGCATGATCGTGTCGGGGAAGGAGGGCATGCTCTGCGGGCCGGTCTGCATGGCCTCGTAGATGTGCTTCGGGCTCACGCCTTCGAGGTCGGGTGCGTACTTGCCCTCGGTCAGGGCTCCGCCCTTACCGGTGAAGTTGTGGCACTGGGCGCAGTTGGTGCGGAACAGTTCGCCGCCGTTGGCGACGTCCGCGCCGGCCGGGTCGACCTGCTTGTCGGTCGGCGTGATCGGACCGGCGCCGAGCGACGCGACGTACGCCGCGAGCTGGTCGATCTGCGCCTGGTTGTAGATGACCTTCTTCTTCGGTACCTGGGCGCCCGGCTGCTGCGCGGGCATACGGCCCGTACCGACCTGGAAGTCGACGGCGGCGGAGCCCACGCCCACGAGGGACGGCCCGTCGGTGGTGCCCTGACCGCCGGTTCCGTGGCAGCTGGCGCAGCCTACGGAGTAGAGCTTCTTGCCCTCTTCGATGGCGAGGGACTGGGCGGTTTCATCGGCCTGCGCCTTGCCCGCAGGCGCAAACGCGGCGTACAGCCCCCCGGTAGCCGCCAGCGCGAGGAGTAGTACGACGACCGCCGCCAGCGGATGGCGTCGTCGTGCGGAGAGCTTTTTCACGGATTACCCCGGTGTCAGGATCTTCTGCGTCGATGGTGGGCGGGTGCGAGCCCCGGTTACTTGATCATGTAGATCGTTGCGAACAGGCCGATCCATACGACATCGACGAAGTGCCAGTAGTAGGACACGACGATGGCGGCGGTGGCCTGATCGTGGGTGAACCTCTTGGCCGCGTACGTTCTGCCGAGGACCAGCAGGAAGGCGATGAGACCGCCTGTCACATGCAGACCATGGAAGCCGGTGGTCAGGTAGAACACCGAGCCGTACGGGTCGGACGACAGGGAGAGCCCCGCGTCCTTGACCAGCTCGGTGTACTCCAGGACCTGGCCGCCGATGAAGATCGCACCCATCACGAACGTGATGATGAACCAGGTGCGGAGCTTCTTCACATCGCCCCGCTCGGCGGCGAAGACGCCGAGCTGGCAGGTGAGTGAGGAGAGCACCAGGATCGTGGTGTTCGTCGCCGAGAACGGGAAGTTCAGATGGTCGGACATCTCCTTCCAGTAATCGGGTCCCATCACCGATCGCAGGGTGAAGTACATCGCGAAGAGGGCCGCGAAGAACATCAGCTCGGAACTCAACCAGATGATGGTTCCGACGCTGGTGAGGTTCGGCCGATTGACCGACGGGTGCGCGTGCCCGGTTTCTACTGTCGTTGCTGTCGCCACGACCGACATTATGTCGGTCGCTTATCCCGCCCTCACCCCGGGGGGTGCCGTTCGGTGTGTCCGTACCGTCTGCGGGGGTCGCGCCCTCCGCCGAACGGCCCATCGCGAGGTCGTCATTACCGGTGCTGACGGCCGGTCGGGCGGAGTACGATCCGCGCATCGGTGCATGCCCCGAGAGCCCCGACGACGTCGATGTCACGGAGGAACAATGCAGGCGACCGCCACGGTCCTGGTCTACAGCGACGACGCCAACATCCGCGAGCAGGTGAGGCTGGCAGCCGGTCGCCGGCCTGCCGCGGACGTCCCACCGGTGGAGTTCCTGGAGTGCGCGACGCTCCCGGCCGTCCTCAAGGCGCTGGAGGACGGCGGCGTCGACGTCTGTGTGCTGGACGGGGAGACGGCTCCCATCGGCGGCATGGGCGTCTGCCGGCAGATCAAGGACGAGATCTTCCGCTGTCCGCCGGTTCTCCTGCTGATCGGCCGCCCGCAGGACGCGTGGCTGGCCACCTGGAGCCGCGCGGAGTCCGCCGTGACGCTCCCGGTGGACCCGGTGGAGTTCGCCGACGCGCTGGCGGCGCTGCTGCGCCACCGGCTCGCCGTGGACGCCTGAGGGGCCCCAGCGGCCCGCTGAGGGACGTTCCGGGCCGCCGGGCCCTGCCCGGGGCACGGATCAGACGTGGGGGCGCAGCCGGGCGGCCTGGAGCGTCTGCGGGCTGTCCGGCGCCCCTTCGTGGAGGGCGCTGCCCTTCCGCCACTCCTCCCAGGAGAGGTTCCAGTCGCCGAACCCGTTGCCGAACGGGTCCATGTCCTCGCCCGCGCTGCCGACGACCTTGACGATGTCGCCCTCGCGCACGGTGTCGAAGAACCACTTGGCGTTGCCGGTGCTCATGCCGGTGCAGCCGTGGCTGACGTTGGCGTTGCCCTGGGAGCCGGTGGACCAGGGGGCGGCGTGGACGTACTCGCCGCTCCAGGTCACCCGGGTGGCCCAGTAGACCGGCAGGTCGTACGACTCCGAGGAGCCGGCCGCGATGCCGATGCTCTCCCCGCGCATCCGTACGAACTGCTCCTTGGCGAGCACCACCTTGACGCCGTTGCGGGTGGAGAAGCCGGGCTTGCCGGTGGTGACCGGAATGGTGTTGATCACTTCTCCGTTGCGGAGCACGGTCAAGGAGTGGTCCGAGGCGTCGGTGACGGCCTCGATCCGGTCGCCCGTGGCGAGCTTCAGGGGCTTGGCCTCGGCTCCGTAGAGGGCGTTGGTCACCTTGATGCCCGCCAGGTTGGAGCGCACCTCGATCGAGGCGTTCGCGGGCCAGTACTCCTTCGGGCGGTAGTGCAGCTTCTTGTCGTCGACCCAGTACCAGGAGCCGGTGACCGCCGGGGTGGAGCGGACCTTCAGGGCGCGCTCGACGGTCGCCCTGGCCGTTTTGTCGGTGATCGGGGCGCTGAGTTCCGCCGTGATGGGCTGCCCCACGCCGTAGGTGCCCGCCTCCGGGCCGAAGGCGACCTTCAGCAGCTTCTTGGGCGATGAGGTGTCGAAGGAGAGCGTACGGACGCCCGGGGCGCCGTCGCCGTTCTCCATGGCGACCCTGACGGTGTATCCGGTGCCGGCCGCGAGCGGGGCGGTGGAGCGCCAGCGCTTCCCGTCCGCGGAGAGCTCCCCCGCCAGGTGGCGGCCGCCGGTGTCCACGGCGCTGACGTCGGTGATGCGCCCGTCGTCGCCCTTGACGGCGACTTCCAGGGGCTTGTCGGGGTCGGCCTTCTCCTCCTTGGAGGGGCCGTTGAAGGAGACCTGGTCGCCCGCGTCGAAAGGCTTCGTCGAGAGCGGGTGGCCGTCGGGCGAGCCACAGGCGGTCGCACCCGCGGCGAGGGTCACGACCAACAGGGTGCAGCTCACTACGGTGCGGATGCGCGGCGTGTGCTTCATGCCGTCCACGCTAAGAAGATTCGTCCGTTCCAGCGCGTTCAGTGACTGCAAACGAGCGAAGGGCCCGCGTCGCTGTGGGCGATGCGGGCCCTTCGTGGTGTAGCGCGTGTCACCCGTGGTGCGGTGTCACGGTGTGCGGCGTCACTGGGTGCGGTTCTCGCCCCGGTAGTACTCGAAGACCCAGCCGAAGAGGCCGATCAGGAGCAGGGGGGCGGAGAAGTACAGGAGCCACCAGCCGAAGACGACGCCCATGAAGGCGAAGGCTCCGCCGACCGCCAGGGAGAGCGGCTGCCAGCTGTGCGGGGAGAAGAACCCCAGCTCGCCCGCCTCGTCGGCGACGTCCGCCTCCTTGTTGTCCTGGGCCATGGCGTCGACCCGGTTGGCCGTGAAGGCCAGGTAGAAGCCGATCATGATGGACAGCCCGAAGGCCAGGAAGAGGGCCGTGGTGCCGACCGGCTCCTTGGACCACACGCCGTACACGACGGCCATGGCGAGGATGAAGACGCTCAGCCAGATGAACATCTGTCCCTGGATCTTCACTTGCCTGCCTCCTTGCCGCCGGCGAGGGCCTTGTCCGACTCGGGGAGGTGGTCGAGCTGTTCGAGCGCCGTGATCTCCGGGTGGTGCAGGTCGAACGCCGGGGATTCGGAACGGATGCGCGGCAGCGTGAGGAAGTTGTGCCGCGGCGGCGGGCAGGAGGTCGCCCACTCCAGCGAGCGGCCGTAGCCCCAGGGGTCGTCGACCTCGATCTTCTTGCCGTACTTCGCGGTCTTCCAGACGTTGTAGAAGAACGGCAGCATCGACAGGCCGAGCAGGAACGAGGAGATCGTCGAGATCGTGTTCAGCGCGGTGAAGCCGTCGGCGTCGAGGTAGTCCGCGTAGCGACGCGGCATGCCCTCCGCACCGAGCCAGTGCTGCACCAGGAACGTGCCGTGGAAGCCCACGAACAGCGTCCAGAACGTGATCTTGCCGAGCCGCTCGTCCAGCATCTTGCCGGTGAACTTCGGCCACCAGAAGTGGAAGCCGGAGAACATCGCGAAGACCACGGTGCCGAAGATGACGTAGTGGAAGTGCGCGACGACGAAGTACGAGTCGGAGACGTGGAAGTCCATCGGGGGCGAGGCGAGGATGACGCCGGTCAGACCACCGAAGGTGAAGGTGATCAGGAAGCCGACGGCCCAGAGCATCGGTGTCTCGAAGGACAACGACCCCTTCCACATCGTGCCGATCCAGTTGAAGAACTTCACGCCTGTCGGCACGGCGATGAGGAACGTCATGAAGGAGAAGAACGGCAGCAGCACACCGCCCGTGACGTACATGTGGTGCGCCCACACCGTCACGGAAAGGCCGGCGATGGCGATCGTCGCGGAGATCAGGCCGATGTAGCCGAACATCGGCTTGCGGCTGAATACCGGGATGACCTCGGAAATGATTCCGAAGAACGGCAGAGCGATGATGTACACCTCTGGATGGCCGAAGAACCAGAAGAGGTGTTGCCAGAGCAATGCGCCGCCATTGGCCGCGTCGAAGATATGCGCACCGAATTTTCGGTCCGCCTCCAGTGCGAAGAGCGCGGCGGCCAGGACCGGGAAGGCCAGCAGGACCAGGACACCGGTCAGCAGGACGTTCCAGGTGAAGATCGGCATGCGGAACATCGTCATGCCGGGTGCGCGCATGCAGATGATCGTGGTGATGAAGTTGACCGAGCCGAGGATCGTGCCGAAGCCGGAGAAGGCCAGACCCATGATCCACATGTCGGCGCCGACGCCCGGCGAACGGACCGCGTCCGAGAGCGGGGAGTAGGCGAACCAGCCGAAGTCGGCCGCACCCTGCGGGGTGAGGAAGCCGGCCACCGCGATGAGCGAGCCGAAGAGGTACAGCCAGTACGCGAACATGTTCAGCCGCGGGAACGCCACGTCGGGCGCGCCGATCTGCAGCGGCATGATCCAGTTCGCGAATCCGGCGAACAGCGGCGTCGCGAACATCAGCAGCATGATCGTGCCGTGCATCGTGAACGCCTGGTTGAACTGCTCGTTCGACATGATCTGCGTGCCCGGACGGGCCAGCTCGGCGCGCATGAAGAGCGCCATGAGTCCGCCGATGCAGAAGAACACGAACGACGTGATCAGGTAGAGCGTACCGATCGTCTTGTGGTCGGTGGTGGTCAGCCACGTCACGACGATGTTTCCCGGCTGCTTGCGCCGCACGGGCAGCTCGTCCTCGTACGAGTCGTCTGCCGGAGCGGCACCCTGGGGTTCGTTGAGGATGCTCACAGTTGGTTCTTCTCCGCATTCCTGGCCGGGTCGGTCTGCGCGATGCCTGCCGGCACGTAGCCCGTCTGACCCTTCTCAGCCAGCTCCTTGAGGTGCTGCTGGTAACGCTCCGGGGAGACGACCTTGACGTTGAAGAGCATGCGGGAGTGGTCGACGCCACAGAGCTCGGCGCACTTCCCCATGAAGGTGCCCTCCCGGTTGGCAGTCACCTCGAACGCGTTGGTGTGGCCCGGGATGACGTCCTGCTTCATGAGGAACGGCACCACCCAGAAGGAGTGGATGACGTCCCGCGAAGTGAGGACGAAGCGGACCTTCTCGCCCTTGGGCAGCCACAGGGTCGGCCCCGGGTTGCCGTTCTGCGGATTACGGGTCCCGGGGATGCCCACGTCGTAGACGCCGCCGGCGCCTTCGGGGAAGTCATCGCGGAACCGGTCGGGGATGGCGTCGAGTTCCTTGGGGATCTCGGGGCCCGCTGCGGGCTGGCCGTCCACCTTCTCGATGTAGTTGAAGCCCCAGCTCCACTGGAAGCCGACCACGTTGATGGTGTGGGCGGGCTTGTCGGAGAGCTCGAGGAGCTTCGACTCATCTCGCGCGGTGAAGTAGAAGAGCACCGAGACGATGATGAGGGGAACCACTGTGTACAACGCCTCGATGGGCATGTTGTACCTGGTCTGCGGAGGTACCTCCACCTTGGTCCGGCTACGCCGGTGGAAGAAGACGCTCCAGAGGATCAGCCCCCAGACAAGGACACCCGTGACGAGCGCTGCCGCCCACGAGCCTTGCCAGAGGGAGAGGATCCGAGGGGCCTCTTCCGTTACCGGTGTGGGCATTCCGAGGCGGGGGAAATCCTCCCAGTTGTATGAACAACCGGAGGCCGTCGCCAGGACCAGGCCCGCAGTCAGCACCTGCGGCAGCTTCCGCCGCATCGGGCGCCGCGACGAGCGGTCGGAGCCGTTGGGACTCACGTAGCGCCTTCCCGAGAGTCTCGCCCGCACGGTCGGCGCGCCCGTATGTCTCTGGTCGGTCGCCGGCCCTGACGCGGGCAGGGGTTTGGATGTTTATGCGGACCAAACCCTACTGGACGCTATTTGGGGTCGCGCGGGGAGGGTGCCCAACGCGCCGCCCGACACCCCCATGGGGTGGAATCCGGGACTCCGGCCCCCTTCTGACGCACACTCGCCCGCCCGGGAGGAGCGGCCTCCGGCGAGGTTCGGCCGGGGGCGGGCTAGCGTGGCCGGGTGCCCTACTTCGATGCCGCCTCCGCCGCCCCCCTGCACCCCGTCGCACGCCAGGCGCTGCTTGCCGCGCTCGACGAGGGCTGGGCCGATCCCGCCCGCCTGTACCGGGAGGGGCGGCGAGCCGGGCTGCTCCTCGACGCGGCCCGGGAGGCGGCCGCGGAGGCCGTCGGATGCCGCCCGGACGAGCTGGTCTTCACCTCGTCCGGGACGACGGCGGTGCACGCGGGAATTGCCGGCGCTCTTTCGGGGCGTCGGCGTGTCGGGGGCCATCTGGCCCTCTCCGCGGTCGAACACTCGTCGGTGCTCCATGCGGCGGCGGCCCACGAGGCGGCGGGCGGTTCGCTCACCGAGGTCCCGGTGGACCGCACGGGGGCGGTCGATCCGGCGGGGTACGGCTCGGCCCTGCGGGCGGACACCGCGCTGGCCTGCCTCCAGTCGGCCAACCACGAGGTGGGCACCGAGCAGCCGGTGGCCGAGGTCGCCGCGCTCTGCGCGGACGCCGGGGTGCCGCTGCTGGTGGACGCGGCCCAGTCGCTCGGCTGGGGGCCCGTCCCGGCGGGCTGGTCGCTGCTGACGGCGAGCGCGCACAAGTGGGGCGGCCCGGCCGGGGTCGGGCTGCTGGCGGTCCGCAAGGGGGTGCGCTTCTCGCCCCCCGGCCCGGCCGGGGAGCGGGAGTCGGGGCGGGCGCCGGGGTTCGAGAACCTGCCGGCGATCGTGGCGGCGGCGGCCTCGCTGCGCGCGGTACGGGGCGAGGCGGCGGCGGAGTCGGCGCGGCTGCGCGCGCTGGTGGACCGGATTCGTACGGTGGTGGCCGAACAGGTGCCCGATGTCGAGGTGGTGGGCGACCCGGAGCGGCGGCTGCCGCATCTGGTCACCTTCTCCTGTCTCTATGTCGACGGGGAGGCCCTGCTGCACGAGCTGGACCGGAGGGAGTTCTCCGTTTCGTCCGGTTCGTCCTGCTCGAGCAGCACCCTGACGCCGAGCCATGTGCTCAGGGCCATGGGGGTGCTCTCGGAGGGGAACGTACGGGTGTCGCTGCCGCCGGGCACGGCCGGAACGGACGTCGACCGCTTCCTGGAGATCCTTCCCGGGGTGGTCGCCGAGGTGCGCGAACGGCTCGGCGCGCCGGCCGCCCCGGCCGCTGCGGCCCCCTCCCCCGGGCCCGCCGCTTCCCTGGTGGTCGACGCGCTGGGCCGCCGTTGCCCGATCCCGGTGATCGAGCTCGCAAAGGTGATCGAGGAGGTGCCGGTGGGCGCCACGGTGACGGTGCTCGCCGACGACGAGGCGGCCCGCCTGGACATCCCGGCCTGGTGCGAGATGCGGGGGCAGGAGTATGTGGGCGAGGAGCCGGCGGACCGGGGCTCCGCCTATGTGGTCCGCCGGCTCGGCTGATCACGCCAGGTGCTGCTGGACCTCGGCGGCGGCCTCGTGGCCGTACGCCTTGGTGAAGCGGTCCATGAAGTGGGTGCGGTGCAGGGTGTACTCCTGGGTGCCGACCGTCTCGATGACCAGGGTGGCGAGCATGCAGCCGACCTGGGCGGCGCGCTCCAGGCCGACGCCCCAGGCGAGGCCGGAGAGGAAGCCGGCCCGGAAGGC
Organism: Streptomyces sp. NPDC091649; assembly: GCF_044756785.1. Lineage (NCBI taxonomy): Bacteria > Bacillati > Actinomycetota > Actinomycetes > Kitasatosporales > Streptomycetaceae > Streptomyces > Streptomyces sp. NPDC091649. The sequence goes on along the minus strand of NZ_JBIVTR010000006.1, from coordinate 83,403 downwards.
GTCGCCGACGCCGGTGGGGTCGGCCTTGGCCTGCTCCTCGGGGCAGCCGACCTCGATGACCGGCTCGCCCGCCCGCTCGATCCGGACACCGCGGGCGCCGAGGGTGGTGACGCGGTGGCCGACCTTGGCGAGGATCTCCTCGTCGCTCCAGCCGGTCTTCGACTCGATGAGCCCCTTCTCGTACTCGTTGGAGAAGAGGTAGGTCGCGCCGTCCAGGAGGATGCGGATCTCGTCGCCGTCCATCCGCGCGATCTGCTGCGAGAAGTCCGCGGCGAAGGGGATGTCCCGGGTGCGGCACTCCTCCGTGTGGCGGAGCATCGCCTCGGGGTCGTCGGCTCCGATGGAGACGAGGTCGAGGCCGCCGACGCGGTCGGCGACGCTCTTCAGCTCGATGAGGCGGGCCTCGCTCATCGCGCCCGTGTAGAAGGAGCCGATCTGGTTGTGGTCGGCGTCGGTGGTGCAGACGAACCGAGCGGTGTGCAGGACCTCGGAGATACGGACCGAACCCGTCTCGACGCCGTGCCGGTCGAGCCAGGCGCGGTACTCGTCGAAGTCGGCCCCGGCGGCGCCGACCAGGATCGGACGGGTGCCGAGGAGGCCCATGCCGAAGCAGATGTTGGCGGCGACACCGCCCCGGCGCACGTCGAGGTTGTCGACCAGGAAGGAGAGGGAGACCGTGTGCAGCTGATCCGCGACCAGTTGGTCGGCGAAGCGGCCGGGAAAGGTCATGAGGTGGTCAGTGGCGATCGAGCCGGTGACTGCAATACGCACGGGGAGGCTGCTCCTGCGGAAGGCGAAGGGCCGTAAGTACGCCCTCCGGGACGACGTGACAGTTCACGCTACCGGGTGAGCCGACGGCCGGGAAAAGGGAGAACTACCCGATAGTAGGGCTTTCTACCTGAGCTCGACCGTGGTTACGGTGCGGATATGTCGAAGCACACCGCATTGCCCGAGTCGGAATCGAGCCTGGCCGCACTGCGCGGCGACTGCGAGCGGATGGCGCCGCACTGGACGGCTTCGGTGAAGCCCGCCCCGGTCCCGGCGGAGCCGCCCCGGATCCACGGGGTGACGGTCCCGCCCTCGTCGGCGCGGCTGATCGACGCCATGTCCGAGTACGGGGACTGAGGGGCGGCGGCCGTACCTGCCGCACCGGGCCGGACGCCACCGCGTTCCGGGCCGTTCCGCGCGGCTCCGGCGGGAGGCGGACGCTCCTCCCGTCCGGGCCGTCCCCCGGACGGGGGAACCGCTCGCCTCTCCGTTCCGTCCCACCGGTGTCCCCGTCCGGGGACACGCGGCAGGCACCGCGACGGCAACGCAGTCGAAGGAGCGATCCGGTGAGCACCGAGCGACCCGACAACGACGTGACCGGCCCCCGGCGGCGGCGTTCGCCGCTCGCGGTGGCCTCGGTGGCCGCGGCCGTGCTGCTGGCGGGGGGCGGCGGGGCGTACTGGGCCTCGGCCGCCTCGGGCGGCGGCGCGGCGGGCGACGGCGCGGCGACGAAGGGCTCGGCCCCGCTGCTGGCCCTGGACACCGCCGCCGACGGCCCGAGCACCCTTGCCCCGGACGCCCCGCCCCCGGGCATCGCACCCGGCGAACCGGACCCGGGCGGCCCGCCGGTGGTCTACCGGGCCGCGGGCGAGCTCCCGGACGGTCCGGACCAGGCGGCGGTCCACCACGCGAAGGGCACGGTCGCACCGGCCGACGTCGCCCGGCTGGCGAAGGCGCTGGGCATTCCCGGCTCGCCGCGCACCGAGGGCACCTCCTGGGTGGTCGGCGACGACGACGGCCCCGGCGCGCTCCTGAAGGTGGCCAAGCAGGCCCCGGGCACCTGGACGTTCGCCCGCACCACCCCGTCCCAGCCCTGCGAGCCGGGGAAGGTGTGCGCGAACGGGCCCTCGGAGCCGGGGGGCGGCCCGGTGAGCGAGAAGGCGGCGAAGGCGGCCGCGGTGCCGGTGCTCAAGGCTGCCGGGCAGGACGGCGCGGCGCTCGACGCGGGCCAGCTGATGGGCGACATCCGCGTGGTGAACGCCGATCCCAGGATCGGCGGGCTCCCGACGTACGGCTGGTCGACCGGTGTCCAGGTGGGCCCGGACGGCGAGGTGACGGGCGGCAGCGGACACCTGAAGGCCCTGGAGAAGGGCGACACCTACCCGGCGGTCGGCGCGGAGAAGGCGCTGGAGCAGCTGAACGCGGCGAGCAGGGGCAGGGGCGATGCCGACAGGGACATCGGCGGCTGCGCCACTCCCGTACCGCTGGAGGGCGAGCCGAAGCCCTCGGGCCCCCAGTGCGTGCCGTCCAACGGCAAGCGGGCGCCGGTGGAGCGGACGGTCGAGGGCGCGGTGTTCGGGCTCGCCCTGAACTACGTGGACGGCCGGCAGACGCTGGTGCCGTCCTGGCTGTTCACGGTCCGCCAGGCGCCGGGAGGTCCGGAGAGCACCGTCACCCAGGTCGCGGTGGACCCGGAGTTCATCGAGAAGCCGGAGTCCCCGACGGCGCCCCCCGGGGAGCGGAAGGTGACGTCGTACGGCGCGGACGGGCGGACGCTTGAGGTCACCTTCTGGGGCGGCGTGTGCAGCACCTACACGGCGAGCGCCCGGGAGAGCGCGGGCCAGGTGCGGATCTCGGTCACGGAGAAGCCGCAGGAGGGCGGGAAAGCCTGCATCATGATCGCCAAGGAGCTGACGCGGACCGTGAAGCTGGACAAGCCGCTGGGCGACCGTACGGTGATCGACGCCGCGTCGGGCGCCGCGGTGCCGCGCGGCTGACGGCGGCCCGACCGCGGTCCGGTGCGGGGTGTTCGCACGGCACCGGAACCGCGGGGCGACAGACCTACGGCGGCGGCGGCGTCGGACAGGAGGCTGCCGTCGCTCACGGTGGTGGTCTCGTCCGATACGGACATCTGCTTCTCTCCCGGGTTGTACG
>NZ_JBIVTR010000006.1:14636-80472 GCF_044756785.1 Streptomyces sp. NPDC091649 | reverse complement strand
GGCGGCCGCGCGGGCGGGGCCCCGCCCCGGGGGCGGGGGGGGGTTTCCCCGGCGCGCCGGCCCGGCGGGCCCCCCCCCCGGGGGGGGCGCCGGGGGGGGGTCGGCGGGGCCCCGCCGCCGTAGGTCTGTGTGCTCCCGCCCTCAGCGCCTAGCTGAAGGAGTCGCCGCAGGCACAGGAGCCGGAGGCGTTCGGGTTGTCGATCGTGAAGCCCTGCTTCTCGATGGTGTCGACGAAGTCGATGGAGGCGCCGCCCAGGTACGGGGCGCTCATCCGGTCGGTGACGACCTTGACACCGTCGAAGTCCTTCACCACGTCGCCGTCGAGCGAACGCTCGTCGAAGAAGAGCTGGTAGCGCAGGCCCGAGCAACCGCCGGGCTGAACGGCGACGCGCAGCGCCAGGTCCTCGCGGCCTTCCTGCTCCAGCAGGCCCTTGACCTTGGCGGCGGCGGCGTCGGACAGGAGGATGCCGTCGCTCACGGTGGTGGTCTCGTCCGATACGGACATCTGCTTCTCTCCCGGGTTGTACGGACTGCTTGCCGACGGTTCAACCGTCTCAGCCGCGGATTCATTCCGGGCCAAGCGCTTGTCTGTTCCTTTTCATGCTCGCACACCGGGCCGCCCGGGGGATGCGTCACATCGACGCTATCGGCATCGTCAAAGTGACACGAAGCGGCTATGATAGATAGCGTCAAATAGACGAAAAGGCGAGTTCGCCGAAGCTCTCCGCGGCTGTCCGCGGAGTTCACGGAGTTCGCAGACTAGAAAGGGTGCGTGACGTGACCACGGCCCAGCCCCTGGACGTACAGCCGACACCTCTCGCGCTGCTGCTGCTCGGCCGTGAGGCCGACCCGAGGAGCGAGCGCGGCGTCGAATGCCCCGGCGACCTCCCGTCACCGTCCGACCCGGACCTGGTGGAGCGCGCCCGTGCGGCGAAGGAGAAGCTCGGGGACAAGGTGTTCGTCCTCGGCCACCACTACCAGCGCGACGAGGTCATCCAGTTCGCGGACGTCACCGGCGACTCGTTCAAGCTGGCCCGCGACGCGGCGGCGCGCCCGGAGGCGGAGTACATCGTCTTCTGCGGCGTGCACTTCATGGCCGAATCCGCCGACATCCTGACCACGGACGCCCAGGCGGTCGTGCTGCCCGACCTGGCGGCCGGCTGCTCGATGGCCGACATGGCCACCGCCGAGCAGGTCGCCGAGTGCTGGGACGTGCTGACGGATGCCGGGGTCGCCGATCAGGTGGTGCCCGTCTCGTACATGAACTCCTCCGCCGACATCAAGGCGTTCACCGGCAAGCACGGCGGCACGATCTGCACGTCCTCGAACGCGAAGCGGGCCCTGGAGTGGGCCTTCGAGCAGGGCGAGAAGATCCTCTTCCTGCCCGACCAGCACCTGGGCCGCAACACGGCCGTGCGGGACATGGGGCTGGAGCTGGAGGACTGCGTCCTCTACAACCCCCACAAGCCGAACGGCGGCCTCACCGCCGAGCAGCTGCGTGACGCGAAGATGATCCTGTGGCGCGGGCACTGCTCGGTCCACGGGCGTTTCTCGGTCGAGTCGGTCGAGGACGTCCGCGCCCGGATGCCCGGAGTCAACGTGCTGGTGCACCCGGAGTGCAAGCACGAGGTCGTCGCCGCCGCGGACTACGTGGGCTCGACGGAGTACATCATCAAGGCCCTGGAGGCGGCCCCGGCCGGCTCGAAGTGGGCCATCGGTACGGAGCTGAACCTGGTCCGCCGACTGGCGAACCGTTTCGCCGCGGAGGACAAGGAGATCGTCTTCCTCGACAAGACGGTCTGCTTCTGCTCGACGATGAACCGCATCGACCTGCCGCATCTGGTCTGGACCCTGGAGTCGCTGGCCGAGGGCAAGCTGGTCAACCGGATCGAGGTCGACCCGGAGACGGAGAAGTACGCCAAGCTCGCCCTGGAGCGGATGCTGGCGCTGCCGTAGCGGAGCCGGAATCGTCCGGAGCCGCGAAGAATCCGGAGCCCGCCCGAAGGGGCCTGTCCCACGCGGGTGCGTGGGACAGGCCCCTTCGGTGTGCGCGGTCAAGCCCTGGCGGTCTCGGCCTCGCGGGTCTCCTCCGGCTCCGGCCGGTCCGGCACGCCCGCCCTGGCGGCGCGCCTGGCCGCCTTCTTCTCGGCGCGGCGCTCCTTGCGGAGTTCGACCATCGCGTACAGCGTCGGCACCAGCAGCAGCGTCAGCAGCGTGGAGCTGATCAGACCGCCGATCACCACGACGCCCAGCGGCTGCGAGATGAAGCCGCCCTCGCCGGTGACGCCGAGCGCCATCGGGAGCAGGGCGAAGATGGTCGCCAGCGCCGTCATCAGGATCGGGCGGAAGCGGTGGCGGCCGCCCTCGATGACGGCTTCCACGATCCCGAGGCCCTGGGCGCGGTACTGGTTGATCAGGTCGATCAGCACGATCGCGTTGGTGACCACGATGCCGATGAGCATCAGCATGCCGATCATCGCGGGGACGCCCAGCGGGGTGCCCGTGATGAGCAGGAGGGCCAGGGCGCCGGTCGCCGCGAACGGGACGGAGACCAGCAGGATCAGCGGCTGGACGAGCGACCGGAACGTGGCCACCAGCAGCATGAAGACGATCGCGATGGCCGCCAGCATGGCGAGGCCGAGCTGCGCGAAGGCTTCGTTCTGGTCCTCGGTGACGCCGCCGATGGTGGCGGTGGCGCCCTCCGGGAGGTCCAGGGCGTCGATCTTCTCGGCGAGATCGGCGCCGACCGCGCCGGTGTTGTCGCCGACGGGCTTGGCGGTGATCGTCGCCGAGCGCTGCCCGTCGATCCGGGTCATCGAGACCGGGCCGGGGACGATCTTCACGTCGGCGATGTCGCCGAGCTTCACCGGGCCGAGCGGCAGGGCCTTCAGCTCGGCCATGGTGGTGGCCGGGGCGGCGGAGCGGATGACGATGTCGCGCTCGGTGTCGTCGAGCGTCGCGGTGCCGGCGGGCGTGCCGCGGACGGCTCCGGCGACGACCCCGCCCAGGGCGGCGGAGTCGAATCCGGCGGCGGCCGCCTTGTCGCCGGCGGTGACCGAGATGCGCGGGACGCTCTGCGCCAGGTCGCTCTGGACGTCGGTGACGTCCTTGACGGTGGCGACCTCGGCGCGGACCGCCTCGGCCGCCTTCCTCAGGACGTCCCCGTCGGCGGCCTTGACCACGACGCTCAGGTCCTGGGCGCCGAAGCCGTCGCCCGCGGCGATGGTGGTGTCACCGATGCCGTCGAGCTTGCCGAGGGCCTCGTCGATGCGGTCCTGGGCGTCCTCGTGGTCCGCGGCGTCCTTCAGGGTGACCTGGTAGGAAGCCTGGTTGGCGCCCGTGCCGCCGCCGAAGGCGGCCATGAAGCCGGACGAGCCGACGGTGACCTGGTAGTCCTTGACGCCCTTGTCCTGCTCAAGGACCTTCTCGACCTTGCGGGCCGCCTCGTCGGCGGCTTCCAGGCTGGTGCCGGGGGGCAGCTCCTGCTTGACGCTCAGCACCTCCTGCTCGCCGGCGTCGAAGAAGTTCGTCTTCAGCAGCGGGACCATGCCGAAGGTGCCGAAGAGCACGGCGACGGCGATGAGGAGGCTGGTGACCCGGCGGCGGGTCGCGAAGCGCAGGACCGGGACGTAGATCCGCTGGAGCTTGCTGGCCGCTTCCTTCTCCTCGGCGAGGCGGCGGGCTTCCGCCGCGTCCTCGGGGGTGTCCTTGGGTGCGCGCAGGAACCAGTACGACAGCACCGGCACCACGGTGAGCGAGACGAGCAGGGAGGCCAGCAGCGCCGCGGTGATGGTCAGCGAGAACGAGCCGAAGAGCTGGCCGACCATGCCGCCGACGAGACCGATGGGCAGGAAGACCGCCACGGTGGTGAGGGTGGCGGAGGTGACCGCTCCGGCGACCTCCTTGACCGCGGTGATGATCGCCGCGTGGCGCTCCTCGCCGTAGCCGAGGTGGCGCTTGATGTTCTCCAGGACCACGATCGAGTCGTCGACGACCCGGCCGATGGCGATGGTGAGCGCGCCGAGGGTGAGCATGTTGAGTGACAGGTCGCGGGTCCAGAGCACGATCAGCGCGAGGACGATCGAGAGCGGGATGGAGACCGCGGTGACCAGCGTCGAGCGGATCGAGGCGAGGAAGACCAGGATCACGACGACCGCGAAGACCAGGCCGAGCGCGCCCTCCGTGGTCAGGCCCGAGATCGACTTGGAGACGGCGGGGCCCTGGTCGGAGACGACCGTCAGCTCGGCGCCGCCGCCCAGGTCCTTGCGGAGGCCGGGGAGCTTGTCCTGGACGGCGTCCGAGATGGCGACGGCGCTGCCGTCCTTGTCCATCGTCGCCATCACGGCGAGGCTCGGCCTGCCGTTGGTGCGGGTGATGGAGACGGCCGTGGACGGCTCCTGCCTCACCTCGGCGACGTCGCCGAGGCGCACCGGCTTTCCGGGCCCACCGCCCGCCGGGTCCTCGGCGACGACCTGGAGGTCCTCGATCTGCCGCAGCGAGGTGTAGGAGCCGCCGACCTGGATGGTGCGGCTCTTGCCGTCCTCGGAGAAGGAACCGGCCGGCACCGTGGCGCCGCCCGCCTGGAGGGCCTGGGAGAGCGTGCCCGCGTTCAGACCGGCCCCGGCGAGCTTCTTCTCGTCGGGGACGACGGAGACCTGGAGGTCCCGCACACCGTCCACGGTGACCTGGCCGACGCCGTCGATGTCCTCCAGGGCCGGGACGACCGTGCGGTCGAGCTGGTCGGCCAGGACCTGCTGGTCCTCGTCGGACGTGACGGCGAGGACGACCGTGGGGATGTCGTCGGTGGAGCCGGCGACCACCTGCGGGTCGACGCCGTCGGGCAGCTGGGCGCGGGCCCGGTTGACCGCCTGCTGGATGTCCGCGACGAGCTGTTTGGTGCCCTCGTCGCCGAAGTCGAAGGTCGCCATGATGAGGGCGTTGCCCTCGCTGGCGGTGGAGGTGATGCCCTCGACGCCGTCGACGGCCTTGAGGGAGTTCTCCAGCGGCTCGACGACCTGCTTCTCGACCACATCGGGAGACGCACCCTGGTAGGGCGCCAGTACCGACACCATCGGCAGTTCGATGGTGGGCAGCAGCTGCTGCTTGAGCTGCGGGATCGCTATCGCGCCGAAGACCAGCGCGACGATCGAGATCAGCCCGATCAGGGCCCTTTGCGCGAGGCTGAATCTGGACAGCCAGGACATGGGTGGGTCTCTCTTCTGTGGCGTACGCGGCAGGGGGCGGGGAGGGAGACAGGGGGACACCTCCGGCCCAGTCCTACGATCTCCGCTCCGCGCCGCCGAAACGTCGCCCCCCGGGCTGCTTTCTCACGCCGCGCATACCGCGGCTGGAGTACACCGCGGTACGCCGCGACTCCCCGGGTCAGTCCGTGCGGGGACGCACCAGGCCCGATTCGTAGGCGATGACCACCAGCTGAGCCCGGTCCCGGGCTCCCAGTTTCGCCATCGCCCGGTTCACATGGGTCTTCACGGTGAGCGGGCTGACCGCGAGCCGCTCCGCGATCTGGTCGTTGGAGTGGCCGCCCGCGACCAGCACCAGCACCTCGCGTTCGCGGACGGTGAGCGCCGCCAGCCGCTCCCCGTACTCGGCGCTGTCCGGCCCCTCCCCCGCGCTGCCGCCCTGGGCCAGGAACGTGGCGATGAGCCCCTTGGTCGCGGCCGGGGAGAGCAGCGCCTCGCCGGCCGCGGCGATGCGGATGGCGTTGAGGAGTTCGTCCGGTTCCGCGCCCTTGCCGAGGAAGCCGGAGGCCCCGGCGCGCAGCGACTGGACCACGTACTCGTCGACCTCGAAGGTGGTGAGCATGACCACCCGCACCGCGGACAGCTCCGGGTCGGCGCTGATCAGGCGGGTGGCGGCGAGCCCGTCGGTGCCCGGCATCCGGATGTCCATGAGCACCACGTCGGCGCGCGTGGCGCGGGCCAGCTCGACGGCCTGGGCCCCGTCGGCGGCCTCGCCGACCACCCGCATGTCCGGCTCGGAGTCCACCAGCACCCGGAACGCGCTGCGCAGCAGTGCCTGGTCGTCGGCGAGCAGCACCCTGATCGGCGCCTCCGGGGCCGGCCTCGGCACGGCTGCCGGTGCCCCGTGTGGCACGGGCGTCGGTTTCGGCTGTGTCATCGGCGGAGCCCCGTCCCGCCCGCTGTGCCCGGCCGCTCCGGTTCACCCGTGCGGGCTTCGACCGGAAGGATCGCATGGACCCGGAACCCGCCGCCGTACCGAGGCCCGGCGGTGAGGGCTCCGCCGAGTGCGGTGACGCGTTCGCGCATTCCGACCAGGCCGTGGCCGCCGCTGTCCGGGCCGCCGCTGCCGGGGCCGCCGTCGGCTGCGCCGCCCGGGCCGGCGCCGGGCCGCCGGCCGGCGCTCCCCCGGCCGTTGTCCAGGACGGTGACCTCCGCGGTCGCGCCGACCCGCACGACGCTCACCTCGGCCCTGGCCCCGGCGCCCGCGTGCTTGCGGACATTGGTCAGGGCCTCCTGGATGACCCGGTAGGCGGCCAGGTCGACGGCGGCCGGCAGCCGGACCCCGCGGTCGGCGCAGGCCACCTCGACGGGGAGCCCGGCGTTACGGAAGGTGGCGACCAGCTCGCCGAGGACGGCGAGGCCGGGGGCCGGTTCGGTGGGCGCCTCGGGGTCGCCCTGCTGGCGCAGCAGGCCGACGGTGACCCGCAGTTCGTTGAGCGCGGAGCGGCTGGCGTCGCGGACGTGGGCGAGCGCCTCCTTGGCCTGGTCCGGGCGCTTGTCCATGACGTGGGCGGCGACCCCGGCCTGGACGTTGACCAGGGCGATGTGGTGGGCGACGACGTCGTGGAGGTCGCGGGCGATCCGCAGCCGCTCCTCGGCGACCCGGCGGCGGGCCTCCTCCTCGCGGGTGCGCTCGGCGCGCTCGGCGCGCTCCCGGATGGCGTCGACGAACGCGCGCCTGCTGCGTACGGCGTCCCCGGCGGCCCCGGCCATCCCGGTCCAGGCGAACACACCGAGGTTCTCCTGGCTGTACCAGGGCGTCGAGCCGAAGACCATGGCGGCCGCCGTGAGCGCCCCCATGCTCAGCAGACCGACCCGCCAGGTGGTGGGCCGGTCGGTGCGCGAGGCGACGGTGTAGAGGGCGACGACCGTGCTCATGATGACCGGGGCGGGCGGGTCCATCAGGACGTACTCGGCGGCCGAGAGGACCCCGGTGGCGGCGAGCACCGCCCTGGGCCGGCGTCGCCTCAGGACCAGGGCGAGGGCGGCGAGCACCATCAGCAGGACGCTGAAGGGCTCGGGCGTGCGGGTGCCGAAGGTCGGGCCGTGTCCGGTGCCCGGGTCGGCGAAGGAGCCGCAGATCATCGCGACGAGGGCGCCGAGCGCGAGGGCGGCGTCGAACGCGAGGGGGTGGTCCCGGAGCCAGCGGCGGGCGCGCGCGAAGCCGGACGAGAGGGTGGTCACGTCCAGCTACGGTACGCGGCCGTTCCACGGGCCCGCCGGGGCCGGCCCGTGGAATCAGGTGGGGATGAGCCCGTCGTCGCCGAGCATCGCCCGTACGTCCTGGAGGGTGGCGTCGGGCGCCGGCAGGATCAGCTCGGACGGCTCCAGGGAGTCGTCCGGAAGCGGAGTGCCGAGCTCGCGCACCTTGTCCAGAAGCGCGTGGAGAGTCGTGCGAAAGCCGGGGCCGTCGCCGCTCTCCATCTCCTTGAGCAGGACGTCGTCGAGCTCGTTCAGCTCGACGAAGTGACGGTCGGCCAGCTTGACCTGGCCCTCCCCCATGATCCGTACGATCATGACGCTGCCTTACTGCTTGTCGAACTTGTGCGGGGACGACTGCTGCGACTGCGGCGCACTGTCCTGGGCGCCGCCCTCGATGGCCTGCTGCGAGGACGAGGAGCCGCCGGCCAGCTCGGCCTTCATGCGCTGCAGCTCCAGCTCCACATCGCTGCCGCCGGAGATCCGGTCCAGCTCGGCGGCGATGTCGTCCTTCGCCGTGCCGGTCGGGTCGTCCAGGGCGCCGGAGGCGAGCAGCTCGTCGATGGCGCCGGCCCGCGCCTGGAGCTGCTGCGTCTTGTCCTCGGCACGCTGGATCGCGAGGCCGACATCGCCCATCTCCTCGGAGATGCCGGAGAACGCCTCGCCGATCCGGGTCTGGGCCTGGGCCGCCGTGTAGGTGGCCTTGATGGTCTCCTTCTTCGTGCGGAAGGCGTCGACCTTGGCCTGCAGCCGCTGGGCCGCGAGGGTGAGTTTCTCCTCCTCGCCCTGCAGCGTGGTGTGCTGCGTCTCCAGGTCGGTGACCTGCTGCTGGAGGGCGGCGCGCCGGGACAGCGCTTCACGCGCCAGGTCCTCGCGGCCCAGGGCCAGCGCCTTGCGGCCCTGGTCCTCCAGCTTGGACGACTGGCCCTGCAGCTGGTTCAGCTGCAACTCCAGGCGCTTGCGGGACGTCGCGACGTCGGCGACGCCGCGGCGCACCTTCTGAAGCAGCTCCAGCTGCTTCTGGTACGAGTAATCCAGGGTCTCGCGCGGATCCTCGGCCCGGTCAAGGGCCTTGTTTGCCTTCGCGCGGAAAAGCATCCCCATACGCTTCATGACACCGCTCATGGGCTTCGCGCGCCCCCTTCTGACGGACTGAGCTCCAGCACTCCCGATAGAACCCACAGTACGGGGCCTGCCTCTATTACCGCACTGTCCGAGTCCCGATGTGCTCCTCCCCAAGGACGAGTGCACCCGGTGAACACTCCCGCCCAGGGTGTAGGTGAGGCCCCGGGACAGCGTGTGTCGGACGCCGGAACGGACGGTAAACGCCCGTATCGCCCCGAGGTGGCTCCTGTGGGGACGGTGTCCGTTGCCGGATCGTGCCCGCCCGGGTCGTCGGGCCCGCGCGCCGACCCCGTACCCTTGGGTTTTGTGTTCCGTAGCCGTGCGAAGACAGAGAAGGCCCCCACCGGCAAGGTGACGGCGGACCTCTCCCAGCAGCCCCGCGACCCGCAGGCCCCCAAGGGTCGCCCCACCCCCAAGCGCAGCGAGGCCCAGACGCAGCGCCGTCGCGCCGCGTCCAGTGCGCCGACCGACCGCAAGGCGGCCATGAAGCGCCAGCGCGAAGCGCGCCGCGCCGACCTGGCGCGGCAGCGTGAGGCGCTCGCGTCGGGCGACGAGCGCTACCTCCCCGTGCGTGACAAGGGGCCGGTCAGGCGCTACGTCCGCGACTACGTGGACTCGCGTTTCGTGATCGCCGAGTGGTTCCTGCCGCTCGCCGTGATCATCCTGATCCTCAGCGTGATCCAGGTGCAGAACGTCCAGAGCATCTCGCTGCTGCTCTGGCTCGGCGTGATCATCCTGATCGTGATCGACTGGATCGGTCTGTCGTTGCGGCTGAAGAAGCAGCTGCGCGAGCGCTTCCCGGACACGCCGAAGCGCTGGGCCGTGGTGTACGGCCTGATGCGCACGCTCCAGATGCGCCGACTGCGGCTGCCGAAGCCGCAGGTCAAGCGCGGAGAGCGGCCCTGAGCACGGATGCCTCCGGCTTCGCCGGGGCCTCCTCGGCGTGGCTGGCCGGTCTCGGCGGCGTACGCAACAAGGTCCGCCAGGAGCTCGTCGCACGGCAGCTGGACGAGCAGATAGCCGGGCGCTTCCCGGTGGGGCGGCGGCTGCGCGTCCTGGACGTCGGCATGGGCCAGGGAACGCAGGCGCTGCGGCTGGCACGGGCCGGTCACTCGGTGACCGGCCTGGAGTCCGACGGCGCGATGCTGGCGTCGGCCCGCGCCTCCCTGGCGACCGAGCCGGAGGGCATCCGGGAGCGGGTCAGGCTCATCGAGGGCGACGGCCGGGACACCGGCGTGCACTTCCTGCCGGGCAGCTTCGACGTGGTGCTCTGCCACGGCGTCCTGATGTACGTCGAGGAGCCGGACCCGATGCTGGCCGGGCTCGCCCGGATGCTGGCTCCCGGCGGGCTGCTCTCCCTGCTCGTGCGGAACGCGGACGCGCTCGCGATGCGCCCGGGGCTCGCCGGCGACTTCGACGCGGCCCTGACCGCCTTCGACACCGCCACGTACACCAACCGCCTCGGCCTGACCGTGCGGGCGGACCGGCTCGACGCGCTGCGGGCCACACTCGCGGGGATCGCCGCGCCGCTGCACGCCTGGTACGGGGTGCGGGTCTTCACGGACAACGTGGGCAACGACGTGGAGCTGCCGGCCGAGGAGCTGGAGCGGGTGATGGCCCTGGAGGACCGCGCCGGGCGCACCGACCCCTACCGGGGTGTGGCGGCGCTGTTGCACCTGTGCGGCGTGCGCGGCTGACGGGTTTCGCGGCGGCGGGTCCGTTCGGCCCATCAGCACGGGCGCCCGGGCGGGCCGGGCCCGAGACTCCGGGTATGGACGTATCCCCCTCCGGCGGCCGGGCGCGCAGGCTGCTGCTTCCCGTGTCCGCGGCCGTCTGCGCCATCGCCCTGGTGGGCGGCTGTTCCGGTGGGGGCCCCGCGGCCCCGGCCTCCGAGGCCACCGCGTCGGGGACGGTGCAGGGTTCGGTGGAGCGCGCCCCCGACGGCCTTCAGGACGCCTACCAGGCCGTCATCAACGACGTGCTGCCGTCGGTGGTGCAGATCGACGCCTCGGAGAGCCTCGGTTCCGGGGTCGTCTACGACGACCGGGGACACATCGTCACCAACGCCCATGTGGTCGGCGACGAGAAGGAGTTCAAGGTCAGCGTCGCCACCGGGGAGGCGCTGCTGAGCGCCTCGCTGGTCTCCTCCTACCCGGAGCAGGACCTGGCCGTGATCAAGCTCGACGCGGTACCGGACGGGCTGAGGCCCGCGCGGTTCGGCGACGCGGAGAAGGTCCGGGTGGGGCAGATCGTGATGGCGATGGGCTCGCCGCTCGGCCTCTCCAGCAGCGTCACGCAGGGCATCGTCTCCGCGCTCGGCCGGACCGTCAGCGAGAGCCGGGCGGGCGGCGGCACGGGCGCGACGATCGCCAACATGGTGCAGACGTCCGCGGCGATCAACCCGGGCAACAGCGGCGGGGCACTGGTCAACCTCGACAGCGAGGTGATCGGCATTCCGACCCTCGCGGCGACCGACCCGCGGCTGGGCGACAGCGCCGCGCCGGGCATCGGCTTCGCGATCCCCGTCTCGATGGTGAAGACGGTCGCCGACCAGATCATCAAGGACGGCCGGGTCACCGATTCGGGCCGGGCCGCGCTGAACATCACCGGCCGCACGGTCGTCGACGAGGACTACCGCCCCGCCGGGGTGGCGCTGGTCAGCGTGGACCGGGGCGGGGCCGCGGCCGAGGCGGGACTGCGGCCCGGGGACACCGTCACGAAGGTCGGGGACGCCGAGGTCACCACGGTCACCTCGCTCGCCGAGGCGCTGGCGGACGAGAAGCCGGGCCGGAAGGTGACCGTGACGTACACGCGCGACGACGAGAGCCGGACGGCGGAGGTCACGCTCGGAGAGATCTGAGGGCCCCGGGGGAGCCGGGAGCGCGTCGCGCACCGGGATCCCGCGCGTGTCCGGAGGCGTCGGTCGTCAGTTCTCTATATTCACAAATGCTTGAACGTTCGATACGATCAGGTCATGCAGATCGAAGCGGCCCGTTTTCTCCTCCAGCCGGAGCTCATCGTCGCGATCGCCCTCATCGCGGTGATGGGCGACGCGCTTGTGCCGGTCCTGCCGAGCGGCAGCCTGGTACTCGCGGCCGCCTCGTTCTCCCTCGGCCACGGACCGGCCTCCCTCGCCCTCGTCCTGGCCGTCGCCGCCGCTTCCTTCCTCGGCGACCTCGCCCTGGTCACCGTCGCGCGGTCCGGGTCCGGCCGGATCGGCGCGCGCGTGGCGCGGCACGCCAGAGCGGCCGCCGCCGCACAGCGGATGCGCGACGCCCTCACCCGCAGGCTGGGGCGCGCCACGCTGGCGGCGCGCTTCGTGCCCGGAGGGCGGACGATGCTCGGGCTGGTGCTCGACGGCACCCCGCGACAGCGACGCGCCTATCTGCGCTGGTCGGCGCTGGGCGGCCTCGTGTGGGCGGGCTACCTCGTCGGGCTCGGCTGCCTCAACGGCTACTGGTTCGACACCCGCTGGGTCGGCTTCGCGGTCTCCGCCTCGGCGGGCGTCGCCATCAGCGCGACTCTGGCCCGTGCGGTACGCCGCAGCGGCGCCCTCGGCGCGGAGGCCGGGCCGGGCCTCTCGTCCCCCGCGGTGCGGAGCGTCTCCCCGGCCGGCCCGGCGCCGATCCGGCCGTCCGGCTCACCCGGCGCCGCGGGCCGGCCGCGGAGAGTTCCGCTCACCCCGCGATGTGCGTCGAGAAGCGCTTCCCGCTCCCCGGTCCGCGGCACCCGGCCTCCGCTGAGGACGGCGTCGCCGTCCCTCCTCCCGCTCCTTCGCCCACCTCGGTCCGGCCGGCCCGCACGCGCGGCCCACCAGCCGCCTGACGTGCGTCGACGACGCGTCAGCAGGGTTGCCCTGACCGTCCCTTGACGTTCTCCTGACGCACTTCTCGCGGCGCCCTCACGGAGATTTACCGGTGAGATGCAACGGCACTCACCCGTTCCTGTCCGGCTGTTTCAGCCGGACCGTCGATGCTTGTCCGTACGTCATCGAGCGGGAGGAGGGGCGCGTGAAGAAGGTCCATTTCGACGGCACACATCGCGTCCGGCGTCCGGAGGACACCTGGACGATCATCGACGGGCTGCGCGCCACGTTCGGCGTCACGCGGGTCGCGGACGTGACCGGCCTCGACTCTTTCGGCGTGCCGGTGGCCATGGCCGTGCGGCCTGCCGCCAAGACCCTCGCCGTCTCCCCGGGCACGGGCGCCTCCCCCCTCCTCGCCCGGGTCTCGGCCGTCATGGAGTCCGTGGAGCAGTGGCATGCCGAGTACGCGTGCCCGGTCCCCGGGGTCGTGGGCACCCCCGCGTGCGAGCTCGGTCTCCCGTACGACGTACGCGGCCTGCGTCAGCACACGGGCAGCCTGCTGAGCGAGCGGACGCCGTTGGACTGGGTGGCCGCCGCCGAGGCCGTGAGCGGGGCGAAGACCTGGGTGCCACAGTCGTACGTGAGCGTCGACCACCAGGTCGCCGACGGCTGGCAGCCTCCCCTCCTGCACGCCTCGACCAACGGCCTGGCCAGCGGGAACAGTTACAGCGAGGCCGTGACGCACGCCCTCTACGAGGTCATCGGGCGGGACTGCACGGCGTCGGCCGGCTCCGTGCCCGTATCCGCCGTACGGCACGTCGATCCGTCCACCGTCGACGACCCGATGTGCGCCGCGGTCCTCGGCAGGATCACCGGTGCCGGCGCGTGGGCCGAGATCGTGGAGGTGCCCAACCGCTGGGGCCTGCCCTGTTTCGTGGCGTACACCTGGTCCCAGGACCTTCCCGCACCGGCCGTCGGATCAGGCGTCCACAGCTCCCCGGCCGTCGCCCTGAGCCGGGCCGTCACCGGGTCCGCGCAGAGCCGCCTCACCGCGATCACGGGATGCCGTGACGACCTCGCCGGGACGCCGTTCACGACGGGGAGCCGGGGCACGGGCCGCGCGCCGGCCACCGAGCGGGAGAGCGTGTCCTGGCAGGAGGTGTCCGGCCCGTCGTGCGAGTTCGCCGAGGACACGGACGAGATGCGGTGGCTGGCCGAGCGCGTGCGGGAGCTGACCGGCCGGCCACCGGTGGTCGTCGACCTCAGCACCGACAACGGGTTCAGCGTCGTCAAGGTCGTCACCACGGGCCTCGCGGACGACGGACGGCACGGCACACCCCGGCCAGTGGCGCGGCGGCCCCCCGCCCCCGAGGAGACCTCGTGACTCTCCATGTGTACGTCGGACCCACGCTGACATGGGACGACGTCCTGCGGGTGGCGCCCCGCGCCGTCATCCACGGCCCGGTGCGGCACGGTGATCTGCTCGCCCTGCGCACAGGGCCCGACGACACCGTGGTGATCATCGACGGGGTGTTCCCCCGGGGCGCTCCGGTGCGGCACGAGGAGATCATCGACGTACTGGCCCGGGGCGCCCGGGTCCTCGGCGCCTCCGGCACGGGGGCCCTGCGGGCCGCGGAGCTGTGGCCGTACGGGATGGAGGGTGTGGGGCTCGTCTTCGGCATGTACGCCCAGGGCGCTCTGGACTCCGACGACGAGGTGGCCGTCGGCCACGCCTCCTCGGGGGACCGCCGGCAGTCGGGCCTCTCCCTGGTCAGCCTGCGCTGGACGATCACCAACGCGGTCGCCGCGGACGTCCTGCGGGCAGCGGACGGCGAAGCACTGCTGACGGCCGCCCGGACCCTGCACTACACCGAGCGCACCTGGGCCGCCCTCGGCCGCGCCGCCCGGCAGCGGCACCCCGCCTCGGCCGAAGCGGCCCGAGCCCTGCGGGAGTTCGCCCGGCGCCGGCCGGAGCTGTCCGACCTGAAGCGCAGGGACGCGCTCGCCGCCCTGTCGCACTCCCTGGAGGGCCGTCCCGCCTCCGTGACGCCCGTACCCGCCTGGATGGTGCCGCGCACGATGCGCCTGGAGCACTGGCGCCGGGCCTTCCGTCCCGCGGTCCCGGGCCGCCACGACGCGGTGTCCGAACTGGACGTGCTGCGCTTTCAGCAGCTGTACGCGCCGGACTTCCCCGCCCGCTACCGCCGGTTCGCGCTGACCCGCATCGCCGGCCCCCGCCTCGCTGCCGAGGACCGCGGCCTCGCGCACGCGGTGCTGGCGGCCGCCGGCGAACGCGGGATCACCCATGAGGCGCTGCCGGCGGAGGCGTGGTCGTACTGGCTGACGCCCGAGGAGCGGCGCGACTTCAGCGCCGAACGGCGCCTGATCACCCTGCTGGTGCGCTCCTTCCGCGGCGCGCCCGGCACGGCGCCCTTCCATGACGCACCGGACGAGCTGCGCGGCAGTGACGAGGCGTGGCGGGCGAGCGCGGACGCGGTGGCCGCGGCGGCCGGCCTCAACGAGCGGATGGAGCGGACGGGCGCCGACGGCACACTCCGGCAGCCGCCCCCGGCCCCGGTCCGCGGCCACCTCGAAGACGCCTGGCGGGCGGACGGGCCGGACGCCCTGGACGCCGCGGCACGCGACCGGGGGTTCCTCTCCGCGGCCGAGGCGGAAGAAGCCGCCAGGCCCTTCGTCCTGCTGCACCGGGCCGGGGCGCCGCCCCGGCCCGCCTCCGCCTGACGCCGGGCCCGGGCCCGGCGGCAAAGGGGCGTCGCACGCTCCGCGCGCCCGGCGCTCAGGCGCCGCGGGTCCCCTCCTGGGCGCCCTGCTCCGCTTCCCACCGCTTCCACAGCATCGGCATCTCCTTGGCGAGCCACGTGTAGAAGTCGTGCATCGTCTGCAGCCGCTCCTTGCGCCGTGCCGGGGCGTCCTCCAGGATTCGCAGACCCTGTTCGGTGATGTCGACGAACGACTGGTAGTGGTCCGACTGGCTCTTGGCGAGAGTCGGCCACACGCCTTCCTTGATGCGGTAGTAGTCCCTGCGCTCGCCAGGGCGGGAGATCCTCTCGACCATGCCGCTCGGCACCAGGAAGCGGGTGGCCGCGCTCACCGACCCCTTGCTGGCCTGGAGCACCTCGACGAGATCGCCCGCGGTCTGCTCCGGCGGGTCGCAGATCAGCAGCCAGGCGAGGACGCGGCCGGCCATGCGGAACAGCCCCTGCCGTTCAAGGCTGATGGCAGCGTCCTCGACGAAGGCCAGCTCTTCCTCCGTGACAACGGTCCTACTCTGTGCACTCTGTTCCATTTGTTCAGGATACACCGAACATCAAGAACTGGGCGATCCCGAAAGTAGTCGGACACCCCCTTCGGGACACTCGCGGCACTTGGCAAGCCTCTTACCTTATCTTGCACTTCTTCTTCAATTGCCCTGATAAGTGGCTTGCATTGGCATTCATAAGGTGAGGCGGAGCGCAGTGGACCATCAGCTCCCGACCAAAGGACCGCCATGCCTCGACTGCCCGCACTCGTCACCGTGCTGCCGCCACGCGACCTGACCGCACGCCTCGGCATGTACCTGGCCGGCTGCGTCGTCTTCGCCGCCGGGGCGACGCTGTTCATCCACTCCGACCTCGGCACGGACCCGCTCGACGTCCTCGCCCTCGGCATCAAGAGCCACATCCCGGTCACCATCGGCATTGCCCAGGCCGGGATCGCCGTCGTCTGCATCGCGATCTGGTCCGTCTGGAATCGACGGCGCCCGGTCATCGCCCCGTTCATCACGTTCTTCCTGTGCGGCAGCCTGATCGACCTCCTGCTCCTGTCCGACCTGTCATGGATCGACGGAACGCCCTCACTGGTGGCCGCGGTGCCGCTGTGCGCGTACGGCTCGGCCCTGATCATCATGAGCGGCATCGGCATCCGCGCCATGGACCTGCTCGTGATCTCCATGACCCGGCGCTGGAAGTGGCCGTTCTGGGCCGCCAAGGCCGGCGTAGAAGCAGTGCTCCTGGGGTTCGGATACGTACTGGGCGGCCCGGTCGGCGTCGGCACACTCTGCTTCCTGATCTTCGTCGACGGGCTGATACAGCCGTTCATGGCACTCAACCAACGGGCGCTTCGCCTGCGGAACCACGGCCTGCCCGACGTCGGCACGCGATCCGCGAGCGTCTCCGTCTGACCCGGCCGCACGCGCCGGCGACCCGCCTCAGGTGCTCCAGCGTCTCGACGCTGGAGCAGTGCGCTTCTTCAGCGTTGCCCCTCCAGCGTGAGGACGGTCTTGGCGATCGGCGTCATGCGTTGGGGTCGCATCTGGCCGGACGAACGGAAAGTCGCCGAGTTGATCACCACTCGCAGGCTCTTCTCGAACCGTTCGGCCGTGAGTCGTCCGGTCAGCGACGTCAAGCTGCAGAAACGACTCATGGGCCGATCTCGGCACGACCGGCAAACTGACCCGCGTCTACGGCCGCATACCAATGGCAAGGTCGAACTGGCTTTTTCGACATCACACGACAGCCGTTCGCGTCGGCGCCGTCGACAGGGAACGGGCGGCGCGGACCGTGGCGGGGTCAGCTGACGGACCGGATGGTGCTCCAGCTGCTCGCACCGACCGTAGTACGCTCGCCGTCCACCGGGCGGCCCCCTGCACTGGTTGCGCCGGCGTAGAACAGCAGGGTGCCGGTGCCCTCGTTCGTCGTGGTCCACATGTCGGCGACGCCGTTGCCGTCGGCGTCCGCTGCCCCCGAGATCAAGGGACGGTTGACAAGGCCGTAACCGTGGCCGTAGAGGGTGCGGTCGTCGAAACTTCCACCGTCGCGGCCCCGGTAGAGCCAAAGGTCACCCGTGGACGTGTTGCGGGCCAGCAGGTCGGGACGGCCGTCTCGGTCGGCGTCACCGGGGGCCGTGAGGGTCATCACGTCCCAGCCGCCGTTGCCGATGAGGACGGGAGCGGCTACGGCCGGGACGGCGCCGCGCACGCCCGCGAAGAGCCAGAGCTTGTCGTCGTAGGAGAGAACCGCGTCGGGGTGGCCGTCCCGGGTGACATCTCCGGGACTGACGACCTTCGCGTCCATGGGCAGGCCGCCGGCGACCGTGACGGGGGCGGCCAACGAGCCGTCCCCACGGTTGGCGTAGACGCGTAGGTCGCCGCCTACCCGGGCGACGACGTCCTCCACGCCGTCTCCCGTCCAGTCGCCGCGGTGCGTCACGGAGGCACTCCCCCAGCCACCGGTGCCGATGATGTCGTGGGCGCCGGGCACACCGCCGGTCCCTTCGCCGTGGTAAAGGCGCAGCTTGCCCAGGTCGTCGATGGCCAGGAGGTCCGGCTTGCCGTCACCGGTCATGTCGCCGGGGACGGGTGCGTCGCGGAGGTAGGCGATGACGGGGGCGTGGTCGGAGTAGCCGTTCGGCAGGTTGGTCGCCTCGGTGCCGGTGTTCCGGGTCCGGTCCATACGGGACTGGTCGACGGTGCAGGCGACGAAGCGGGGGCCGTCGGCGCGCGGGGTGGTGAACAGGTGGTCGAGCCAGTGGCGGCTGGGCGCGGCCGCAGTGGACGCCCAGTACTGGTAGGTGTGGTCGCCGTTGACACAACGGTCCAGCTTCGACGTGACCGGGGCCAGGTCGGCGGACGCGGCGTTACGGTTGAAGTCGCCGCCGATCACCACACCGACCGGGATGTCGTCTTGAAGGTGAGCGGCGATGGTCGTGGACTGGCGCTTGGCGATCGCCGACTCGTCGGGGATCAGGTGCACGCTGCAGAACTTGTCGGTCAGGCCGGTTCCCCGGGCGCACACCATGGGCAGGTTGCGTGAGGACAGGTCGGCTGGCACCGTCTCGACCCGCTCGACGGGGCCGTCGAACGTACCCTTGACCGCGAGCAGGACTCCCAGGTCGCCGCCGAGCGCTTCACCGCGGCAGCGGCTGTCCAGGTCCGATTCGCGGTTGCCGGGCGCGTGCGCGAAGGACCATCCGGCACCGAGACGTTCCCTCAGGAGCGCCATGTGGCTCTTGCGCCAGTTGGCACGGCGCTCGGCTTCGGGTGTGGCCTCGTCGTAACCGCAGACCTCCTGAAGCATCACCACGTTCGCCTGGTGCTCGGTGACCAGTTGGGCGACTTGCTCCGCCTTGCGGTCGGGCTCGTTACGGAAGGCACAGTAGCCCGACTCGCCGCGGGGGCTGCCGGCCTCTCCGCATATGTTCCAGGTGATGACCCGCGTCTCCCCCGGGTACGGCGAGGTCGCCTGTGCCGTCTGGGCTGCCGCGGTCGTTTCGACTGCCGACGCCTCCTGTACCGGCGCATCGAGCAGCAAGCCGCTGGTGACGGCCAGTACCAGCAGTGCCGTTGTCACTCTCTTCAACACCGTTCCTCCCCTGATGTCCGGTCTGACGCGTGCCGGACTCCCGCAGATCATCTCAAGCGCGAAGAGGCCAGGTCGTCCCGATCCACGTGATCCTCGACAGCGCGCCTCGACCCCGGATCCTGGACACGGGTTATGCGGCTGCTGCCACTGCTCGATGCCCGGGACGACACCGCGGCCTCGCGGTGCGCTTCGAGGGCGCGGCGGTAGCCCTCCGGCGGCGTCCGGCGCTCCACGGGTACGGCGGCCGGGGCGGCCATGCAGCGCTCGATCATCATCCGGTTGATCGCGCTGCCCAGCCCGAGTGGCTCACGCCCGCCACGGCGTACGACGGTGGTGGTGCGCCGCTTCGGCTTCTTAGAAGTCATCTCATGTGGCTGGCTCGGTAGGCTGCGGGCCATGGTCGGGATCATTGAACGGCTGGTGCCGGACGAGTCGTGGGAACTGTTTCAACGGGTGGTGCCGGAGGCTCCATCGCGGCCTCAGGGTGGTGGCCGGCAGCGGCATGGCGACCGAGAGGTGCTGGCCGCGATCGTGTTCGTGGCCACATCGGGCCGCACGTGGCAGCAGCTGCCGTCCGCGTCGCTCGGGCCATCGGGAGTGACAGCCCACAGGCGTTTCACCGAGTGGACGAAGACCAGAGTGTGAGCCAAGCTCTACCGCCTGGTCCTCGACGAGCTCGGGTCACGAGGCGAGTCGGACTGGTCTCGCTGTGCGACCGACCCGGTGAACATGTGGGCCCCGAAAAGGGGGACCTGACAGTTCGAATCCTGCGAACCGGGGCAAGTACGGCTCGAAAACCCATCTGATCACCAAGCGGGCCGGTCTGCCCATCCCTGTCGAAATCTCGGCGACGAACCGACGAACCCGCACGACAGCCAGGCCCTGATCCCACTGGTGAAGGGCATACCGCCCATCCGGTCCCGCTGTGGACGCAGGCGGCGCAAGCCGGGCAAGCTCCACGGCGACAAGGACTATGACTACTCCCACCTGTGGCGACGGCTCCGCCAGCGCGGTATCACCCATCGCATCGCTCGCAAGGGCGTCGAGTCCTCGCAGCGACTGGGCCGTCATCGCTGGACCATCGAACGCACCATGGCCTGGCTCGCCGGCTGCCCACGACTCCACCGACGCTACGAACGCGAAGCCGACCACCTCCTCGCCCTCACGAGCAGCGCCTGCACCCTGATCTGCTATCGCGGACTCACCGAATGAGCTGTCCTCTAAGGCGAGGTCGGCCAGGACGGGAACGCCGGCGTTCGCAGATCCGGATGATCCGGTGGGCACGGGCGGCGGTCAGGTCGCGGCTGCGGCCCGGCAGGGCGGGCGAGAGCCACAGCAACCGGCCGCCGGGCTCCGTGATCCCTTCAACCGCCCGCTCAAGCTCCTGGACATCAACTGAACAGCACGGCAGCAAGATCACCACGGATGGGAAACGACCCTGCCCCGAGCCGTACGGGAGAGTGCGCGATAGTGTTACAACTAGTTTACCGAGGAAGAGAGTTGGACGATCCGCCCGGGGGAGAAGCCTTGAGGACAGAGAGTCGCACGGCGAGAAGTGCCGTCGGAGTGATCGCCGCGGCGTTATTGCTGGCGGGCTGCGGCGACGGCGGGCAGAAGCCTGACGGCAAGGACCGCAAGGCCACGGAGCGCGCGGCACCCGAGGAGGATCGGGCGCCCGAGGTAGCGGTGCCCGCCGCCTTCGACGCTACCAAGGGCTGGGCTGTGAAGACTTCGGAAGGGCTCAGTAACCCCGTGTACGCGCCGCATGCCGAGGAAGTCCTCTTCCTCAAGAAGGCCCCGGGCGGAAAGTCCACACAGGTGGTGGCGCGTGACCTGCGGACCGGCGCCGTGAACTGGACCGGTGCGCCGGTGGCACTTCCAGTGTCGGGGCAGGGCGGCACGGTGAACGGCACGGTGTCCTTGCTCGTGTCGACCGATGGCGAGACTGACTACGCGGTGGTGAAGTTCTCGGGCGAGAAGGGCGGCGACGGAGCGTCCAAGCCAAGGGAGACGACACAGCTCACCGTCTTCCCGGCCGGCGGTTCAGGCAGCGTGGAGGCTGGCCATACCTTCGACTTCCCTTACGAGAGGGAGACATTCGCCGCCCAGGACAGCGAAGGCGTAGTTCGTATGAATGCCTCATTGAAGGATGAGCATGCACAGCCGCTGTCGGTAGACGTTGTCTCGGGCAAGCAGACCACGTACACACAGCGGCAGCTCGCGGCCCCACCGGGAGTTGAACGCTGCACCGAGGAGCGCATCGTCGGGCGGGCCGACTGCGACGAGAAGGCCATGATCTTCGGTGTCTCACCCCAAGGGCCGTTGGCGTACGAGGGCAGCAAGTCCTTCTGGCTTGGCGGCGGCAGCTGGCACAGCGGGAACAGCGAGCCCCCCGACGCTCAGCCGAACGGCGTCTTCCCCATGGTGCAGCCCTACTACCTCGGTGGCGTGATCGTCGCCAACTGGTCGGTCGACAGGCATGGAGCGATCCGGCATTACGAGATCCGCGACCCCGGCAGCGGCGATGTACGGTTCGCGGTGCGCTGCGAAGGGAAGCGCCCGGAGTTGGATAGCGGGCCCCCTGAGCCCACGATGTCCGGCGACCGATACGTGTCGGCAGGTTCCGCCGTGCTGGACCTGCGTGAAAACAAGGGCTATTGCTTCGAGGACACCGACGCCCGCAAGAGAGTCACGTTCACGGCAGTCGACGCCGAGCGCGGAATCGCCTACGGAACGGTTCCGGCCGCCAACTCCAGGCCCGATCTCCCGGTCGAGGTGAATCTCGCCGGCGACGAGGTCACCGCGCTCAACCCGGACGTCCTTCCTCCAGCCTGGGTGGCCGAGGGAGTCGCCGCATACACCCCCGAGTACGGAGAGCACTCGTGGACCGACGGCTTCACGGCGAGCTTCTACCCTTCGAAGTAGGTCACGACGAAGGCTCAGGAAGAGGAAGTGCCTCTCCCTGAGCCTTTGCTGTAGCAGCGGGCGACGGGACTCGAACCTGCATTGGGCGGTTCTGCAGATCAGTGAGCTCCTTCGAGTTGGCCACCGATCGAGTGATGAGCCGTGAAGCGCAACAAGCGAGGCCCCCGGGCTGTTGATCGAGACGTCTGACGTCTCCATCACGTGGCTCGGGGGCCTCGTTGGTCATCCATCCTGCCGCACTCGACCTGCCGCAGACACTCGTGGAGTGGGTCACCACGCTGATCATCACCCGTGAGGGCGGCGACCGGCGCTGCAAGCTCTGCCCCTCCCAGCGCGCGATGGTGGCACTGGCGCACCCGCGCGAGTACGCCACTCTCGCCAGGACCGCCGCCGGTTCGAGGTCAGCGAGTCCACCGCCCACACCTGCACGAGCTCGGTCATCGGCCTCCTCGCCGAACGCGCGCCCCGGGCCTGCTGAAGACGCTGCGCGAGCACGAACCCGAGTTCATCCTGCTCGACGGCACCCGTGCCGAGTGCGACCGGGCGGCGACGGCCGGGCCGGCTACTCCCACGCCCTCGGCGCCACACGTCGTGAACGTGCAGATCATCACGTTCTCGGCGGCCGGTTGCTGTGGCTCCCGCCCGCCCTGCCGGGCCGCAGCCGCGACCTGACCGCCGCCCGTACCCACCGGATCATCCGGATCTGCGAACGCCAGGGCGTTCCCATCCTGGCCGACAGCGCCCAAGAGCTACGGTCCATGGTCGGCCACCGGTGTCAAACGCAGACCTCTGCAGGAACTCACCCCCACCGAAAGGCCCCGCACCCGGGCACTGGCCGCAGCACGAGCACTCGTCGGACGCGGCGTCACGAGGGTGCAGTCCTGGTGGGCCTTCCGCAGACCCCGATGCAACCCCAACCGCATGAGGCCAATCGCCAAGACCATCCTCACGCTGGAGGGGCGACGCCGAAGAAGCACAGTGCGCTTTTTCGGAGGACAAGAATGCGGGAGCAGGGCACCACGGTTGCGGCACCACCCATGAAAGGGAAGGTAAAACGGAATGCGAGGAGAAGGTAAGGAGAATCGCAAGCTTCCACAACTACGCTGGCCAGCAGGGCACTTGAGGTAAGGAGAATACCGTCTGGCAATCATCCGGAACCAAAATCAGCATTCGATCGAACGCTTGACCAGGAATTCTGGACGCCAATACTTGGGGGCATGACACAAAAAGCAGAGGGCGCCATTTCAGAGCGCTCGACCCTCAGTGACGCCGAGAAGAGCTTCGTCCACAAGATCGCCGAGCACTACCACATCACCGACGGGATGGAGTGGGAGCGCGGCTATGTCATCGGGTGGATGATCATCAACTACCCCGCGAAGCAGAGCGCCGACGACATCGCCAAGACCCTGGACATCCCGCGCGAGCCGGTGGACTGGATCGCCGACCTGCTGACCCCGCCGGGCGTGTACACCCGCGAGGCGATTCCCGGTACGGACGACTACTACATCACGCTCAACGACAGCGCCTGGCCGAACGCCGTGGAGCACTCCTTCCGCCGGATTCCCGAGTTCCACGCGGCCGTGGTCCACGGACTGGAGGTCCTCAAGGACCAGCCCTCCGAGCGGCTTGAGCGTCTGGCGCGCATGGAGGAGCTGTACGGCGTCATCTCCCGCAAGATCGAGGGCGTCTTCGACGTCTTCGAGGAGCACCGGAACAAGGCGTCCGCCTCCTGAACAAGTGCCCGCAGCAATCCCGTTGAGGCGTCTCCGGGGCGCTGAGCCCCGGGGACGCCCCCCGTCCACTGCCGGCCACCACCTTCAGGGCGACGGTCGCAACCACACCGCAGTCCGGAGAGCACCGAGGGACCATGACCAGGGAACCCCGCGTCACGTTGAGCAGGACCGACGTGCACCTGTGGATCGCGTCCTCCGACGGACCGGACGGCGAGCCCAGCAGCTTGCGCGAGCATGAGCCGGTCCTCTCCGCGGAGGAGCGCAACCGGGCCGACCAGTTCTACTTCCAGCATGACCGCGCCCAGTTCGTGATGGCTCGGTCGCTGCTGCGCCGCTGTCTGTCCCAGTACGTCGACATCGAACCGTCCGCGTGGGAATTCGAGTTCAACGCGTTCGGCAAACCCGCCGTGCACCACCGGCTGGGTGTCGACCTCGACTTCAACCTCTCGCACTCGCGGGGGATGTGCATGCTCGGCGTCACCAGGGAGCGCCCCATCGGGGTGGACGTGGAGAAGCGCGATGCCCGGATCTCCCTGCCCGACCTGATCCACCAGGTCATGTCCGAACCCGAGATCGAGGAACTGCGCAGACTGCCCGCCCGTGCCTGGAAGAGCCGCTTCCTGGACGTGTGGGTGTTCAAGGAGGCGTACGCCAAGGCGCGCGGCCAGGGCATCTCCCTGCCGCTCCAGGACATCTCCTTCCTCTTCCCCGACGGCCGCACCCCCGAGCTGGCGCTCAAGCCCTCGCTGGCCGACCGGCCCGACAACTGGCTCTACGACTTCATCAAGGTCCCGGCCGACTTCCACGCGGCCATCTGCATCGGACGCCGCCGCGACGAGGAGCTCCGGCTCGTCGTACGCGAGCCGGCCCAGCTGTAGCGCCCCGCACCGCACTGTCATCACGGCACACGGCCCCGCCGGCTCGTCGCGCCGCCATCCACTCACGCCCTGGGAGGACTCCCGTGCATTCGCCCGACGGCACGTCAGGTACACGGGCCGCCCCGTTTCCCGGCCCGGGACTGCGGCCAGAGGAACTCGGCAGCGCCGGTTTCCGAGCCGACCACTCGGTCGCGTACGCCTACGCGACGGGTTCGATGTACAAGGCCATCGCATCGGTGGACCTCGTCGTCCGGATGGGGCGCGCCGGCCTTCTGGGCTACTTCGGCACCGGAGGTCTGAGCGAGACCGAGTTGGAGGCGTCGATCCGGCGCATCCGCGCGGAGCTCGGCGACCACCGCCCCTTCGGCGTCAATCTCCTGTCCTCCCGCCCGGAGCGGGAGGAACGCAGCGTCGATGTCTATCTCGCCCACGGAGTACGCCGCATCGAGGCCGCCTCCTACGTGCAGGTCTCGCCGGCTCTGGTCCGCTACCGGCTGACCGGCGCCCACCGGGGCCACGACGGTTCGGTGCGCACACCGAACCTGATCATGGCCAAGGTGTCACGGCAGGAGGTGGCCGAGGCGTTCCTCTCCCCGCCGCCGGCCGCGATCGTCCGCGATCTGGCCGCCGCCGGCCGGATCACCCCCCACGAGGCGGAGCTGGCCGACGCGGTCGCCATGTGCGACGACCTCTGCGCCGAGGCGGACTCCGGCGGCCACACCGACCAGCGCCCGATGACCGCCCTGCTGCCCGCGATGCTCACCCTGCGCGAGCGGATGGCGTTCGCCAGGCCGTCGGCGGGCCGGGTGCGGATCGGCGCGGCGGGCGGCATCGGAACGCCCGAGGCGGCGGCCGCCGCCTTCGTCATGGGCGCCGACTTCGTCCTCACCGGCAGTGTCAACCAGTGCACCGTCGAGGCGGGCACGTCGGACGCCGCGAAGGATCTGCTGCAGCGCGCACAGGTGCAGGACACCATCCTGGTCCCGGCGGGCGACATGTTCGAGATGGGCACCAAGGCGCAGGTCCTGCGCCGGGGCCTGTTCTTCCCGGCCCGCGCCAACAAGCTGTACGAACTGTGGCTGCGGCACGACTCGCTCGACGAGCTGGACCAGGACACCGCCGACCACGTGCAAAGGCGCATCCTCGGCCGCTCCTTCGACGAGGTGTGGCAGGAGATCAAGTCCCGCTACGTCGACAGCAGGCCCGCCGTCATCGAGCGGGCGGAGCAGGACCCCAAGCGTCGGATGGCCCTCACCTTCACCTGGTACTTCGCCAAGGCCACCCGCGTCGCGATGGAGGGCGACGCCGAGAGCCGCGTCGATTTCCAGATCCCGTGCGGCCCCGCGCTCGGCGCGCTCAACGAGCGGCTGCGCGGCACCCCGCAGGAGGACTGGCGCCACCGGCACCCCGACGACATCGCCCGACTGATCATGACCGGCGCGGCGGAGCTGCTGTCCCGCGCCACGCACCTCCCCACCCCGCCCAAGACCGTCGCCGCGGCCTAGGGACTGCCAGCCCCCAGACCGCCACCGTCCTATCGGAGACCCGGACATGACGCTCATCCACGTGTTCCCCGGCCAGGGCTCGCACCGCCCCGGCATAGGCAAGGACCTGTTCCCCAAGTTCCCGCACCTGGTGCGGCAGGCCGACTCGGTGCTCGGGCGGTCCATCACGGACCTGTGCCTCAACGCCTCGGCCGAGGAACTGACCGACACCCGCAACACCCAGACCGCCATGTACGTCGTGGGCGCTCTGTCCTACCTGGACGCCGTGCGGGAGACCGGGCAGGTACCCGACGCCGTCGCGGGCCACAGCCTGGGCGAGTACGTGGCGCTGTTCGCGGCAGGCGCATTCGACTTCCTCACCGGACTCGAGATCGTCGTCCGGCGCGGTGAGCTGATGGCGCAGGCGCCCGAGGGCGGCATGGCGGCGGTGATGGGCGCGGAGCCGGAGCGGATCCGCGAGGTCCTCGCCCGGCACGCGCCCGGTGTCGACATCGCCAACCTGAACGCTCCCGGCCAGACCGTCGTCGCCGGCCCCCGCGACCAGATCAAGGGGCTCGGCGCGGCGTTCGGCGACGAGGCCAGGGCGGTCGTACCGCTCAAGGTCGGCGGCGCCTTCCACTCCCGGTACATGGCGGACGCGGCCGAGGAGTTCGGCGCCTTCCTCGCGCAGTACCGGCTCGGACCGCCGCGCATCGAGGTGGTGTCGAACGTGACGGCGCGGCCGTACGGCTCCGAGGAGCCGGCCGGTCTGCTGACCCGGCAGATCGCGTCGCCGGTGCGCTGGACCGAGAGCGTGGAGTACCTGCTCGGCCACCCGGACGCGGAATTCCGCGAGCTCGGGCCCGGCCAGGTGCTGACCGGCCTGGTCGCCCAGGTCAGGGCGGCCCACCGAGCACTGTCCCCCACCGCGTGACCCACGAGCGATTGAGTCGAGAGGCGATCATGGAAGTCCACACGACGCCGACCCGGGTGCGGGCCAAAGCCGCCGTGGTCGAGACGTTCCGGCATGCGAGTGCCGATGACAATCCGTTGCACGTCGACGCCGGTTACGCGCGGCGCACCGCCTTCGGTGAGCCCGTCGTCTACGGGGTGCTCGGCGCCCTGGTCGCCCTGTCCGGTCTCGCACCGCGGCCGGGCCGCAGCCCGGTCCGGATCACCGCACGTTTCCAGGCGCCCGTCTACGCCGACCAGGACTACACCCCGGAGGTCGTCGAGGACTCGGCGGCCCGCGCGGTGGTACAGCTGCGGGACGGCGGCCGCACCCTGCTGGAGGTGACCGCGGAGTTCCGCGAGGGCCCCGGCGCAGACGCGGGAGCGGTGCCGGAGGACGGCGGATCCGCCGTGGCCGGGCAGCCGCGCGACGCGGACCTCGGCGCCTTCACCCCGGGACTGGCTCTCGGCGAGGGTTACGCGCCCCGCTGGGACGGGGTCGAGGAACTGGTGGAGCGGCTCGGGCTGCGGGAGCGGGGCCTCGGCCCCGTACCGGTGGGCGTGCTGGCCTGGATCAGCTATCTGGTCGGCATGGAGGCCCCCGGCCGGGCCGCGCTGCTGTCCGACTTCGAGGTGGCCTTCGAGGACGCGACCGGCACCGGCCCCTTCACCGGGCACGCCGAGGTCGCCGACGTGCAGGAGCGGTTCCGGATGCTCCGCCTGGAGGGCACCGCCACCGTGCTGGGCGTGCGGGCCCGGGCACAGGTGCGCGCCTTCCACCGGGCCGAGGTCGCCGCCGGCGACGTCGAGGCGCTGACCGCGCTGCTGCCGGGCGGCACGCCGCTCGCCGGGCGCACAGCGCTCGTCGTCGGCGCCAGCCGCGGCCTGGGCGCCGCGATCGCGCAGGCGCTGGCCCTCCAGGGGGCCGAGGTGTACGCCGGGTTCCACCGCAGCGGCGAGGACGCGGCTTCCATGGCCGGTCAGCTCGGTGCGGCCGGAGTCCGGATCCACCCGGCGCCCGGCGACGCCGGTGACCCGACGTGGGCCGCGAGCGTGCTGCGGCGCATCCGGGACGAGCACGGCGGTCTCGACCTCCTCGTTCTCAACGCCTGCCCCACTCCGGCCGAGTTGCCGCTGGAGCCGGCCACCTCTCGGCGCGCCGCCGACTATCTGGCCCGTGCGGTGGCACTCGCCCGTGAACCCCTCGCCGCCGTCGCCGCCGAGGTGGCGGGCCGCGGCGGCCGTGTGGTCGCCGTCTCCAGCGCGTGGACGGCCGACCCCCAGCCGGGCTGGTCGGCCTACGTGACCGCGAAGTCCGCCGTCGAGGGGCTCGTGCACGCGGCCGCCGTCGAGCACACCGGGGCCTCGTGGACCATCGTCCGCCCGCCCCGGCTGCGTACCGCCATGACGGCCACGCCGCTGGGCGGCGACCGCGGCGCCGCGGTGGAGCCCGTGGCCGCCGCGGTGGCCCGGGCCGCCGCATCGCCCGCCGCGCCGGGCCGGGCCGAGGTGCTCGCCTTCACCGAGGAGGGCGCGGAGCTCGCGGAGCCGGGGAGCGCGCTCGCCGGGCCGCGGGGCGGCGCGGCCGCTCCGGTGCCCGCGCCCGAGGCGCCGGCCGAGCCCGTGGACGATCCCGCGGAACAGCGTCCGTCCACCCTCGCCCTGGTGGCGACCTTCACGCTCGACCCCCTGCTCGATCCCCTCCAGCACTGGTGCGACCGGCTGGGTCTCGGCCTGCGGGCGGCCGCCGCCGACTACGCGCAGGTCTTCCAGGAACTGCTCGCCCCCGACGGGGTGTTCGCGTCCGTCGACGAAGGGCTCAAGGCCGTACTCGTGCGCAGCGAGGACTGGCCCGCCGGGGAGAGCGGGCGTACCGCCGAGGAGTTCGCCGACGCGGTGCGCGCACACGCGGGACGCAGCTCCGTGCCCGTGCTCGTGTCGCTGTGCCCGCCCTCTCCCCGGAACCGGGACGGCCGGGGCCGGGACGCCGAGCTCACCGCCGCCGAGGAGCTGATCACTCAAGCCCTCGCCGGCGTCTCCGGCGTCCACGTCCTGGGCCGGGAGCGGTGGGCGGGCGGGATCGCGCCGGCCGGCCGGGTTTACTACGACGAGGCCCGCGACGAGGCCGCCCACATCCCCTTCACCCAGGAGGGCTGTGTCGCCCTGGCGGCGGGCCTGGCGCGCGCCGCGCACACCGCGCTGACGTCTCCCTCGAAGGTGATCGTCCTCGACTGCGACAACACCCTGTGGGGCGGCGTCGTCGGGGAGGAGGGGCCCCGGGGAATCCGGCTCGACGCCGCCCATCTGGCCGTGCAGGAATGGGCGGTCGCCCGCCAGCGGGAGGGCGTGCTGCTCTGCCTCGCCAGCAAGAACGAGGCGGCGGACGTCGCCGAGGTCTTCGCCGTACGCGACGACATGCCGCTGCGCTCCGAGCACATCACCGCGCGGCGCGTGAACTGGGACCCGAAGCCGCTGAACATCGCGGCGCTCGCCGCCGAACTCGACCTGGGGCTGGACAGTTTCGTCTTCCTCGACGACAACCCGGTGGAGGTCGCCGCCGTCCGTTCGGCGCACCCCGAGGTGCTGTCGCTGCAGGTGCCGGTCAACGGCCAGGACGTGCCCGGCTTCCTGGACCGGATCTGGTCGCTGGACCGGCTCACCGTCACCGACGAGGACCGCCGGCGCACCGACTTCTACCGGGCGCGGGGCGACCGTGACGCGATGCGCCGCAGCGCGGCCTCGCTCACCGACTTCATCAACGGCCTGGAACTGTCCGTGGAGGTCGCGCCGCCCACGCCCGAGCAGTACCCGCGCATCTCTCAACTCACGTACCGCACGAATCAGTTCAACCTGTCGACGGTCCGGCGCGGCGAGTCCGCGATGCAGGCCCTGCTCTGCGACCCGAGGGTGCGCGTCCGCACCGCCCACGCGAAGGACCGCTTCGGCGACTACGGCCTGGTGGGTCTGGCGATCACACGGGAGGACGCCGAGGGGGACTCGGCGACGCTCGACACGTTCCTGATGAGCTGCCGGGTCCTCGGCCGCGGCGTGGAGCACGCCTTCCTGGCCGCCGTAGCCGCCGAGTTGGACGACGCCGGAGTCGGCGAGCTCGTCGCGCCGTACGTCGCCAGCGAGCGCAACACCCCGGTGCGGCGCTTCTTCGACTCGGCGCTCGGGGCGTTCGCCGAGGCGGGCGGGGCCGGTGAGGACGGCGGTGTCGTCTACCGGGCGCCCACGTCCGCGGTCGCCTCGGTGGCGTTCGAACCGGAAGAGCCCCAGGCGGACGACGACACCGCCGACACGGCCGCCGAGCCCGCCGGGAAGCCCGCGGGCAGGCCGTCGGACGCGGGAGTGCGCGAGACGGTACGGCGCCGGGCACTGGTCGATCTGGCCCAGGACACGGATCCGCTGTCGACCGTCCTGCGGGCGACCCAGCCCTCGGCGCGGCTCACCACCAGCGCCTCCACGGCGCCGGCCACGCCCGCGGCGCCCGCCACCGGCACCCTGGCCGAGGCGCGCGAGGCCGTCTGCGCGGTCGTCGCGGACGTCCTGGGGCTGCCGCTCGCGGACATCGGTCCGCACACGCCGCTCGAAGCGATCCGGATGACCTCGCTCGCCGTGGTGGACGCCATCATCCGCCTCGAAAAGCGGTACGGGCGACTGCCCAAGACCCTGTTCTTCGAGCACCGGACGCTCGGCGACATCGCCGCGACGCTGGTGGACGAGGAGCAGGACGGCGACGGGGGCGCGGGGGCGAAGGAGCCCCGGGCGGACTCCGGCGGCACCGAGGACCCACGGCCCGCGCCGCCGCGGCCGGTGGCGGCCGGGACCGTCTCCCCCTCCCCCGGGGCGGGCGCCCCCGCCCTGCCGCCCGAGGACGACCCGATCGCGGTGGTCGGCCTGGCCGGGCACTATCCCGGAGCCGGCAGCCTGGACGAGCTGTGGCAGAACATCCTGGCGGGCCGCAGCGCCGCCCGCCCGGTGCCGTCCGACCGCTGGGACCACAGCGCCGTGTACGCCCCCGAGGGCGGGCAGGGCCGCACCTACAGCGGGATCGGCGCGTTCCTGGACGGCGTCGCCGACTTCGACTCCCTGTACTTCGGCATCGCCCCGCGCGACGCCGAACAGATGGACCCCCAGCAGCGGCTGTTCCTGCAGACCGCGGTGGAGGCCGTCCAGGACGCCGGGTACGACCGCCACACACTGGGCCGCGAGGTGGGCGTGTACGTCGGCGCGATGGCCGACGACTACCGCACGTTCAGCGCCAACGGGGCGCCCACCGGCCACTCCCCCTACCCGTACGCCGACAACTACGCGATCGCCAACCGGGTCTCGTACTTCCTGGACCTGACCGGCCCCAGCATGGTCGTCGACACCGCCTGCTCCGCCTCGGGCGTCGCCCTGCACCTGGCGTGCGAGGCGATCCGGCGCGGCGACGTGGGGGCAGCGATCGCCGGTGGCGTCAACCTGGTGCTGCACCCGGTGCGCCACATCCAGTACGCGCAGATGGGCATGTTGTCGAAGGCCGGGACCTGCCGGCCGTTCGCGGACGGCGCCGACGGCTTC
Source organism: Streptomyces sp. NPDC091649 (assembly GCF_044756785.1). NCBI lineage: Bacteria > Bacillati > Actinomycetota > Actinomycetes > Kitasatosporales > Streptomycetaceae > Streptomyces > Streptomyces sp. NPDC091649. The sequence continues at coordinate 49,186 of NZ_JBIVTR010000006.1, read as the reverse complement.
GTGATGGGCGAGGGCGCGGGCGCCGTTCTGCTGAAGCCCCTCTCGCGGGCGGTGTCGGACGGCGACCACGTGTACGGCCTGATCCGGGGCACCGCGGTCAACTCCGGCGGCCGCACCAGCGGGTTCACCGTGCCGAGTCCGGAGGCGCAGGCGGCCCTCGTCTCGTCGGCGCTGCGCGGCGCGGGCGTGGCTCCGGCGACGCTGGGCTATGTGGAGGCCCACGGCAGCGGCACCTCGCTCGGTGATCCGATCGAAGTGCGGGCGCTGACCCGGGCGTTCGGGCCGCGTGAGCAGGTGGGCAGCTGCGCGCTGGGCAGCGTGAAGGCGAACATCGGGCATCTGGAGCCCGCCGCCGGCATCGCCGGTCTGACGAAGGTGCTGCTGCAGCTGAAGCACCGGACGCTGCCGCCCACCCCGCACGCCGACACCCCCAACCCCTTCGTCGAGCTGGACGGCGGCCCGTTCCGTCTTCAGTCCGCCGCCGCTCCGTGGGAGCCGGTCGGGCTGGAGGCCGACGGGAGCGTCCCGCCGCTGCGCGCCGGAGTCAGCTCCTTCGGAGCGGGCGGCGTCAACGCGCACCTGGTCGTCGAAGCGTACGAGGCACCGCACCCGGAACCGGAGGAGGACGTGGTGCGTACCGAACTGTTCGTGCTCTCGGCTCACACCGACGAGCGACTGCGGGTGACCGCACGCCGGTTGGCGGATCATCTGCGCGGCCCCGGACAGGGGGCGCGGCTCGCCGACGTGGCGCACACGCTGCGGGCCGGCCGGGAGGCCCTCGACGTCCGAGCCGCGTTCACGGCGTCGGACCGCGAGACGGTCATCGGTCTGCTGGAGAAGATCGCGGACGGCACGGCGGAGTCGTCGTCCTCGATCCACAGCGGCCGTCTGGCACGCGGCGGGCCGCTCTCCGGGCTCTTCGAGGACCTGGCGGGCGGTCAGGAGTTCCTGGCGTCGCTCGCCGCCCGGGGCGAGTGGGCCACGCCGGCGCGGCTGTGGGTGCACGGCACCCCGCTGGACTGGACCGCGCTGCTGCCCCCGGCACGCCGTACGCCGCTGCCCGCGTACCCCTTCGAGCGGGTGCCGTACTGGCTGCCGTCGGCCGCCCTGCACATCTCCGACACCGGCGCCGGGGCCGCTCCGGACGACACTGCGGTTCAGGGGAGCGCCGCGGCGGCCACCGCGTGGACGCCCCACTGGGAGGCGGCCCCGGAACGCGCGCTCGTCGACGCCGGCCCCCCGGGCACGGTCCTGGTCCTCGACACCGCCGAGACCCCGCCCCTGCCCGGCGCCGGCCCTAAGCAGCCCTGGCTGAGCCTGCGCGCGGTGGAGTGCGCGCCCGGCGAGGTCCCGGACGACCCGGCGGCCCCCGTGGTCCGCCGCGGGAACGCCGACGACCTGCGTGCCCTTCTGGAGCGGGCGGGTGCCGACGGGCCCGTGGTCCTGGTCGACCGGCGGGGTCTCACCGGCCGCGCGGAGCGTGCCGAGGACACGGCGGCGGCCGTGGCGGAGCGGCTGCCCGCGGATCTGGGGCGGGCCGTCTCGGTCGGTGCGCTGCCCCCGTTCACGTACGTACACGTCACCTCCGCCGAGCACGCGGACCCGGCCGAGGCCGCCGTGGCCGCCTTCGGGCGCTCCGTCGCCCGGGAGACCAGCCGCTACCGGCATGTGCGGGTCGAACTCGCCGACGGGGTCGCCCCGTCGCTGCCGGCCCTGGTCGCGGAGGCGGAGAGCGCCGACGCGGAGGTACGCCTGGGGAGCGACGGGCGCCGGGTCCTGCGGTTCGCGGAGACCGGCTTCTCCGGCGGTGACGGACCCGGCTTCGAGAAGAGGGGCCACTATGCGGTCACCGGCGGCTCCGGCGCCATCGCCCGGCTGATCGCGGTGCACCTCGCGGAGCAGTACGAGGCGAAGGTGACGCTCATCAGCCGTTCGGCTCCGGGGCCCGAGCACGAGCGGTTCTGCTCACAACTGCGGTCCCTCGGTGGCGACGGGCTGTACGTCAGGGCCGATGTCACCGAACGGGCGGCGCTGGACGCCGCGTTGCGCACCGCGCGCTCCCGCTTCGGTGGTCTGGACGGCGTCCTGCACACGGCCGGGCTCATCGAGGACGCGCTCCTGCAGGACAAGGCGGACGAGTCGATCGTCCGGGTGCTCGCACCCAAGACCACCGGCACGGCGCTCCTCGACGAGCTCACCGCACAGGACCGGCTGGGGGTCTTCGTCCTCTTCTCGTCGGTCGTCGGCACGGTCGGCAACACCGGGCAGAGCGACTACTCGGCGGCCAACGCCTACCTGGACTCCTTCGCCGTACGCCGCGCACAGCAGGTGGCGGCGGGGAGGCGCAGCGGACGCACCGCCTCGCTCGCCTGGCCGCTGTGGGCCGAGGGCGGCATGCGGCTCGACGCGGAGGCCGCCGAGATGGCGGTCACGGCGATCGGTCTGGTACCGGTCGGCACGCCGGAGGCCATGCGGGTCCTGGAGGACGCCGTACGGTCCCACGAGCCCCGCCTCTACGTCTCGTGCGCCGGGGCCGGCCGCACCGTGGCCGCACTGGGCCGCGCCGGACTCGCCACGGCCCCGGGGGCCGCAGAGCACGCGTCGGCCAGGGCCCCGGAGCACCCGGCGGCCGAGGTCACCCCTGAGCGGGTCCGCACGCTCGTCCTCGCCCGCATCGCCGAGGTCGCCGGAGTGGCCGTCGAGCGCCTCGACCCGGCCACCGAACTCGGCGCCTACGGCTTCAACTCGGTGCTGCTCACCACCCTCGCCAATCGGCTCAACGACGCGTTCGGGACGGCTCTGACGCCGGTGACCTTCTACGAGTTCCCGACGGCGGACGCCCTCACGGAGCACCTGCTCGGGCGGCACGGCGCGGCGGTCCACGCGACGCTGGCCGCGGCGGACACCGTGCCGGCCCCCGGCAGCGGCGCCGACCGGTTGAAGGCCCCGGCGCGGGTATCGGCCCAGGCGCGGGTATCGGCCCAGGCGCGGGTGCCGGCCCGGGCTGCCGCGCCCGCCGAGGGTGACGCCGGTGAGGCCGGTGACGCCGGTGACGCCGGTGAGGCCGGTGAGGCCGGTGACGCCGGTGAGGCCGGTGACGCCGGTGACGCCGGTGACGCCGGTGACGCCGGGAGCCTTCCGGCCGCCGCGGACCCGGAGCGCGAGGCCGTCGCCATCGTCGGCCTCGCGGGCCGCTTCCCCGGGGCGCCGGACGCCGAGACGTTCTGGCAGAACCTCCTCACGGGCCGGGACCTGGTCACCGAGGTCCCCGCCGAGCGGTGGGACTGGCGGAGCTACGACGGCGATCCGCGCCGCGAGCCCGGCACCACCGACTGCCGGACCGGCGGATTCCTCGACTCCGTCACCGCCTTCGACGCCGCCCACTTCTCGCTCTCGCCCCGGGAGGTGTCGCTGATGGACCCGCAGCAGCGGCTCTTCCTGGAGACCTGCTGGCACACGCTGGAGAACGCCGGGTACGACCCCAGGTCCTTCGCGGGCACCCGCACCGGCGTCTTCGCCGGCGCGACGCTGCACGACTACCTGGAAGTGCTGCGCGAGCACGGCACCGATGTGGCGGGCCACACCGTCACCGGCAACGTGCACGCCATCGTCGCCAACCGGGTGTCGTACCTGCTGGATCTGCGCGGCCCCAGCGAGACCGTGGACACCGCCTGTTCCAGCTCGCTCGTCGCCCTGCACCACGCCCTGGCCGCCCTGCGCGCCGGCGAGTGCGACGCGGCGCTCGTCGGCGGGGTGAACGTCGTGATGACCCCGACCTGGTACGTGTCGCTCGGCCGCGGCGGGATGCTGTCGGCGGGCGGCCGCTGCCACACCTTCGACGCCCGCGCCGACGGCTACGTACGCGCCGAGGGCGTCGGCGCCGTCCTGCTCAAGCCGCTCTCCCGGGCGCTCGCGGACGGTGACACCGTCCACGCGGTGGTGCGCGGCTCCGCGGTCGGCCACGGCGGGCGGGCACATTCGCTGACCGCGCCGACGCCGCGCGGCCAGGCCGACACGATCGTCGCCGCGCTGCGCGACGCGGGGACCGGCCCCGCGTCCATCGGATACATCGAGTCGCACGGCACCGGCACCAAGCTGGGCGACCCCATCGAGGTCCAGGGCCTCAAGCAGGCGTTCGAGCGGGCGGCCGAGCACGAGGTGTCCGAGGGCGCCACGGTCCTCGGCGCGCTGAAGGCGTCCGTCGGACACCTGGAGAGCGCGGCCGGCGTCGCGGGGCTGATCTCGGCGGTGCACGCGCTGCGGGACCGCACGCTGCCGCCGGTGACCGGTCTCGGTGAACTCAACCCGTATCTGGAGCTGGGCGGTTCGCCCTTCCGGGTGCTGCGCGAGGCGCAGCCGTGGAAGGCGCCGGACGGCGGACCGCTGCGGGCCGGGGTCAGCTCGTTCGGCTTCGGCGGGGTCAACGCCCACGTCGTACTGGAGGAGCCGCCCGCCCGCCCGGCACGGGCCGCCGTGGAGCAGGGCCCCCAGGTCCTCGTCCTGTCGGCACGTACGCGTGACCAGCTCCGGGTGCAGGCGCGGCGGGTGTACGACTTCGCCGCCGAGGCGGACGTACGGCTCGACGACCTGGCCTGGACCTCGCAGACCGGCCGGACCCCGCTGGCCGAACGGCTCGCCGTGGTGGCGTCCTCGCTGCCCGAGCTGCGCGAGCGCCTGGAGGCGTATCTCCACGACACCGGTGAGGCCGGCAGCCCCGCCGCGCACCTGGGCGGACCGCACCGGGAGGCCGCCGCGGCCGCGCCGGTGCGTCCGACGGATCCGGCGGACGCCGCGGTCCGCTGGGCCGCGGGCGAAGCGGTGGACTGGGCCGCCCTGCACACCACCCCCCGGCGACGGATACCGTTCCCCGGCTACCCGTTCGACCACAGTGCCGAGTTCGGCCCCTCCGGCGTGCCGGCCCGGACGGCCGCGGCCTCGTCGGCCCCGGCCGCACCGCCTGCCACGGCCGTCGCCCCCGCGACCGAGCCGTCGGCCGGCGGGGACGACGCGGTCCCGGCCCTGCTGACCCGCGACTGGGCGCGCGCGCCTCTGCCCGCACCGTCCGGCCCCGCCCGCAGGATGCTCGGGGTGCTCATCGTCGGCACCCGGGACACGCTCGGGTTCGCCGAGGCCGCCGCCCACGCCTCGGGTGCGGACAAGAGCGGCTGGGTCCTGGTGCGGGAGCGGAGCCTGTTGCCGCGCCTGGGTCCCGACGAGTACGACATGGACCTCGCGGATCACGCGGCAGGGCGGCTGCTCGCCGAGCAACTGTGTGCGCGATATGGCCAGTTGGACGCCGTGGTCGACCTGACGGACATCTCGGAGGGCTCGGCCGACGAGGCCGGGGCCCCGCTGGCCCGCGAGGCCGCCCGCATCGGCCTGCTCCAGGAACTGATCCGCCGCTCCACCGCGGCGGGCCACGAGCTCGGTGTGCTGCAGGTGACACGCGGACGGCAGCGGCTGGGGAACTCCGGGCCACGGGCCCGGGGCGCGGCGATGGCGGGACTGATCCGCGCGGTCGGCGCCGAGTACAAGGCGGTGCGCGCCGCGTCGGTCGACCTGGATCCGCTCACCACCTCCCCGGAGGAGGTGCTCGCGTCCCTGCGCGAGGAGCTGGCGGCGGCATCGGGGGCGCCGGCGGACGTGTGCCTGCGCGGCACCGAACGCTACGTCCCCGGCCCGCTGCGCACCGTCGCGGCAGGGTCCGCGCGTCCCTCCCTGGACCCTGACCGCACCTATCTGGTGACCGGCGGCACCGCGGGCCTCGGCCTCGCTGCGGCCCGGCGCCTGGCCGACCTGGGCGCACGCAGACTGGCGTTGCTCGGCCTGCGCCCCGTGCCTCCGCGCGACCGGTGGGCGGCGATCGCCGCCTCCTCGGACGCCTCCGGGAGCCCCGCGGACCCGAGGACCGCCGAACTGGTGCGCGCCGTCACCGCCCTGGAAGCCCTGGGCGTACGCGTGGAGATCCACGCCGGCGCCCTCACGGACCGCGCCGCGCTGGACGCCTTCCTGGGGCGCGTGCGCTCGGACCTGGGCCCGGTGGCAGGGGTGTTGCACTGCGCCGGGTCGGTCGACCGCCGGCACCCGGCGTTCGTGCGCCGCTCTCCCGAGGCGGTCGCCGACACCTGGGAGCCGAAGATCTCCGGGCTGCGCGTCCTCGACGATCTCGTCGGGGCCGACCGGCCGGACTTCTTCGTCCTGTACTCGTCGGTCTCCGCGGTGCTGCCGCACCTGGGGGTCGGACTCGGCGACTACGCCGGGGCCAACGCCCATCTGGAGGCGTACGCGGCCGAGCGCAACGCCGCCGAGGGCCCGGAGGGCACCCGCTACCTCTCCGTCGCCTGGGGCAGCTGGACCGGCCTCGGGATGGGGGAGGTCACGGCGGGCGCCTACCGCACGGCCGGCTTCGGCGCACTGACCCGCGAAGGCGGGCTCGGCCTGCTGGAGCGGGTGATCGAAGGGCGGATCGAGGGGGCCGTCGCGGCCGCCGTACGCCCCGAGGACTTCCCGCCCGCACCGGACGCAGGACCGGGCGCAGGACCGGACGCCGCACCGGGTCCGTCCCGGGGCCCGGCCGGCACGCCGTGCGGCGAACGCGGCACCGACGACATTCCGGACCCCCCGAGGGGCCGGACCGATGAGCAGAAGGAGCACCAGGTGACGACCTCCGACGGCGCCCACGGCGCTGCCGTCAGGACGGCGGTCGAGGAATTCCTCCTCGACCTCATGGCACAGGAGCTGATGCTCGCGAAGGACGCGGTGACCGCCGACGCCTCCTTCGCGGATCTGGGCGTCGACTCCATCCTGATCGCCGGGATGGTGGGCAGGCTCGAAGAGCTGACGAGCGCCCCGCTCGACCCGTCGGTCGTCCTGGAGAACCCGACGGCCGCACGGCTCGCCGGCTTCCTGACGGACGCGTTCCCCGAGGGGGTCGAACGGTGGGCCGCGGGCCAGGGCGTCGGCCGTACGCCCGAACCGGCCGTCGAGCCGCTCGTGGCGCCCCGTCCCCGCCCCGCCGGGGACACGGGGCCGCCCCCCGGCCCGCGTCCGCTCGCCGTGATCGGGATGGCGAGCCGTTTCCCGGGGGCGCCGGACACGGACGCCTACTGGAAGCTCCTGGCGGAGGGCCGCAGCGCGATCCGCGAGGTGCCGGCGTCCCGCTGGAACACGGCGGACCTGTACGCGCCGGATCAGCGGCCGGGCCGTTCACTGTCCCGGTGGGGCGGGTTCCTCGACGGGATCGAGGACTTCGATCCGGAGCCCTTCGGGATCGCTCCGGAGGACGCCGCCCATGTCGACCCGCTGATCAGGCTCGTCCTGGAGTGCGCCGAGCAGACCTTCCGGGACGCCGGCTACGAGCGCTCCGCGCTGGCCGGCACCCGCACAGGGGTGTTCGCGGCCGCGCAGACGGGTTCGTACGCCTCCCGCATCCGCGTTCCGCACCGCAACACCGTCACGGGCCTGAACCAGAACTTCCTCGCCGCCCACCTCGCCCAGGTCTACGACCTGCGCGGCCCGCACTTCGTTCTCGACACGGCCTGCTCGTCGTCGCTGGCAGCCCTGGCCATGGCCGAGCAGTCGCTGCGCCTCGGCGAGTGCGACACGGCGCTGGTCGCGGCGGCGGACCTGTTGCTCGACGAGATGCCGTATCTGAAGCTGAGCGCTTCCGGGGCCCTCTCCCCCGAAGACCGGTGCCGGGTCTTCGACTCCCGCGCGGCCGGCCTCGTGCTCGGCGAGGGCGCGGGAGCCCTCCTCCTCAAGCCCCTGGACAGGGCGCTCGCCGACGGCGACCGGGTGTACGCGGTCCTGGAGTCGGCGGCGGTCAACAACGACGGCCGCACCATGGGCCTGACCACTCCGAACCCGGACGCGCAGGAGGAAGTGGTCCGCCGCGCACAGGAACTGGCCGGGGTCGCGCCCTCGGGCATCGGGTACGTCGAGGCCCACGGCACCGGCACGATGATCGGCGATCCGATGGAACTGCGCGCTCTGACGCGGGCGTTCGGATCGGCCGGCGACCGCCGCGGGTACTGCGCGGTCGGCAGCGTCAAGTCCAACATCGGTCATACGTTGATGGCCGCGGGCATGGCCGGGCTGCACAAGGTCGTGCTGGCGCTCCGGCACCGCCGGATCCCGCCGACCCTGCACTGCGAGACGCCCAACCCCCGTTTCAACTTCGACCGTTCGCCGTTCTACCCCAACACCGAGCTGCGTGACTTCGCGCCCATCGACGGGGTCCGGAGGGCCGGTGTCAGCGCCTTCGGCTTCGGTGGCGTCAACTGCCACGCGATCCTGCGCGAGCCCAGCGCGGCGGAGCTCGCCGTGCGTCCGGGCGAGCGCCCGAGCCTGCCGCCCGCGGTCTTCCGCCGTACCCGGCACTGGGTGGACCGGGACGCACAGCGGCCCGCGCCCGTCCCCGCGCCTCCCCCGCTCGCCCTCTCCCCCGCCTCGGCCCCTTCCCTCTCCCCCGCACCCGCCGAGCGCATCGCCGCCGGCCGCCCGATCCTGCCGCTCGAGGAGCTGAACTGACGATGTCCGACATTCATCGGTCCTTTGACGCGGAGGCCGTGCTGCGGTCTCTCAGCGGCCACCGTTTCGCCACCCGGGTGACCGCGCAGGACGCCTCGGTACGCGACCACCTCGTCCACCACACGCCCGTTCTGCCCGGCGTCTTCCACCTCGACCTGGTGCTGCGCCTGGTGCGCCACCTCGGAGTCGACCCGTCCGTGGTGGAGCTGAAGCGCTGCGTCTTCATCCGACCCCTGATCGCCGTGGGCGACCTGGACCGCCAACTGCAGGTGACGGTCGGCGAGCGGGGCGAGCGCGGCGCGGTCCCCGTGACGGTGCGCAGCCGCCCCCTGCTCGGCGGCGAGGTCGCCGACGAGGAGTGGCAGACCAACTTCCGGGCGGAGATCCACGCGTCGGGCCCCTGGGAGCCGCTGCCGGTGCCCGCCGGCCGGCTGGACGTGGCGTCGGGCCCGGACTCCCTGGACGCGGACGACCTGTACGGCCTCGCCCGTCAGCTCGACATCGAGCACGGCCCCTTCATGAAGGTGCAGGGCCGGGTCGGCGCGGGCGCCGACTTCTCGGTCGCGGACGTGAACCTCGACCCGAGCGCGGTCGAGCAGCTCGGCCACTTCTTCGTGCACCCCGTGTTCATGGACTTCTCCGTCCTGGTGCCGTTCCTGCAGTTCCCTGAGCCGGTGCGGCGCGGCATCGTCCAGCCGTTCATCCCGATCTACGTCGACTCCTTCCGGGCCCGCAGATCGCTGGAGGCCCGCACACTGGTGCACTCGCCGCAGCTGGCGGATCTCCACGTGGACGACACCACCCAGGCGGTCGTCGCCGACATCGACCTGTGCACGCCGGACGGTGAGGTCGCGGTGCGGCTGAGCGGCTACCGGGCCAAGCGGGTGCGGACCACGGAGGACATCCGCAAGCACGCGGAGGAAGGGCAGCGGCTCGCGGCCGCGAAGGCGGCACGGTCACTTCCCACCACGCCCCTTTCCGCTCCGGCTCCGGCTCCGGCTCCGGCTCCGGCTCCGGCTCCGGCGACAGTCCCGGCCCCTGCTCCTGCCGTGGCGTCCGCACCGGCCGGTGACCTCACCGCGCTCATCACCGGACTCATCGCCGACCAGACCGGCAACCCCACCACCACCATCCACCCCGACCAAGGCTTCTACGACGAACTCGGCCTCACCTCCGTCGACCTCCTCAACATCGCCGGCCGACTCGAAACCGCACTGAACACCGAGCTCTACCCCACCCTCCTCTTCGAACACCCCACCATCAGCCAACTCGTCACCCACCTCCACGAAGAAGGCATCCACGCCCCCACCACCACAACCACACCCACGCCCGCGCCCACGCCCACGCCCGCAGTCACACCCGCAGTCGCCCCCGTGACCACCCCCGCACCCGCGCCGGCCCCCGCCGACGCCCCGATGGCGATCGTCGGTGTGGCGGGCCGCTACCCCGGCGCCCGCGACCTCCAGGAGTTCTGGGACGTGCTGCGCTCCGGACGCGACTGTCTGGACGAGGTCCCGGAGGACCGTTGGGACGCGGACGACTGGTACGCGCCGGAGCCGGGCGTTCCCGGGCGTACGTATCTCAAGCGCGGCGGCTTCATCGACGGCGTGGACCGCTTCGACTCACTGTTCTTCAACATCCCCCCGCAGCAGGCGAAGCTGATGGACCCCCACGAGCGGCAGTTCCTGGAGGTCGCCTGGTCGGCGCTGGAGGACGCCGGGTACACGCCGGAGTCGCTCTCCTCGGCGGCCCGCGGCCCGGTCGGGGTGTTCGCCGGGTCCATGTGGGCCGACTATCACCTGCACGGCCTGGAGAGCGTCCGGGGCGGCGGGGCGGATGTGGCGCTGAGCTGGCTCGGCGGCATACCCAACCGGGCCAGCCACGCCTTCGACTTCCGTGGTCCCAGCGTTCTGGTGGACACCGCCTGCTCGTCCTCGCTGACCGCCCTGCACCAGGCGTGCGAGTCCATCCGGCGCGGCGAGTGCCGCGCGGCCCTGGTGGGCGGGGCGAGCCTGTCGCTGCACCCGTACAAGTACGTACGCTCGGCGGCCAACGGCCTGCTGTCGAAGGACGGTACGAGCCGGCCCTTCGGCGACGGCGCGTCCGGCTACGTGCCGGCGGACGGCGTCGGCGCGCTGATCGTGCGGCCGCTGGCCGACGCCGAGGCGGACGGCGACCGGATCCTGGCCGTCGTCCGGGGCTCGGCCGTGAACCACACGGGCCGCACTCCCGGCTACACCATCACGAGCCCCGACGCGCAGAGCCGCGTCGTCGAGGACGCCCTGGCCCAGGCCGGGGTCCCGGCCTCGACCGTGACGCTCCTGGAGGCGCACGGCGCGGCGACCGCGCTGGGCGACCGGCTGGAGGTCGACGCGCTGACGCGCACCTTCCGCAAGGAGACCGACGCCCGCGGCTTCTGCGCGATCGGCTCGGTGAAGGCGAACATCGGCCACACCGAGGCCGCCGCGGGCCTCGCCTCGCTCACCAAGATCCTGCTGTGCCTGCGCCACCGCACGCTCGTGCCGACGCCGCACTCCGAACGCCCCAACCCGGACATCGACTTCGCCGCGTCGCCGTTCCGGCTGCCGGCAGCCGAGGAGCCGTGGGCCCCGCTCACCGATCCGGGGACCGGCCGGCCCCTCCCCCTGCGCGCGGCGGTCAGCGCCTTCGGGTTCGGCGGCGCCAACGCCCATGTCGTCCTGGAGGAATACGTGCCCACGCAGAACGGCACCGCCCCTGATCCGCCCGCCCACCGGGTCGTCGCTCTGTCCGCCCGCACCGGCGAGCAGCTGACGCGGCGGGCGAGCGACCTCGCGGGCGCCCTGCGCGCCGAGCCCGGCACGCGGCTCACCGATGTGGCGCACACCCTCGCGGTGGGGCGCAGGCATCTGGGCGAGCGGCTCGCCCTCGTCGTCGCGTCCACCGCCGAACTCGTGGACGCGCTCCAGGACTTCGCGGCCGGCCGCACCCCCGCCGTGCCTCACTTCCGGGCTGCGGCGCGGCGGGCGGCGGCCGGTTCGACGGCCTTCGCGTCGCCGTCGGCCACCCCGGACGCGATCGCCGGGACGTGGGCGGACGGCACGGTCAACGCCCTTGCGCCGGTGCCCGGCGGACGGCGGATCGCCCTGCCCACCTATCCGTTCGCCGGAGACCGGCACTGGGTGACCTCGCCCGCGGCGGCCTCCGCCGCACCGGAGGCGGCCCCCGCGGCCCCTCCGCTGCCCGGGGCCGTGGACACCGTCCCCGGCCGGGGGACCGTGCCGCTCGCCGACCTGGAGCGGGTGATGCTGTACGAGCCGGCCTGGGCGCCCCGCGCCGCGCCCGCCCCGACGGTGGGCTTCGACAGCGGCCCGGTCCTGGTGCTCGACACCGGTGAGGAGCGGTTCCGGGCGATCCGCGCGCGTACCGCCGCCGTGCTCGTGACGCCCGGGTCGGGCTTCGCACGGCTTTCCGCCGAGCACTTCACCGTCGCCCCCGAGTCCCCCGCGGACCACGAGGAGCTGCGCAAGACCCTGCGGGCGGAGGGCCTGGTGCCGAGCGCGGTGCTGCATCTGTGGCACCTCGACGGCGCCGATCCGGCGGGCCCCCCGGAGGAGCCCACCGGTCTCCTCTCGGTGTATTCGCTGTGCCAGGCATGGGCCATGGGCCGCCGCACCTCGCTGCCCGTGGTGCACGCCTACCACGCGCCCGTGGAGTGCCCGCCGGACGCCTCGGTGGGCGGCCTCGCCCGGGGTCTGCGCCTGGAGCAGCCCAAACTGCCGCTCAGCACGATCCGGTTCGCCGCCGCTCAGAGTGACCCCGTACAAGCGGCGGAGCTGCTCCTCGCGGAGGCCGGCAGCCCCGGTGACCTGGAGGTCCGCTACACGGCGACGGGTCTGCGGGAGGTACGCGGCTTCGCCCCGGCCGCCCCGCTGCCCTCCGGCACGCCGCTGGCCCGCGCGGGCGGGACGTATCTCATCAGCGGTGGGACGGGAGGCATCGCCCGCCATGTGGCCCGCCGCATGGCGCTCGCCGCGCAGCCGGACATCGTGCTCTTCGGGCGCTCGCCCGAGGGCGCGGGGCAGCGGGAGTTCCTGGCCGAGCTGGCGGAGCTGGGCTCGCGTGCCGCGTACGTCCAGGCCGATGTGACCCGGCTCGCGGACGTACGGCGTCTGGTCGCGAGCGCGGAGGAGCGCTTCGGCACCGTCACCGGCGTGATCCACACGGCGGGTGTGGTCGAGGACGGCCTGCTGATCAACAAGAAGCCCGATTCGATCCGCCGTGTCCTCGCCCCCAAGCTCGACGGCGCCCGCAATCTCGATCTGGCCACCGCTGACCGGCCGCTGGACTACCTGGTGCTGTTCTCGTCCACTTCGGCCGTGCTCGGCTCCATCGGCACGACCGACTACACCGCGGCCAACGCCTACCTGGACGCCTTCGCCGCATGGCGCGGGGACCTGGCCGCGCGCGGCGAACGCCGGGGCCGCTGCGTCTCGGTGAACTGGCCCCTGTGGGACGACGGCGGTATGCGCATCAACCCGGCCGTGGAGGCGCAGGTCCTCCAGAGCACCGGCCTGGTGCCGCTCAAGACCGCGCACGGCCTGGCCGCGCTGGAGGCGGGCCTGGCCCACGACGGCCCGCAGCTCGCGGTGTTCGAGGGCGACCGGACGAGGATCGAGCGGCTCCTCGCGGTGATCTGGCCGGAGCGCGCACGCACCCGACTGCCCGCAGCCGTACCGGAGCCGGAACCGGAGCCGGAACCGGCCGGTTCCGTCGGCGCGGACGCGGCGGCCGAGCTGGAGGCGATGATCGCCGAGACGGTGACGGGGATGCTTCCGCAGACGGCGGGCCTCTCCGAGGAGCTGTTCACCTGGACCTTCATGGAGCTGGGGCTCACGTCGGTCGACGTGGTCGCGCTCGGTGAGGTGCTGGGCGCTCAGCTCGGCGTCGAGATCCTGCCCACCCTCTTCTTCCGCTGCACACGCGTCCCGGAGCTCGCGGCTCACCTCGCCCGGGAGAACGGTGGGGCGGTGAGCGCCTGGTACGCCTCGTTCACCGCCGAGCCGGCGAGCCCTCCGGCCGCTCGGGGGGCGACGGCTCCGGAGCCTGTGAGCGCCGAGCCGGCGGCGGAGCGCGACATCGCCGTCATCGGGCTCGCGGGGCGCTTTCCCGGCGCCGCCGGCGTCCGGGAGCTGTGGGAGGCGCTCGTCGCCGGGCGCGACCTGGTCCGCGACGTCCCCGGCGACCGCTGGGACCACTCCCGCTTCCTGGACGCGGACGGCGCGGCCGGGACCACCGAGTGCCCGGCGGGCGGCTTCCTCGACGACGTGAGCCGGTTCGACGCCGCCTTCTTCGGCATCCCGCGCGCCGAGGCCGAGGCCATGGACCCGCAACTGCGGCTGCTGATGGAGGTGTTGTACGAGACCGCCGAGGACGCGGCCGTGCTGCCCGGGCTGCGCGGTTCGGACACCGGCGTCTTCGTCGGGGAGTGCTTCCGCGACTACGAGGGCGAGATGATCGCCCGGGGCCGCGAGCCGGGTCCGTACGACGCCACGGGGATCGCCACCACGATGGCGGCCAACCGGCCCTCGCACTACTTCGACCTGTCCGGTCCGAGCCTGACCGTCGACACGGCGTGCTCCTCCTCCCTGTACGCCCTCCAGCTGGCGGTGGAGTCGCTGCGCCGCGGCGAGTGCTCGATGGCGTTCGCCGCGGGCGCCAACCTGATGCTCGGCCCCCGCCACTACCTCTCCCTCTCAGGCACCGGCGCCCTGTCGCCCACCGGCCGCTGCCACGCCTTCGACGCGAGCGCCGACGGGTACGTGCCGGCCGAGGCGGTCGCAGCGGTGCTGCTCAAGCCGCTCCGGGCGGCTCTCGCCGACGGCGACCCGATCCGTGCCGTCATCAAGGGCGCCGCGGTCGGCCACGGCGGGCACGCGGGCGCCGTGACCGCTCCCAGCCCCGGGCGGCAGTCCGGGCTCATCGAGCGGGCCTGGCGGGACGCGGGGGTCCCCGTGCACACCATGGGCCTCCTGGAGGCGCACGGCACGGGCACCAAGCTCGGCGACCCGATCGAGGTGGACGGCCTGCGCGGCGCCATGACGGGCAGCCCGGCCGGACTGCCGCCGGTCGCTCTCGGCACCGCGAAGGCCCACCTGGGCCACGCGGAGGGCGCTGCGGGTGTGGTCGGTGTCATCAAGGCGATCCTCTCGCTGGAGACCGGTCTGGTCCCCGCGATGCCGGGCTTCACCCGCGAGAACCCCTACCTCGGCCTGGACAGCGGCTTCCTGGCCGTTCCGCCCGCCACGCAGGAGTGGCGGCCCAGGGCCGGTTCCGTACGCCGGGCCGGGGTGAGCTCGTTCGGGTTCGGCGGTGCGGGCGCGCACATCGTGCTCGAAGAGGCCCCGCGGCCGGCCCGCCCCGAGCGCGCCGACGACGGCAGCCTGGTCGTGCCGTTCTCCGCCCCGTCCGCCGAGGGGCTGCCCGAGGTCCTGCGCCGCCACCGCGCCGTGCTCACCGGAGCCTCCTCGCTCGCGGCAGTGGCCGTGACGCTCCAGCACGGCCGTGAGGACCACTCCGCGCGGGTCGCCGTCGTCGCGCGCACCGCCGGTGAACTCTGCTCCGAGCTCGACGCGCTCCTCGCCGGAGCCGTGGCCCCCGGCACCGTCCGCGCGGCGGCGGGATCGAATGCCCGGACCCTGGCGTCCGCCCGCCGCTGGGCCGCGGGCGGCGACCTCGACCGGACCTCCCCGGGGGGTGTCTCCCGGCTGAACCTGCCCGGGCTTCCCTTCCGGGGCGAGCGCTTCTGGCTCCGTGAGGCCGAGCCGGAGCGGGGGCCCGCCCCGGCCTCCGCACCGGTGTCCACGCCACTGCCCGCCCCGGCCTCCGCGCCTCTGCCCGCCCCGGCCGTGGACGCCGCGGGTCCGGCGGCCGGCGCCCTGACAGCCGCCCGCTCCTTCATGGACGCGTCGGCCTACGACGCGACCGGCGTACGGCGCGGCCTGGAGCGGCTCGGCGTGGTCGGGTCCCGGCTGGCGGCGCTCGCGGTGCGCGAGCACCTCGGAGTCACCGGGGAACTGTCCGGCGCCGACGTCCTCAGCGGGCTGCCGGCGGTCGAGCCCTACGGGCGCTTCGTCACCCGGCTCGCCGACGTGGTGACCGGCGCTCCCCGCCCCCTGCCGGACGCCGGGGCCGAACGACGGGAGATCGAGCGGGAGTTCGCCCAGCTCGCCGCCGACCACCCGGAGGTGGCCGACCACGTGGCGCTGGCCAGGGCCGTGATCCCGAACATCCCGGACGTCGTCACCGGCGGCTCCTCGGCCCTGGAGCTGTACTTCGGCGGGGAGATCGACGAGCTGCTCAGCCGCATCTACACCGGCAACGCCATCGCCGACCACTACAACGCCGTGGTCGCGCACCTCGCGGACGGCTACATCCGTGACCGCCTCGCCGAGCGTCCCGGGAAGCCCGTACGGATCCTGGAGGTGGGCGCGGGAACCGGCGGCACGACCGGCCCGGTGCTCCAGCGGCTCGCCCCCTACGGGCAGCGGCTGGAATACACGTTCACCGACATCTCCGCCTCCTACTTCCGCCAGGCCAAGCGGACGTTCGCCGCGGCGGGCGTGCCCATGGTCTTCACTCCCTTCAACCTGGAGCACGACCCCGCCGGCCAGGGCATCGAGACGGGCGCGTACGACCTGCTCATCGCGTCGAACGTGGTGCACGCGACGGAGAACATCACCACCTCGGCCGCCCATCTGCGCCGCCTGCTGTCCGACGGCGGACTGCTCCTGCTCAACGAGATCACCTCGAACATCGACTACCAGTTCCTGCTGTTCGCGATGATCCCCAGCTGGTGGACGTGCAAGGACGGCGAGCGACTGCCGGGCGCCCCGCTGCTCGCCCCCTCACGGTGGCAGGAGGTGCTGGGGCGCGCGGAGTTCGCGGCGAGCTGGGTCCAGGCCCACGACAACGGCGTGGCGGGCGAGGACGACCAGTGCGTGATCGTGGCACGCGCCGACGGCACGGCCGGACCCTCGGGCCGCAACGCGGCCGCCGCGGTCCCCGCACCCGGGGAACGGACACCGGCGCCGTCGGCCACGGCCTCGGGCGAAGTCCTGGACACCGACGCGGCCGTACGCGCGCATCTGCGCGAGGTCGTCGCCTCGTTCCTCTCCGTGCCCGCCGACAGCGTGGACGACGACGCCTCCTTCACCGATCTCGGTGTCGACTCCCTCGGCACCATCCAGTTGGTGCGGGAGCTGGAGCACGACTTCGGCAAGCTCCCGAAGGTCCTGCTGTACGAGGCCGGCACGGTCGCCGCGCTGGCCCAGGACCTCGCCGTCCGGGCCCCCCGGGCGTGCGCCGACCTGGCCGGCGAGGCGGTGCCGGAGCCCGGGCCGCAGCCCGCCGCCGACCCCGCCCCGGCCGCCCGGGGGCACGACCCGGTCGCGATCGTCGGCATGGCCGTGCGGATGCCGGGCGCCCGGACGAGCGGCGAGCTGTGGCACAACCTCCTGGCCGGTACCGACCACATGACGGAGATCCCGGAGGAACGCTGGGACTGGCGGCCGCTGTTCGGCGATCCGCACCGCGAGGAGGGGAAGACCAACAGCAAGTGGGGCGCCTTCGTCGACGGAGTCACGGAGTTCGACGCCGAGTTCTTCGGCATCTCCGGGCGCGAGGCCGAGTCGATGGACCCGCAGCAGCGCCTGATGCTCCAGACCGCCTGGCACGCCGTCGAGGACTCCGGGCACGCCCCGTCGTCCCTGCACGGCGGCGACACCGGCGTCTTCATCGGCGCCACCTCGCACGACTACACCGCGCATCTGGCGGAGGTCGGCCGCTATCGCGACCCGTACGCCGTCAACGGCAACGCCAAGACGGTCCTCGCCAACCGCATCTCCTTCGAACTCGGGGTGCACGGCCCCAGCGAGGCCGTCGACACCGCGTGCTCCAGCTCGCTGACGGCACTGCACCGCGCGGTGCGGGCCATCCAGGACGGCGAGTGCGCCACCGCCGTCGCGGGCGGTGTGCACCTGCTGCTCAACCCCAACATGTACGTGGCCCTCGGCCAGATGGGGGCACTGTCCCCGGACGGCAAGTGCCATGCCTTCGACCGCGAGGCGAACGGCTTCAGCCGTGGCGAGGGCGTCATCGCCCTCTACCTGAAGCCCCTGTCGCGGGCGCTGGCCGACGGCGACACCGTGCACGCGCTGGTGCGCGGCAGCGGCGTCAACCACGGCGGTCGCGCCCAGTCGCTGCCGGTTCCCAATCCGACGGCGCAGGCCACGCTCATCTCCCAGGTGCTGCGCCACTCCGGCACCGACCCGCGCACCATCGGCTATGTGGAGGCCCACGGCACCGGCACGGAGGTGGGCGACCCGATCGAACTGCGCGGCCTGCGCAAGGCGTTCGCGGAGGTCAGCGGTGTTCCGGAGGAGCGGCCCGTAGAAGCCTGGTGCGCGGTCGGCTCGATCAAGTCCAACATGGGCCATCTGGAAGCGGCCGCCGGCCTCGCGGGCGTCGCCAAGGCGGTGCTCGCGCTGCGCCACGGCGTGATCCCGCCGAGCATCAACTTCCGGGAGGCCAACCCGCTCCTGGACCTCGACGGCAGCCCCTTCGAGGTCGCCGGCCGGCTCCGCGACTGGGCGCCGCCCGTCGATGAGCGGGGCGACCGGCTGCCGCGCCGGGCGGCGGTCAGCGCCATGGGATTCGGCGGTTCCAACGCGCACGTGATCCTGGAGGAGTACCCGCCGCACGCCCCGGCCACCGCGGCCGGGGACACGACGGAGCGGGACGAGCTGTACGTGCTGTCCGCCCGCGGCCCCGAGCGTCTGAAGGAGGCCGCCCGGGCCCTGGCGGACCACATCGAGGGTGACCCCGCCCTCACCGCGGCCGACGTGGCGCACACCCTGCGCACCGGGCGCGACGCGATGGAATGGCGCCTGGCCGTGGTCGCGGAGGACTTGCCCCGGCTGGTGGCGGCGTTGCGCTCGTACGTCCGCGGGAACACCGTGGACGGCCTGTTCACCGGGCGCGCGTCGGGCACACCGGCCGCCGCCGCGCCCACCGGCGATCCGCGCGCGCTCGCCCGCCGATGGACGAAGGGCCAGGCCGGACCTGCGGCGCTCGACGCCCTGGCCTCCGGGTCCGGCGCCCGCCGGGTGGGCCTGCCCGGCTACCCCTTCGCACCCGACCGCTACTGGGCCGAGGCCGACGCCGACGCCACCGACGGACCCGCAGCCCCGGCCACCGGGGACGACGGGACACAGCAACTGGTCGACCAGCTCGAAGCACTGAGCAGGGGCGAACTGACCGTTGACGACGTGGACCTGCGACTGGTCCGAAACGACGGGATGGAACGATGACACCGAACACCGAAACGGTCCGCCGCCTGGTCCTGGAGCGTGTCCGCAACGGGCAGCTCGACCCGGCCGCCGCCGCCCAGCTGCTCGCCCGCACCACCGAGACCTCTGCCGCCGCGCTGCCGGGCGAGCTCGTCTCCTTCGCCCCCGTCTGGGAACCGGCCGCCGCCCGCCCCGCCGGCCGTGCCGCGGTCACCGCCCGCGACGTGCTGCTCGTCGTGGCCGCCGACGACACCGGCCGGGCCTGGGTCCCCACCGGAGTCCGGGTGGCGCGGGTCGGCCACGACCTGGCGGGCGACGCCGCGTCCTGGACCGCGTATCTGGCGGACCTCCGCGCCCGCGGCATCCACCCGCGCGCACTGGTCTTCGACCTTCCCGCGGGCACGACGCGCCCGCAGAGCGCCGTGGAACTGGCCCTTCCGGCCGTGCGCGCGCTCATCGCCGACCGGGAGACGGCGGGTCCGCTGCCGGTCGCGTTCCTCGTGACCGGCCGGGCGCGCCCCGAACTGGCCCCCGCGCTCGGTGCGTTCGCTCAGGTCGCGGCATGCGAGGACCGGCGGCTGCGGGCCGTGTCCGTCCAGGTCGACGAGGTTCCCGCCTGGGCGGAGGGGCCCCTTCAGGTGGCGCTGGCCGAGCTGTCCGCCGCCCGCCCGGGCCTCGCCGAAGTGCGCCACGGCACGGCCGGCCGCGAAGTGCGCGTACTGCGCCCCCGGGAACGTACGCCGGACGCGCCGTCCGCCCCGGTGTTCCGCGAGGGCGGCCGCTATCTCATCACGGGCGGCGGCAAGGGCATCGGGCTGCGGATCGCGGCGCTCCTGGCCCGCGACCACCGGGCCCGCCTCCTGCTCACCGGCCGTTCCGAGGCGGACGCCGGGCAGCTCGCGGAGTTCCGGGACATGGAGCGGGGCGGTGCGCGGGTCGTGTACGTCCGCGGCGACATCACCCGCTACGAGGACGCCCTGGAGGCGGTCGCCGTCGCCGGGCGCGAGTTCGGCGGGCTGGACGGGGTGCTGCACTCCGCGGGGCTCAACGAGGACGCCTACCTGGTCAACAAGGAGGCCGAATCGGCCCGCAGGGTGCTGTCGGTGAAGCTCGACGGCGCCGCGCACCTGGACCGGGCCACGTCCGATGTGCCGCTCGACTTCTTCGTGCTGTTCTCGTCCACGTCGGCGTACTTCGGTGCCGCGGGGCAGGCCGACTACGCCGCCGCCAACCGGGCCCTCGGGGCGCTCGCGGACACCCGCTCCCGGCGGGTGGCGGCCGGTTCGCGCAGCGGTGCGTCGGTCGCCGTCGCCTGGCCCCTGTGGGCCGAGGGCGGCATGGAGATATCCGTCGAGAACCGCTCGGTGCTCAAGGAGATGCAGGGCATGGTCCCCATGCCCACCGAAACGGGCCTGCGGGCCCTGGCGGACGCGATCGCGTCCGGCGACCCCGAGACCGTGGTCGTGCACGGGGACGCCGGGCGCATCGGGCCCTGGGTGTCCCAGCTGTCCGCCGAGGCGTCCGCCCCCGTCCAGGAGCCCGTCGGGGCGGGCGCGCCCGTCGCCGGCGAGGACCTGGTGGCCGCGACGGAGACGTACCTCCTCGACCTGGTCACCGCCACCGCGAGGCTTCCGGAGGGGAGGCTCCGCGGCGACCAGGAGTTCTCCACGTTCGGCGTCGACTCGATCCTGATCAAGAAGCTCACCGCACAGCTCCAGGACCGACTCGGGGAGCTGCCCGTCACGCTGTTCTTCGAGTACCGGACCGTCGGCGAGCTCGCCCGGCATCTGGCCGACGAGCACGCCGAGGCTCTCCGTCGGGTGCTGGGGCTCGACGGGTCCCCGGACGCCGCCCCGGCTCCGGCCGAGGCGACCGGGGCGTCCCGCGCCCCCCGGGCCGCGTCCCCGTCCGCCTCCCCCTCCGCCGCCGAGCTCGAAGGCGGCCTGCCCCACGACGAGGCTGTCGCGATCGTCGGCATCGGCGGCCGCTATCCGGGGGGCTCCGACCTCACCCGCTTCTGGGAGTCCCTGCGCGGCGGAGCCGATCTGATCACCGAGGTCCCCCGGGACCGCTGGGACAACGCCCGTCACCTGGCCGCCGAGCGCGGCGAGCCCGGGGCGATCACCGGCCGCTGGGGCGGCTTCCTCGACGACGTCGCCCGGTTCGACCCGTTGTTCTTCGCCATCTCCCCCGGTGAGGCGGCCAAGCTCGACCCCAATGAGCGGATCTTCCTGGAGGTCGCCTGGTCGGCCCTGGAGCACGCCGGCTACTCGCGGCGCAAGCTGCACGAGACCAGCCGTACCGGCGACACCCACGCCGTCGGCGTCTTCGTCGGCGTCACGGGATCGCAGTACGGCCTGGTGGGCGCCGAGCAGTGGGGCCGCGGCAACAAGGTGTTCGCGCACTCCATGGACTACTCGATCGCCAACCGGCTCTCCTACGTCCTGGACGTGCACGGCCCCAGCATGGTCCTGGACACGGCCTGCTCCGGTTCGCTGACCGCGCTGCACCTCGCGTGCCGCAGCCTGCTGTCCGGCGAGTCGAAGGTGGCCGTCGCCGGTGGCGTCAACGTCAACATCCACCCCATCAAGTACGCGACGCTCACCGACATGCGGCTGCTGGCCTCCGACGGCCGCTGCCGCGCGTTCGGCGAGGGCGGGGACGGTTTCGTGCCCGGCGAGGGGGCGGGCGCGCTGATCCTGAAGCGGCTCTCGGACGCGATCGCCGACGGTGACCGCATCCACGCGGTGGTGCGGGGCACCGCCGTCAACCACGGCGGCCGCAGCAACGGCTACACCGTGCCGACCCCCCGCGCCCAGGGCGCCGTCGTCGCCGACGCGTTGCGCGCGGCCCGCGTCGACGCCCGCTCGGTGAGTTACGTCGAGGCTCACGGCACCGGCACCTCGCTGGGCGATCCGGTCGAGGTCGAGGGCCTCAAGCGGGCGTTCGCCGAGCACACCGACGCCACCGGCTTCTGCGCGCTGGGCTCGGTGAAGTCCAACCTCGGCCATCTGGAGGCGGCGGCGGGGGTCTGCGGCATCACCAAGGTGGTATTGCAGTTCGCGCACCGCACGCTGGTGCCGACGCTGCACAGCGAGCCGGTCAACCCCAAGCTGAACCTGGCGTCGACCCCCTTCTACCCGCAGCGCACGGCCGAGCCGTGGGCGTCCGTGGACGGTGCGCCCCGGCGTGCGGCCGTGAGCTCCTTCGGCGCCGGCGGCGCCAACGGCCATGTGGTCCTTGAGGAGTGGCCCCGCCAGGAGGTGGCTCCCGACGACGGCCGCCCCCACGTGGCCGGTCTGTCGGCCCGCACGCCCGAGCAGCTGGAGCAGACCGCGCGGCGCCTGGCCGACGACCTCGACCGCGAGGGCGCGCCCCCGCTGCGAGACATCGCCTTCACCCTGCTGACCGGCCGTGAGGAGTGGGACCACCGACTCGCGGTGGTCGCCGCCACGACGGCGGAGCTCGTGAGCGCGCTCCGCGCCCACCTGGACGGCGCCCCGGCTCCGACGGTCCGGTCCGGACGCGCGGACCAGGCCGAACCGGCTGCTGACGTCGGCGCGTCGCTGACCGAGGGCCGTCTCGACGAGCTCGCCGACGCCTGGGTCCGCGGCGCCCGCGTCCCGTGGCACGAGGTCTTCCGCGACGGCCCTCGGCCGCTTCCGGCGCCCTTGCCCGCCTACCCCTTCAGCACCAAGCGCTACTGGGTGGAACTCACCGACGAGACCGACCGGACGGCGGCGTCGCAGTCCGCCGGCCGCCCCTCCTCCCTGCTGCGCCGCACCGACACCGTGATCGGCGATCACCTGGTGCGGGACCGTGCCGTCGTCGCGGGCGTCGTGCATCTCGCGCTGGCCCGCGAGGCCGCCGCGTCGCTGCGCCCCGGCACCCCTGTGGTGTTCGAGGACGTCCGCTGGCGCGTGCCCCTGGAGGTCGGGGACGACACGCTGGAGGTGTCCGTCGACTTCGACGAGGAGGGGTCCTCGTACGAGCTCCGTGACGCCGGGACCGGCACCGTGCACTCCACCGGCGCGCTCGGCGCCGGTACGGGGCGGCCGCTCGGCCGCATCGACGCCGACGCGGTGCGCGCCCGCTGCGCACACCGGTCGGGAGCCGACGAGGTGTACGCCACGGCGGAGGCCGCCGGGCTGCGCTACGGCCCGCTCTACCGCGGCCTCACCGTGCTCCATCGCGGGGACGGCGAGGCGCTGGCCGAACTGGCCAGGCCGGCCGCGGACGCCCCCGAGTGGGCCGTCGAGGCCGCGATGACGGACAGCGCCCTGCACGCCGTTCAGGGGGTGCTGCCCGAGGACGACTCGCGCACCGCGCTGCCCGCCTCGGTGGCCCGCATCACGGTCAACGGTTCCGCCCGGGAGGCGCGCCACGCCCACGTCAGGCTGGTCTCGCTCGACTCCGTACGCGGCACGGCCCGCGCCGACGTCGAACTGGCCGCCGCCGACGGCACGGTCCTGGTCCGCTTCGAGGGGCTGCGCATCGCCCGCCCCTCCTCCCCGGACCCGGACCAGACGGAGCCGAAGGAGCCGAAGGAGCCGAAGGAGCAGACGGGACAGGCGGAACAGGCGGAGCAGACGGAGCAGACGGGACAGGGCGTGCCGCTCTACCGCTCGGTATGGCGTCCCGCGCCGCTGGAGGACCCGGCGCCGGCCGCGGAGGGGCCGGTCCTCGTCCTGAGCACCGGCCACGACCACGGCCTGGGCGCCGCCCTGGCCGCACACCACCACGCGGCCGGACGCCCGGTCCACCACGCCCTCCTGGAGGACATCGCCTCCGGCGCCGAGGAGTTCGACACACTCCTGGGGACCGCCCGGCAGCCCGCCGAGATCTGGTTCCTGGGCGGCGTCGAGGAGCGGCTCTACTCGGCGGACGACCTGCGACAGCTCGACCTGGCGGTCGACGAGGGGCCGGTGGCGCTGTTCCACCTGCTCAAGGCGCTGGACACGCGACGCCCCCACGGCGGCGTACGGCTGCACGTGGTCACCTCGGGGGTCCAGCAGACCGACGAGGCCCTCGCGGCCCGCAACCCCTTCGCCGGCGGCCTTCCGGGGCTCGCCGCCTCGGCATCGCGTGAGCTGGGGTTCCTCTCCGTCAGCTGTGCCGACGTCACCCGGGACGACCTGCTGAACGCGGCCCGCGCAGGCGACTACTCCGGTCTGATCGGGCAGTTGGCGGCGGAGCCGCCCGCGCGCCCGGCGCACTCGGTGGCACTCTCGGGCGGGGTGCGCTACGCCCGCAGCCTGGAGCGGGTCGATCTGTCCGGCCCCGACGACGCACTGCCGCTGCGGGAGGGCGGACGCTATCTGATCACCGGTGGAGCGGGCGGCCTGGGCGTCACCGTCGGCGCGTATCTCGCGCGGGAGCACGGTGCCCGAGTCCGGCTGGTCGGCCGCCGGGAGGAGAGCGAACTGCCCGGCACCATACGGTCGTTGCTGGCCGAACTGCCGGAACGACTGACGTACGCCTCCGCCGATGTCACCGACGAGGCCGCACTGCGCTCCGTCGTCGCCGGTATGCGCCACGACTGGGGCGGCGTCGACGGCGTCGTGCACTCCGCGTTCGTCCTCAACGACCGCACGCTGTCCCGGATGGACGAGCGGACTCTGCGCTCCTCCTTCGGCCCGAAGGCATACGGCACCGTGGTGCTGCAACGCGTCCTCGCGGACGAGCCGCTGGACTTCTTCGCCGTCTTCTCCTCGGCGATCTCGCACAACGGCAACGCGGGCCAGGCCAACTACGCGGCGGCCTCCACACTCCAGGACGCCTACGGGCGGTTCCTCGCGGCCCGCCTGCGGCGCCCGGTCAAGGTCTTCAACTGGGGCCTGTGGGGCGAGAGCGGTTCGGTCGCCACCGACGACTACCGCACCCGGGTCTCCGCGCGGCTCGGCGTCGAGCCGATCAGCGACACCGCGGGCCTCGACGCCTTCCGCCGCGTCCTGGCCGGCCCCGTCGTACAGGTCGCCCCGGTCCGCCTGACCGGCGCCGACGACGAGGCCGCCGACCGCCCGCAGGCCACGTCCGAGGCGCGCTCCGCCGCGGTGCGAGCGGCCGAGGCGGCGGCCCGGGTGCGGACCGCCGACGACGCCCGGCTCACCGGCGCGGAGTTCTTCGACACCCTGGAACCGTACGCGCGGGTCCTGCTGCGCGACGCGTTCCTCGGCCACGGCGCCTGGCCGACGCCCGGCACCACCGTCTCCCGCGGCGAACTCGCCGGACGTCTGGGGGTACTGCCCGCGCAGGAACGCCTCTTCGACGCGGCGCTGTTCGCCCTGGCCCGCGGCGGCCACATCGTCACGCACGCGGACGGCACGCTCAGCGTTCCGGCGGACGAGGCCGAGGTACCGGACCCGGAGGCGTCCGCCGCGATGCGCGAACGGCTCGTCGGCGCGTACCCCCACGCCGGTGCGCTCGCCGACCTGCTGCGCGAGTGCACCGAGGTCCTGCCGGACGTGCTGTGCGGCCGCCGCAACGGCCTGTCGGTGCTCTTCCCGGGAGGCAGCGACCACAAGCTGGCGCCGCTGTACCACGACGACCCGCGCTCGGAGCACTTCAACGCCGTGAGCGCGAAGGCCGTCGCGGCGTACGCGACGCGGCATGCCGCCGTGGACGGCGGGCGGCTGCGGATCGTGGAGGTCGGCGCCGGCACCGGAGGGACGAGCCGGCCGGTGCTCGACGCCCTGAAGCCGCTGGGCGACCGGCTCGACTACGCCTTCACCGACCTGTCCCCCGGTTTGGTCCGCAAGGCCCGCGAGCGGTTCTCCGAGACGTACCGGCAGGCGCGCTTCTCGGTTCTGGACATCGCGCGGGACCCGGAGGAGCAGGGCTTCTCCGAGGGGTCGTACGACGTGGTCCTGGCGGCGAACGTGCTGCACGCGACGCCCGACGTGCGCCACAACGTGCGTGCGGCGGCGCGGCTGCTGCGGCCCGGTGGGCTGCTCCTGATCAACGAGGGCACGCGCGTCCTGGACGCCGTGACCATGGTCTTCGGTCTCACCGAGGGCTGGTGGGCCTACGACGACGGGGAACTGCGGCAGCCGTTCTCCCCGCTGCTCACCCCGGGCACGTGGCGGTCCGTCCTCCTGGACTCCGGGCTGCGCGGCGTACGCGTGGTGGGTACGGCGGGGCCCGACGACGCGGCCGCCGGACAGCACGTGCTGCTGGCCGAGCGGGACGGCTGGCCGGTGCCCACCCGCCGGGTGCGGGCGGAGCCCGTCCGGGCGGCGGAGCCGGAGGCGGAGACACCGGCGGAGACGCCGGCGGAGACACCGGCGAGCGTGCGGGCCGCTTCGGCTCCCGCCCTCGACTCGGCTCCCGCCCTCGACCAGGAGGCGACCGCCTATCTGACCGGGGTCTTCAACGACGTGCTCAAGCTCGACGAGGGCGAGCTGGACCCGCACTCCCCCCTGGCCGCCTACGGCTGCGACTCCCTGGTCAGCATGGAGGCCGCCGACCGGATCGAGGCCGACCTGGGGTCCGCGCCACGCGATGTTCCCTTCGAGTCGACCTCGCTGAACGGCGTGGTCGAGGCGCTCCTGGCGTCGCACTCCGAGGCGTTCGCCCGCTTCGCCGGCGTGCGGCCCGTCTCCGCGGAGGTTCCGCGAGAAGCGGCCACGGAGACGGGTCCTGAGCCGGCAAAGGTCGCGCTCGCCTACCTGACGCGGATCTTCAGCGACGTGCTCAAGCTGGACGAGGGCGAGCTGGACCCGCACTCCCCCCTGGCCGCCTACGGCTGCGACTCCCTGGTCAGCATGGAGGTCGTGGACCGGATCGAGGCCGACCTCGGGCCCATTCCCCGCACCATTCCCTACGAGTCCACCTCCCTGAGCGGCGTCGTCGCCTCGCTGCTGGACGACCCGGCCCAGCCGTTGGCGCGTCTGGTCGACCGGAGCACGCCGACGGTTCCCCTGCGTCGTCGTACGGCGACCACGGCCGCGACCGCGCCGGCACCGGCGAAGCCACCGGCCGCGAGCGCGCCGGCGCCGGTGGACCCACCGGCGGTGGCGCCGGCCGCGACCGTGGCCTCGGGGGCGGACGTTCCCGCGCCGGCCGACGAGCCGATCGCCGTCGTCGGGATCTCCGGCCGCTTCCCCGGTGCGGACGGAATCGACGCCCTGTGGGAGCACCTGCGTGAGGGACGGCGAGCCGTCTCCGAGATCCCCGACGAGCGCTGGGACCCGGCAGGCGCGGTGCCCGCCGCCCGCTGGGGCGCCTTCCTGGAGGACGTGGAGGCGTTCGACCCGCTGGTGTTCCGTATGTCCCCCCGTGACGCCGAGCGCACCGACCCGCAGGAGCGCCTCTTCCTGGAGGCCGTGTGGACGGCCCTGGAGGACGCCGGGGCGACCCGGCGCGCGCTGGAGCGCGCGGCCCGGCGGACCGGCGGAGCCGGCGTCGGGGTGTTCGTGGGCCTGATGCACAGCCCCTACCAGGTGCTCGCCGCCGAGCTGAGGGGTGCGGGTTCCGAGGCACAGGCCCACTCCTCGCACTGGTCGGCGGCGAACCGCACCTCGTACACCTTCGGTTTCACCGGACCGAGCCTGGCCGTGGACACCGCCTGCTCGTCGTCGCTGACGGCGCTGCACCTGGCGTGCGAGGCCATCCGGCGCGGCGACTGCGGCGCGGCCGTCGTCGGTGGCGTCAACCTGATCCTGGAACCCTCGCACCACACCGCTCTGTCGGCGATGAACATGCTCTCCCCGGACGGCGTCAGCCGCTCCTTCGCCCAGGACGCCGACGGCATGGTGCCCGGGGAGGGCGTGGGCGCCGTGGTGCTCAAGCCGCTGTCGGCGGCACGGCGCGACGGCGACCGTGTGCACGGCCTGGTCCTCGGTTCGGCGGTCAACTCCAACGGCGCGACCACCAGCATGGTCACGCCGAGTGCCGACGCCCAGGAGGAGCTGATCCGCCGGGCACTGGCCCGGTCGGGCGTCACCGCCGAGGCGGTGCAGTACGTGGAGGCGCAGGCGACCGGCTCCCCGCTGGCCGACCCGGTGGAGGCCGAGGCGCTCGCGCGGGTCTTCGGGGGGCGCGGCACGGCGGTCGGCTCCGTCAAGCCCTCCCTGGGGCACCTGGAGGCGGCCTCCGGGATGGCGCAGCTGTCCAAGGTGCTGCTCCAGCTCCGCCACGGCGAGCTGGCCGCCACGCTGGACTGCGACCGTCCTGTCGGCGCGTTCGACGGCCGTACGCTGCGCCTGGTGGCCGAGCGCGCTCCGTGGCCCGCCGGTGCAGCGGCGCCGGAGCGGATCGCCGCCGTCAGCTCGTTCGGAGCGGGCGGCGCCAACGCCCATGTCGTGGTGGCGGGGCCGCCCGCACCGGACCGGGTGACACGGCCTCGGGACGAGCCCCGGCTCGTGCTCCTGTCGGCCCGCCGCGAGGAGCAACTGCGTGACCACGCGGTCCGGTTGAGGGACCACCTGGCACAGCTCGGGGACGACGCACCGCATCTGGCGGACGTCGCGCGGACGCTGGCCGACGGCCGGGAGCCGCTTGCCCGGCGACTGGCCGTGGTCGCGCACGACGTGCCGGATCTGGTCCGCGCCCTGGACCGCCACCTGGCGGGCGAGAACGCCTCCGCGGTCCACGCGGGCCGGGTCGGGGCGGACGAGGCGGCCGCCCACGTCCTGACGGCGCCCCCCGGCGCGGCATCCCTCGGCGAGGCGGCCGCGGCCTGGGCCGGCGGAGCCGAGCTGTCCGGTGCCGACGCGGCGCTGGGCCGGCCCGACGGGCGGATCGTCTCACTGCCCGGCTACCCCTTCGCACGCATCCCGCACCGGCTCCCCGCGGGCACCGCGACCGGGGCCGCGGGCGTCGCGCCGGCGTCCCCGGGGCCCGAATCCCACCTCCAGCAGCCCTCCCACACCGAGGAGAACGACGTGTCACAGACCAGCGGACGCCCCTCCCCCGAGGCCGTCGAGCACATACGCGCGACCGTGGTGGACGCCGTCGCCGCGGTCCTCGGGGTGCTGCCCGGCGACATCGGCCTCGACGAGCACCTGAGCGACTTCGGGTTCGACTCGGTCACCGTCGTGGACCTCACCGACCGCGTCAACGCCGAACTGGCCACCCACCTCAACCCGGCCGACCTGTACGGCTTCCGCAATGTGGCGGCGCTGATCGCCGCTCTCGCCGACGAGCGGAAGCCCGCGGTGGCCGCCGCTCCGGCCCCGGCCGTCACACCGCCCGCCCCGCCCGCGCCTCCGGCGCCGTCGGCCGCGCCCGCTCCGGCGGCCGTCACGCCGCCGGCCGACGGGCGGCACGAGCCGATCGCCATCGTGGGCATGGCCGGCGCGTTCCCCGGTTCCCCGGATGTGGAGACGTACTGGACGAACCTCCTGTCGGGACGCGACCTCGTCGGGGAGATCCCGGCCGAGCGGTTCGACTGGCGGGAGATCTACGGCGACCCGAAGACCGACCCGGAGAAGGTGCCGTCGCGCTGGGGAGGCTTCCTGGCGGACGCCGACCTGTTCGATCCGTCCTTCTTCCGCATCTCGCCGCGCGAGGCACGGCTCATGGACCCCCAGCACCGGCTGTTCCTGCAGACGGCGTGGCGCACCATCGAGGACGCCGGCCACGACCCGGCCTCCCTCGCGGGCAGCGACACGGGGGTGTTCGTCGGCTGCGGCTCCACAGAGTACGCGTCGCTGCTCCTGGAGTCGGGCGCCGAGATCGACGGCCAGCTCGCCAGCGGCAACGCGCACAGCATCCTCGCCAACCGCGTCTCCTACCTCCTCGACCTCCGCGGCCCGAGCGAGCCCGTGGACACCGCCTGCTCCTCCAGCCTGGTCGCCGTCCACCGCGCGGTGCGCGCCATCCACGACGGCGAGTGCACGGCCGCCCTCGCGGGCGGCGTCAACCTCACCCTCACGCCGACCGGCTACCTTGCCTTCGGCAAGTCCGGGATGCTCGCCGCCGACGGCCGCTGCAAGACCTTCGACCACCGCGCCGACGGCTACGTCCGCGGCGAGGGGGTCGGCGCCGTGCTCCTCAAGCCGCTCTCCGCGGCGCTGCGCGACGGCGACACGGTGTACGCCCTGGTGCGCGGCACCGCGATCAACCACGGCGGGCGCGCCGCTTCCCTGACCGCGCCCAACTCCGAGTCCCAGGCGGCCGTCATCACGGCGGCCCACCGGCGGGGCGGTACCGACGCCTCGCTCGTCGGCTACGTCGAGGCCCACGGCACCGGCACCGCGCTGGGCGACCCGGTCGAGCTCAACGGCCTCACGCGGGCCTTCCGCGAGCTCGGAGTGCCCGAGGACAAGCGGCAGTTCATCGGCCTCGGCAGCGTCAAGACCAATGTCGGGCACCTGGAGACGGCCGCGGGCGTGGCCGGTCTCATCAAGACCGTGCTGTCGATCCGCAACCGGATGCTTCCGCCGACCCTGCACGTGGAGCGCCCCAACCCGCTCCTCGACCTGGCGGACAGCCCCTTCCACCTGGTGGACTCGGCCCGCCCGTGGGACCGCCCGCGCACGGCGTCCGGCACCGAGGCGCCGCGCCTCGCCGGGATCAGCTCCTTCGGCTTCGGCGGCGTCAACGCCCATGTGGTCGTGGAGGAGTTCGCCGACCCGCGCCCGATCGCACCGGCCTCCGGCGGGGCCCAGCTGTTCGTGCTGAGCGCCCACTCCGACGACCAGCTGAGGACCTACGCCGGGCAGCTGGCCGAGCACCTGGACCGGGCCGCGCTCCGTGGCCCCGACGGCCGGCTCGACGCGGCCGAGGTGGCCCGCACCCTGCAGAGCGGCCGTGGCGCCCTGAAGCGCAGGCTGGCCGTGGTGGCCGACTCGGCCGCCCAGCTGGCCGGCGCACTGCGCTCGTTCGCCGCCGGCGAGGCGTGCGACACGCCGCTGCACACCACGCCGGCCGAGGCCGACCGCACGGCCGCGGGGCTGCTCGACGAGGACGACCGCGTGCGGGTGCTGGAACTCGCCCGTGGCGGTGACCTCGACAAGGCCGCGGCCCTGTGGGTGCGCGGAGTGGACATCGACTGGGCCGAACTCCACCGCGGCGCACCGCTGCGGCGGGTGGCGGGGCTGCCCACGTATCCGTTCGCGCGGGAGCGGTACTGGCTGCCGCCGGTGCCCGCCCCGAAGGCGGTCGCGGCTCCGGCGGCGCCCGCTCCGGCCCCCGCCCTCGCCCCGGCTCCCTCCGCCCCTGCCGTCCGGCCCACCGCGAAGGCGCCCGCCGCTCCGAAGCCCCCGGTGTCCCGTTCGACGCCGCCCATCGGCGCCCCGGTGACCACCACGCCGCTGAACGGATCCGGCGCCAAGCCGAAGACGGCCGCCGCCCCGGCCCCGCCCACGGCGGCGACCGCACCCGACGCGGCGCCGCGGAACGGCGGCCGAGCCGCCGAGGCCGCCCCCTCGGGGGACGGGCTCGCCGCCCAGGTCCGGGTCCTGCTCGCCGAGGGCATCGGTCTGGCGCCCGACTCCGTGGACCCCGAGCGGGACCTCACGGCCTACGGCGTCGACTCGATCTCCGCACTGCGGATCATGCAGCGGCTGCAGGCCGCGTTCGGCGACCACATCCCGATGGCGGCGATCTTCGAGTGCACGACGCTCAACAGCCTCGTGCAGCACCTGGTCGACGAGTACGGCGTCTCCCCCGACGGCAACACCTCCTCGCCCGCCGGCCCGGCCGGGACCGCGCCCGCGGGCAGGCCGGAGCCGGCCGCCCCCGCGGCCGGTACGGGGACCGCGGCCCCGAAGGCCGTCACCGTCCCTTTCGGGGACGACGGCCCGGGCGTGCCGCTGCACGGTCTGCCCGGGGCCACCGGTGAGCTGACCTGGCTGCTGCACCTGCGTACCTGGTTCGGCGTCGAGGGACCGGTGCGCGGCGTGGAGTTCACCTCTGCCGCGCCGCGCGGCACCAACAACGGCCACGGTCTGACCGAGCTCGCCCGCGCCTGCGCCGAGGCCGTCCTCGCGGACCGCCCGCAGGGCCCCTACCGGCTGGCCGGGCACTCGGTCGCGGCACGTCTGGCGGTGGAGACCGCGCGCATCCTCACCGACGCGGGCCACGAGGTCACCCAGCTGGTCCTTCTCGACGCACCGGAACCGGACGCCACCCACACCGAGGACGACGCGACCGATGTACGCGCGGTGGCCGAGCAGTTCGCCACCGTGTGGACGGGAGCCCAGCTCGCTCCGGCGGGGGGCCGGCGGGACCGCGAGACGGCACTGCGCTCGGCCGCGGACCTTCTGTCGGCCCTTCCGGGCACCCCGGTGCGGGGCGCCGACCTCGCGGGGCTCCTCGCCTCGGCCGCCGACTGGCGCGGTGCGCTGCGCCGGGCCGCGGGTGACACGGCCGTGCGGCCGCTGGCGCTCGCGGGCGGCACCACGGTCCTGGCCACCTCCGACGCCACGTCGTGGGACCGCGCCCTGGTGCCCCCGCCGGCGATCCTGGCCCCGGTGACCGCCGCGGGCGGCACCGTCTCCCCCGCCGGAGCCGCCGAACTCGCCGCGCGCGCCGACGGGACGGCCCGCTCCGCCCCCGCCCCCCTGGTGATCACCGACCGGGAGATCCGCACGGCCCCGGCGGAGGACCGCCGCTTCCTGGTCCCGATCAACCGCAGCGGTGACAAGGCGCCCTCGTTCTGGGTGCACCACCTCTTCGGCGACGTCAGCTACTGCATCTACCTCTCCCGCTACCTCGGGATGGACCACCCGTTCTACGGCCTGGAGCAGCTGGACTCCGACCTCCGGTTCACGGAGTTCGCCTCGATCGAGGCCATGGCGGCCCGCTACGTCGCGGAGATCCGCCAGGAGCACCCCGACGGCCCCTACATCCTGGGCGGCGCCTCCTTCGGCGGCATCCTGGCCTTCGAGATGGCACGCCAGCTGGTCGAGGCGGGCGAGGAGGTCTCGCACCTCTACCTCGTCGACGCGCTGCTGCCCGGCACCGGCGCCTGGAGCGGCGTCGACAACTCCGTGATCACGGAGGAGAACCAGGACGCGGTGACGCTGATGCTCATCGGCAACTCGGCCTCCCAGCTCTGGAAGGCCGACCCGAGCCTGAGCATCGACGAACTGACGGGCCTGACCCCGGACGAGGCCATCGACCACATCACCCGGCACGTCGTCGAGGGCTCCCCGGCGCAGCTGTCGCCCGACGAGGTGCACCGCCTGATCCGTACCCGCTTCGCACTGCTCGACCTCAACGGCAAGCTGCTGCTCGACTACGAGGCCCGGCCGTTCGCCCGCCCCGTACAGACGACCGTCTTCCACGCCACGAACGGCTTCTCGGCCGCCGAGAACCCCTACGGCATGCCCGCCATCGGCCGGGACGACTCCGACACCACCAACGGCCTCGGCACCTTCGCCGGCGACGACGTGACCGTCCACGCCCTCGACGCCGACCACTTCACGATCGTCCTGGAGGACAACCTCCGTGCCATCGCCGAGGTCGTGACCCGTACCCTGCCCGCCCTCACGCCGAACGGACCGCGCTCATGACCGACTTCAGCGTCTACTTCTTCTCCTCCAACGACGACAACGGCTTCGGGGACCGCTACCGCTTCATCCTCGACGTCGCCCGCTACATCGACGACAAGGGCTTCAGCGCCATCTGGACCCCCGAGCGGCACTTCCAGGAGTTCGGCGGCAGCTTCCCCAACCCGTCGGTGCTGAGCGCCGCCCTGGCCGTCGCCACGAGCAATCTGCACCTGCGGGCCGGCAGCGTCGTGCTGCCGCACCACCACCCGGTGCGCGTGGTCGAGGAGTGGGCCCTGGTCGACCAGCTGTCCGACGGCCGGGTGGGCATCTGCCTGGCCACGGGCTGGCACAAGGGCGACTTCGTCTTCCACCCGGATCTCTTCGACGCCCGCCGGGAGTACACCTTCGGGCACATCGAGACGCTGCGGTCGCTGTGGCGCGGCGAGCAGGTCGAGTTCCCCGGCCCGGACGGCGAGCCGCTCAGCGTACGCACCTATCCGCGTCCGCGGCAGCCGGAGCTGCCGCTGTGGCTCGTCCACACCTCCAACCCGCAGACGTGGACACAGGCCGGGCAGGCCGGGCTCAACGTCCTCACGCTCCTGGACAGCTGGGAGCGCCTGGAGGAGAACATCTCCGCCTACCGGGCCGCGCGCGCCGGGGCCGGGCTCGACCCCGCCGGCGGGACCGTCACGGTCGGCCTGCACACGTTCGTCGGTGACGACGAGGCGGAGGTGAAGGGCATCGTGCACGACCCGGTCCGCAACTACCTCTCCTCCTTCGTCACCCAGAAGCGCAACGACGCCGCCGTGGACGGCGAGTCCTCGTCGATGAGCGACGCGGAGCAGAAGGCTCTCGTCGACATCGCGGCGGAGGACTTCTACCAGCGGCGTTCCCTGCTCGGCACACCGGACAAGTGCGCCAGGGTGGTCCAGCGGCTCAGCGACATCGGCGTGAGCGAGATCGCCTGTCTCGTCGACTTCGGCGTCCCCTTCGACACGGTCCTCGGTATGCTGCCGAAGCTCGACGAACTGCGCGCGCGCTTCGCGACATCCGCGGTCAGCGGACACGTCTCCACCGCCCCTCCGGAGACCGCCGATCCCGCGCTGTCCTGGTACTACGCCCGCACCTGACGTCCGCCGGTCCGTGGTGGCGGGGGGGGGGGGGCCCCCCCCCCCCCCCCCCCCCCCCCCGGGGGGCCCCCCCCCCCCCCCCCCCCCCCCCCGCCCCCCCGGGGCGGGGCCCCGCCCCCCCC